>JBCCJI010000030.1:0-42596 GCA_039027855.1 Pseudomonadota bacterium | reverse complement strand
GCTCGGCAACGGATCTCACTTCGGCTAACAAATGTTGGTCGCTTTGTTCGAGATGTTTCATCTCACGATCCCTCTCCACAGAGATCGTTTGAACCTCACGAAGCGCTCACCAGCAACGTGGGGTCCGCGCATCGCTTACGAACCGCCGCAGCGTGCCGTAACCGAAGTTCTGGCCGTGGCTGGACAGCTTGGCCCGCAGTTCCTCGATGATGGCGTCGGGCGTCTCGTCCAGAACCCGCAGGATCAACTTGGCCTGCGCCTCGACCCTTCCCGAACGCCGATCGCCGCCAAGCGGGCCGGGCCGGGCGTCGCCCCGCTCGCGGACAAGCGCTCGCCACCGGCTCACGCTGGCCGCGCTGACGCCGAAGCGCGCGGGTACCTCACGGTGGCTCGCGCCCTCGGCCACAGCAGCGACAACACGGGTGCAAAGATCGAGCGACAAGGCTTTTAACATGGCGGCCGGCCTCCTGCCCGGCCGCTAGCTTGAATCAGAAACCACCTCAGATGGAAGCCCCGCGCGATTCAGTCAGACGGGCCGCCGCGCTAGCGCTGCAGCAGAGCGTAGATGTCGCCGGAATTGGCCTCGTGGGGGAGCGCGGTCACGAGCGCTGCCATGTCCGATGCGCCGATCGGCGTGTCGCGCGTGAAGACGTGGCTCTCGCCGAGCGACAGGGCGAAGCGATAGTCGCCAAGCAGCGCCAGCCGCTCGAGGCAACGGAGGGCCACCTCGCGCTGGATCGTGGTGAATTCAAAGGACAAGGCCGGCAGGGGGCGCGATAGCCCGGCGAGAACATCGGCCTCGAACCCTTCCACATCGATCTTGACGAAACCCGGTTCCCCATGGGCTGCCAGCAGTGCGTCGAGTGTGGTGCAGGGCACGGTGATACTGTCGCGCCAGCACTGACCCTCCCAGCCGGCCGCGCCGTCGGCCGCCGTGATAAAGGCGCCGGAAGCGGTGGACACCGTGGGGTTCGCATCGTTGATCCGGAGCTGGATCTTGCCCTCGGTCGCCGCGCAGGCCGCCTCTGTCAGCATGACGCCTGCGTCGCGCCCATGGATCAGCCTGAGCGCCCGCATGAGCAGAGGCTGCGGCTCCAGCGTGACGACACGTGCACCGAGCGCCCTGAAGACACTGGTTCGGTCTCCGACATGGGCGCCGATGTCGAAGGCGAGGTCGCCCGGGCCGATGAACTGGGCGTAGAGCGCGCGCATCCGCGCCGCACGCGCAGGGTCGCCGTGGTACTGGCGCAGCGACCGGAAGACACCGCTCAGCGCTGTGGACGGCATGGCCGGTCTCGCGATCGCTTCGTCGCCCACGGCTTAACGCGCTTGCGCCGGTGTCGATAGCACCCTTCTCGCAACCTTGATCCTCGTGCGCTCTTGAAACTCGTCTCTCAAATGAGACATAACTGTCTCATGACGCAGATACGACCCGATACGCGAGACGCCATTGTCGAGGCCGCCTTCCTGGTCTTTGCCGAGAGACCGACCGCCACGCTTGGCGATGTCGCAGAGAAGGCGGGTGTCGGCCGGGCGACACTGCATCGCCATTTCCCGGGTCGGGCCGACTTGATGCGCGCTCTGGCCCTCGTCGCCCTCGATGAGCTTGAGCAGGCCGTCGGGGCCGCCACCGAGCGGGCCGAGACCCATGCCGAGGGGTTCCGCCTCTCGCTCCATGCCATCGTGCCGCTCTCCAACCGGCAGTGGTTCCTCGCGCATGAGGGGTTGGAGACCGATCCCGAGATCGCGGCGGCCTATCGCAAAAGCCTCGATGACCTGCACGCCGATATCGACGCGGCGAAGGCGGAGGGCGTGTTTGCCGAGGACGTGCCCACCGCCTGGATCGCCGAGGCCTATGAGAACCTGACCTACGCCGCCTGGTCGCTGGTGCGCGCCGGCGACGCCACCCCGAAACAGGCCGCCGAGCTTGCCTGGCGCACGCTGACCGGCGGTCTCAGCGGAAAGACCCGATGACCCTTGAGACCCTGACGACGCAGGTCGACGACGTCTTCTTCCTGATCGGTGCGGCCATCCTGCTGATCGAGATCGCCGAGATGCTTTTCAAGGGCGAGTTCAAGGCCAAGACCCTGGGCGAGATGCTCGCCAGCGCCTCGACGCAGATCCCCTATGTCGCCGTCGAGGCGCTGATCCTGACCGGTGCCTACAGCCTCTACTGGATCATCGCCTACGCGCTGCCTTGGTCGATCCCGGTGACATGGTGGAGCCTGGTGCTCGTCGTGCTGCTGGCCGATGTCACCTATTACTGGGAGCACCGGATCGCCCATGAGGTACGCCTCCTCTGGACGCAGCATGCGGTGCACCATTCCTCGCGCGATATGAACATCGTGACCGGCGTCCGCTTCGGCCCGCTGGAAGGGGTCTGGTCGCTGATCGCGCATATCCCGATGGCTTTAATGGGTTTTGCGCCTGAGGCGATCCTGTTCGGCGTGATCGTCGTCCTCGCCTACCAGACCTGGCTGCATACCGAGCTGATCGGCCGCCTGGGCCCGCTTGAGTGGGTGCTCAACACGCCCTCGCATCACCGGGTGCACCACGGCTGTGACGACAAGTATCTCGACAAGAACTACGGCGGCGTCTTGATCGTCTGGGACCGCCTGTGGGGCACTTTCCAGGTCGAGGAGGAGACCCCGCGCTATGGCCTGAAGCGCGACTTTGACAGCCGCAACCCGCTCAAGGTCTGGTTCTCCGAGCTGCCCGGACTGGTCCGCGATATCGCCGGGGCCAAGCGGGCAAGCGATGTGTGGGGATATCTGTTCCGCCCGCCGGGCTGGACGCCAAAGGACTGATTCCCGCGCCTCGGCTGCTGCAAAACGTGCAGAGGCCCCGGGTCGCTGCATCCTCCTGCGGCAAAAATCGCGTTTTGCCTTACCACTCGGCAGTATCGCTTCACAGAAGTGTCGCGCAGGGTCACTATGCAATCTAAGCGTGAAACGTCCTCGCGACGTGCGGCGTGGGATCACCACCCCCGCCGGGTCCTTTGCGCGATCACAACCATAGCCCTAGCGGCAGGTCGGGGACGAAAAAGGAACTTACCATGACCCGGAGTATTCTTGCAGGAACGGCGCTCGTCCTCCTGCCAGGCGTCGCGTTCGCCGCATGCCCTGCAATCACCGTCAGCGACATGGGCGGCGTTGCCCCCGGCGCCTACCCACAGCAGTTCGAGCTGGCCGAGTTCGAGGCGGCGGCGAGCTGCACGATGGCGTTCAGCACCAACCCCGAGATCGCCGAGCTGAATGCCCGGATCGCCGGCAACCCCGATCTGCCGCCGTTGGCTGAGCGTCTGCCGTCCGAGCCGCTGGTCGTCGTGCCCTATGCCAGCATCGGTCAGTATGGCGGGCAGCTCGACGTGCTATCGAACGCGACTGAGGCTGGTACGTCCGACTTCCTCTCGGTGCGCCACGTCAATTTCGTCCGGTACTCCGACGACCTGCAGACCATCGTGCCCAATGTCGCCAAGTCATGGGCGTGGAACGACGATTTCACTCAGCTGACCTTCACGCTCCGCGAGGGGCACAAATGGTCTGACGGTGCGCCTTTCACCAGCGCCGACGTGAAGTTCTGGCATGACAACCTGATGCTGGACACGAACATCTTCGAGACGCCACGCGACTATGTGCTGGTGGGCGGCGAGCAGATGACGGTCGAGACGCCGGATGATGTCACGGTCATCTTCAACCTGCCCGCGCCGAAGCCCGGGCTTCTGGTCCATTTCGCAACGTCCTATGCGCAGGGCTGGCAGCCGAAGCACTTTCTCGGTCAATTCCACCCGGATCTGAACGACGATGCCGACAGCGCCGCCCAGGCGCTGGGTTTCGAGAACGGCTATGACGCGATCAAGGCCTATTACGGCAATTCGGACTGGACCGATACGCCCACCCCGATGCTGTCGCGGCCCGAGATCGTGGACGGGCTGGAAAAGCACACGATGCCGACGCTCGAGAGCCATATCTACATCCGCGACACGACCGAGGGCCGGCATCTCGTCGCCAACCCTTACTTCCACCAGGTCGATCCTACCGGCCAGCAGCTGCCCTATGTCTCGGTGCAGGACGAAGTCTACATCAACGACAACGAGGTGCGGATCCTGACGCTGGTGAACGGCGAGGTCGACTACAAGTCCCAATCCGTCCGCCTCGACCAGGCGCCGCTCTTGCTCGATAACCGCGAAAACGGCGGCTACGAGATCCAGCTTAAGCCGACCGTGGCCATGCCGGCGGTGTCGTTCAACCTGACGCATGAGGACGAAGACAAACGCGCGGTCTTCCAGAACGTCGATTTCCGCATCGCGATGTCCCATGCGATCAACCGCAATGAGCTGAACGAGACGGCCTATTTCGGGCAGGGCTCGCCCAGTCAGATCCTGCCGTTCAACCCGACCCCTGACTGGGTCGATCCGAAATGGGCGAGCTTTGCGGCGAGCTACGATCCCGACACCGCCAAGGCGATGCTCGATGAGATCGGCCTCGTCGACACCGATGGTGACGGGTTCCGTGAGCTGCCGAACGGCGAGAAACTGACACTGGCCATGAACTTCTCGACCCAGGGTATCGCCGGTACCGTAGTCGAGCTGATCAGCCAGTACTGGGAAGAGGTGGGCGTCCAGTCGGTCGTGAAGGAGGTGACGCCGGACGAATACCGCTCGGCCCAGTCCTCCAACAAGCTGGATGTGGGGCTTTGGCAGTATGGCGCGCCGGTGGCCATCCATATGGGTCTCAACACCTTCTTCCGCGCGCCCTTCGGCACCTATTTCGAGCACCGCACCGGCATGCTGTGGGCGGAGTGGCTGGATTCGGGCGGTGAGAAGGGCGTCGAGCCCCCAGAATGGGTGAAGACGCTCGCCTCGGATATCGACGCCTTCCAGTCGGCGACGCCGGGGTCGGACGAGGCGGCGGCGATCGGTGCGAAGCTGGTCGAGGGGTTTGTCTCCAACCTGCCGATGATCGGCACCGTGCAGGCGCCAGAGCCTGTCTATGTGAACAACCGGCTGAACAACGTGCCCGAGTTCAAGACATGGTCCTACGAGTATTACCGTACCTATCCCTACCGGGCGACGCAGTGGTGGCTGGACGAGTAGGGCCCTGTCCGGTCTCGTGAGATCCGCCCGGGGGCGCCGCGTGCGCCCCCGGGCCTCGGGGAGAGAGACGCCCGACCCAGCAACAGGCCTACCAAGGGCCCTGGCGAGGGATCAGTAGTCGCCGATGTTCAATTTCGCCCGCTTTGTGACCGTTCGGGCCGTCATGGCGATGATCACGCTGATCATCGTGTCGCTCGTCGTCTTCTCGCTGATGGAACTGGTGCCCGGCGATTGCGCCGAGCGCTATCTCGCCTTCAAGAACACCCAAGGCTCGGGCATCTCTCTTGAGGATATCGAGATCGAGCGCAAGCGCCTCGGCCTCGACCGACCGTTTCTGGAGCGTTGGGGCGCCTGGATCGTCAATGCCTTCCAGGGCGAGTATGGTGATAGCTGCATCCTGCGGGTGAATATCGCGCAGCTTCTCGGCGACAAATTCCTGCTGTCGCTGGGCATCTGCCTCGCCTCACTGATGCTGGCCTATATGATCGCGGTGCCGGTCGGGATTATCGCCGCCGCCTCGAACAATGCGCTGCTGAACAACTCGCTGAAGTTCGTCAGCTATTTTGGCCTGGCCATGCCGAACTTTCTCCTGGCGTTGATGATCATGCTGTTCTCGACGGTGTACTTCAACGACACGCTGACGGGCTTGTTCTCCAGCGAATACCGCGATGCGCCCTGGTCGCTCGCCAAGCTGTTGGACCTGCTCAGCCATGCCTGGCTGCCGGTCTTCATCCTCGGCTGGTCGGCGACGGCCTTTGCGCTGCAGACGGTGCGGGCGCTCATGTCGGACGAGATCGGCAAGCTATACGTGACCGCCGCCGAGGCGCGGGGCGTGCATGGCGGCCGGCTGCTCTGGCGCTATCCCGCGCGCCATGCGCTGGGGCCGATCGTCAACTCGCTCGGCTTCGATCTGAACCGCATCTTCAACGAGCTGCCGATCGTCGCCCTGATCCTGGTGATGACCGATGCCGGGGCGCTCCTGATCGAGGCGCTGGCCCGCTCGAACGATCAACAGCTGGCGGGGGCGATAATCTTCCTGCTCACCGCCTCCATCGTGACGCTGAACTTTCTGACTGACGTGTTGCTGGCGGTGATCGACCCCCGCGTGCGCAAGAGCATCATCCAATGACCGAGCTCACCCAAGGCCCCATCCCCGCACCTGCCCCGACTGTCCCGACCGCCCCAAGCGCGCCGTCGGCGTCGAGCCAGCGCGCTGACGACCAGCGGGCGAAAGAAGCTTATTTCACGGCCTCGCAAAGCCAGCTCATCTGGGCGCGCTTCAAACGCCAGCGCGCGGCCATGGTCGCAGCCGTCGTGCTGCTGCTGCTCGTCGTCTCGGGCATCTTCGCGCCGTTCCTCTCGCCCTATGACCCGACCATCGCGGGGCGGAATGTCGATTACACCAACGGCGCGCCGCAGATCCCGCAGTTCTGCGACAAGAACGGCTGCTCCTGGCGCCCGTTCATCCACGCGGTCGAACGCGAGCGCTCCATCGCCACCAATTTCCGCTGGGTGACGACGATCAACGAGGACAAGCGCAACTACCTGACGCTGTTCCCCCGCGGCGACAGCTACGAGCTGTTCGGCGTCATCCCGGGCAATATCCATCTGTTCGGCGTGCAGGAGGGGAAGATCCACCTTTTCGGCACCGATGAGGACGGGCAGGACATCTTCTCGCGCACCCTGCACGCGATCTGGACCTCGCTGCAGGTCGGCACCATTGGAGTCTTCATCGCCTTCGTGCTGGCGCTGATCATCGGGGGTGTGAGCGGCTATTACGGCGGCTGGATCGACGGGGTGATCCAGATGATCACCGATGCGGTGCGGACGGTGCCGGCGATCCCGCTTTTCATGGCGGTCGCGGCCTTCATGCCGCCCGAAACCTCGGCCGAGGCGCGGTTCTTCTACATCTCGCTCATCCTCGGTTTCATCGGCTGGCCGACGTTGGCGCGTCGCGTGCGCACCCACCTGCT
The DNA here is from genome assembly GCA_039027855.1 of Pseudomonadota bacterium. Taxonomy (GTDB): domain Bacteria; phylum Pseudomonadota; class Alphaproteobacteria; order Rhodobacterales; family Rhodobacteraceae; genus Thermohalobaculum. The sequence goes on along the minus strand of JBCCJI010000030.1, from coordinate 35,528 downwards.
GACAGAGCGGAACCAGGAATACGTGCTGGCGGCCGAGCTTTGCGGCGCCTCCTCGGGCCATGTGATCCGGCGGCATCTGCTGCCGTCCTTCACCTCGTATATCATCGTCGATCTGGTGATCTCGTTTCCTTACATGGTGCTGTCCGAGACGGCGCTGTCGTTCATCGGGCTGGGGCTGAAGGACCCGGTCTCCTCGCTCGGCGTGATGCTGCAAAAGGCGACCAGCGCCGATGTGATGCTGAACTACCAGTGGTATTTCATCCCGGTGATCTTCTTCATCGTGCTGGTGATGGCTTTCGTCTTCGTCGGCGACGGCCTTCGCGACGCGGCCGACCCTTATGCGGATCAGAAGAAATGACCGCGCTGGTCGAGGTCGAGAACCTGACGATCCGCTTTCGCACCGATGAGGGCGTGATCACCGTGGTCGAGAACGTGTCATTCTCGCTCAACAAGGGTGAGGTGCTGGGCCTTGTCGGCGAGAGCGGGTCGGGCAAATCGGTCACGGCCAAGGCGCTGATGCACCTGAACGCCGGCAATGTGCTGTACGAGCCCGGCTCGAAGATCACGCTGCACTCGGGCAGCGGCCCCATCGACGTGCTGTCGCTCGCGTCACCCGCGGAACTCTCTGTGGTGCGGGGCAGGGCGGTCAGCATGATCTTCCAGGAACCAATGGCGAGTTTCGCCCCCGCGATCACCATCGGCGCGCAGATGGTGGAGCAGCTGCTAATCCATACCGACATGGGCAAGCGCGCGGCGCGCAAGCTTTCGATCGAGATGCTGGACCGGGTCGGGATCAAGGAGCCCGACAAGCGCATCGACCAATACGCCTTCGAGCTGTCGGGCGGCATGCGTCAGCGCGCTATGATCGCCATGGCGCTCTCGACCAAGCCGGCGCTATTGATCGCCGATGAGCCGACCACCGCGCTTGATGTTACGATCCAGGCGCAGGTGATCGAGCTGATGAAGGGGCTGGTCGACGAATTCGGCATGGGGATCCTGTTCATCACCCATGATTTGGGCGTGATCGCGCAGACCGCCGACCGGGTCGCCGTGATGTATCTCGGCCGGATCATGGAGACGGGGCCGGTGCGCAACGTGATCCGCAGCCCGGCCCATGCCTATACCCGCGGGCTCATCAACGCGCTGCCGAAGCTCGACGATCTCGATGCGCCGCTGACCCCGATCCCGGGCGATATCCCGAGCCCGCTGGAGCGGCCCTCGGGCTGCGTCTTTCACACCCGCAACCCCGAGCTTGCCCCGGGATCGCGCTATGAGCGCGAGGTCCCGCCGCTCAGCCAGATCGGGCCCGGTCATTATGCGGCCCTGTTTCCCGAGGACGTGCAGCAACAGACCGCGCAAGGCGAGGCCGTTACGTCATGAGCGCGCCCCTCATCAAGGTCGACAATCTCTCGATACACTTTCCGCTGGGCCGCCGGATCATCGGCAAGCCCGACGTGCTAAAGGCGGTGGACCAGGTAAGCCTGTCGATCCCCAAGGGTGGTTTCTTCGGCTTGGTCGGCGAAAGCGGATCGGGCAAAACCACACTCGGCCGGGCGCTGTTGCGGGCGGCGCCGATCACCGGCGGCTCGGTGCGCTATGACGACGGCGAGGTGGCCTATGACGTCGCCACCCTCGGCAAGGCCGAGCTTAAGGACTATCGGAGCCGCGCGCAGCTGATCTTCCAGGACCCCTATGCCGCGCTCTCGCCGCGCATGACCGTGCGCGACATCATCGCCGAGCCGCTGGAGCTGATGAAGCTCACCAAGAGCCGTGCCGAGACGGATGAACGCGTGCGCGAGATCGCCTCGATGTGCCGGCTGAACCTCGAGCATCTGCGCCGTTTCCCGCATGCTTTCTCGGGCGGGCAGCGTCAGCGCATCTCGATCGCCCGCGCGCTGGTCTGCCGGCCCAAATTCGTGGTGGCCGATGAAGCGGTGGCCGCGCTCGACGTCTCGATCCAGGCGGATATCCTGAACCTCTTGAAGAGCCTGAAGCGCGATCTGGACCTGACCATCCTGTTCATCAGCCACGACCTGTCGGTTGTTGCCCATGTCTGCGACGAGGTGGCGGTGATGTATCACGGCGTGTTGAAAGAGCAGGCACCGACCCGCCAGCTCTTCGCCAATCCGCGCGAGGCCTACACACGGCGTTTGCTCTCGGCGATCCCGTCGCTCGATCCTGACCAGAAGCTGAGTGATCGCGAGGTTGCGGTGGAGTGATCGCTCTGTCATCCGCCGTGCGACTGTGCGGGAACGCAAAGAACGCGTCTTTATCTCCTTCGGCAGGGGAGGGAGCCGTGATCGCTTGAAGCTTCTTCGTCTTCGGCGATTGCGCTTTGTTGGGCTCGAGCTCCGGTCATCTTCGTGCGGGCCGGTATCTCTTGTGCTCGCGCTGATTGATGTGCCGCCGATGCGCGCGGGCCTATGCCATAAAGGACCTCTTGCGGCTGCGAAGGCGGCCGATCTACATGAAAGCCTGTGGTCGCTGATGCCATCCCAACCTGTACCATTGGCAGTAGGGCTCCTCGATGTCGCCGCTCGGCTTTTCAGATCTCACGGAAGACGAGGCGCTGGTCGTATCGATCTATCGCGACTGGATTGGCAGCGGGTCGAGCCGCGCCGATTATGAGCGGGAGATCGCTGGGCAATTGCTGCATGACCCGCTGCATGCGCATCTAACCGCCGTGTTCGCGGTGTTCCGCGACATCAGCAAGGGCGTCATCGGCGCCATTGCACCAGGCCCACAGCTCTCGCATCTCGAAGAGCGGCTGCTGGATGACCTTTCACAGCGGCTGCCAACCGGCTCCGGCGTGGTGCCGCAAGTGCCCGAGCGGATGATCCGCCCCTCGGCGTCGATAAAGCGCACCGGGCTGGATGCGCTGTTGTCCAAGGTCAACGCAACGTCCTGGAGGGTGGCCACATGCCTCTGATGGTGCCGGTGAACCTGCCGCCCGTGCTGGTGGGGCGGCAGGCCAGGCCCTGGATCGCGGCATGGCCGGGCAGGGGACTGCCAGAGACGGAATGACAGCCGAGGCGCGGGCCCGCGCCTCAAACTGAGGCCGAACGGCGCGCAAGCGCCAGTGAGGCGCCCCGCAAGACAAGAAGCCGAGTTCGCCATGAGCCTTTATGCAGCATATCTCGACGAAATCGAAACCCGCGACCTGCAGGGCCTGCATGCAAAGCCCATCGATGACGGGGCGTTGCTCGAAGAGGTGATCGCGCAGATCAAGGATGTGGGTCACGAGCACCGGGCGGGGTCGCTCCAGCACTTCATCTACAACACCATCCCCGGCACGACGAGCGCGGCCGGCGTGAAGGCGCAGTTTCTGAAGGAGATCATCCTCGGTCAGGCAAGCGTGGCGGAGATCTCGCAGGAATTCGCCTTCGAGATGCTCTCGCACATGAAGGGCGGGCCCTCGGTTCGCGTCCTGCTCGATCTGGCGCTCGGCGATGATGCCGATATCGCGCATCGGGCGGCCGAGGTGTTGAAGACGCAGGTCTTCCTGTACGAGGCCGATACCGAACGCCTGAAAGAGGCCTTCGAGGCCGGCAGTGCCGTCGCGCGCGACATCCTCGAAAGCTACTCGGAAGCCGAGTTCTTCACCAAGCTGCCGGAGGTCGATCCCGAAATCGAGGTCGTCACCTATATCGCGGCCGAGGGGGACATCTCGACCGACCTGCTGTCGCCCGGCAACCAGGCGCATTCCCGCTCGGACCGTGAGCTGCACGGCAAATGCATGATCACCGAGCGGGCGCAGAAGGAGATAGAGGATCTCAAGCTGCAGCATCCGGGCAAGCGGGTGATGCTGATCGCCGAGAAGGGGACGATGGGCGTCGGCTCCTCGCGCATGTCGGGCGTCAATAACGTCGCGCTCTGGACCGGCCGCCAGGCGAGCCCCTATGTGCCCTTCGTGAACATCGCCCCGGTGGTCGCGGGCACCAACGGCATCTCGCCGATCTTCCTGACCACGGTCGGCGTGACCGGCGGTATCGGCGTCGACCTCAAGAACTGGGTCAAAAAGCTCGATGGCGAGGGCAAGCCGATCATCGACAATGCCGGCAACGCGATCCTGGAACAGCGCTACTCGGTCGCCACCGGCACGGTGCTGAAGATCGACACCAAGGGCAAACGTCTGCTGAGTGAGGACGGCGAAGAGCTGGTCGATCTGACCCCCTCCTTCACACCGCAAAAGGTGGAGTTCATGAAGGCCGGCGGCTCTTACGCCATCGTCTTCGGCAAGAAGCTCCAGACCTTCGCATGCGAGACGCTGGGCGTGCCGCTGAAGTCCGCTTTTGCGCCCTCCAAGGAGATCAGCCACGAGGGGCAGGGCCTGACCGCGGTCGAGAAGATCTTCAACGCCAATGCGCGCGGTACGACGCCGGGCAAGGTGTTGCATGCGGGGTCGGACGTGCGGGTCAAGGTGAACATCGTGGGCTCGCAGGACACGACGGGCCTGATGACCAGCCAGGAGCTGGAGGCGATGGCGGCGACCGTGCTCTCGCCGAGCGTCGATGGCGCATACCAGTCGGGCTGCCACACCGCCTCGGTCTGGGATCTGAAGGCGCAGGCAAACACGCCGAAGCTGATGGCCTTCATGCAGAAGTTCGGGCTGGTCACGGCGCGCGATCCCAAGGGCGTCTACCACTCGATGACCGACGTGATCCACAAGGTGCTGAACGACATCACGGTGGACGACTGGGCGATCATCATCGGCGGTGACAGCCATACCCGCATGTCCAAGGGCGTGGCCTTCGGCGCGGATTCGGGCACCGTGGCGCTGGCGCTGGCCACGGGCGAGGCGACGATGCCGATCCCGGAATCGGTCAAGGTGACCTTCAGGGGCCAGATGGCCGATCACATGGACTTCCGCGATGTCGTCCACGCCACCCAGGCGCAGATGCTGCAGAAGTTCGGCGACAATATCTTCCAGGGCCGGGTGATCGAGGTGCATATCGGCACCCTGCTGGCCGACCAGGCCTTCACCTTCACCGACTGGACGGCAGAGATGAAGGCCAAGGCCTCGATCTGCATCAGCGAGGACGAAACGCTGATCAAATCGCTGGAGATCGCGGCTGCGCGCATCCAGATCATGATCGACAAGGGGATGGAGAACGAAGCGCAGATGCTGCGCGGTCTGATCGACATTGCCAACCGCCGCATCGCCGAGATCAAGTCGGGCGAGAAGCCCGCGCTGAAGCCCGATGCCAACGCGAAATACGTGGCCGAGGTCGTGGTGGATCTCGATGCGATCGACGAGCCGATGATCGCCGATCCGGATGTCGAGAACCCCGACGTCTCCAAACGCTATACCCATGACACGATCCGCCCGATCTCGTTCTACGGGGCGCGCAAGCGGGTCGATCTCGGCTTTGTCGGCTCCTGCATGGTGCACAAGGGCGATGTGAAGATCGTCGCACAGATGCTCAGGAACATTGAGAAATCTGCCGGTGAGGTGACGTTTAACGCGCCGCTGGTGGTGGCCGCGCCGACCTATAACATCATCGAGGAGCTCAAGCAGGAGGGCGACTGGGAGGTGCTGCAGAAGTACTCCGGTTTCGAGTTCGACGACATGGCGCCCAAGACCACGGCGCGGACCGAGTACGAGAACATTCTCTATCTCGAACGTCCTGGCTGCAATCTCTGCATGGGCAACCAGGAAAAGGCCGCCAAGGGCGACACCGTGCTGGCAACCTCGACCCGCCTTTTCAAGGGACGGGTGGTGGAGGATACCCAGGAGAAGACCGGCGAGTCGTTGCTTGCCTCCACGCCGGTTGTGGTGCTGTCCGCGATCCTTGGCCGGACGCCGACGGTCGACGAATACAAGACCGCGGTCGACGGTATCGACCTGACCAAGTTCTCGCCGCCGACCGCAGTCCCTGCCGAAAGCCGCTCGGTCCACTTCTGACACCGCCATTGGGCGTAGGGCTTCAGAGATGAGGTAAGAACGGTCGAGGCGTCGCTGCGCGTTGCGTGGACCTGGCCGTTTGCCTCGGCCGGGTCGCCAGCGTTTCGACACTGATGATCGACGGACTTTGCTTCATACCGCCTTCGACCTGAGGCGCCGAGCTTCTCTTTAAGCCGATCAGCCCACGCTCCCACGGCGGCACCACCATCATCCCGTCGAACCTGCCCCTCGTTGACTGGACCGGCACCCTCTGTGGCGAGCGCCGTCCGGGCTTAGCTCATCCGCGTTGGCCATTGACCATGAACCCAGGGCGCCCCAATGGCTCATCCCATGACGCGGACATCTTCGAGATGAACGGTCCGCACTACAAGCGTCGCCCGATCCGTGCCTGCAGCGCTACGAGACGCCAGCGGCCTACGCGACAGGCTCGCCGTAACGAGCGGCCGGCCGAAACGAATGCCATCCTCGCATTACGCCAGCGGGCGATTGCAGCGAACCCGAAGCCCCGCGGTCTATCGCCCGATCACCGCGCTTTGCCCATGAAACTCCATAATAATACCAAAGTTTCACGCATCAAAGGTTCGTCAGATCTTGATCATGGAGAGCCAGGATGAACCTGTCACGTTTGGTGTACTACAGCGAGCGCAATCCGTCCGTCTCGCTTGATATGCGTTCTTTGATGAAGGCGTGTCATCGTAACAACTCAGCCGCGAATATCTCTGGGATCCTCCACTATAACGGGCGGCAGTTCCTGCAGGTGCTTGAGGGCGGGCGCGCGGAAGTGAGCGCCATCTACCACCGCATCGCTGCGGATCCGCGCCACTTCAACATTATCCTCATCGACTGTTCCGAAGCGCGCGAGCGCCTGTTCCCGACCTGGGCGATGGGCCTGCACGAGGCGAATGACGAGCAGGCGAAGGATATCTTCCTGCGCTACTTCGCGACCAACGAAGTGAACCCGGAGACTGTGAACGTCCACAGCCTGTTGGATCTGCTTCAGGATTTCTCAGCCGAGACCAACTGACAAAAAAGGCGGCCGCGCGAAGCGGCCGCCTCCTGCATTGCTTAAGTCATCGCTTCAGGCGGCGCGCGACGTCTGACGACGTCTGCCCTTCTCAAGCTCCTCACGCTGCATCTTCACCGCCGTCTCCAGGTCATCGCGCTGGCGTCGAATGCGCCGGGTCTCGCGCGTCAACTCGCTGGTGAGGGCTCGGACGCGTCGCGCGCTCTTTCGCGACCCCACGGCAAACCCCAAAAGGCAGGCCCCGAAGACAGCGCAGAGCAGCACCATCGCGGGCAGTGTCACGCCACTCGTCAACGCTCCTAACACATCATTCATCGTCTACTGCTCCCCTGTCATCCGTATAAGCACGCCACGCTGGCCTTCGCGATCCGGCGTCAGGCCCGATGTCACCGCGGCGATCCCTGAGGTCTCCAGGCCCTCGCCCGCGGCTTTGGTGATGAGCGCGTTGCCCACCTCAAGCGCCTGGATCCCACGCGCCAACTCGTTGTCGCCGACATCCACAACGCCAACGACTTCGATGTTGTCGGCCCCACATTCGACCAGATATCGAAGTTGGTCGATGGCTTCGGCGGTCTCGCTTGCCGCCGCCTGGACCGGTGCCACCATCTCCACGAAGAAGGCGTAGTCCTCACCCTGAGCCGGGCATGGCCGCAGGGTTTCGCTCGCCGGTTCATCGGGCATTGCACTTTCGTAGGGTGGTTCCGACCCGAACGGTGCGGCACCTGGGCTCGGCGGCGGAGGGGCGAGAAGCCCGGGCGTTGGAGCAGGCCCTTGCCGGAGCACCGCCAGGCCCGGGGTTGCGCCAAACCCCGTCGGTGCGACGCGCGCAGGTGCCGGTGTCGTCGCTGCGGCGGTTTCTGTCGTCGCCTCCTGCGTATCGCCGGCAGTCGGCGTGGCAGGTTGCGCGACGCCTGCCGCGCCAACCCCGGCAGCATCCGGGCGGTCCGGTATCGCCTGTTCGGCCTGCCGCTCGACCGGCGACGGCACTGCAGCGGCTGTCTCGACACCAGCGATGGGTTCATGGGGCGATTGCGGGAGCAGCACTGCGCCCACGCCACCGCCAATCAATGCCACCCCGGCCAGGCCCGCCAACAGCCCGCCTTTACCCCGCTTCTCAAGGGAGGCCAGTCGTCGCGTCTTTGTCAGCGAAAGACCGGCCGCGCGAAGATCGGAACGTGACTGTTTCTTGGGCATGGTCCGACCGACCGGTTACTTCGGGTGGAAGACTAGGCGGGCGCGCCCGCCTTCTTCCACGCATTCGCAGTTGATGCCGAGTGATGCGGCAGCCTGTCGGAAGACCTGCTCATTCTGCTTGAGCGAGATCCGCGACGCCTCATCGGTGAGTTCGAGTGTCATGCCGAGCTCGACCACTCCCTGCTTGAGGAGCTGCTGCACTCGGTGCGCGTATACGATCAAGATATCCCCCATTGTAGACCCCGAATTTCTATTATAATGTCCAAGAAGATGCAGCAATGAACAAATCGGAAATGCAACAAAACTCCCAAGATATGGACGAAAGACCAAAATTTGGTCTCTCTAGTCTTATAAGGGCCGCAATATCGCCACATATCTTGATCGTCAGGGGTGGCGATGATGAGAGCTTCATTCGCGAGGTGGTCAAATCTAAGGTTAAAGGTCTGTCGATTTTCGCCGACAGGCGTGTCTCGCAGACTGCGGCATTTGTGGCCAACGATGAGTTCTTGCCCGTTCCAAAGCTTTGGAAGGCGGAGACTCTGCGGAGTGAGCTGGATACGCTGTTAACAGGCGCCGATGGGCCGCCTGTGGCGCTTTCATACTCGTTTCTTCGCGACACAATGACGCGACGTGCGAAGCGTGTGTCGCAGGAGATGGAGGTCGTCGCCGACTACCCTGTGCCGCAGGAGCTTGCGCTGCAATGTGTGATCGATGAGTTTAGAGACCTGTTCCAGACCATCTCGGTTCGGGGGCGGCGCCCGTTCATTCTTCAGGATCTGGCGGGCATATATGTGGCTCAGCCCGGGGGCAGGGCGACGGTCTTCGCCGATCCTCAGTCTGATGGAGAGCCGGCGGGCCCCGCGGAGGAGCCAACCCCGCTGGAGCTGACGACTGTCAGCTTGGAAGAGGTCGATATCGACGTCATCATGGAGCATGCGGACTTCGTGGGCGACAGTGAGCCGCATATCCTGAGAAAGATGTGCCCGTCGTTGAGCGCTCCCTGCTTCGTGCCGCTGCTCGCCTACTGGCGCGCGCAGTTCGCGCGGCTGGAGACCGAGGAGCAGGGTCAACTGATGAGACGGCGTGCGGAAAAGGCACTCTCGGCTGCATTCGCCTCGAACTCTGGCGCGGGTCGCGGACGCTGAGCGCCTGGCGCGGATGCTTGCTTTCGCCTGATCCGAGGGTGCCAAAACCTCCGGTCCACTGACCGCTTCATTAGGCATCCTTGGCCCCCTTGATTCTGCAGCTGAAGCTGCGACCGGCGCGTTGGTCTGATGCTCATCCCCGGATCCAGCAGGGGGGACTGGCGACGCCCGGGCGGCGTTGGTCGTCGGCGGCAACCGACCAGCCCAGCTCCAGGCAGGGCGTGGGCGTGGGCGCGGGCATGGGCGAGGGCGTGGGCGCCTCGGGCCGGCGGCGCCGTCGATGGCTCGACGCGGAGCCGGTAGGGGCGTGCTGACGTGATCGCGGTGTCGTCGTGCATCACGATCAGCTCGTGGAAGGAAGCCCATGTCACGTCGGACATGACAGTGTTCGGAGATCAAGCTGGCGGGGGCACTGCCGATCGTCTCCCGGATGCGCACGTGGCTCGTCAAGCAACCCCGGGGGCTCCAGGTCTATGTCGCCACAACCCCGGCGCTGGGTGAAAAGGCTGTGCGAGAGCCCCGCGACGTTGCGCGCCGTCTGTGGTCGTTCGTGCGATTTGGCAGTGCGTGCCGGCATCCCGGCGATCAGTCGCCGGTGCACCAGTGGGTTACGAAATCGGTGAAGACGCGCACCTTGGCCGAGAGATGGCGCGCGGGCGGATAGATGACCTGCATCATGCGTGTCGGCGGTCGCCACGCGGGCAGGATGTCACAGAGCCTCCCGGCCGCGAGGCAGCTGCGCACCGTGTAGGCGGGCATCATCGCGATGCCGACACCGGCGCGCGCCGCGGTCAGCAGCGGCTCGAGGCTATTCGCGGTCATCACCGGTTGCAGCGGCACCGACCGAGTCTCACCGACGCCCTTCAGCAGCCAAGCGGCGGGGCCTGCGCCGTGGCGATGGAACAGGGTGGCATGCTCGCGCAGCGCCTCTGGTCCAGGCGGCACACCATGGACCGCCAGATAGCTGGGTGCCGCACAAAGCAGGTAATCGAGCGTCAGAATGCGATGGTCGACCAGCGTCGTCTGCTCATCGGGCTCGGCGATGCGGATGACGACGTCGAACCCCTCGGCCACCGGATCGACCAGTCTCCCCTCCACCGCGATCTCCACCCCGACCGAGGGGTGGCGCTGCATGAAGGCCGTGACCAGTGCCGCGAAATCGAGATCACCGAGGGAGAAGGGCACGCTGACGCGCAGCAGCCCGCTTGGCTCTGACCGCGCGGCCGCGACCGAGCGCTCCAACTCGTCGAGATCGTCGAGGATCTGCCGCGCCTTGTCATAGAACGCCCGGCCCGTGCTGTTGGCCGCGACCGTGCGTGTGGTGCGGTGAAGCAGCTGCGTGCCGAGCCGCTCTTCCAACGCGATGACGAGGCGATTGACGGCAGAGCGTGATTGCCCCGTCTGCCGCGCCGCGGCCGAAAAGCCGCCGGCGTCGATCACCGCATTGAAGGCGCGCAGTTCGTTGAAACGATCCATGACTCATATGCTCGATTTTCAGGACAATCTGTAGATAAATCCATAGATTGTCTCGTCACTGAAACGATTGCATCTCCGTGCCCAGGACGACTGCCTGGCTGGAGGGCGGCATGACCATCGTGATCAGGCGGGCGGCAGAGCGGGGTCTGATGTCCCTCGACTGGGTCGAGACCCGCTATTCCTTCTCCTATGGCGACTATTACAACCCGCGCCACATGGGTTTTGGCGCTCTCAGGGCGCTGAACGAGCATCGCGTCGCGCCCGATGCCGCTTTCGCCGCGGCGTGGCGAACGGATATCGAGACGATCACCTATGTTTGCGCGGGATCGCTCAGGCACCGCGACAATCTCGGCAACGATATCGTCCTTGGGCCGGGCAGCGTACAGCGCATCAGCGCGGGGAGCGGGATGGAATGCGCCTTCTCCAATGCCGAGAGTGCCCCGCTGCATTTCATCCAGATCTGGGTACTGCCCGAGACGACGGGCGGCGCGCCCGGTTATGCGAGCGCCACCTTCCCGATGTCGGGCGGATTGCGACTGCTCGCCTCGCATGACGGGCGCCAGGGATCGGTCAGCGTCCAGCGCGATGTCGCGCTTTATCGCGGGATGCTCCGACCAGGTGACCGGAATGCGCATCCTCTGGGCCCGGAACGCGAGGCTTGGGTGCATGTTCTGTCGGGAGAGCTAAGCCTTGCGGGCGAACGGCTCAGCGCGGGCGATGGTATCGGACTGGTCGAGCTTGAAATCGCGCAGATCGAGAACGCTGGCTCGGGCGATGCCGCTTTCCTGCTGTTCGATATGTCTCGAGACTGAGCGCGCCCCCTCTGGCGGCCCGCTTAGGCGAGTGCGCGTCGAATGCTGCCCGGCGTCACGCCAAGCTTGGCGCGGAACGCATCGGTCATGTGGCTCTGCGACGAGAAACCATGGCGATAGGCGATCTCTGCCAGCGACAGGGTCGAGGTCTCGACGAGGCATTTGGCGTTCGCCAGGCGCCGGGCGAGCACGTACTGATACGGCGTTTGCCCGGTGTTCTCTTTGAACACCTTTTGAAACAGCGCCGCCGGCATGCCGGCCAGCGCCGCCAGCGAGGCGTTCTCGATCTTGGCCCCCGCGGTGTCGTCGATATGGCGGTCGATCCTGCGGAGCAGCGCCGAGGACAGGCGGCCTGAGGCGGCGCTTTCAGGCAAGCTGCCGCCGGCAATCCGCCACATCTCCAACACCGCCGCGTTGAGCAAGGTATCGAGGTAGAGCGTGCCGACTTGGGTCTTCTCGGTCGCAGCGGCATGGAGGCGGTCGATGACGCTCTCCACCAGTTCTGAGCGGAAGGTGTAGCGCTGCAGCCGGGCGAAACCCTTTTTCAGCACGTTGCCGTCCACACCCAGCGTGTTGATCAGGGTTGGTTGCGCGATGGAAACAGCGCGGATCACGCTTGGAACATCGGTGGCACGGCGGATATCGACGCCGGGTCCGGTCAGCCGGAAGTCACCCTGATGATACACCCGGCGCGGGTGGCGATGCCCACCGATCGTCGCCTCGCCAACCACCGGTGTCAGATAGCCCCAGACCGTGTGGCCCGGACATTGGGTAAAGATGGCCTCACGATCCAGCACGTGGTCGGTGACGGTAAATTTGTCACCCGCACCGAGCGCGATCGCGCTCTCTCGGCCATCATATGCGCAGACCATCACGACCTGACCCAGCCAGCTCTTGTCCCGTGACGAAACAGATGGAGCGGCGGATGGATTTTCAATCGCAACGCAGGCGATCTTTGCCGTGCGTCGGCCGCCGGCGAGCGCTGGCGGAACGGTGCGCGTCAAGAATTTGGAAAACTCCGAGGCGGATTTCGAAATAACGCCCGTCGGCGGTCGCTTACCTCAGCGCTCACTGGGCGGCCGATGGGCTGCCGGGTCTTGTGGAGGCCGCCGCAGCGCCTCCTCCGCCATATACTGGAGGCTGACCAATGTCCGAGAAACTTCAGGTGCTTACCCCGCAGAACAGCCAGCTGATCTTCATCGATCAGCAGCCTCAGATGGCCTTCGGCGTGCAGTCCATCGACCGCCAGAGCCTCAAGAACAACGTCGTGGGCCTCGCCAAGGCGGCGAAGCTGTACGAGATCCCGACGATCATCACGACGGTCGAGACCGACAGCTTCTCGGGCCATACCTATCCCGAGTTGCTGGGCGTGTTTCCCGAACACCCCATCCTCGAGCGGACCTCGATGAACTCGTGGGACGACCAGAAGGTGCGCGATACCCTCGCCGATAACGGCCGCAAGAAGGTCATCGTCTCCGGCCTCTGGACCGAGGTCTGCAACACCACCTTCGCGCTCAGCGCCATGCTGGAGGGCGGCTACGAGATCTACATGGTCGCCGATGCCTCCGGCGGCACGTCGCTCGATGCCCACAACTTTGCAATGGATCGCATGGTGCAGGCAGGGGTGGTGCCCGTGACCTGGCAGCAGGTGCTGTTGGAGTGGCAGCGCGACTGGGCCCGGCGCGACACCTATGACGGCTGCATGGACATCGTGCGCGAGCATTCCGGCGCCTACGGGATGGGCGTCGATTACTGCTACACTATGGTCCACAAGGCGCCTGAACGCGTGGCCCACGGCCCGCTGCTAGAGCCGGTGCCGGCCGCCAGTCAGATCGCGGCCGAGTAACGCCGCCCTCTGCCCCGGCGGCGTGTCACGCCGGGGCGATCGCTCTTTGAGGCAGTGTCGATGAGAGGCCGCGCACCACTGCTGAGTGCGGTGGGGGATGCGGCCGACGGCTGGATCACGCGCGCCGACGCGCCCCCGCAGATGGAGTTCCTGAGATGACCGCCAAGTTCGATCGCCGGCAGGTGCTTGCCGGTTCCACCGCGCTCCTGACCGCTCCCATGGCGGGGCAGGCCGCTTGGGCGCAAACCGGGGCCGCCGAAGCGGCCGATATCGTCCTGCTCAACGGGCGGATCACGACGATGGATCCGGCGAGGCCCGAGGCGACGGCGCTGGCTGCGCGGGGTGGGCGCTTCATCGCCGTCGGCAGTGACGCCGAGATCCGCAATTTCATCGGCTTCTTCACCCAGGTGATCGATGCCCGCGGACAGCGGGTGATCCCGGGCCTGATCGACAGCCATACCCACGCCATCCGCGGCGCGGTGAACTATAATCTGGAGGTCCGCTGGGACGGGGTCGACAGCCTGGAAGAGGCGTTGGGCCTCCTCCGCGCGCAGGCTGATCGCACGCCCGATGGCCAATTCATCCGGGTGGCCGGCGGCTTCAGCGAATTCCAGTTCAAGGAAAAGCGCTTGCCGACGGTCGCTGAGCTCGACGCCGTGGCGCCGAACCACCCGGTGTTGATCCATCATCTCTACAAGCTGACGCTGCTCAACACCAAGGCGGTCGAGTACTTTGGCTATGACCAGCCGGGCCACCCGACCTTTCCTGGCGGGATCATCGAGAAGGATGCCGGTGGCAATGCCACGGGCCGCGTGCTCGCCACACCCTCGGGGCTGGTGATGTACAAGACCCTTGCGGCCGCGCCCAAGCTCTCGATCCGCGACCAGATCAACTCGTCGCAGCAGTATTTCGACGTCCTGAACGGGCTCGGCATCACCTCGGTCTCGGACGCCGGCGGCGGGGGCATGGAGTTCCCGAATGCCGATCCCTACCGCGTCATCCGCTGGATGAAGGGCGAGGGTCTGCAAACCGTGCGGATTGGTTATCACTCGTTCCCACAGCACAAGGGCCAAGAGCTCGACGACTACAGGAAGTGGACCGCCGAGACGCGCGCCGGCGCGGGCGATGACATGCTGAAATTCGTCGGCGCGGGTGAAAACCTCGCCTGGGCCTCCTACGACTTCGAGATCTTCGCCGATGCCCGGCCCGATATCGACGACGGGGCGGAGGACTATCAGCGCCAGGTCATGACCGTGCTGGGCGAGGGCGGTTGGCCGTTCCGCCAGCATGTGACGTATGACGAGACCGGCGACCGCCTGTTGCCGGTCTACGAGGACGTGGCGCGTGGCGCGGGCCTCGTCGATGGCTGGTTCGTCGACCATGTCGAGACCTTCAGCCAGCGCAATCTGGAGCGGATCGCCGAGCTTGGCGGCGGCATCGCGCTGCAAAACCGCATCCAGTTCCAGGCCGAGGATTTCGTCGCCAATTACGGCGCCGAGGCCTTGAAGAAGACGCCGAACTTCCGCGCGATCCTCGATCTCGGCGTGCCGGTCGGCGGCGGCACTGATGCGACGCGCGTGACCTCGTTCAATCCCTGGTACTCGATCCAGTGGATGACGACCGGCCTCTCGCGGGGCGGTTTGCCGATGTATGACGACGCCAACCTGCTGACGCGGGAGGAGGCGCTGCGCATCTGGACCACCGGCTCGGCCTGGTTCACCGGCGATGCGGGCAACAAGGGGGCAATCACCCCGGGCCAACTGGCCGATTTCGTGGTGCTGGATCGTGACTACTTCGCCGTCACCGATGCCGAGATCGCCAATCTCGGCGCCGATCTCACGGTGCTGGGTGGCGAGGTCGTGCATGGCAAGGGCGCCTATGGCGTTGAGGATCTGCGCCACATCCCCGCCGTCAGCCCAGACTGGTCGCCCGTGATCCTACAGGCCGGCTAAGCGCCGAGCCGAGCGCCCGCCGGTCGATCCGGCGGGCCCACCGAACGCGCATCCGGAAGGCACCGCCCATGGCCGATCTCATCCTGCACAACGGCAAGATCACGACCTTTGACCCGGCTAAGCCCGAGGTTGAGGCCATCGCCATTCAGGGCGGCACCATCGCCGCCACCGGCACCGATGCCGAGATCATGGGCAAGGCAGAGGGTGCCCGGGTCATCGACCTGCGGGGCCGGCGGGTCATCCCGGGCCTGATCGACAGCCACACCCATATCATCCGCCAGGGCAACAACTTCGCGATGGAGCTGCGCTGGGACACCGTCCCCTCCCTCGCCGACGGCCTGAGGATGCTGAAGCGCCAGGCCGAGCGCACGCCCGCCGGGCAATGGATCCGTGTCGTGGGCGGTTGGTCGGCCGATCAATTCGCCGAGAAACGCCTGCCTACCCTCGACGAGATCAACGCCGTCTCGCCCGATGTGCCGGTCTATGTGCTGCATCTCTACGACCGCTGCTGGCTGAACCGGGCGGCGCTGCGGGCCCTCGGCATCGACAGCCATTTCTACGAGCCCTTCGTCTCGGGCCGGCTTGAGCGTGACGACAACGGCGCTCCAACGGGCCTTGCCATGGCGCGGCCGAACGCGCAGCCGCTTTATGCGCTGCTCGACATGGCGCCAAAGCTGGATTTCGAGCGCCAGGTGCTGTCGACCCGGCACTATTTTCGCGCGCTGAACGGGCTTGGGCTGACCTCGGCGCTCGACTGCGCGGGCGGGTTTCTCAATTATCCCGACGATTACGGCGTGATCGCCGAGTTGAACCGCCGCGGCGAGCAGACCGTACGCATCGGTTATCAGCTCTTCGCCCAGCGCCCGCTGTTCGAGCTCGACGACTTCAGGCGCTGGCATGACATCGTCAAACCGGACCAGGGCGACGACTACCTGAAATGCGTGGGCGCGGGCGAGATGCTGGTCGCCTCGGCCTATGATTTCGAGGACTTCTCCTACCCCCGGCCCGACCTGCCGAAACGCATGGAAGGCGATCTGCGCCCGGTGCTCGAGTTCCTGCTCGAGAACCGCTGGCCGATCCGCTTCCACTGCACCTATGAGGAAAGCGCGCATCGCCTTCTAACGGTGCTGGAGGAGGTCGGCCGCGACCGGGACCTTCACGAGCTCAACTGGATCTTCGACCACGGTGAGACGGTGTCGGAGAAGACCATGGAATGGGTCGCCCGTCTTGGTGGCGGCATCTCATACCAGAACCGCATCGCCTTTCAGGCCACCGCCTATCGCGACCGGTATGGCGCGCAGGCACTCCGCGACGTGATGCCGGTGCGCAAGATGATGGCCTCGGGCGTGCCGCTTGCCGCCGGCACCGATGCAACCCGGGTCTCGTCCTATAATCCGTGGCTCGCAATCCATTGGGCGGTGTCCGGCAGGGGGCGCGGCGGCGATGTCATCTGGGCCCGCGACAACTGCCTCAGCCGCGAGGAGGCGCTCCGCCACTGGACGGCGGCCGGTGCCTGGTTCTCGCGCGAGCAGGGGCTGAAGGGCCAGATCATGGCGGGGCAGTTCGCAGACCTCGCGGTGCTGGATCGCGACTACTTCACCGTCGATGAGGATGAGATCATCGAGATCACGGCCGATCTGACCCTGTCGGGTGGCAAGATCGCCCATGCGAAGGGCGCCTTTGCCGAACACGCCCCGGCACCGCTGCCCGAATTGCCCGATTGGTCGCCCGTGCCGGTCTTCGGAGCCCCTGGCGCGCAGCGCCCCCTGGTCGCCGCGTGAGTGGAGGAAAGGCAATGCTTTGGCGGAGCTTTCTCATCCTGGCTGTGATGATCGCCACCCCCCCTGGCGTTAGGGCCGAGCCGCTGGTTTTGGACGGTCGGGTCGAGCCATCGCGGGCGGCTGTCGTGTCCACCCGCCTCGATGGGGTCGTGGCCGAGGTGCTGTTCGAGGAGGGCGAGGCGGTCGAGGCTGGTCAACCGCTCATCCTTCTCGATCCGGTCGATGCCGAACTGGCCCTTGCGGTGGCGGAGGCCGAGCTTGCCCGCGCCGAGGCTGAGATGACCGGCGCCACCCGAAACGCGGCCCGGCAGGAGGCATTGTTTGAACGGGGCGTCGCCGCCGATGCCGTTGTGGGGCCCGCCCGAACGCGTAAGGCCGCCGCCGAAGCCGGGTTGCAACTCGCACGTGCCGAACGCGACCGTGCGGCGCTGGATCTGAAGCGTGCGGTGATCCGTGCGCCCCTCTCCGGCGTGATCTCGGCGCCCGCGGTGGTGATCGGCCAGTTTCTGGAGGCCGAAGCCGGCCCGCCTCTCGCGACGATCGCGGTGCTCGACCCCGTCGTGGTTGCCTATCCCATCCCCTATGCCGACCGCCTGAGATCGCTTGCCGACAGCGGTGCCGCGACGGTCGAAGCGCTGCTGGCGCGCGTCACGCTCAGCCTCATCCTGCCGGGCGATAGGCGCTTTGGTGCGACGGCGACGCCGGACCGTGCCAGCCCGATCGTCGATGCGGCCAACGGCACCGTCACGGTCCGTGCGACCTTTGAGAACCCTGACCGCCTGCTGCGCCCGGGCATGGCCGTCACGGTTCTGTCCGAGATCGGGCCCGCCGGCCGGGATCTGAGCCAATGACCGTCGTGATCGAGCGCCATGTCGAGGGGTCGAAGGGCCGCTATGTCGCGCGCGTCGAGGGGCAGGACGGCACCGGCGCGCTCACCTATTCCATCGCGAGCCCGACACTGGTCATCGCCGATCATACCGCTGTCGATGACAGCCTGCGCGGGCGGGGCGTGGCGCTCGCTCTGGCCGCACGCTTTGTCGAGGATGCCCGGTCCGAAGGCTTCAGGATCGTCCCGCTCTGCCCCTTCTTGAACGCCGAGCGGCGCAAACACCCGGACTGGGCGGAGGTCTTCCAGTGAGCACGATCAGCCTGCGGCCGCCGGAAAAGGGCGCCGTCAGCAGTGCCGCGGCGCCGGGCCCGTTGGCACCGCTTCGCCATCCGGTCTTCGCGGCACTCTGGGTGGCCACGGTGGCGTCTAACACCGGCACCTGGATGAACGATGTCGGCGCTGCCTGGTTGATGACCACGCTGGCCCCCGGGCCGATCATGGTGGCGCTCGTGCAGGCGGCGACCACCTTGCCGGTCTTCCTGTTCGCGCTGCCTGCCGGCGCGCTGGCGGATATCCTCGATCGGCGGCGTCTGCTGCTCAGTGTCAACCTCGTGCTCGCCGTGGTCGCCGCGTCGATGACCGCGCTGGTCGCAGGCGGCATGATGACGGCGCCGCTGCTCTTGCTTTTCACCTTCCTGCTCGGTGCCGGCGCCGCTTTCATGGCGCCGGCCTGGCAGGCCATCGTGCCCGGGCTCGTGCCAAGGCCCGCACTGTCGGCGGCGGTGTCGCTCAACTCGGTCGGGATCAATGTGAGCCGCGCCTTCGGTCCGGCGCTGGCCGGCCTGCTGATCGTGTCGATCGGTCTTTGGGCGCCGTTTGCGGTGAATGCGTTCAGTTTTGTTGGCATCATCGCGGTGCTGTGGTTCTGGCAGGGTGAGCCGCCGCGCCACCGCACGACCTCGCCCGAAAGCGTGCTGGGCGCCATGTTGGCCGGGCTCCGCTACGCCCGCAACAGCGTTGGATTGAGGCGGGTCATCCTGCGGGCGCTCGCCTTTTTCACTTTCGCCTCGGCCTATTGGGCGCTCTTGCCGCTGATCGCGCGCGATGTCCTGAGCGGTGGTGCCGAGCTCTACGGTCTGCTGCTCGGCGCGGTCGGTGCCGGTGCCGTGATCGGCGCGCTTGCGCTTGCCTGGCTACGTCGACAACTGGAACCTGGCAGCCTGGTCCTTGTCGGCACCCTCGGCACGGCCATCGCCATGGCGGCGATGGCAGGCTTCGCGGTCGAGACTGTGGCCATCGTCGTGGGCCTCATTGCCGGGGCCAGCTGGATCACGGTGCTGTCGAGCCTGCAGGTCGCGGCACAGGCGGCGCTGCCAAACTGGGTGCGTGCCCGTGGGCTGTCGCTCTATCTCATGGCTTTTTTCGGCGCGATGTCCGGCGGTGCGGTGTTCTGGGGTCTCGTGGCCGAGGAGATCGGCGTCGCTGCGACCCTGCTGGTGGCGGCGATGACGCTTGCCGTGGTGGGCTTTGCGGCCACGCGAATCCAGATCGTCGCCGGCGATGAGCTTGCGACGGTTGCCAGCCTGCACTGGCCTGCGCCCCCGATCGTCGAAAGTGGCGCGGCGGCGGATGGCCCCGTTCTCGTGACGCTGGATTACCACGTGGCGGAGGTGAACATCACGCCGTTCCGCGCGCTGATGGCCCAGCTTGGCGCGGCGCGGCGGCGCGATGGGGGCTATGGCTGGCACCTGTTCCGCATCGTCGAGGAGGATGGCCTCTATCGCGAGGCCTTCATGGTGGCCTCATGGGCCGAGCATCTGCGCCAGCATGAACGGGTGACGGAGGCGGAACGCAGACTGCAGGCCGAGATCATCGCCCTCATCGAAGGCGAGCGCCCGCGCGTTCGTCATCACCTGGCCCTCTGACATCGAGGCCCGCCCGCTTGAGGGTGGGATGGTGGCATCGAGCGTCCCAGTCAGCGCCCGGCCCGACCCGGCCGCACGGAGTGACGGACAGCGACGTTGCCCCGTGGCGCCCCGTGGCGCGGCACGGTACTCGCGCGCGGTTTCTCCGGCGTCAGATCACGCTTCCGCTGTGGCGGGGAGCGCCGTAATGAACGGGGCATGCACCTCGTCTTGATCAACCCCAACACCACCCGGGCATTTACCGCTGACATGGTGGCCCTCGCCGCCCAAGCGGCGCCCGACGATGTGCGGGTCTCGGGCCTGACCGCCAAATCCGGTTCCCCGTTGATCACCACGCATGCCGAGTACGACGCGGCCATCGCCGCGGTTCTGGCGCTTGCCGGTGACCTGGGTGCCGCCGATGCCGTGATCGTCTCGGCCTTCGGCGATCCTGGGCGCGACGACCTCGCCCAAAAGGTGTCGGTCCCGGTGGTCGGTCTCGCCGAGGCCGCCTTCGAGATCGCAAGCTGCTGCCGGCAGGGCCGCTTCGCGGTGATCACGACGATGGGCGATCTTGTGGACAGAACCGAGGCCTTGGTCCGTCGCCACGGCCATGGCGAGCGTCTTGCCTCGGTGCGCGTGACCGAAGGTGCGCCCGCGGCACTGATCGCCGATCGGAGCGCGCTGATCGATGCGATGGCCGAGATCGGCGCCGCTGCGGTGCGCGAGGATGGGGCCGAGGCGATCATCATCGGTGGCGGACCGCTGGCCAGCACCGCTGCCGCTTTGGCCAAGCGCCTTGGCGTCCCGGTCATTTCCCCGGTCGAGGCCGCGGTCAGCGTGGCGGTCCAACGGGCGAGGGCGGCCAGGGCATGACCAAGCGCGAGGGCATCGGAGCACGTGAGGCCAAGAGAGCGCTTCTGCGAAAAGGCGGCAAGGGAGGCCAGCACGGGGCAGGGCCCCTGACCGTCTCCAAGGGCTCCGCGCAGCAAGGCGAGCGAGAGGTCGCGATGGCGGCCCGGCTTGCCGAGATCCTGCGCGACCGGATCGTGCGCGGTGCGCTTGCCCCGGATGAGCGGATCGTCGAGCGCAGGCTCTGCGCCGAGCTCTCGGTGTCACGCACACCGCTCCGCGAGGCGCTGAAGCTGCTTGAGATCGACGGTCTGGTGGAGATCCACCGCAACCGCGGCGCGCGCGTCGCCCCGCTCGGTGCCGAGGATGCGCGCCATCTTTTCGAGGTGCTGGCCGGCATCGAGGCGACGGCTGCCGCGCTTGCGGCGGAGCGGATCGGCGCCGAGGCCATGATGACGCTCGAAGCCATGCATGCGCGCATGCTGGCGCATTTCCGGGCCGGTGAGCGCGACGCCTACTTCGTGCTGAACAGCGATATTCACCAAGCGGTGCTCGCCGCCGCGGCGAACCCGCACCTGTCCGAGACCCATGCCCGCCTGATGCTGCGCGCGATGCGCGGGCGCTACGCCGCGATCATGGAGCCGCAACGCTTGTCCGAGGCCGTCGGCGAGCATGATGCCCTGATGGCGGCACTGCGGGCCCGTAACGCCCCGGCGGCCGAACGGATCTGGCGGCGTCACCTGTTGCGGACCGGAGAGGCCGTGGCCGGTGTCATCGAGCGCGCCGAGGAGACCTCCCTCACCGCCGCTCCGGGGTGAGCGGCAGAAACCCAGGCCCTGGCCGATGTTGCTTTGCGGTGGGTTCTCAGCAAGCTTTGCGTCCTGATCACGCCGTGGTCACGGACTGCCCGTGCGACTGGCAGCAAGCGGTCCTCCGATCTTCTGGTTGTAGTATTACTGTTCAATTACAATAACTTCAAAAAATGGCATGCAATTTGATTGTTCGCGGTGCAGAGCGCGAGAACGCGCCCCTAGCGAGGAACCAGCGAGGAGACCGGCAGGATGACCCTTGAGGACGACCGAACCCTGATCGGGATGCTCACGCCGTCCTCCAACACCGTCTTGGAGCCTGTGACGACCAGCATCCTGAGCGGCCTGCCGGATGTCAGCGCCCATTTCGGCCGGTTCCGGGTGACAGAGATATCGCTCTCCGACAGCGCCCTTGGCCAGTTCGATATGGAGCCGATGCTGGCGGCCGCTGAATTGCTGTCGGATGCGCATGTCGGCTCGATCTGCTGGAACGGCACCTCGGCCGGTTGGCTGGGCTTTGAGCGCGACCGCGCGCTTTGTGCCGCGATCGAGCAGCGCACGGGTGTGCCGGCCTGTTCCTCGGTGCTGGCGCTGAACGAGATCTTCGAGGCGACCTGTGTCGAGCGTTTCGGCCTCGTCACGCCTTACATCGACGATGTGCAATCGAAGATCATCGCCAATTACGCCGCCAGCGGTTTCGACTGCGTGGCCGAACGGCATATGCAGACATCCGAAAACTTTGCGTTTTCGCGCTTCACGACCGAGCAGATCGCTGATCTCTGCCGCGAGGTGGCCGCCGCGAAGCCCGACGCCATTGCGGTTTTCTGCACGAACATGCGCGGGGCCGAGGTGGCCGCCACCATCGAGGCCGAGACGGGGATCCCCGTCTACGACACGGTCGCCACCGCCGTCTGGGCGGCGCTGCGCCAGACCGGCGTCAGCCCGAACGGCGTCACCGGCTGGGGGCGGCTGTTCGCCGAAGTGGCATGACCCGTTTCGACACCGTGATTGCCGGGGGCACCGTCGCCACCGCCGCCGACACCTTCGCCGCCGATATCGGTATCATCGACGGTCGGATCGCAGCCCTCGGCCAGGGGCTGGAAGGCGCCGAGACCATCGACGCGCGCGGGCGTTTGGTGCTGCCCGGCGGGATCGACAGCCATGTCCACATCTCTCAGCCCTCGGGCCCCGGGATCGAGATGGCGGATGACTTCGAAAGCGCCACGCGCGCCGCCGCTTTCGGCGGCAATACCACCGTCATGCCGTTCTGCCTGCAGGCGCGCGGCCAGACGCTGCGCGAGGCGCTGACCTGGTATCACGGTCTGGCCGATGGGCAGTGCCATGTGGATGTCAGCTTCCACCTGATCATCGCCGACCCGACAGCGCAGGTGCTGGGCCAGGAACTGCCGGCGCTGGCGGCCGATGGCTATACCTCGGCCAAGGTCTTCATGACCTATCCCGGCCTAAGACTCAGCGACCGCGAGATCCTCGAGGTCTTTGCCGCGGCACGCGAGGCGGGGATGCTAACCCTGGTCCATGCCGAGAATGATGACGCCATCGAATGGCTGCGCGACCGGGCCGAGGCGGCCGGTGAGACGACGCCGGTGATGCATGCCCGCACCCGCCCCATCCCGGTGGAACGCGAGGCGACGCACCGCGCCATCTCGTTGGCCGAGATCGCCGATGTGCCGGTGATGATCGTCCATGTCTCGAACCGCGACGCGATGGAGGAGATCCGCCGCGCTCGCCAGCGGGGTCTTCGCGTGATGGGCGAGACCTGCCCGCAATACCTGGTGCTGACGGCCGATGATCTCGATACCGCAGGGTTCGATGGCGCCAAGCAGGTCTGTTCCCCGCCGCCGCGCGACACCGAGAGCCAGGTCGCCTGCTGGGAGGGCATCACGACCGGCGTCTTCGATATCTTCAGTTCCGACCACTGCCCGTTCCGTTATGCCGATCCGGCCGGCAAGCAACATCCTGACGGGTTAAAGAGCTTTCGCTACATCCCGAACGGCATCCCCGGGATCGAGACGCGCCTGCCGATCCTGTTCTCGGAAGGGGTGTCAAAGGGCCGGATCAGCCTGAACGATTTCGTCCGCCTGACCGCGACCAACCATGCCAGGATCTACGGCCTCTATCCCCGCAAGGGGACGATCGCGGTCGGCGCGGATGCCGACATCGTGCTGTGGGATCCCGAGCGGCAGGAGACGATCCGCCAGGAGGCGCTGCACCATGGCGCCGATTACACGCCTTATGAGGGGTTCTCGGTCACCGGCTGGCCGGTGTTGACGATGCTGCGGGGCCGCGTCGTCTGCCGTGACGGCGAGATGGTGACCCGGGCAAGCGGCGACCATCTGGCGCGCGGGCGTCCCGCTGGCGTCGGCGCGTGAGCGCGGATCGCCGCGTCCTCCGCGCCCCGCCGCCGCCTCTGATCCGCTGGCCGGGTGGGGCGCGCGTCGCGGTGTCCTTCGTGCTCAACATCGAGGAGGGCGCCGAGCTCTCGGTGGCCGATGGCGATGAGCGCAACGAACTGATCTATGAGGCAGTCGATGACGTGGGCAGCGCCCCCGATCCCTGCCTCGAGAGCCATTTCGGCTATGGCCCGCGCGCCGGTTGGCCACGGATCGCAGCGCTGTTCGCCCGCCATGGCGTGCCGGTGACCCTGTCGGTTTGTGGCCGCGCGGCCGAGCGGACACCATGGCTCATCGCCGAGGCTGCGGCGGCCGGCCACGAGATCGCCTGCCACGGTTGGCGCTGGGAACGCCATGCCGGCATGGACGAGGCGACCGAGCGTACCGTGATCGCCCGCACCCATGCCGCCGTCGCAAAGGCTGCCGGTCGGGCGCCCGTCGGATGGCACACACGCTCGGCCGCGACCCCGGCAACACGGTGCCTGCTCGTCGAGCATGGCGGCATCGCCTATGACAGCGACGCCTATGACGACGACATGCCGAGGGTCGAGACGGTCGACGGGCACGCCCATATCGTCCTGCCCTATGCCTTCGATACCAACGACATGCGCTTTGGCCCGGGCGGCGCCTTCGTGCAGGGCGCCGATTTCGCCGAGTACTGCCTGGCCGCCTTCGACTGGCTGGTTCGCGAGGGCGCGGATCAGCCCCGCATGATGTCGATTGGCCTGCACCAGCGCATCATCGGCCGGCCGGGCCGGATCGGCGGTCTTGCCGCCCTGCTCGATGGCCTCGCAGCGCGTGGCGGCGCCTGGATCACCACGCGCGCCGAGATCGCCGCCCGTTGGCGTGAGGGGTGCGGCCTGCCCGCGTGGCAGCCGCGCTAGACCCCGCCGCTGGCGTTTGGCAGGGCAGGGCCCAAGGCGCTGGGCCGTCCTGCATCGTGTTCGAGCGGAGAGTGCCTGCGAAGATGGCATTCCATTTTCTCGTGCATTGGTTTGGTGTGGGGCAGTTTCCAACTCTCTGATTGTACGAGGAAATTCTCCGGCTGAAAAATGGCATGCCATTTGCTTAATTCCCAGGGACGACCGCAGACGGAGACGCCATGCCTGCCCGCCTCGCCGACCTGATGTTCTGTCTGCTTGGCCTTGGCACGGCCTTGGCGGCGGTGCTGTCGCTGTTCGGCGGGCCGCGCGGCGCGGGGATCGACGCCCTCAGCGACATGACCTCGCCGGCCTTCTTTCCCGCCATCGGCGCCATCGCGCTCGCGCTCGCGTCGATCGCCATCGCCGGCTCCAGGGGCCGGGCTGACGCCGCGCTGGAGCGCCCTGGCCTGCGGCCGCTTCTGGTCCTGTTGGCGGTGTTGGCGATGGTTCTCCTGATCGAGCGCATCGGCTTTTTCGAGACCCTGGTTCTCGGCCTCCTCATCCTGCCGCCGGTCTTCGGTCTCCGCGATCTGCGCCTGATCCTGCCGACGGCCGGCGCCGTGCCGTTCGCTGTCCATCTGCTGTTCGAGCGCTTGCTGCTTGTCCGTTTTCCCGACGGCCTCGTCTTCTGATGCTCGGCGAGGCCATAGCGCATGGCCTGTCGGTCCTCGCCGATCCGCTGGCGCTTACGGCGGCACTGGTCGGTCTGGCAGCGGGTATCGTCGTCGGCGCGTTGCCCGGCCTGACCGCGACGATGGCGGTGGCGGTGCTCGCGCCGTTCACCTTCTTCATGGAGGCGACGGTGGGGATCTCGTTCCTTCTTGGGATCTACAAGGGCGCGATTTATGGCGGCTCGATCCCCGCCATCACGATCAACACGCCCGGCACGGCCGCCGCCGCCGCCACCGCCATCGACGGCGCGGCGCTGGCCCGGCAGGGCCTGGGGCGCAAGGCGCTGGAGATGAGCCTTGTCGCCTCGGTTTTGGCCGACCTTTTGGCGACGCTTGTGCTGATTTTTGTGGCAGCCCCCCTCGCCTCGGTCGCGATCCGCTTCGGGTCTCCTGACTTCGCCATGCTGTATCTCTTTGCGCTGGTGATGATCGCGGGCGTCTCGGGCGCTTCGGCTGCCAAGGGCGCGTTTGCTGTGGCGCTCGGCGTGCTGTTTGCCTGCGTGGGCCTCGATCCCATGTCGGGGGCCTCGCGTCTCACCTTCGGGGTCATCGACCTCTGGGGCGGCATCTCGCTCGTGCCGCTCTTGATCGGCATGTTTGCGCTTTCCGAGATCCTGATTCAGGCCGAACGCCTTGGCCGCGAGGCGCGCGACCGGATCAGCGTCGAGATGTCGGCCGAGGGTGTCACCCGCGCCGAACTGCGGGCGGCCGCACCGACGATCCTGCGCTCCACCGGCATCGGTGCCTTTCTCGGTGCCCTGCCGGGTCTTGGGGCTGAGATCTCGTGCTGGCTGGCCTATGGCGTCGCCAAGCGGCGGAGTCGAACGCCCGAACGCTATGGCAAAGGATCGCTGGAGGGTGTGGCCGCGGCCGAGGCCGGCAACAATGCCGTCTGCCCCGCCGCGCTGATCCCGATGATGGTGTTCGGCATTCCCGGCGACACGATCACCGCGGTGCTGCTGGGGGCCTTCATGGCGCAGGGCCTGCTGCCGGGCCCGCTCCTCTTCGCGCAGCACGGCCCGGTGCTCTATGGCTTCTTTGCGATCCTGCTGGTCACCAACGTCATGCTGCTGGTCTTCGGCCTCGGCGCGATCCGGTATCTTCGCCACATCACCGCGATCCCGCCGGGGGTGCTCTACCCGTCGGTCGTCGCGCTCTGCTTCGCGGGGGCCTTCGCGGTCAACAACGCCGTGTTCGACTGGTGGATCATGCTCGCGGGTGCGGTGCTCGGTTACGCCATGCGCAAGGCCACGATCCCGATCCCGCCACTCGTCATCGCGATGCTGCTGACGCCGGGCTTGGAGAGCGCGCTCCGCCAATCGCTGACGCTGTCCGATGGCAGCCTGCTGATCTTCGTCACCGAACCGATCGCCGCCACGCTCCTCGCCGTCATCGCGGGGATAATCGGCTTTCTCGGCTGGCGACGTCTTTCGACCCCAACCCCCACCACCACAAACCGACAGGGAGCCTGAACGATGACCAGCCGACTGAAGACCCACCTCGCCCTCGGTGCCGCGCTGATGCTGGCGGCACCCGCCACCCTCGCCATGGCGGCCGAGTTCCCCGAGAAGCCGATCACCTTTGTGACGCCTTATCCGCCGGGTGGCTCGCACTCGCTGCATGCCGGCATCATCACCACCGTGGCCGAGCCCTATTTCGGCCAGCCGATGATCTCGGTCATCCGCTCGGGCGGTGGCGGCGCGGTGGGCGCGACCGAGGTCTCGAAATCCGGCGCGGACGGCTACACCGTGCTGTTCGGCGATCCGACGATCAACTCGCTCCGCCCGCAGGTCGAGGATCTGCCCTACACCACCGAGGATTTCATCCCCGTCGCGCGGATCAACTACTCGCCCGCGGTCTTTGTGGCCCGCGCCGATGCGCCCTTCGAGGATCTCGCCACGATGATCTCCTATGCCAAGGAGAACCCGGGCGATCTGGTCTACTCCAGCGACAATGTGAACGGCTTCACCTACACCGTGTTCGAGCTCTTGAAGCTGAACACCGAGACCGAGATGAAGGGCATCGTCTACGGCGGCGGCGGCCCCGCCATGCAGAAGCTGCTGGGCGGCGAGACCATGGCCTATGCCGGCGCGCCCTCGGTCGTGGGTGAGCACATCAAGGCCGGCACGGTAAAAGGCATCTGCACAACGGATTTCGAACGATGGGATAGCCTGCCCGACGTGCCGACCTGCGGCGAACTGGGCGAGGAGATCATCTTCCACTTCTGGCGCGGCGTCCTTGCCCCGGCCGGCACACCGGATGATGTGATCGCCAAGCTGTCGACGGGTTTCGAGGAACTGGTGAAGGACGAGGGCTTCCTGCGTCTCATCGGCCGGATCAACAGCCGCGTCGACTTTCTGGGTGCCGAAGAGTTCGGCGCTCTGATGGCCGAGGAGCAGGCGCAGCTGAAGGCGGTCTACGACAACCTGAACTGATGCGGTGACGTGACCATGCCACGGGCCGGGGCGCGCACGATCGGCGCGCGCCCCGGCTTTCCGGAGACCTGCCATTGACCATGCTCACACTGACCGACGCGCTGATGATCGACCCGCCGTCGGGCATCGCGCCGCGCGGCCGCGTCGATATCGAGATCGCGGACGGGGCGATTGCCGAGATCCGGCCGGCCGGGCAGGGGGCGCCGCGCGGCTCGCCCGTTGCCGCATCGGGGCGGCTGGTCACG
Organism: Pseudomonadota bacterium; assembly: GCA_039027855.1. Taxonomy (GTDB): domain Bacteria; phylum Pseudomonadota; class Alphaproteobacteria; order Rhodobacterales; family Rhodobacteraceae; genus Thermohalobaculum. Next base: position 7,314 of record JBCCJI010000030.1, on the reverse strand, counting down.
CCGGGCCTCATCAACGGCCATCACCACAGCCACGAGCACTATCACAAGGGCCGCTACGACCGCCTGCCGCTCGAGCTCTGGATGAACTATGTCCGCCCGCTGGCGCCGATCCCCATCAGCGCGCGGCAGGTCTATCTGCGCACCATGGTCGGCGCCATCCAGGCGTTGCGCTCGGGCACGACGACCATCGTCGACGATCTGAATGTCAGCCCCGTGCTGATCCCCGACCATGTCGATGCGGCGTTGCAGGCCTACGAGGGTATCGGCATCCGCGCCTTTGTCGGCCCGACCCTGTTCGACCGGCCCTTCTTCCGCGCACTGCCCTTTGTCGAGGAGGAGTTTCCACCCGACCTGCTGGCGCGCCTCAGTGCCGTGAACGCGACACCGCCGGCCGAGGTGCTCGCCTTCGTGCGCGCCCGCGCCGCCGAGCGCCATCCCCGCGAGGCTCGCGTTGGTATCCTCGCAGCCCCCAGCGCGCCGCAGCGCTGCAGCGACGGTTTCCTGCGCGAAGTGCGCGCCATGGCCGACGATATGGACCTGCCGGTGATCATCCACGTCCAGGAGACGCGGCTGCAGGCGGTGACGGCCGGGCGCTTCTACGGCCGCTCGATGTTTGCCCATCTCGACGCGCTCGGCTTTCTGAAGCCTGCGACCTCGTTGATCCACGCGGTCTGGGTGACGCCCGAGGATATCCGCCTGATCGCGGCCTCGGGCGCCTCGGTGCAGCACAACCCCAACAGCAACCTCAAGCTGGGTTCGGGGCTCATGCCCATGCGCGCGATGCTCGATGCCGGGGTGAATGTCAGTCTTGGCACCGATGGCTGTGGCTCGATCGACACCGTCGACATGCTGCGTGCCGTGGCCGCGACGGCGCTTGTCCAGAAACTGCGCGGCGACGAGCCCGAGCGCTGGATCGACGCGGGCGAGGCCTTCGCAGCGGCGACGACCGGGGGCGCGAGGGCACTGGGGCAGGGCGACCGCCTCGGCCGCATCGCGCCCGGTCTGCGGGCCGATTTGGCACTCTGGCGCCTCGACAGCATCCCCTTCGTGCCGCTGAACGATCCGCTTCGCCAACTGGTCTATGGCGAGACCGGTGCCTCGCTCGATGGGCTGATCATCGACGGGCAGACAGTGATGGCGGACGGGCGTCTTACCGGTATCGACGAGGCGGCGATCCTGGCGGAGATCGCCGAGGCCCATGCCGGGCTGGAACCCGCCCTTGCGGCGGCCGAGGCCGAGGTCGAGGCCATGATGCCGGCCTATCGCCGGATCGTCGCGCGCTGCCAGGCCGAGAGCATCGACCCCGCCATCCTGCCCACGCGCCTGCCGTGATGGCGCGCCTTGGGGCGCTATAGCGCCCATGGAACGGGCAAATGGCATTCCATCTGAGATAACCCTCTGAAAATATGATACTAAAATTCTGGCACGTTGCTTGCTTCATTTTCCCTAAAGGACCACCACAACCAGAAGGGAACGACCATGTCCGACAACCACGTCACCCGACGCCGCCTGCTCGGTACCGCCGCGGCCGCCGGCATCGCCATGCCGTTCATCGCCCGCCCGGCCTTTGCCGAGACGACCTTCTCCAAGATCAAATCGGCCGGCGTCCTGCGTGTGGGGTGTGAAGCGACCTACCCGCCCTTTACCTTCCGCGATGGCGGCGAGATCGTTGGGTACGACGTCGATCTAGCGGCGGTGATGTGCGCGACGCTCGGCGTCGAGGCCGAGTTCATCGACACCCAGTGGTCGGGCATCATCCCCGCGCTCTATGCGGGGCGCTTCGACATCATCATGTCCTCGATGAGTTACCGCAAGGAGCGGCTGGAAAAGGTCGCCTTCTCGATCCCTTATGCCGAGGCCAGCCAGGCGCTACTCATCCGTGCGGAGGACGAGGGTACGATGACGTCTATCAACGCGATGTCGGGCAAGGTGCTGGGCGTGAAGCTCGGCTCTCCGGGCGAGAGCATGAAGGACGATCTGTCCACCGAAATCGCGGCGGCGGCGGGCGCGGGCTTTGACGAGGTCAAGATCTATGACGATCACCCGGCCGCCTATCTCGCGCTTTCTCAGGGCACGGTCGACGGGGTGCTGAACACGCTGCCGACACTCGGCCAGGTGATGAAGGACCGCCCGGGCGCCTATGCGCTGGTGCGCCCGGTCGGCAAGCCGAACTGGGCTGGCCTCGCGGCGCGCATGGAAGACACCGAACTGGTCTCCTTCCTCGACACCGAGCTCACGCGTCTCAAGGACAACGGCGAGATCTACGCGCTGCAGGAGAAGTGGTTCGGCTTCAAGATGGACCTCGCCGACGAGATCCCGTCTTTCGCCTGAGTTCGGTCACTCAACACCTGATAGCCAAGGAGGGGCCGGCCACCAGCGTCGGCCCCGAGCGGTTCATGCATGAACATCGACTGGCAGATCATCGAGAAGGCGATCCCGCTGCTGTTCGAGGGCGCGCTCGTCACGCTTGAGGTCTCCGCGCTCTCTGCCGTCCTCGGTCTGGTGCTCGGCATCCTGTTCGGGCTGATGCTGCTCTCCGACAGCCGGCTCGCGCGGGGGGTGATCTCGGCCTATGTCGATTTCATCCGCGGCACGCCGCTGCTCATCCAAATCTTCCTCGTCTTCTTCGCCCTGCCGGTGATCGGCATCCGCCTCGACGAGTTCTGGGCCGGTGTGCTCGCCCTCTCGCTGAATGCCGCGGCCTTCGTGGCCGAGGTCGTGCGCGGCGGTGTCGGCGCGATCGAGAAGGGCCAGGCCGAGGCCGCTCGCTCGATCGGCATGCGCCGCGGGCAGATCCTGTTCTGGATCCTGCTGCCCCAGGCTTATCGCCAGATGGTCCCGCCGCTGACCAACGAGATGATCAGCCTGGTCAAGAACTCCTCGCTGCTCTCGGTGATCTCGGTCTATGAGCTGACGCGCGCGGGTCAGGCGATTATCTCGATCCACTTCGTACCGTTCGAGATCTACACGCTGCTCGCCCTCTACTACTATGTGCTGATCAAGCTCTTGAGTTGGCTCTCGCGCTGGATCGAGCGGAGGTTGCCGGCATGGTGAGCCCCCACCCGCTGTTGCGCATCGAGGGTCTGGAGAAACGCTTTGGCGCGACGACGGTGCTGCGCGGCATCGATCTCGACATCGCCCGCGGCGAGACGGTGGTGCTGATCGGCGCCTCGGGCTCGGGAAAAACGACGCTGCTACGCTGTTTGAACCGGTTGGAAGAGCCCAATGGCGGCACGGTTTGGATCGACGGCGAGACGGTGGGCGGCGCCTATGACGGCCCGGGCGGCACCTGGCGCGCCGATAGCGAGGCGACGATCGCCAAGCAGCGACAGAAATTCGGCTTCGTCTTTCAGCGCTTCAACCTGTTCCCGCACCTGACCGCGCGCCGAAACGTCAGCATCGGGCCCGAGAAGGTGCGCGGCCTCTCCCGCGGCGAGGCGCGCGATTTGGCCGAGCGCGAACTCCACCGGGTGAAGCTTGCCGATCACATGGACAAGCGACCCTCCGAGCTGTCGGGCGGGCAGCAGCAACGCGTCGCCATCGCCCGGGCGCTCGCCATGGAGCCCGAGATCATGCTGTTCGACGAACCCACCTCGGCGCTCGATCCGGAGTTGGTGCAGGAGGTGCTGGACGTCATGCGAGCGCTGTCGGATGGCGGCATGACCATGATGATCGTCACGCATGAGATGCGCTTCGCCGCCGACGCCGCGGATCGCGTGATCTTCATGGAGGGCGGCACGATCCTCGAGGAAGGACCCCCGGCCGAGATCTTCACCGCACCGCGCGAAGAGGCGACGCGGCGGTTTCTGCGCCACTTGCTGCCCGAGGGAGCGCGCCTCGCATGACCGGCCACGCACGCGATATCGACATCCTGATCGAGGGCGCGCATGTCCTGACCTCGGACCCAGTGGCCCCCGAGATCGGCAAGGGCCGCATCGCGGTTATGGGCGACCGTCTGCACACGGTCGGCGCGGCCGAGGGGCCGCCGCCGCCCGCCGCCCGGGTGATCGACGGCACCGGTTTTGTCGTTCTGCCGGGTCTCGTGAACATCCACCTGCACGCGATCCTGACCATGGTGCGCGGCGTGGCCGAGGATATGGGCTTCGCGCCTGCCTATACGCCTGGGGTGCCGCAGGGCCACATGGTCACCGAGGAGGAAGCCGTCGCGCTGGCCCGTCTGGGCGCGCTGGAGGCGATGAAGTTCGGCTCGACGCTGATCAACGACACCTATGTGCACCAGGACCTGACGCTGCCCGCCATGGGTGACTTGGGGCTCAGGGTGACCGGCTGCGGGCGCATCCACGATGTCGACTTTTCGGGCGTCAGCCGTGGGCGCTGGGACTACGACACCGCCATCGGTCGGCGCACGCTGGACGCGGCGCTGGCGCTGCACCAACGCTGGCACGGGGCCATGGACGGCCGGCTCGGCGTGCAGCTTGCCGCCCACGCGCCCGACACCTGCTCGACCGCATTCCTGCATGAGGTGCGGGCGGCGCGCGATGCCACGGGCATGATGGTGACCACCCACCTTGCCCAAAGCCCCATCGAGGTCGCGCGCATCGCCGAGCGCGACGGCCTGACCCCGGCCGAGCTGCTGGATGAGGTCGGCCTGTTATCCGACCGGCTGATCGGCGCGCATTGCATCTTCATGACCGAGGATGACATCGCCCGCGTCGGCCGTGCCGGCATCCATGTCGCTCATATCCCCAAGGGCAATGCCACCGGCGGCACGATGGCGCCGACGCTGAAGCTGCGCGCGGCGGGGGCGAACCTCTGCCTCTCGACCGACAACATGCATGGCGACATGGTCGAGGTGATGCGCTGGGCGCTGTGCATCGGCCGCCTGCAGGCAGGCCGGATCAGCGAGGACTGGCAGCCCGAAGACATGCTGGCCATGGCGACGGTCAACGGTGCGCGGGCGATGGATCTGGAGAGCGAGGTTGGCCGCCTTGCGCCGGGCATGAAGGCCGATCTGGTGATGATCGACACCCGCCGGCCGCATTTCACGCCGATGACCGATGCGCTCGGCAACATCGTCCATCTCGGCCACGGCCGAGACGTCACCCATGTCATGGTGGACGGCCGCTTGATCGTCGAAGATGGCCGCGCCACGCTGGTCGACGAGGCCGCGATCATGCGCGATGCCGCCGCCGCCTCCGAGGCACTCTGGCGCCGCGCCAGTGCTGAGGCTTAGCGCCCCGCGGATAATCGGATCGTGTGGAGATCCCCGGATGGGCAGGTCACTGCGCTCAAGCAGAGGATCGATCAGACGCGCTAAATGGCGCGCCAGACGCCGCCTGCCCCTGCCGTGTTGTGGTGCCGTCAACGGCGTGGCGTCCGGCGCATCCCGGAGATCGGCAACAGGGTAGGGCAAGCCGAGACCCGACCCACAGCCAAAGCCCCGTCGATGTCGAGCGAGCGCGCGTAGCCAACGCAGTTCTTGGCTGTGCTGTCATGACCCTCGCTCTGCAGGCTATGCGCGGCGGCGTGATCCATCGTCAATGCCACCCTCCTGAAGGCGTGCATCTGTCGGGTCGATTCGCCGGATGCATGTCGGGCGCCTCGACCCGTCAATTCTCAATGTATCTTGAAGCTTGGGTGCGTTCTCGGCCGGTGCAAACGGTCCCTAACGCTGCGCGACGTATCTCAGCCATAGGTCTGATATGGCCTTGTTACCAAGTCGAATCCCGAACTTGGCTGTTCAGATTCGGGATCGGCACTCGTGCAATACAAACAACGAGATACTGCCATACAGGATCTCGCGATTATGCTGCACTGCGGTAAGATATAGTAGGGATCATTGTCTCAATACTGCGACTGCATAGCGCAGATACGACTTTCGCAGGGTGTCTTTCATGCGGTCGTTTCGTTTCCATTACCTACGAGGAGCGCAACCGCGCCCCGAGAGCATGGGAGGAAACTCGATGGCCTGGACCACCCCGACGATCTGCGAGCTCGCCTGCGGCATGGAGATCAACATGTATGCCCCCGCCGACGAGGGCGACAGCGAGGACACGCTGTTCTGAGCTGACACGCCTCCTGCCCGGTGAGGCGGGAGGCGCCAGGCGCGGTTGCGCCACTCCCCGGCAATGCGCCACAGAGCGCCCGGGGCCGTCCAGAGGAAACGTCACGGGATCGAGCCGATGCGGCACACCGACAAGGTACGCGCAGCCGTCGAAGCGCGCCATGACCACAGCCCGAACACGCTGTCATGGCGGCGCTGTGTGCTGCTCCACAGCCTCGATCCAGAGCAGCGCTCCGAGACCGAGGTCGCCGATGCCCGCGCCCTGTCGACCGCGCGCGAGCGCACTCAGCCCTTCATCGAGGCCGCGCGCCCCGATCTCGACCGGCTCGCCGCCACCTTCGGGCGCGCCGGCTGTTGCCTCGTCCTCACCGACGAGACCGGGTTGATCCTCGAGCGTCGCGGCCAGAGCGCCGATGAGACGAGCTTCAAGGATGTCGGTCTCGTGCATGGTGCAAGCTGGAATGAGGCTCAGAAGGGCACCAACGGCATCGGCACGGCGCTGGCCCAGGAACGCCCCGTCAGCGTCTACCGCGATCAGCACTTCCTGACCGCCTTCGCCGATCTCTCCTGTGCGACCGCGCCGATCCGCGATCACCGGGGCCGGCTCGCCGGCGCCCTCGATATCTCGTCCGCCAGGCGCGACATGAACGAGGCCATCATGGGCGTCTACCTGCATGCCGCACAGGAGGCGGCGGGGCAGGTCGAGGCCAGGCTCTTCCGCGCGGCCTATGACATGGCCCGGATCATCCTGGTCCCTGGGGCAGGGATCCGGCAGGGGCTTCTCGCCCTCGACCGCGATGACATCGTGATCGGCGCCAATGCCGCGGCCCGGCGCGCGCTCTCCATCGATGACGACTGGCTCGCCGCCGGCCATCCCGCCTCCTCGGTGCTCGAGGGCGAGGAGAGCCAGAGCGGCGGCAGCTTTGACGCGGCGGAACGGCGCGCGATCCGCGCAGCCCTGGCCCAGACCGGCGGGCATGTCTCGGAGGCCGCCAAACTGCTCGGCGTCAGCCGTGCCACGCTGCACCGCAAGATAAATAGACTGCAGTTGAGATAAATAATCTGTCTCAGTATTGCGACAGTATGCTCAGTAAAACTCATCGACATCGCTTTACTTGGCTGATCACACGCTCAAACATCAAGTCAACAACCAACTCTGGGAGGAAGAGATGAATGAGATGACGCTTATGAATGGTGGGACGCATGTGTCGCCGTTTGCGCGCCGGTACGACAACTTCATCGGTGGCAGCTTCGTGGCGCCGCGGTCGGGGCGGTACTTCGATAACGTG
>JBCCJI010000029.1:0-43775 GCA_039027855.1 Pseudomonadota bacterium | reverse complement strand
GGCACCCATCGCACGCCGCCCTACCCCTCGACGCATAACCTCGGCACCTGCCGGATGAGCGCGAATGCCGAGGATGGCGTGGTCAACCGCTTCGGTCAGGCGCATGACGTGCCCAACCTGTTCGTCTCCGACGGCTCGGTGATGACGACGGGTGCTGCGGCCAACCCGACGCTGACCATCGTGGCGCTGGCGATCCGTCAGGCCGATGCGATCAAGGGCATGATGTCGAGCGGCGCGATCTGATCGCGGCGACGATGCTCGCTCAAGGGGCCGGGTGACCGGCCCCTTTTTCGTTGAGACCCGATCACCCGGGCGGAAACAGTCCTCGGAAATGCCGGTCGATGGCGCCCGCCGTGGTGAACCAGACGCTATCGCCCGCCCGCTCAACCATGGTGCTGAGCGCCCTCTCCAGATGCTTCAGCCGGTGGGGGTGGCCCATCAGGTAAGCGTGCAGCGCGATCCCCATCACCAGCGGCCGCCGCGCGCTCTCGGCCAGCATCACGTCGAAAGCGTCGAGGATCATGTCGGCGAACTCCGCCCCCTCGCGCTTGCGCCCCACGATCTGCGGAATGTCGTTCAGCTCCTGCGGATAGGGCACCGCCAGGATCGGCCCGCCGCGCGTTGCCATCCAGACCGGCTGATCATCGTGGCACCAGTCCAGCAGGTAGTCATAGCCCGCCTCGGCCAGCAGGTCGGGCGTCACCGCGCTCTGACTGATCCAGGGGCCGAGCCAGCCCTTCGGCGCCGAGCCTTCCTCGGCCGTGATCTTCGCTGTCGCCTCGGCGATCAGCGCGCGCTCGTCGGGCTCGCCCATCACGCCCTGCCGCTCGGCATTGGTGCGGCCATGGCCCGCGATCTCGTCGCCCCGCGCGCGGAACGCCTCCACCACGCCGGGCGCCGCGTCATACATCGCGCTGTTCACGAGCGCGGTCACCGGCAGGCCCAGCCGGTCGAACAGCTCCAGCATCCGCCAGACGCCGACCCGGTTGCCATAGTCGCGCCAGGCATAGTTCAGCACATCCGGCTCGCTGCCACCCGGCGCCCGCCCGGGCGCCAGTTCCGCCCCCAGCCCCTCGCCGAACGCAAAGCATTCCAGGTTCATGCCCAGATAGACCGCCAGCCGCCGCCCCTCAGGCCATGAGAAATCGGGCCGCTCGGTAATGGGCGAGAAGGCATAGCGGCCATGATCGGCGAGGGGCATCCGGGTCGTCTCCCTGAGTCGATGAGGACAGCGGCGTCGGCGGTTTTCCCTTGCCACGCAATAATATGTGCCACAGCCATCGCCATCTAGCGGGAAAGCCTGCACAGCATTTCGGCAATCGCGGATTTTTGCCTGTTAACGGAACGTTTTCGCTTGGCACCGCGAGCGGAAGATGCAGCTAGCGCGGCGACAGCACAGAGACGAGGGAGACACCCCATGGAACGCCGGAATTTCCTCAAGGCAGGCGCACTGGCCGCCCCCGCAGCGCTCGCCGCCCCGGCCATCGCGCGCGCCAGCACGATCGAGTGGAAGATGACCACCGCCTTCCCGCCGGGTCAGCCGTTCTATTCCACCGGCCCTGGCTCGCTGACCGACCTGACCGACCGCATCCGCGCCATGTCGGACGGCCGCCTCGACATCAAGGTGTTCCACGGTGGCGAGCTCGTCCCGGCCTTCGAGGGTTTCGACGCCGTCCGCCAGGGCATCGTGGAGTGCAACGGCTGGGTGAGCTATTTCGGCGCTGGCAAGGTGCCCGCCGCGCAGTTCTTCGGCGCCGTCCCCTTCGGCATGTCGACCCAGGGTCAGAACGCCTGGTTCTATATCGGCGGCGGTATCGAGCTTTGGCACGAGGTGTACGAGCCGCTCGGCCTCGTCGCCTTTCCGGTCGGCGCCACCGGCGTGCAGATGACCGGCTGGTTCAACAAGGAGATCAACTCGATCGAGGATATGAAGGGCCTGCGCCTGCGTATCCCGGGCCTCGCCGCCCGCGCCTATGAGCGGATCGGCGTCGATGTCCGCCTGCTGCCCGGTGGCGAGATCTTCCCGGCGCTGGAGCGTGGCGTGATCGACGCGGCCGAATGGGTCGGCCCCGCGCAGGACAAGATCCTCGGCCTGAACAACGCGGCCAAGTACTACTACACCACCGGCTGGCACGAGCCGACGACCGTGACCGAGCTCGCGATCAACAAGGGTGCCTGGGACGCGCTGCCCGACGATCTAAAGGCGATCGTCCAGAACGCCGCCGCCGCCTGCAACGTGATCAGCCACAGCTGGGCCGAGGCGAACAACGCCGCCGCGCTGAAGGAGTTCGCCGAGACCGGCACCGAGGTGCGCGTGCTGCCGAGCGACGTGGTCGAGGCGCTCCGCACCGAGATGGGCCCGGTCTACGAGGAGCTCGCGGCCGACGACCCGGTCTTCAAGAAGGTGATGGACAGCTATTTCGCCTTCAAGGCCGAGCATGACGTGTGGGCCAACGCGTCCGAGACGGTCTGGCACAGCCAGCTTCGGAGCCTCTGAGCGGCAGTGGTGGGGTGGAACCCCACCCTACGCCCGTAGGGTGGGTTTCAACCCACCGCCCAAGCGACCACCGGATCAACCACCTTACCAAGCCCACCACCCGGCCGGCGCCCAACGCGCCGGCCCTTCCCGTCTGACGGGCCCGTCTGGCCCACCCATCTGCCCTGCCCGGCACCCAACCGGATGACCCCATGACCCGCCTTCTGACCTTTGCCGATCTGATCGACGGTCTCACCCGGCTCGCCGGCAAGCTCGCCGCCTTCATGCTGCTCGCCCTCGTCCTGCTCGTCGGCGGCAACACGCTCGGCCGCTACGCCCTCGGACAGTCCTCCATCGCGCTGCAGGAACTGGAATGGCACCTGCTGCTGCCGGTCGCGCTCATCGGCATCTCGGTGCTCATGCGCGAGAACGGCCATGTGCGCGTCGACATGGTCTATGAGCTGCTCGGTCGGAAGACGCAGGCGGCGCTCGACTGCTTCTCGATGCTGGTCGGCGTGCTCGTGGCGGTGCTCTTCATCCGATATTCCACCGGCTTCGTCGACAGCGCCTGGTCGATCGACGAAGGCTCGCCCGATCCCGGCGGCCTGCCCGCGCGCTGGGCGCTCAAGGGTTTGATGCCGGTCTGCTTCGCGCTGATGGCGCTGCAGTGCCTGGCCAACGCCATCCGCCACCTCGCCATCCTCACCGGCCACACCCCCGCCACGCCGGAGGTCCCGTCATGAGCCCCGACGAACTCCTCGCGCTCGGCATGATCCTGGCCTTCATGGTCTTCCTGCTGATCGGCATGCCGGTCGGCATCGGCATAGCGCTTGCGGGCTTTCTCTTCGGCTGGATGGGCTTCGGCGATTTCCTCTTCAACCTCAGCCCCGCCCGCATCTACGGCGTTGTCACCAAGTACGAATTCCTGGCGATCCCGCTTTTCGTCTATATGGGCGTGATGCTCGAGAAGAGCCGCGTCGCGGAGGATATGCTCGAGGTCGTCGGCTATCTCTCAGGCAAGATGAACGGCGGCATGGCCATCGCGCTGATCGTGGTGGGTGTGCTGATGGGCGCCTCGACCGGGATCGTCGGCGCCACCGTCGTGACGCTCACCATGCTGACCATGCCGGTGCTGCTGAAGCGCGGCTATGATGGCGGCGTGGCGGCCGGCACGATCTGCGCCTCGGGCACGCTTGGCCAGATCATCCCGCCCTCGCTGGTGCTGATCCTGCTGGCCGATATCATGGGCGAGAGCGTCGGCACCCTGTTCGCCGCAGCCCTGCTGCCTGGCGTGATGCTGTCGATCCTCTATGTCGCCTATATCTACGGCCTCGGCCGCATGCGCCCCGCCATGCTGCCCCCGATCCCCGCCGAAGAGCGCGCCGCGCTGACCGGCGTGACGCTGGCGCTGAAGGCGGTCAAGGCCCTCGCGCCCCCGCTGTTGCTGGTGGGCGGTGTGCTCGGCTCGATCATCGGCGGTCTCGCCGCACCGACCGAAGCCGCAGGCGTCGGCGCCATTCTCGCGGTGCTGATCGCGCTCATCTACGGCCGGCTGACGATCCGGATGATCTGGGCGGCCTCGGAAAGCGCGCTCCGCATCTCGGCGATGATCTTCTTCATCCTCGTCGCAGCCCAGGTTTTCTCCATCGCCTTCCGCGGGCTCGATGGCGAGGATTTGGTCAAGGACACGCTGGCCTTCATCCCGGGCGGCGAGACCGGGGCGCTGCTGTTCCTGATGCTGCTGCTCTTTATCCTCGGCTTCTTCCTGGAGTGGATCGAGATCAGCTACATCGCGCTGCCGCTGTTGCTGCCGTTCTTCCGCGACAGCGGCACCGATATGGTCTGGCTGGCGGCGCTGATCGCGCTCAACCTGCAGACCTCGTTCCTGACGCCACCCTTCGGCTGGGCGCTTTTCTTCCTGAAGGGCGCGGCACCACCGCAGATCACGACGGGGATGATCTACCGGGGCATCCTGCCCTTCATCGCGATCCAGCTCGTGGCGCTCAGCCTGCTGTTCATGGTGCCGGGGATCGCCACCTGGCTGCCTGAGGCCATCGGCTGGTAGGGTTCGCGACCCGGGATACCGCGCTCAGCGGGGCTTGCGCAGATAGACGTAGAACGCCCCCGCGCCGCCATGGCGGATATGCGCCTCGTAGATGCCGACAATGCGCCGGCCCTGCGCGCCCTGTCTGATCCAGCGCGGCGCCGCATCGCGCAGCACCCCGCGCCCCTCGGGCAGCCAGGGGGCATCCTCGGGCCGGCGGCGCCCACCCTTGCCGGTGATCACCAGCACCACACGCAGCCCTGCCGACACCGCCTCGGCCAGGAAACGGTCGAGCCGGCGATGCGCCTGTTCGGCTGTCAGACCATGCAGGTCGAGTCGAGCATCCGGCTCGCGCGCGCCCTTGCGCAACCGCTCGGCCGTGCGCCGGTCAAGCCCGGCCTCGGGCCGCCCCACCGGGCCCGGCAGCGCGTCGCCGCCGCGAAGCTGCGCCATCCCACCGGCGCGGGCCACGCTGCCACCACGGCCAGCGGTTGTGACGGGTGCCGACACATCCCCGCGCATCGCCGGCGCCCCGTCGCGGCCATGCGCGGCACCGCGCCTGAAGGTGCCGCTCACCGTCCCGGTGCCCGCCGGGGGCGGCGCGATATCCGCGGCATGCGATGCGCCATCGCCTCTCGCGCCGGCCGCGACAGCAGCCCTGCCGCCACCACCGCGCAATGCCCCATGATCGCCACCGCGCGCAGCACCTGGCCCGTCTTCGTGATGCGCGACATGGGCCGGGGTCTCGGCGGCCACATCCGAGGAGCGGCGCCGCGCGGTCCGGGCCACCTGGTCCCAAACGCGCCGGTCGTCCGCCGTAAGGCCGCGCCGGCGCCGACCGCTCATTTTGCCGCCCCACCTTGGGCGAGACGATCCACCAGCCGGTAGAGCCTGCCCCGCGTGTTGAGCCGGCGGGCACGCTCCCAGGCCGCATCGCCCGTGCCGGTGAAAAGATCGACACGCCCCGCCCCGCGGATCGCGGCCCCGGTATCCATCGCCATCACCAGCCGATGCGTGGTCCCCGCGACCGGGTCATCGAAGCTCAGCCAGAGCAGGGCGCCATAGTCGTGATGCGCCGGATCCACCGCCACGGCATGGCCGGCCGGCAAGGGCACGCCCATCGCGCCCACAGGCCCGTCTTCGGGCGCAAGCTCCCGGCGCTCGACGAAGAAGATATAGGACGGGTTGCGCGCCATCATCGCCGCGCCACGCGCCGGATCGGCCCGCAGCCATTTACGGATACCGCCGCCGTCGACCTCGGCCATCAGACCCTCGTCGCGCATCATGCGCCCGATCGAGCGATAGGGATGCCCGTTCCGGCCGCCATAGCCGACACGGATCAGGCTGCCGTCCTCGAGCCTCAGCCGCCCCGACCCCTGCAGTTGCAGAAAGTAAAGCGCCACGGCATCGCGCAACCAAAACATCGGTCGCGCCTGACCCTGAAGCGCCCCGGCCATGATCGCCCCGCGATCGGGCAAGGGCCGCTGCCCCTTTGGCGGCGGCGCCAGCACCGGTACCGGATAGGTCGCGCTCCGCCCGCGCGAGGCTGCGATCACGGGTTCATAATAGCCGGTGACATGCGCCTCGCCGACCGGCACAGGCTGGAAGCGATGCGTGAAGGCCTGCAGCGCAGGACCGCCCGCCTCGAAGGGTGCGTGGCCATCCAACGCCCTGCGCGCCGCCTCATAGGCCTCGGCGCTCCAGCCCGGCAGGCTCATCGCCGCGGCCCCACGCAGCCCCGCCCCAAAAGCCGTGGCACCGATGCCGAGCGCCAGGACATGACGCCGAGCAAACCGGGTCGGTGGCCCGCAGCCAACATCGTCCGTGAGAGCATCCATCCCGAACGCCGGGGCCCGGTCGCGCGCAATCGCGCTCAGTCGCCGGTCGCGGTCAGCAGCCAGTTCGGATTGGGCGCGCCCATCACGCGGCTGAACGTCCAGACATCGCTTTGACGCCGGATCTCGTTCGGATCGCCTTCGACCACGCGGTTCTGCGCATCGCGCACGGCGGTGATCATCTCGCCCGTAAAGCGGATCGTCACATCGGCCTCCTGCGTGTCGGGATCATAGGCGGCCGCGACCACGCGCAGGTCGCGCACCCCGATAAACCGCGCCTCGACGGTCAGGCCCTCAGCCTCACGCTCGTCGATCACCCCTTCAAAGGCGCGGTAGACATCCGGCGCCAACAGGTCGGTCAGCAGCGTCTTGTCGCCTTCCTCATAGGCCATGAGGATCATCTCATAGGCGTGGCGCGCGCCACCGAGGAAACCCGGCAGATCGAAATCGGGCTCGGTCACGCGCATGGCCCGCACGGCTTCACGGGCCTCGACGGGCAGGCTTTCGTCATCCGCCGCCGCCTCGACCACCGGCTCGACCGGGCGCATCGGCGCCTCGCCGCCGGCGTCGCCCGGGCCCATCCGCTCGGGCGGTTCATAGCCCGTGCGCGTCCCGATCACCGACTTCAGCCGGAAAAGGACGAACGCCGCGATGGCGAAAAGGATCAGCAGTTCGAGGAGCTGCGTGTTCATGAACCTTGCCCGTATTCCCTATCGGCTTCCATCGCGACGCCGCCCAGCGGCCTGGCGCCGTCGCGGGGTGTCCCGCCGGCGCGCCACCCATGGTGCCATCATTCCCAACGCCTATGTAAGACCGGTGACGGGACGAGTCCACGAAGGTGGGTACCCCTCTCGTCGCACCGCGACACGATCTTGCGCATGGGGCAGAACCGGACAGGGCATGACAGAGGCAGCGACAGCGATGGCCAGGGCGAAACCAGCGAACAACGAGGGTGTCGGGTCATGATTCTGTTTCTGGTGCTCGTCGCCGTCCCGATCATCGAGATCGGCCTGTTCATCGAGGTCGGCGGCTGGCTTGGCCTCTGGCCGACGCTCGGCATCGTGATCCTGACCGCGCTGATCGGGACGATGCTGCTGCGCGCCCAAGGGGTCGGGGTCCTTGCCGAACTGCAACGCAAACTAAACAGCGCCGAGGACCCGTCATCGACACTGGCCCATGGCGCGATGATCCTGGTCGCCGGGGTGCTGCTGCTGACGCCGGGCTTCTTCACCGATGCGGTCGGTTTCCTGCTGCTGATGCCACCGGTCCGGAGCTTTCTGATCGCCCGCGCCGCCCACCGCGTGATCGCGACCAATATCCACGTCCAGACCTTTGGCGGCGGCATGGGCCCGCATCCGGGACAGAGTTCGCGGCCCGCTTCTGGGCCCGCTTCTGGACCCCGCCGCGCGCCGGACGGCGGCACGATCATCGAGGGCGAGTTCGAGCGGGTGGACGCGCCCGACGATAGCGCACACCCCCAAGAGAGCGATACGGCGACGCCGCGCTAACCCTTTGCAGCCCACGCCTTGCCGCAGAGACGACCGACGCGGCGACCAACTCGGCGGCCAACGCGATTGTACCCGCGCCGCCCATCTGTTAGCTGCGCGCCCAGTTAGCAGACACGTCCAACAGACACGTCCGTACCCGGAGGACACCCGATGAGCGACCAGACGACCAATGCCGGCGCTGCGCCGAACGGCAGTTCGAACGGCGGACAGGCCGCCACGCCCAACGTGAAGCTCCTGGCGCATTTCGTGCGTGATCTTAGCTTCGAGAATGTGGGCGTGCGCGAGGGAACCTCGGCCGAAGGACAGCCCGAGATCCAGGTCGCGGTCAATCTCGAGGCCAACAATCTGGGCGATGAGCGCTATCAGTCGATCATGAAGGTCAACGCGACCGCCAAGAACGACGCCGGCACCCGCTTCATCGTCGAGCTGGAGTATTGCGGCATCTTCGAGCTGCAGAACGTGCCGAAAGAGCACCTGCACATCTACGTCTTCACCGAGTGTCCGCGCATCATCCTGCCCTTCGCCCGCCGCGTGGTGGCCGATGCGACGCGGGATGGCGGCTATCCGCCGCTGCTGCTCGACAACGTGGATTTCGTGGCGCTCTACCGCCAACGGCTGGCCCAGATCCAGGCCGAGCAGGGCAAGCAGGCGGCGGAGTCAGCGGTCGCCACCGGCACCACGCCCGACCCCGCGAACTAACGGCGGGATCAGCCGAGGGGCACCATGGGGCAACGGCCGGCAGCTTAGCGCTGCCCGGTCAGCCGGCCTCGTCTCCCTGCCGCCAAAGCGGCTGATCGCCCAGCGTGTCGACAAAGGCCGCATGCGCTGCCGCCTCCGCATCGCTGAGCCGGGAGGGCAGCCGCGCGGGCCGCACCCGCACGCGGCGGGCACCATCCGAGGCCCCGCCCACGGCCCCCGCGACAGCCGCCGGCTGGTCGAAACCAAGACCCGTCTGCCGCCCGCCAAGCAGCTCGAGATAGACATCGGCCAGCAGTTCGCTGTCGAGCAGGGCGCCGTGCTTCTCGCGCCCCGAATTGTCGACGCCGAACCGCTTGCAAAGCGCATCCAGGGACGCATGCGCACCGGGAAACCGCTTGCGCGCAACGGCGACGGTATCGAGCGCCCGGCTCATCGGCATCTCGGCGATGCCGAGGCGCCGGAACTCGGCATTCAGCATGCCCATGTCAAAGGCGGCGTTGTGGATGATCAACCGGTCCTCGCCGATGAAGTCGCGAAACCCGCTCACGATCTCGGCAAAGCGCGGCTGATTGGCGAGGAACGCCGTGCTCAGACCATGGATGCGCTCCGCCTCAGCCGGCATCGACCGCTCGGGATTGATGTAGACGTGGTAATGGCGGCCCGTGCGCAGGTGATTGACCAGCTCCACCGCCCCGATCTCCACCACCCGGTGCCCCGCGGCGGCATCAAGGCCCGTGGTCTCGGTATCCAGCACGATCTCGCGGGTCATCGCGTCTCTTCCCCCATCTCGCCCCCCCTCTGACCACCCTCTGGATGGCCGAGTTCGGCCAACAGCTTATGCACCGCCGCGCGCGCCGCCGCGATCCCCTGCCCGGTGTCGATCACCATGTCGGCCCGGGCGCGTTTCTCGGCATCCGGCATCTGGCGCGCCAGGATACGCCCGAAATCCTCTTCCGTCATGCCCGGGCGCGCGAGCACCCGCGCGCGCTGTATCTCGGGCGCAGCACTCACCACCACGACACGGTCGACCGCCGTCTCACCGCCCGTCTCGAACAACAGCGGGATATCCAGCACCACGACGCCTGCCCCCGAAGCCTTTCCGCGCGCGAGAAACGCCACCCGATCCGCCGCGACAAGTGGATGGATCGCCGCCTCGATCCGGCTCAGCAAGCCGGCATCCCCAGCCAGGGCCACCCGCAGCGCCGCGCGGTCCACGCCGCCATCGGCCCCAATGGCGCCCGGTACCAGCGCGCCGATCGCTTCGGCCCCCGCGCCCCCCGGCGCATAGAGCGCATGCACCGCGGCATCGGCATCCCAGACGGGCACGCCGGCCTCGGCGAACATCGCGGTGGTGGTGCTTTTGCCCATGCCGATGGACCCGGTCAGCCCCAGCCGGATCATGCCAGACAGGCCGCGCGCAGCGCCGTGTCGACCTGCGGATCCACGCCAAACCAGGCGCGAAAGGCCGGGCGCGCCTGGTGCAGCAGCATGCCAAGACCATCGACCACCACGCCGCCGCGCGCCGCCGCACCGGCCAGTAACGGCGTCGTCATGGGCGCATAGACGAGATCGTTAACCACCGTTCCGGGCCGCAGGGCCGCGAGATCGATCTGCAGCGCCTCTTTGCCGAGCATGCCGAGGCTGGTCGTATTGACGATCAACCCGGCCTCGGCGATTGCCGCGCTGCGGGCCTGCCAGTCGATCACCTCGACCGTGGGCGCCAGATCGGCCAGCGCTTCGGCCCGTGCCCGGGTGCGGTTGGTCAGCTTCACCGTCGGCACGCCCGCCTCGCCCAGCGCATGCACGACGGCCCGCGCCGCACCGCCGGCGCCAAGTACCAGCGCCGGCGCGGCGCCCGGGTCCCAATCGGGGGCGCCGGCGCTCAGCGCCTGCATGAACCCATAGCCGTCGGTGTTGTCGGCGACGCGTCCCCGCTCGGGATCGAAGACGATCATGTTCGCAGCGCCCACTGCCCGCGCCCTCGGCATCACCATATCCGCCAGCGCCAGCGCCTGCTCCTTGTGCGGCACCGTCACGTTGATGCCGCGAAGACCGGCACGCGGCAGCGCATCATAGACCGCCGCGAAATCCTCGGGCCGCACCGCCAGCGGCACATAGCGCCCCGCGATGCCATGGCGTGCAAACCAATGGTCAAACAGGCGCGGCGATTTCGACTGCGCGATGGGCCAGCCGACGACCGCAGCCACCGCCACCCCATGATGCTCAAACCCAGCCATCACGCCTCCAGCACGCCACGCGCCCGCAGATGATCGAGGACCGGCAGCAAGGGCAGTCCAAGCACGGTGAAGTAGTCGCCATCGACCCGCTCAAACAGCTGCGCCCCCTCGGCCTCGAGCATGTAGCCACCCACTGTCTCCAACACCCGAGCGCCCATGACGGTGAGATACCGTTCGATGAAGCCCGGCGACAGCGGGCGCATGGTGAGCCGGGCCGCCGCCACATGGCGCCAGACCGGGGTGCCGTCCAGCGCGATGACTGCGGCCGAGAGCAAGTCATGCGATCCACCCGACAAGCGTTCCAGCTGCACCCGTGCCTCGGCGGCGTCCGCCGGTTTGTCGAGCGCCGCTTCGCCAAAGGCCAAGACCTGATCGGCGCCAAGCACAAGACGGCCTGGCATCCGTTCCGAAATGGCGATCGCCTTGAGCGCTGCCAGCCCATCGGCCTGGTCCTGCGCCGGGTGACCCCTGGCCCGCATTCTGGCCTTGGCGGCGCCCTCGTCGATGCCCGCCGGTACGATCTCGACCGCCACACCCGCGGCCTCCAGCATCGCTGCCCGGGCCCGGCTTGCGCTCGCCAAGACCAGCGGGGCGGCCCCTGGCGCCATCAGGCTCATCGCCTCTCCCCGGCCTTGCGGCGTGTCTCTTCCATGATCGCGACCACGCTTGCGGCCGTCTCTTCGATCGAGCGTCGTGTGACATCGATCACCGGGATGGCGTGGCGCTCGAAGAACAGCCGCGCCTCGGCCAGCTCGGCTTGTATCCGCTCCAGATCCGCATAATCCAGACCACGGTCGCCGAGGATCTCAAGGCGCTGTCCGCGGACATGGCTGAGCCGCCCCGGGCTTGCCACCAGGCCAACCACGGGCACACCCGACGCCATCGCCTCCATGAAGGCCGGTGGCACCGATCGCCCCGGCACCAGGGGCAGGTTCGCCGCCCGGATCCCGCGATAGGCCAGATAGATGCAAGTCGGCGTCTTCGATGTCCGGCTGACACCGGTCAGGATCACATCCGCGCTTTTCAGACGTGGGCCCAGTGCCCCATCGTCGTTGGCCATGGCGAAATCGAGGGCCGAGATCCGCTCGAAATAGGCATCGTTCACCCGATGCTGGCGTCCCGGCTCGTTCAACGGCGGCCGGCCGAGAAAGTCCGACAGCGTGTCGATGGCCCCTTCGAGCACCGAGATCGCCGGGATATCGAGCCGCGCAATCTCTGCCATCAAGCGCGCGCGATGCTCGGCCGATGCCAGGGTGTAGAACACGCATCCAGGCTGCTCGCGCAGCCGCGTTACCGCCGCATCCAAATCAGCATCCGAGCGCACGAAGACCGAGACACTCAATACGGGCGCGGTGATATCGAAACGGGCAAGCGCCGCCTTGGCAATCGCATAACCGGTCTCGCCAGTGCTGTCCGAGATGATGTGCAGGGTCGGAGCGGTGGCGGGCATCGTATGAACAGGTTTGCGACATGAGGGGACGACGACGGCCAGCATGGCGCCAAAACCGCCACCTGACCAGCGACACGGACGACGGAGAAACGGGGATAATTCCACCGAGAAAACCGAGAACTCTGGGGATAACCCCGCGCCCGGCAGTCGTTCCAACAGCCGGCGAAATGGCCTGTGGAAAGGCCGCCTCACTATCCCCAGCCCTGTCCGCGACCCTTCAGATTATCCACATCGCACCACCGGCCTATAGATCGGGAATATCCGATGCAGGCGCAAACCGGGCTGGTCGCCGCCGCTGACTGCACCCCGATGGCACGAAAGCAGCAGAACCCACCGCTGCTACCGCTTTGCCGATACCCAGCGCCCTGTGCAAAAACAGTGGACAAGGCTGTGCGTCAGGCGCGCGATACGATAATCCCCGCTTTCCACTGTGCCTACAACAACACCAACCCATGCGGCGAACATCACGGACCCCCCATGAAGAAACTGCTGAGCGTTCTGGCAGGCAATGCGCTGACGACACCGCCGGTATGGCTGATGAGACAGGCAGGCCGCTACCTGCCGGAGTATAAGGCCACCCGCAAGGAAGCTGGCAGCTTTCTCGACCTCTGCTATACCCCGGAACTGGCGGAGGAAGTGACCCTGCAGCCGATCCGTCGCTACGGCTTCGATGCCGCCATCCTCTTCGCCGACATCCTGTTGGTCCCCCACGGCATGGGGATGCGGCTGGAGTTCGTGGAGGGCACCGGCCCGGTGATGCGCTGGCCCGAAGGCGGCGAGCGCGATCTTACCGCGCTGAAACCAATGGATGAGCTGGATGACACCGTGGGCCCGGTCTACCAGACGGTCGCGCGCCTCTCTCGGTCCCTCCCGGCCGAGACCACGCTGATCGGTTTCGCCGGCGCCCCATGGACTGTAGCAACCTATATGGCCGCCGGCCGCGGGACACCCGACCAAGCCCCTGCCCGGCGCTGGATCCTGGAGGATCCTGAGGGTTTCGACGCCCTGATCGCTCGCATCGCGACGGCGACGATCCACTACCTCTCGCGCCAGGTCGATGCTGGCGCCGAGGTGGTGATGCTGTTTGACAGCTGGGCCGGCAGCCTGACCCCGCCCCAGGTCGAGCGCTACGTCATCGCGCCAGCCGCCACCATCATCGAGGCACTGCGAGAGAAGCATCACAACCTGCCCATCATCGGCTTCCCGAAAGGCGCGGCGACCATGATCCCGCTTTTCACCGCAGCGACCGGCGCCAATGCCATCGCCCTCGATCATCACGTGCCGCTCGACTGGGCCAAGCTGGCCGCCGCCGGCAAACCGCTCATGGGCAATCTCGACCCGCTGCACATGGTGGTCGGTGGCGACACGCTGAAGCAGGAGGCGCGGCGTATTCTGGAGGTGATGGAGGGCTATCCCCATATCTTCAATCTCGGCCACGGCATCACGCCCGATGCCGATCCGCGCCATGTGGACGAGCTGCTCGAGACCATCCGGGGCTAAGCCATGTCGCTCGTCTGGGACTTCCTGGGCTACGCCTATCTCTGGACCAAGACGCTGCACATCATCTCGATGGTCGCCTGGATGGCGGGGCTGTTCTATCTGCCCCGCCTTTTCGTCTACCACGCCGAGCGCGCGACCGTCGGGACCGAACTTTCCGAAACCTTCAAGGTGATGGAGCACAAGCTCCTCAAGGTGATCATCAACCCCGCTGGCGTCGCCACCTGGATCTTCGGTATCGCGCTTGTCCTGACGCCGGGCGTGGTCGACTGGTACTCGGCCTGGTTCTACGTGAAATTCGCCGCGGTCTCCGCGATGACGCTCTTCCATCACATGCTCGTGCGCTGGGTGAAGACCTTCGCGGCCGACGCCAATGAAAAGCCCGGCCGCTATTACCGAATGATGAATGAAGTGCCGACGCTGCTTCTCTTCCTCATCGTCGCCATGGTTATCGTGAAACCCTTCTAACGTTGCGTCGCGTTCGCTGTTCGGAGGGTTTGACAACCCCGGCTGTCCACCCATATTGAAGCCATCTTCCCGAATATGGTGACATCGCGCGCGTCAGCCGACCGATGACCCCGGCCCTTCCGCATATCCGCGAGCCGTGCCCTATGACCGAATTCCAGAAACTGTCCGACCTCAAGGCCAAGTCTCCGACCGAGCTGCTGGCCGTCGCCGAGGAGCTTGAGGTCGAGAACGCTTCCGCGCTCCGCAAACAGGACATGATGTTCGCGATCCTGAAGGAGCTCGCCGAACGGGATGTCGAGATCATCGGATCGGGCGTCCTCGAGGTCTTGCAGGATGGGTTTGGCTTCCTTCGCAGCCCCGATGCAAACTATCTGCCGGGCCCCGACGATATCTATATCGGCCCCAACCAGATCCGCCGATTCGCGCTCCGTACGGGCGACACGGTCGAAGGGCCGATCCGCGCGCCCAAGGATGGTGAGCGCTACTTCGCGCTGCTCAAGGTCAACACGATCAACTTCGAGGATCCCGAGGCGCAGCGCCACAAGGTCCATTTCGACAACCTGACGCCGCTCTATCCCGATCAGCGCCTCAACATGGAGATCGAGGACCCGACGATCAAAGACAAGTCGGCGCGCGTCATGGATCTCGTTGCGCCCATCGGCAAAGGCCAGCGCTGCCTGATCGTCGCGCCGCCGCGCACCGGCAAGACGGTGCTGCTACAGAACATCGCGCACTCGATCGAGAAGAACCATCCCGAGTGTTACCTCATCGTCCTGCTGATCGACGAGCGGCCGGAAGAGGTCACCGACATGCAGCGCTCGGTGGCGGGTGAGGTCGTCTCCTCGACCTTTGACGAGCCCGCCACCCGCCATGTCGCCGTGTCCGAGATGGTGATAGAAAAGGCCAAGCGCCTGGTGGAGCACGGCCGTGACGTGGTGATCCTGCTCGATTCGATCACACGCCTCGGCCGGGCGTTCAATACCGTGGTCCCTTCCTCGGGCAAGGTCCTGACCGGCGGTGTCGACGCCAATGCCCTGCAGCGGCCCAAGCGCTTCTTCGGTGCCGCCCGGAACATCGAGGAAGGCGGATCGCTGACCATCATTGCCACCGCGCTCATCGATACCGGCTCGCGCATGGACGAGGTGATCTTCGAAGAGTTCAAAGGTACAGGTAATAGTGAGCTGGTTCTTGATCGTAAGGTCGCAGACAAGCGCGTCTTCCCAGCAATCGATATTCTAAAGAGTGGCACTCGAAAAGAAGACCTGCTTGTCTCCAAGCAGGATCTAACCAAGATGTTTGTGTTGCGGCGGATTTTGAATCCGATGGGCACTACGGATGCGGTCGAATTCTTGCTGTCAAAGATGAAGCAGACAAAGACAAACTCCGAATTCTTCGACTCGATGAATGCCTAAGGACGCAGGATAACGCTTCCAGTAGTTTGGCGATCATGTAGGGATTGATGAACACTGGCCGCGTCAGACAGTGGCTGAACCGTTGGTGATAGAACGGTCAGGTGCTTCATCTTGAGAGCACCAAAGAAATCATCGGCCGCTGCCTGCAGCATATCACGCCCCATCGTATAGTGGATCAGTGTCGGCCGCGTCAGGAACAGAGACCCTTTCGCCGCCAGGATGCCCAGATCGACATCGGTCACCGCCCCCGACGCATTGCCGAAACTCACCAGCAGGCCCCGGGTCATCAGGCTGTCGAGCGACGCCATCCACGTGTCCTTGCCGACGCCGTCATAGACCACGCGCACGCCTACCCCACCGGTCAGCTCTCGAACCTTCGGCGCGACGTCCTCCGCGCGATAATCGATAACGTGATCGGCGCCCAAAGCGCGGACCACATCGCATTTCTCAGCCCCTCCGGCCGTCGCGATCACCGTCGTGCCCAGCGCCTTCAGCCATTGCACCGCCAACTGACCGACACCACCGGCGCCCGCATGCCACAGCACGGTATCTTCGGGTCCGCAAGGATGAATGCGCCGAATCAGGTACTGCACCGTGAGACCCTTCAGCAGGCTGGCCGCGGCGTCGTCGTCCGACAGCCAATCGGGCAGCACCACCGCGCGCTCCGCCTTGATGACATGCGCCTCGGCATAGGCGCCGATGGGACCCGAGCAATAGGCGACCCGTTGCCCGACCGAGAGACCATCGACACCCGGACCGATTGCCTCGATCGTACCCGCAGCCTCAAGCCCTATCCCGCTCGGCATCGGCACGGTGTACAGACCCTTGCGGTGATAGGTGTCGATGAAGTTCACACCAATCGCGCTGTGGTGCACCAGGATCTCGCCGTCGCCCGGCACCGGCGTGGCCACACGGGTCAGCGACATCACCCCCGGCCCGCCGGTTTCCTGCATCCTGATGGCTTTGATCTCTGACATCGGCTTGGCCTCCCCACCAAAGGCATGATTTATCGCCGCTCAAGTCATGACGTCACGGGACGATTTTTCAATGGTCGACGATACGATCTATGCGCTGGCCACACCGGGCGGGACCGGTGCAGTTGCCGTCATCCGGATCAGCGGCCCGAACGCTCACGCGGCGCTCACCACGATGCTGGTGGGTGCTTTGCCCCCTCACCGCATGGCCAGCCGCCGCTGGTTGATGGCTGCCGATGGCCGCCGGCTCGATCAAGCGCTCGTCCTCCGCTTCGACGGGCCCGCCAGTTTCACTGGTGAGGATGTCGTGGAGCTGCACTGCCATGGCGGTCGCGCAGTCGTGCAAGCGGTGCTGCAAACCCTTTGCGATGACCCGCGACTTCGCCTGGCCGATCCCGGCGAGTTCACCTGGTGCGCATACCGCAATGGTCGGCTGGACCTGACCCAGGTCGAAGCGCTGGGCGATCTCATCGCTGCCGATACCGAGCGACAGCGACATCAGGCCATCAGTGGCGTCTCAGGCGCCGTCAGGGAGATGGCCGAGGAATGGCGACTTACGCTGATCGAGGCCCTCGCCACGGTCGAGGCATCGATCGACTGGGCCGATGAGGAAGTCCCGGAGAACGTAGATACTCCCGTGCGCGCCCGTCTCTTGCCGATCATCGCCGCCATCGCCGATCTTGAAGCGGCAGCGCCTGCGACCGAACGCCTGAGGGGCGGCTACGAGGCGATCCTAATAGGTCCTCCAAACTCTGGAAAATCCACCTTATTCAATACGTTAGCGGGACGAGAGGTAGCGATTGCCTCACCGCAACCAGGGACGACCCGCGACACATTGGAGGTATCTCTCGACCTTCAGGGCTTGCCGGTGACTCTGATCGACACTGCCGGTCTTCGGACAGATGCGGAGGGCATCGAAGAGATCGGTATTACCCGCGCGCGCGACCGGGCCAAGGATGCGGATCTCAGGATTATCCTCGTGTCGCCGGATACGGGTGCGCTTCCGGACATCGAGGATCTGAAACAACCCGATGATATCACCGTGGCGAGCAAATCAGATCTCGGTGTCTCCACCCAGGTCGACTGCATGGTCTCGGCTCTCGAGGGCGATGGGATTGCGGGCTTGCTGGCAATGATTTCTGCACGGCTCAGTAAGCGGGCAGCAGGCGCCGGCGTCATTGGTCACGAGCGACAGCGCCGGGCCATCGGGCGGGCCCGCGCAGCGCTAGAGACCGCCGAGCAACGTCTTGGACAGGAAATGCCGGAGCTCGTCGCGGAGGAAGTCCGGACGGCGCTGAAAGCTTTGGAAAGCCTTGTGGGCCGTGTTGCGGTAGACGATGTCCTCGACTCGGTATTCAGTCGATTCTGCCTGGGGAAATGAGGTGTTTCACGTGAAACAGTGGGACGTCATCGTGATCGGTGGTGGTCACGCGGGTCTAGAGGCGGCCTTGGCAGCCAACCGCATGGGCGCGCAAACGGCGTTGGTGACGCTCGATCCCGAAGCTATCGGCACCATGTCCTGCAATCCAGCTGTTGGCGGTCTCGGCAAGGGCCATCTTGTGCGCGAGATCGACGCTCTTGGGGGTGCTCTCGGTCGGATTGCCGATCAAGCGGGCATCCAGTTTCGTTTGCTGAACCGGCGCAAGGGCCCTGCTGTGCAGGGGCCGCGCGCGCAATGCGACCGTGCGCTGTTCTCTCAAGCTGCTCAGCGGGTCGTAGACGATTCTGAGATCACCATCATCGCCAGTGAAGTCACTGATTTGATGATGGCGTCGGGCGTCGTGACAGGCGTGAAACTCGGGAATGGCGCTGAGATCAAAAGTCGATCGGTCGTACTGTCGACGGGCACGTTCCTTGGCGGTGTGATCCATATAGGCGAGGAACAATACGCTGCCGGCCGTATGGGTGAGACGGCTGCCACTCGGCTATCGGAGCGCTTGCGAGAAGCCGCGTTCCAGGTCGGCCGGCTCAAGACCGGGACGCCGCCACGGTTGAGTGCTCGCAGCATCGACTTCATGGCGCTGCAGAAGCAGCCAGGTGACGATGACCCGGTTTTCTTTTCTTTCGGCACCACAGCACCCATGGCACGGCAGGTTCCCTGTTATTTGACCCGTACCTTGCCGGAGACACATGTGGTGATCCGGGCGCGTCTCGGTGAAAGTGCGATGCATAGCGGGGGCATTACTGGCCCCGGCCCGCGCTACTGCCCCTCGATCGAGGATAAGGTCACACGCTTTGCCGACCGGGAGAGCCACCAGATTTTCCTTGAGCCCGAGGGACTTAAGAGCGATTGGATCTACCCGAACGGCATTTCGACCTCGTTACCGCTGGATGCGCAACAAGCGATGCTGGCGACGATCCCTGGGCTTGAACGGGCCGAGATCATGCAGCCAGGCTACGCCATTGAGTACGACTACGTCGATCCACGCAGTCTGGATCATCGTCTCGGGCATCGGGCGCTGTCGGGATTGTTCCTGGCCGGGCAGATCAACGGTACAACAGGCTATGAGGAAGCTGCCGCCCAGGGCCTGATCGCCGGCGCTAACGCCGCCGCGAATGCCTTGGGCCGCTCACCACTGACGGTAGATCGTGCGAGTGGGTATATCGGCGTGATGATCGACGACCTCGTGACGATGGGTGTGACCGAGCCCTATCGCATGTTCACCTCGCGCGCGGAGTACCGGCTTCATCTGAGAATAGACAATGCCGATCAACGACTTACGCCGCTGGGACTGGCGCGTGGCCTGGTCGCTGATGGTAAGGTGTTCAGTGCGAAGATGAAGGCCTTGGAGGTGGGTCGGGAGGCGTTGAGGCGAGTGTCTCTCTCGCCCAAAGAGGCGGCTGGGCTGGGCTTTGCATCGTGGTCCGATGGGGCGCGGCGGGACGGAATGGCGCTGCTTGCCGGTGAGGGAGGGCGCCTAGAGATGCTCGCGACGGCCGATGCTGGGCTGTCGTCGGTGCCGCCAGAGATCGGTGCGTTGTTGGAGACTGAGGCGCGCTATGATGTTTATCATCGGCGCCAGCTCGCCGATATGGAGCGTCTGGCACGTGAGGAGGGTGAGAGCCTGCCCGATGATCTCGATTACAGTGGTATCGCCGGGCTTTCTAACGAACTCGCAGCAAAACTGGCTGCGATACGCCCCTCGAGCATCGCGGCTGCGCGGCGGATTGAGGGAATGACACCGGCGGCCCTGCTGCGCCTGTTGGCCGAGGTTCGGGGTCCGCGAAGGCGCGCTGGATGACCGTGCATGACATCGGCTGGCTCGATGTTTCACGTGAAACACGGGAACGGCTGACAACGCTCGTGGCGCTGCTAAAAGGATGGAACAAGCGGATCAACCTGGTCTCCCCGGCGACGATTAAGACGGCGTGGGAACGCCATGTCCTTGATAGTGCTCAGTTTTGGCCGATCGCCTGTGTCGACGGGCGACCGCCGGACAGCTGGGTGGATTTGGGCAGTGGAGCCGGCTTCCCGGGGCTGGTCATCGCTATCCTTGCCCATCAAGCAGCGCCGAGCTGTTCGGTGACATTGATCGAGGCCGACGCTCGGAAGGCGGCGTTTCAGACGGCGGTGCTGGGCCAGACCGGTGTCAAAGCGACCGTCAAAATCGCGCGGATCGAGGATCTGCCGCCCTCTGAGGCGGCGATCGTCTCTGCCCGGGCATTGGCGCCATTGCCGCGATTGATGGCGTTGGCGGCGCCCCATTTGGCGGAAGGTGGACGGTTGCTCTTTGCAAAGGGGCGCGAGCATGCGACGGAATTGACCGCCGCTGCGTCGGACTGGCATATCACACCCGTTGTTCATCCGAGCCGCACCAGCGCGGAGGGCGCGATCCTTGAAATCACTGGAGCACGGCGGCGCGCATGACTGAGGCACCCACCGGATTGGCCCGCGTCATTGCCATCACGAACCAAAAGGGCGGTGTCGGTAAGACGACCACGGCCATCAATCTGGGTGCTGGGCTGGCCGAGCGCGGGGCGCGCGTGCTGATCGTCGATCTCGACCCGCAGGGCAATGCGTCGACCGGGCTGGGTTTCTACGAAGGATCGCGCGGTGGCACCGCCTATGATGTCATCGCCCAAGGGGCTCCGATCATGGGGGCGGTGGTTGAGAGCAGCTATCCGCGGCTGTCGATCCTGGCGGCGAGTGGCGATCTGTCGGGCGTCGATACCGAGTTGATGGATGATCCGGATCGGGCCGGGCGCCTCAGACGGGCGCTGGGGGTCGATACGGGTGACGGGGCTGCGTCGGCGTTCGATGTGATCCTGCTGGATTGCCCGCCATCGCTGAACATCCTGACGGTGAACGCGCTGACAGCGGCGGCCAGCGTCATGGTGCCCCTGCAGTGTGAGTTCTTCGCGCTGGAGGGATTGAGCCAGTTGTTGGGCACGATCCGCCGGGTGCAGCAGCGCCTCAACCCCGCGCTTGTGGTCGAGGGGATCGTGCTGACGATGTATGATCGGCGCAACAACCTAAGTGCCGAGGTGGCGCTGGATGTGCGAGAGAATCTGGGCGATCGGGTCTACGATACGATCATCCCGCGCAACGTACGGTTGTCAGAAGCGCCGAGCCACGGCACCCCAATCCTCGCCTATGATCCCGAGAGCATGGGCGCGAAGGCCTATCGCCGGCTCGCCGCCGAGGTTGCGCGGCGAACCGGTGTCGAACCGCTACAGGAGGCCTGATCATGGCACGATCGTCGGATCGCAAGACGCTGGGACGGGGTCTCTCGGCGCTGTTGGGGGACATTGCTGAGGCGTCGGTCGCGGCGCCGGCGGCTGCTGGGACAGAGGCACAAGGTGGTGCGCTGGCGAAGGATAGCTTGCCGATCGAACTGATCCATCCAAACCCGGATCAGCCGCGCCGGCGCTTCTCGGACGATGAGCTAGACGAGCTGGCGGCGTCGATCCGGGAGCGGGGTGTAATCCAGCCGGTTGTCTTGCGGCCTCATCCAGATAAAGATAAGCAATATCAGATAGTTGCTGGAGAGCGGCGGTGGCGAGCGGCACAGCGGGCCGGCCTGCATGCGCTGCCGGCCGTGGTGCGGGAGATCGATGATCGCACCATGCTGGAAGTGGCCATTGTCGAGAACGTCCAGCGCCAGGATCTGAACCCGATCGAGGAAGCGGAGGGTTATCAAGCGCTGATCGCCCGGTTTGGTTACACGCAGGAAGCACTGGCCAAGATCGTCGGCAAGAGCCGGAGCCACCTCGCCAATACTCTCCGCCTCGCCGCGCTGCCCGATGAAGTGCGTGCGCTGGTAGTCGCGGGATCGTTGTCGGCGGGACATGCGCGGGCCTTGATCGGGGTCGAAGGCGCGGAGACGCTTGCGCGGAAGATAGTCGCCGATGGGTTGAGTGTGCGCCAGGTGGAGGCGCTGGTGAAGGCGCAGGCCGGCGGCGCCAAGCGGCCCACCAAGGCTGTGAAGGATGGCGCGGCGAAGGATGCCGACACCCGCATGCTGGAGGCTGATCTAAGCGCGGCGATCGGCATGACCACGGTGTTGGCGCCCAAGGCGGATGGCAGCGGCGAGGTGAGGATCCGTTATCAGGATCTCGACGATCTCGACCGGCTTTGCGAGTTGCTGTCTCAGTAACCTGAACGCTTAGCGGGCGCTCAGCGAGAGGCGGAGCAGCAGGCGTTCCATCATGGCAGCATCGGGGCGGCGCCCGGCGGAGCGGAGCGTGGCGTCCATCTCGTGTATCTCCGAGAGGGCGCGGCCGAGCGCGGGGGCGGTCCAGCGGTTGAGGATCGCGCCCATGGCATCGCGGCGCGCGCCAAAGGCTGGAGGCCGGAGGGTGGCGATGCCCTTGTAAGCGCCTTCGGGGTGGCTTGACGCCGTCAGCAGCTGGCGGAGCAGGCCGCCTGCCGCGATGGCGAGCGTGACCGGTGTGACCCCCGCGGCCGCAAGCCGGCCCGAGAGTATCGCGGCATCGGCGACATGGCCCAGCATGACGGCCCGTACAAGCGCCTCGCTTTCGGCCGCATCGGCGGCGGGCAAGAGAGCGGCGACCTCGTCATCGGTGACCGGAGCGGTTGCATCGGCACCCATCAAGGCGACGGTCTCGATAAGGCGGGCAAAGCTGCCACGATCCATCTCGCGCGCCTGCGCGGCCATCAAGGTCAATGCCTCGGTCGTCATGCCCGCGGAGAGCCCTGCCTCGGCGAGGGCATACTCGATCTCGGGCGGGTTGGGTGGTTTCGGGTATAGGCCGATGGCGAGCAGCGTCTTAGCGCCCTCGAACAGACGGCGGAGCTTTCCTTTGGCAGTCAGACTGCCGGCTTCAAGGATCAACAGACCCTCGCCAGGGACAAGGCCATCGGTCGCAGTGTTAACCGCCTCGGCAAGTCCATCCGTCGCGCCGGTGATCAGCACTATTGGGCGCGCGGCAAAGAAGCCCGCAGCGCGGAGGCTGTCATGGAGTGTGGCGGGCTGTCGCCGTGCCTCGCCGGGGTCAAGGCGGGTGAGCGCGGTGCCATCGGGATCGACCGCGCGGGTCAGGCGACGGCGCATCTCGGCGGTGTGGGCGACATCGGGGCCGTGCAACAGAAGGGCGGCTGCGCGGTCATCGGGCCTTGTGCAGAAGGTTTCGGCCTGCGCGCCTGAGAGCCTCACCCGCCTCAGCCGGTCTGGATGTAGCGATCGGCACGCGCCAGCAGTCGGCGGGCGATGCGTTCGGCCATGTCTTCGGCCAGCCGGCGCTCTACATCCCGCTCGGTCGTGCGTGAGGCGAACAGCGAGGCGGTCTGGTCATAGCCGCCCTCGCTGCTGACGACGCCTTTGTCGACGGGCTCAAGCTCACCGCGGCGGAAGAGGCGCCATTCGGCGGTACCGCGGAGCTGTATGCGGGTGATATCGTTGTCCTGCGTGACCAGCAGTCCGCGACGCTCGAAGTTTCTGGATACCTCGAGACGATAAAGCGGTGTTGCGACCGGCTCGCCGAGGCGTTTCTCCAGCCTGACGCTCATGGCGCGGGACAGGCGGTCGCTGATGGCCGGTAGGGCAATCTGGCCACGCAGCGTGTCACTTGTGCCACCCTCGGCCAGCATAGGACGCAGACAGCCCGACAGGCTGGATAGGATTGCTGCGCTGCCGAGCAGCAGCAGGCTGCGGCGCGCGATGCTGCGTGAGGGGTGCTTAGACCACGACATTGACGATACGACCTGGCACGACGATCACCTTTTTGGGCGCTTTGCCATCGAGATACTTGGCGATATCGGGCATGGCCAGCGCCTGTTTCTCGATCGCCGCGGTTTCAGCGTCGCGCGCGACCTGAAGCTCGGCGCGGCGCTTGCCGTTCACCTGGATGGGCAGGGTGATCGTATCCTCGGTGACGAGGGCGGGATCGGCGACGGGCCAAGGGGTATCGACCAGCGGCTTTTCGTGGCCGAGCGCTGCCCAGATCTCTTCGGTCACATGCGGTGCCATGGGGTTCATGAGGCGGCAGAGCGTCTCGACCGCCTCGCGTCGGGCTGCGGCGCGACCGGGCCCGTCGCCCGATGCGCGGCCGATGGCGTTGGCCAGTTCGTACAGGCGTGCGACGGCCTTGTTGAAGACAAAC
This sequence comes from Pseudomonadota bacterium, assembly GCA_039027855.1. GTDB lineage: Bacteria > Pseudomonadota > Alphaproteobacteria > Rhodobacterales > Rhodobacteraceae > Thermohalobaculum. The sequence goes on along the minus strand of JBCCJI010000029.1, from coordinate 19,612 downwards.
CCCTCGATATCCGCCGTGACGCCCGCGATGGCCTTGTGGGTCGCACGGCGAAGGGCGGTCGCCTCGGCGTCGATCTCGGCCGGCATCGGCGCGGCGGGTTCCAGATCGTCCAGCATGCGCCAGACGCGCTGGATGAAGCGCCAGGCGCCCTCGACCCCGGCCGTGGTCCACTCCACGTCACGCTCGGGCGGGCTGTCGGAGAGCATGAAGAAGCGGGCGGTGTCGGCGCCGTATTGCGCGATGATGTCGTCGGGATCCACGACATTGCGCTTGGACTTCGACATCTTGATCGAGGGGCCGACCTCGACCGGGCCGCCCGTGGCGCGCTCGACGATCTTCCCGTCCTTCTCACCGATCTCATCGGGCGAGAGCTTGCGGCCGTCGGGGGTCTCGTAGGTCTCGTGGCAGACCATGCCTTGGGTGAAAAGCGCGGAGAACGGCTCGGCCGCGGTGTCGGGCAGATGACCGGTCGCGATCATCGCGCGGGCGAAGAACCGCGAGTAGAGGAGGTGCAGGATCGCGTGTTCGACGCCGCCGATATACTGGTCGACATTCATCCAGTAGCGCGCGGCATCGGTGTCGGTCGGGGTCGTGGCCCGCGGCGCCGTGAAGCGGGCGAAGTACCAGGAACTGTCGACGAAGGTGTCCATAGTGTCGGTCTCGCGCCGTGCCGCCTCGCCGCATTTCGGGCAGGGGACCTGGCGCCAGGAGGGATGGCGGTCGAGCGGGTTGCCGGGCTTGTCAAAATCGACATCGTCGGGCAGGCGGATTGGCAGATCCTCCTTCGGCACCGGCACGACGCCGCAGCTGTCGCAATGGATCACCGGGATCGGGCAGCCCCAGTAACGCTGGCGCGACACGCCCCAGTCGCGCAGGCGGAACTTGGTGACTCCCGCGCCGATACCGGTGCGTTCGGCCCAGGCGATGGCCTCGTCGATGGCCTCCTCGCCCGTCATGTCGCGGTGCTCACCCTCGATCGGGCGGACATAGCGGACGATGTCGGATTTGGCGGGGACATAGGCGGCGGCGTGGCCGGCCTCGGGACTTTCGGCGAAGCTATCGGTGCCCTTGGGGTGGTAGGTATCAAGGACGGGGAGGCCGTATTTCCGAGCGAAATCAAGGTCGCGCTGGTCGTGGGCCGGGCAGCCGAAGATCGCGCCGGTGCCGTAGTCCATCAGGATGAAATTGGCGACGTAGACGGGCAGCGTCTCGCCCTCGACCAGCGGGTGTTTGACGGTCACGCCGGTGTCGAAGCCGCGCTTCTCCGCCTTCTCCAGCTCCTCCTCCGAGGTGCCCATGCGCCGGCATTCGGCGTTGAAGGCCGCGAGACCCTCGACCGCCCCTTCCAGCGCCAGGGCCAGCGGATGATCGCAGGAGATGGCCGCGAAACTGGCCCCGCGGAGCGTGTCGGGGCGCGTGGTGTAGACGTCCAGCCGCTCATGCCCCTCGGGCGCGCCGATGGTCTCGAAGGCAAATTGCAGGCCGCGGGATTTGCCGATCCAGTTGGCCTGCATCAGGCGCACTTTCTCGGGCCATTTCTCCAGGGTGTCGATGGCGCCTAGCAGCTCGTCCGCCATGTCGGAGATGCGGAAGAACCACTGCGTGAGCGCCCGGCGTTCCACCGGGGCGCCGGATCGCCAGCCTTTGCCGTCGATCACCTGCTCATTGGCGAGGACGGTCATGTCGACCGGGTCCCAGTTCACGACACTCTCGCGGCGATAGACGAAGCCTGCCTCGAGGAAATCGAGGAACAGCGCCTGCTGCTGGGCGTAATACTCGGGATCGCAGGTCGCGAATTCGCGCGACCAATCGAGCGACAGGCCCATGCGCTTGAGCTGCCCGCGCATGGTGGCGATGTTCTCGTAGGTCCATTTGCCCGGATGGGTCTTGCGCTCCATCGCGGCGTTCTCGGCCGGCATGCCAAAGGCGTCCCACCCCATCGGGTGCAGGACGTTGAAGCCACGGGCGCGTTTGAACCGGGCGATGACGTCGCCCATGGTGTAGTTGCGCACATGCCCCATGTGGATGCGCCCCGAGGGGTAGGGGAACATCTCGAGCACGTAGTATTTCTCACGGCGGTCGTCGGTCGTTGAGGCGAAGCTGCCGCGCCCGTCCCAGATCGCCTGCCATCTAGGCTCGACCTCGGCGGCGTTGTATCGCGCCATGCTCAGCCCCTTGTTGGTGGCCCTTGTTGGGTCCTTGTTGGCGCCTGCCGCCGGCTTGTTCAGCCGGTGTTCTGTACGCCGTTCTCCGCCATGCGGATCTGACGGGCGCGGGAAAGGATCGCGTCCTCGATCTCGCGCGGGGTGTCGGGATCGACCGTGGCGGGTACCCAGGCACCCTGCTCGCTCCGTACCTCACGGAACACCGCCACCCTGAGCGCCGCTGCCGACAGCGCGCCCGAGACCAGGTAAGCAGTGACTTTAAACCGCTCGTCCGGCGCGTTCTGCGCGGCGCCCCAATCGGTCGCGATCACGCCTGAGAACGGATCGGTCGACGAGAGGGGTAAGAAGGACAGCGTCTCAAGCGATGCCTGCCAGAGGAACCGGTTGACCGGAAGACGCTCCCCCTCGGCACCCCCACCCAGCAAACCGTCCTGACCGATCTGGATCTGGCCGTTCCTGAGCGACAGGCCGCCTTCGCCGAACAAGCTCTGCTGACGGGTCTCGCGCAGTCGCTCGATGGGGCGGCCGACGGTCTTCTGATCCACCGGGTCGGGCTTGGGTGCCAGGCTGCCGCTGCTGCCGCATGCCATCAGACCCATGCACAATCCGCCGATCGCAATCGAGACCTTCCGCATCGCATCCTCCACTCGATCTGTTCGTGGCGCGGTTGCCTTTACACCGAAGTGCCGCCGGATCGGCCTTTATCATCTCCGACTGTGTCAGCAACCCCGCCACAGCACCTGGAGTCGGCGAAACGCCCGGTTTCGCGCTTTCCGCCGCGCGTCGATGACCAAAACGTGCAGATCAGCGGGTCCTGGAGGCCGATCATCTTGTTGCGAAAATACATCGACGCGCTCGAAGCGGTGCCACACCGTTGGGAGAGCGTTGAAAGAGGACGGGGCACCGGCGATACGGCTCCAGAGGCGACCGCCTTGCGGCTTAACCTCGTGACGCGGTTAGCCAACGAAATCCTCTGTGTAGACGCAATGAGGGACACAATGAAGAAGGTTCTCCTAGGCACCAGCGCCGCTGCGCTTGTTGCCGTAGCCGGCCCGGCCATGGCGGCCGAGTGGGAAATTACGATTGGTGGCTATGCTGAGATGGAACTCGGCTTCGCTTCCACTGACATCAACGCAAGGCGTGGTGGTGTCGAAGACCTCGTCGGGACCGAGGACTTCACGACGACCACTGACGAAGGTACTGTCTTCGATGAGGCTGGCTTCGATGCTGCGGTCGACGCCGCCATCGATGGCCTGTTTGGAGATGAGCCCGACGTCGATGGTGTCGACCTCCACCGTGACATCGAGATTCACTTCACGGCGAAGATCGTGCTCGATAACGGTCTTGAGTTTGGTGCGCAGGCTGAGATCGAGGCCGAGCCGGACGGTTCGAGCGAGCACATCGACGAGAGCGAGGTCTTCATCTCGGGCGCGTTCGGTGAGATCGTTCTCGGCAACGAAGATGCCGCTGGTGAGCGGATGGCATTCGTTGCCCCGGATGTCGGCATCATCGCCGCCAACTCGGGTACGATGTCGCAGTTCATCCAGTACGACCTGACGCCTGGCTACTCGGGCTCGGCCTTCCTGACGACGTCGCTGAACGAGACGTTTGTCAATGATGACACCGGCATCACCTACTTCACGCCGCGTCTGGCTGGTGTGCAGCTCGGCGTGTCATACTTCCGCGATGACAACCAGGATGATGGTCTCGATACCGACCTGAATACCGAGTCCATCGCGCACATCGTCAGCTTCGGCGCCAACTATGTGCAGTCGTTTGGCGGCGTTGATGTGGCCGTCTCGGGCTTCTACTCGTTCGCGCAGTCGCAGGTCGACGGTGTTGAGGATCCGGAAATCTACGGCTTCGGCGCCAATTTCGGCTTCGGCGGTTTCACGCTCGGTGGTTCGTGGGGTCAGGGTAACGACCTCGCGGTGCTCGGCATTGCTCCGGACGGTTCGGTGAGCACTGGGGCTCTGATAGGTGGCGACGGCAACGGCTGGGATGTCGGTGTGTCGTATGAGACCGGCCCCTGGGCTGTGTCTGCCACGTTCTTCCGCGGCAAGGTCGACACATTCCTTGTGACGGATACCGGGTTCGACAGCGAGGGCAATGAGTTCGTTGAAGTGTTTGGCTACGAAGAAGAGCTAAACCTGATCAACGTGTCGGGCACCTATGCTCTGGCCCAGGGCGTCACACTGGTCGCCGAGGGCGGCTATGCCGACTACGAGAACGCCATCGCGGATGCGGACGGTTTCTTCATCGGCACCGGTGTCGATCTGAGCTTCTGATCCCACACTTCGGATCACAGTTGCTTGCGGGGAGGGCAAAGCCCTCCCCGTTTACTTTTCTGGTCATCTTTTTCGCCTAAGTTCATTCGTGTCGGGCGAGGGGCGATTCATGCGACGTCTGTTGAAAGCGCTGCTGACCGGGGGGTGCATCATCCTGCCCGCGGTGTCCTATGCGCAGTCGACTGTCATCCTGATCGACGCGAGCCAGCCAGCAGGCACACAGCAGCCGGCCGCCACCAGCCCCTTCGCCGATGGTTGGCACGCGCCTGGCGTCTCAATGTTTCTGCCGGGGCCGGCGACGCATGCGCAAACGGATCTTGGCGGGGTGACAGGCTTCACGCCGCGCAACGGTAGTCTGCAGCTCGACATTGCCATCGGCGATACCGCAACGGCGTTCAATGATGGCGCTGAGACAGTCGATATCGGCGTGAGCTATGGCCGATCCTTCGATGATGTCGATTTGACTATGCGGAGCAGCCTGGGGATGAGCCGGGGCGATACCTCGATCAGTGGTGAGGTTGGGAGTTTCGGCGCGACCGACAATACTCTTGGTTTTGGTGCTGTTGTCGGCGTCGGTCGCTTCACGCTGGGCGCCTCGTTCGACCATGACATGGCGCTGAAGGGTGACGGCATCGGCAGCGCACCGTTGACCGCCTGGGATGTCGGCCTGGGCTACGAGGCAGGACCCTGGGGCCTGTCGCTGTCCTATGGCCGTAACCAAGCGGGCATGGGCGACACACTGACCCCTGAATTTGGGACAGGCAGCGGCGGTGAGCGCCGCGATCAGGTCACGCTCGGCTTTAGCTACCGGCTGTCCGATAGCGTCGATGTCGGTGCTTTCGGCGCCCTTGTCGGCAGTGAGGATCTGTCGACCGGAGAGGGTCTTGGCGCCGGATCGGATCGCGACGTGCAGGGTTTCGTGATTGGATCGGGCGTCGAGATCGATTTCTGAGCCTTCTCAGCCCAGCCCAATATGGCGACACCGCAACATATCCAGCGATCCTGTTGCACTGAAACCGCGCATGTCACTGGTGAGCAGATGGTAGCGTCGACCGCTCAGCCTCTCGCCCTCTCGCTTGCCGGAAGGCGCGGAATTCGCTAGCTCCGGCGCGACCGCTCCCGGTCGCGGAGGCTCTGGTCAATGCCGCAGAAAAGCATCGTCTGGCTCGCCTCCTACCCGAAATCCGGCAACACCTGGATGCGGCTGTTCCTCGCGAACTATCTCTTGAAACGCGAGACGCCGCTGCCGATCAACGAGATCAACAAGCTGGGCTTCGGTGACAGCGTACCGCGCCACTACGCGTCGGCCGCTGGCCGGGCAGTCGACCCCACGAACCATCAAGCCTGCCTGACGCTGCGGCCCAAGGTGCTGCAGGCCATCGCCAACAGCGGCGCGAAAGTCAATTTCGTCAAGACCCACAATGCCCGTTCGCGCGCCTTCGGCACCGAGCTTGTGCCCACGGCGCTGACCCGAGGGGCGATCTACATCATCCGCCACCCCATGGATGTGGCGTTATCCTATGCGCGGCATTACGCGGTGACGCCCGAGCAGGCGCTGACGGCGATGGATCGCGCCGATCACGTCATCGCTGGCGACCGGGCGGCGGTGCCACAATACCTCGGCATCTGGGCCGAGCATGCCAAAGGCTGGTCGATGGGGCGGGACTTTCCGACGGTGACGATCCGCTACGAGGATATGCTGTCAACGCCGCAAGACGCCTTTGCCCGTGCGCTTACCCATGTGGGCCTGACGGTCGATGTCGAGCGGCTTGAACGTGCGATCCGCTTCAGCGCCTTTGACGAGCTGAAACAGCAGGAAGAGGTCACCGGCTTTATCGAGCAGTCGGCCAATGGCGGAGCATTCTTTCACAGTGGCGGGGCCGGTGGCTGGCGCGGGCGGATCGATCCGGGCGCCGTCGCGGCCTTCGGCAAGGCGCATGCCAAAACCCTCGACCATCACGGATACACGCTATGAGCACGCCTGCGGGGGATCGCCGGATCATCTGGCTCGCCTCGTTCCCGAAATCCGGGAACACCTGGATGCGAAGTTTTCTGGCCCAGTACTTCCACCCCAAGGGGAGCGCGCCGGACATCAATGCGCTGCGCCGGTTCACCACCGGCGACATGCGCGTCGATTGGTACGCCCATGCGACCGGGCGCAACCCGTTCAAGGCGGAGAGCTTCGAGGACTATTTGCAGGCGCGCGCGGTGACGATGCGGGCGATTGCACGTTCAAAGCCGGGGCTGCATTTCGTGAAAACCCATTGTCAGATCAGGAAGATCGGCGATGTGCACGTGATCCCGCCCGCCTGCACGGCGGGGGCGCTTTATATGCTGCGCAATCCGTTTGACGTGGCACAGTCCTATGCCCGTCACATGAACGTCTCCGCCGCGGAGATCGTGGACGTGATGGCCAACCCCGATGCGATGAACCGCTCCAAGGACTTTCTGGTGGAGATCATCGGCCGGTGGGACGCGCACATCACCAGCTGGACGGGGGTCAAGGGTCTGAAGCGCCATGTCGTGCGTTACGAGGACATGATGGCCGATGCGGACGCGACGTTCCGCGCCTTGCTACGGTTTCTGGAGCAGAAGATCGATGAAGACCACCTGGCCCACGCCATTGCGGAGACGAGTTTCGACAGCATGAAGAAGCAGGAAGCCGAGCAGGGCTTTATCGAACGGCCGGCGCATATGCCGGCCTTCTTTGCCCGTGGGCAGGTGGGCAGCTGGCGCGATGCGCTGAGCGAGCGCGACGTGGCGCGCCTGCGTGAGGCCTTCCTGCCGATGATCGAGCGCTGGTACCCCGAACTCGCCGAGGAGACGGCGGCGATTGGGGGTCGGGGATGAGTGGGATCGCGGACATCCGCGCGCGCATCGACGCGGCGGCACGCGCGGCCGGGCGCGACCCGGCCGAGGTCGAACTGGTGGCGGTGTCGAAGGTTCAGCCGGCCGAGCGGGTCGAGGCGGTATTGGCTGGGGGTCACCGGATCTATGGCGAGAACCGGGTGCAGGAGGCAGCCGGTAAATGGCCGGCCTGGCGCGAGGCCCATCCGGATGTGACGCTGCACCTGATCGGCCCGCTGCAGACCAACAAGGCCCGTCAGGCGGTGGAGCTGTTCGATGTGATCCAATCGGTCGATCGGCCGAAACTCGCCAAGAAGCTCGCCGAACTGTTCGAGGAAACCGGGCGCTCGCTGCCCGTCTATCTCCAGGTGAACACCGGCGAGGAGGCGCAGAAGGCCGGGATGACACCCGACGAGGCCGACGCCTTCGTCGCCGATTGCCGGGGGCTTGGGCTCGATGTCAGGGGCCTCATGTGCATTCCGCCCGTCGATGAGGCGGCGTCGCTGCACTTTGCGCTGTTGGCGAAACTGGCCGAGCGCAACGGGCTCGATGGCTTGTCGATGGGGATGAGCGGTGATTTCGAGGAAGCGATCAGCCTTGGTGCCACCTGCGTGCGCGTCGGTAGCGCGATCTTCGGCGCGCGCGACTACGGCTGAGGCGTCAGGCGGCGCCGGCGACGCGGCGCCATAGCCGCTGCACCAGGCCCTCGGCGGTCTCGGCCGGGCGGGTGCCGACGATCTCCACGCTGTGGCCGCGGGCTTGCAGATCGGTCGCCATCTCGGCGATGGGCCAACCGGCGGTGCTCAGGAACACGGCGCGCGTGTTGTCGGCTGCGGCATCCGCCAGAGCGTCAAGCGTCGTGCCGGGCGTGTCGGGGGTGCTTGCCATGCGCTCGGCATCGCGGCGGGCGAGCTCCAGGATCCCGGGCGCGACACCCATGTCATGCACGATGACATCGGCGGCTTGCAGGCGGGCGACGGTGCGGAGGGTCACCAGATCCGCCTCGCCATGGGCCACGTCGATCAGGCTGACGAGACCGCCATCCGCCACGTTGCCACCCGCGGCCAGCGCGGCGTCGATGGCGGCCACCGCGCCCTCGCGATCGCCGCCGGTGAAGAGGCGCCGGGGCACGTTGAAGGCCCATTCCCAGAAGGCGCGGCGCTTGGCCTTTGGCACATGGCGCTCGACCCGCGGGCGCATTGCGCCGGCCTCGGCCGCGAACGCGCCAAGCGTCGGCTCCAGCACGGCCTCCAGCCGGGTCTTGATCTGGCGGGCCAGCACGGGCGCCGTGCCCTCGGTGCCGATGGCGACAACAACGGGATCGCGGTCGACGATGGCGGGCGTGGTCACGTCGCAAAGGTCAGGCCGGTCGACCACGTTGACGATGGTCCCAAGATCGCGCGCCACCGCCGAGATCGCCGCATCGGCCCCCGCACAGCCCGTGCAGATGAAGGCGAGCGCCGCATCGGACAGCGCGGCGTTATCGACGACGGCAGGCACATGCGCGGCGCCGCCGGCCACGCGGCCCGCCACTTCGTCCTCCAGCGCCGGTGCGATGAAGACGAGATCGGCCTCGGTCTTGGAGGCAAGGCGCGCCTTTTGAGCGGCCTGCTCGCCACCGCCGACGATCACGACCCGCTTGCCGGTCACGTTCAGGAATAGAGGAAACGCTTTCATCGCCGATCATATAGGCGCGAGCGGCGCCGACGCTCAAAGAAAAAGCCCCGGCGTGTGACCGCCGGGGCAGGATGGCAGGGCGCCACCGCGCGCCCCACCTCGGGAAGATCGTCGGGCTCAGACGAACTGCGAGCCCTTGCCGAACTCCGGATAGGCCTCGAGGCCCAGCTCGGATGCATCGAGGCCGGCCATCTCTTCCTCCTCGGTCACGCGGATGCCGATGGTCATGTTCAGGATGAACCAGACGGCGAGCGAGAGGCCGAAGACGAAGACGGCGACGATGACGATCGACATGACCTGGCCGACGATGGTGGCGTCGCCGTTGGTCAGGAGTACCGCCAGCGTGCCCCAGATACCTGCGAACAGGTGAACCGGGATGGCGCCGACGACGTCGTCGATCTTCAGCTTGTCGAGCATCGGGACCGTGAAGACCACGATCACGCCGCCGACCGCACCGATCAGCGTCGCCATGCCGAGACCCGGGGTCAGCGGCTCGGCCGTGATCGAGACGAGGCCCGCCAGGGCGCCGTTTAGCACCATGGTGAGATCGACTTTGCCATAGAGCACCTGCGTCAAGATCAGCGCCGCCAGCGCACCACCGGCCGCGGCCGTGTTGGTGTTGGCAAAGATCCGCGACACGTCGGCTGCGTCACCGACCGAGCCCATCGCCAGCTGCGAGCCGCCATTGAAGCCGAACCAGCCGAGCCACAGGATGAAGGTGCCGAGCGTGGCCAGCGGCAGGTTCGAACCCGGCATCGGGGTCACCTTGCCATCGGCGCTGTACTTGCCCTTGCGCGCGCCCAGGATGAGGGCACCGGCAAGCGCCGCCCAGCCACCGACCGAGTGCACGACCGTGGAACCAGCGAAGTCGAGGAAGCCGAGCTCGCTGTCCAAATAGCCGCCGCCCCACTTCCACGACGCCTGGATCGGGTAGATCAGCGCGGTCAGGATCAGGACGAAGATCAGGAACGGCCAGAGCTTGATGCGCTCGGCCACGGTGCCCGAGACGATCGAGGCGGTCGTGGCGCAGAACATCAGCTGGAAGAAGAAGTCCGAGCCGGTCGAGGCGTAATCCAGCGCGTCGGTATCCTCGGGTGCGACGCCCACAGCCTCAAGCTGTGCCGTGCCGATGGCGCCGAACCAGCCCTCGATGATCCAGGCATCACCGGGATACATGATCAGGTATCCGATCAAATAGTAGGCGACGCCCGCGATCGAGAAGAGCGCGACGTTCTTGGTGCACTGCATCGCCACGTTCTTCGAGCGGACGAGGCCCGCTTCGAGCATCGCGAAGCCGGCGGCCATCCACATCACGAGGAAGCCGCCGATCAGGAACAGCAGTGTGTTGAAAACGAAGAGCGAATGGCCCGGCACGTCGACCGGGGCCGCCGCATCCTGGGCCAATACCGGCGAGGCCGCGAGCAGCAGGCCACCGGCAAGGAAAATCGGTAGTTTCTTCATGGTCCTTGTCATTCCCTGTCTGACATGCGCGCTCAGAGCGCGTCCTCGTCCCGCTCATCGGTGCGCACGCGCACCGCGGTCTCGACACCCGTGACGAAGATCTTGCCATCGCCGATCTTGCCGGTACGCGCGGTCCCGGAGATCGTCTCGATCACCTTGTCGACCTGATCGTCGGAGACGACCATCTCGATCTTGATCTTCGGCACGAAGTTCACGACGTATTCTGCGCCGCGATAGATCTCGGTATGGCCGCTTTGACGGCCGTAACCCTTCACCTCGGAGACCATGAGACCCTGCACACCGATCCCGGTGAGGGCTTCACGAACCTCTTCGAGTTTGAAGGGCTTGATGACGGCGATGACTAGTTTCATCTCACTCCTCAACCTGTCCCGCGATCGTTGCGATCACCCCGCAGTCCATTCAAAGACCGTGCCAGAGGGTCAGGGGCGGTCGTTCACGTGGCGGTCATCATCAAAATGGGGTGAAACAGCAGCAATGGTGCAGCGCGGCATCACTGAAGTGCCTATGAATTAGGCTGTGATGAAAGTCTAGGCATCTTCTCTGCGCCAAATCCACCGAAGACGGGTATGATCCTCCAGTGCTGCGTATCAGGGTTGCACTGTTTCGCTGGAGGCCTCGGGGCGGTAGACTGCGCCGGAAGACGCCCCGCGGGCCGTTCCTTGGGGAGCGCCCAGAGTGACGGCAGCGGTCAAATCCGTCGCCGAGACCCTTAGTTTGTGCCGGAAGACCATGCGACCGAGACCCACGAGACGGACCGAGCCGAGTGTCGGCCGTCCCCGCCGAAGGGCCGAGGCCGAGACACCGGCCAAAGCGGCGAAAGTGCCTGCATCCAAGACGCGACGTCGCGCGGGCGGTGGCGGGAGCCATGGCAACAACGGTAGCGGGGGCGGATCGGGTGGTCGGCGTGGCTCCCGGGGTAGGGAGCCGGGGTTTTTCGGTCGACTGACCCGGCGCCTCGTGCGTCTTGGCTGGTTTGTCGGTAGCCGGTTCGCGGGGGCGGTGGGCATCGTGCTCGCCGTGGCGGTAGCGTATTCCTACATGGGCCTGCCACCCTCTGATCGGCTGTTTGACGGGCGGGGCGGCGGCTCGGTCACGATGCTCGACCGGCACGACAATGTCTTCGCGTGGCGGGGCGAGCAGTATGGCGGCGATATCGGCGCCTCGGAGGTCTCGCCCCATCTGATCCATGCCATCGTCGCCACCGAGGATCGTCGCTATTGGGCGCATCCCGGCATCGATCCCATCGGCATCGCCCGTGCGATGGTCGCCAATCTGCGGGCCGGGCGGCTCGTGCAGGGCGGTTCCACGCTGACGCAGCAGACGGCCAAGAACGTTTTCCTGACGGCCGAGCGGACGCTGGAGCGCAAGCTGGCCGAGATCCCGATGGCGCTCGCCCTGGAGCTCAAATACACCAAAGAGGAGATCCTCTCGATCTACCTCAACCGCGTGTATCTCGGTGCCGGGACCTATGGGTTTGAGGCGGCGGCGCAGCGCTATTTCGGCAAATCGGCGCGGTTGGTGAACCCGGCGGAGGCCGCGATGCTGGCGGGGCTCCTCCGTGCGCCATCACGCTATGCGCCCACGGCCAATCTGGCACGTGCCCAGGGGCGCGCCGCGGTGATCATCCGGCTGATGGAGGATGAGGGGTACTTGACGCAGGCCCAGGTGGTGGAGGCCTTGGCCGAGCCCGCGGTGCTTTCACAGGCGGCGGCGGCGCGGGCGGGCGGCTACTATGCCGATTGGGTGATGGAGACGGCGCCGCCCTGGCTGGCCGGCGACACGGCCGAGGATGTGGAAGTCGCCACGACCTTTGACCCGGTGCTGCAACGGGCGGCCGAAGCGGCGGTGGCAGAGATTTTCGAGACGCGCGTCAAGAAGGGCAGCGTGGCCGAGGCAGCGGTCGTCATCATGGATCATGACGGCGCGGTGCGCGCCATGGTCGGCGGGCGCGAGCGTGGGGTGGGGCAGTTCAATCGTGCGACCCAGGCGCTCCGCCAGACCGGCAGCGCGTTCAAGCCGGTGGTCTATGCCGCGGGTCTGGAGGCCGGGCTGGATCCGCGCGACGTGATCGAGGATCGGCCGGTCACCATCAATGGCTGGTCGCCCTCGAACTACACCAACAGTTATGCCGGGCGGGTGTCGCTAACCGAGGCGCTGGCGCGGTCGATCAACACCGTCGCGGTGCGCGTGTCCGAGGAGGCTGGGCGCGAGCGGGTGGGCGCGATGGCCGAGGCGATGGGGTTCTCAAGCCCGATCGCGCCGGGGCCGGCGGTGGCGCTTGGCACCTCCGAGACGACGCTGGTGGACATGACGGGCGTGATCGCGACGATCGCCAACCGTGGCCTGCGTGCCGAGCCCTATGGCATCCGCTCGATCCGGCTGCGCGCAGAGCGTGAGCCGTTGATGATCGGGGCCGAGGCGCAGGAGCCGCGGGCCATGACAGAGCAGACGGCGCTGATGCTGACCGAGATGATGCGCGCGGTGATCGAGCAGGGGACCGGCGGCCGGGCTCGGCTGGGCGGGCGCGAGGCGGCCGGCAAGACCGGTACCACCCAGGGCGCGCGCGATGCCTGGTTCATCGGCTTTACCGCCGATTACGTGGCGGGCGTCTGGATGGGCAATGATGCCAACACGCCGCTGACGGGCGTGACCGGCGGTGGGCTGCCGGCGGCGATCTGGCGCGAGGCGATGGCGCGCGCGCATGAGGGCAAGCCGGTCCGCCCGCTGCCCCGTCCGGGTCCCCGGGTCGACGGTACGCTGTTCGTGCGGGGTCATACCGGGGGCAATACCGGCTTTTCGGGCCGGGTTGAGCGGCAGAGCGATGGTGGCGGTGTCGGCACGGTCATCCGCGATGTCTTCGGCGGTCTGTTCGGGGGCGCTGCCAGCAGCGGCAATCGCCCACGCTCACGCGATGAGGAAGGGTGGCGAAGCCGTAACCCCCAGACCTTTGGGCCCCGCGACGACGGGTAAGCCGGTACCACCCCCTGCCGGTTTCTGTCTGTTGGGGGTTTCAGCCAGGGTCAGCCGGGTCAGACCTCTGAATCTCGGTGCTGCGAGGCGATCTCGAATCGGTAGGCATGGAGACGCCGTCCCTCGCGCTTCAGCCAGGCGCGCTTGGCGGCATAGTCGGGCATGATGCCCGCCAGCACGGCCCAGTAGCGCTGCGAGTGGTTCATCTCGACCAGATGCGCGGCCTCGTGCGCGGCGACATAGGTCTGGATCGCCTCGGGCGCCATGGCGAGCCGCCAGCTGAGCCCGATCCGGCCCGTCGAGGAGCATGACCCCCAGCGCGAGCGGGTGTCGGCGATCTTGAGCCCCGTACAGCGCCGGCCAACGGCATGGGCATAACCCATCACCACCGGCTCGAACCGGGCGCGGGCGCGGGCGCGGAGCCAGCGCTCCAGCCGCGGGCCGATGGCGCTGCCGGGGCGAAGCCGTATGTGCCCCTCTGTCAGCTCGGGCAGGCGCGGGGCCTGCTGATCGAGGGTGACGCGGCGGGGCTGACCATCGACCGGCAGCATGGCGCCCTCGTCCACGACGATCGAGGAAGGTTGGCGGGCCAGCGCGTCGCGGAGCCAGCTGGCATGTTGGGTCAGGAACTGGCGGGCGGCGGCCTCACCGACGCTGGGTGGCAGGGTCAGGACGGCGCCCTCACCATCGCTCGCCAGACGAAGGGTGAAGCGGCGGGCGCGGCGGTCCACCCGCAGGCGCACACGCAGGGCCGGGTCGTCCAGCACGATAGCGAGCGGTAGCGCATCGCCGCTGGTAAAGACCGATCGCGCTGCCCGAAAGCCCATGGCTAGCCGCGCACCATGCGGCGGTGGGCGCGGATGAAATCGCGCACGCGGGGCTGGATGCCGGCGCGAAAGCGGGTACCGTTGAAGACGCCATAATGGCCGACCTTGGGCTGGGTCCAGTGGAACTTGTACTGCTCGTCGAGCTTGCTCAGCAGGCCATGCGCCGCCTCGGTCTGGCCGCGCCCGGTGATGTCGTCCTTCTCGCCCTCGACCGTCATCACGCCCACATCGCGCACGGTCGAGAGATCGACCTGGCGATTGCAGAGCACCAGCGTGCCCTTGGGTAAGTCATGGCGCTGGAACACTTTTTCCACCGTCTCGAGGTAGAACTCGGCGGTGAGGTCCATCACTGCCAGATACTCCTCGTAGAACGCCGAATGCGCGGCCGCGCTATCGCCATCGCCGCGCACCAGGTTGCGGAACTGGTTCATATGCGCATCGACATGGCGGTCGAGGTTCATCGCCATGAAGCCCTGCAGCTGCAGGAAGCCGGGATAGACGCGGCGCAGGAACCCGAGGTTCGGCCAGGGCACGGTCGCGATCACGTTCTTCTCGAACCAGGTGATCGGCTTTTCCTCGGCGAGCTTGGTGGGCTCAGTCGGGCTGACGCGGGTGTCGATGGGGCTGCCCATCAGGATCAGCGAGGACGGCCGCTCGGCCTCGTTATCGGCGCACATGAAGCTGGTGGCGACCAGCGCCGGGACACCGGGCTGGCAGACGCCCATCACCGCCACGCGCTCGCCATCGGCGCCGAGGGAACGGATGAAATCGCGCAGATAGTCGACATAGGAGGAGAGGTCGAAGCGCCCCTCCGAGATCGGCACGTCGCGCGCATCGGTCCAGTCGGTGATGTAGACATCATGCTCGGGCAGCATCGCCTCGACCGTGCCGCGCAGCAGGGTGGCGAAGTGCCCGGACATGGGCGCGAGGATCAGCACGCGCGGGTCGTTGCGCGAGCGGGCAAGTTCACCGTGGCGGCGGAAATGGATGAGGCGACAGAAGGGTTTCTCGAGGATGCATTCCTCGCTGACCTTCACCACCTCGCCCGAGATCTCGGTCTCGTCGATCTCGAACTCCGGCTTGCCATAGCGTTTAGTGGCGTCGACGAACATCTCGCAGGCGGCGGCGGTGGCGCGGGCGGGCAGGGTTGCGGCGAAGGGGTAGAAGGGGCTGCGAAGGGCCTGGCTGGACCAGCGGGCGGCCGTGCGCATCGGCCCGAGGGCGGCATGGGTAACTTCGTAGGCGTGATACAACATAGTCGGTCCTTCGAGCGTCAACCTCATGAATCTACGGTTCACGGGGATGCGATACAAGGGCGCCTTTCGCACTGCACAATAAGCGGTGGCAAGGGTGGCGGGGCAGAGTGCAACCGGCCAGCACGACGATGGTCGGCCGCTGTATCGTTTCGGGTCCATTTGCTGCTGCGGTTGCGCGGCATCATGCGGTGGGCTGACGGTTTTTGGCGGAATCCCATGCGTATGACCGAGACAGCCGAGGGTCGGGTGAAGGTCGGGACAGCGTTGGGCCCCGTTCGGAACAACGTCGGGGGGCGTAGCTGGGGCGCTCGGGATTTGACCTGGGCCGCGGGATGTGGCACGCGCCACTCTACGCAAGGCACCACATCGGCGAGGGACCGCATGCCAAAGCCCGAATGGGGCGTGAAGCGCACCTGTCCGACCACCGGCCAGCGTTTCTACGACCTCAACCAGGATCCGATCATCAGCCCCTATACGGGCGAGATCGTCGATCTCGCCAAGGTGGAAAAGCGCAAGCCCAGCAGGGCGACCCGCGCCAGCGCTGCGCCGGTTGCCCCCAAGAAGCTGGTGGAGGAGGAAGAGGAACTTATCGACTCCAACGACGAGGAAGAGGACGGCGAGGACGAAGCCGAGACCATCACCCTCGACGATGCAGAAGATGACGACGACGATAGTGACGGTCCGACCACTTCGGATGATGCGAGCGGCGCCGACGGCGATGGCGACGCCAGCGACGACGACGACGACGATGATGAAGATGAAGATGATGACGACGACGAGCTCGGCGGTTTTGACAGCGATGTGCTGCTGGAGGACGATGAGGACGACCTCGACGACCTAGGAGCCGACCGCAAGGGCGGCGGTGACGACGAGAACTGAGCGCGACTGATCCAGCGGCGCGGGCGGTCTGGGATTGTCCTCGGGGATTGTCCCGGGCGATTGTCGTTGGGGGATATCCCGGGAGAGAGAGTCGCCGGTATCGATTGCCCCTTGCGCGCCGGTCGGGATAGCCTTAACCGACGGCGGTGTGGGCGGTTGCGTTGAAACTCGCGGCGTGTTTTATGGGGCCATAGCTCAGTTGGGAGAGCGCTTGAATGGCATTCAAGAGGTCAGGGGTTCGACTCCCCTTGGCTCCACCACCCCGCACTTTTGGGTTGAGAATTCGCCTAACACCTTGAAGGGAAACGCGATTTCTGGTGTTCGATAGCCTGTTTCGCGGTTGTAGGTCAGAGGCTCGACGAAGGCCAGTTTGAGCACGGTCCTTTTCAGGGCAAAATCTCCTTTTCTGTAGATATTCCAGGGGCTTGCCAGGAAGGCGAGGGCGTGTTCGATAGCCTCCTCGAACCTGCCTGCCGGCGGTACGATGGTCTCGGCCTGTTCGGCGAGGCGCAGTTTCTGCCGCTCGAGCCTTTCGAGGCGAGCCTCATAGGCCTGCACGAGGGTTGGGCTTGCGGCCTCGACGATCCGGTCCAGGAGCGCGTCGATCTGGTTCTGGGTGTCCTTGAGCTGCGCCGAGACCGCCTGCTTGGCCCCCTGCGCTTCTGCTAGGCGCCGATCCCAGAGCTCGGTGAACATGATCCGCGTGAGCGTCAGGAGCTGTTTTGCCGGCTGGAGCGCTCGGAGGATGGCCTCAGCGCCCTCTTCGATGGTCGCGCGCGGAGTGGACTTGCGCGCCGAAGGGCAGCCGCGGGTGTCGCAGAGATAGTAGGGATAGTGCCGGCTCTTGCCCTTCGACCAACACGAGGTCATCGGTTGGCCGCAATCGCTGCAGCAGACGAAGCCGCGGAGCGGGAAGTCGCGATTGATGTCCTTGCGTGCGGGCGCGAGGGAGGCGCCCTTCAAGCGGCGCTGGATTTCCTCATGCGTTGCAAAGCTGATCAGCGGCTCATGATGCCCCTTGCGCAGCGAGACGTCCCAGTTCGGCGCTTCGACATAGCCGGCATAAACGGGGCGTTCGAGGATCTCCCGGACCTTGGTCTGGCGCACGGCGCCGTCCGCCGAGCTCTTCGGAAAGGCAGGCTCAGCCTCGAAGAAGCGCTTCACTTCCGCCTGCGAGGCAAGATGGCCCGAGGCGTAGCCTTCCAGGGCCCGCTGCAGGATCGACGCCGCGGGCTCATCGCGCATGAGGATCTTCCCATGCACCTTGTCCTTGGCAAAGCGGTAGCCCACCTGCGGATGGAAGACGTAGTAGCCCTTCTCGACGCGGGCTTTCATCTTCTGGATCACTTGGCGGCTGTTCTGCTCGCGCTCGAGCTGCCCTTGAGCGGCAATGACCGTCTCGATGAAGCGGCCCTCGGGCGTGTCCTCGAAGGTGAAGTTGAGGCACTCGATGCGGGCACCGCGCTCGGTGAACTCCCGGCGCAGCTTGATGTGGAACTCGGTATCGCGGGCAAAGCGCTTCAGATCGTCGAAGATCACGACATAGTCGCGGCCTTTCTCTGCATCGAGATAGGCCAGCAAGGCCCGCATGGCCGGGCGTTTGATGAAGTCGCCGCCGCCGCTGACATCATCCGGGAACACCATCTCGACAAGCATAGCCGCGCTCTTCCGCGTAGGCGCGGCAGCGGTGCTCCTGGCTCTCGAGGCCATGGCCTTCGGTCTTCTGTTTCTTGTCCGAGACGCGACAGTAGATCAGGGCTGTCGGCGCTTCGGCGCTCTTCTTGAAGGAATGTTTGTTCACGTATCCTGCCTTTCCGGCGCCGTGCCGGGCGGCTGCTCCGTCTTGGCGTCCTCAAAATGATGTGTGGTTTCAATATCTTCAGAGCGTAGCATATCCGGGCTCGCTGCGTCGGCCGCATCGCACGTCTTACCAAGTTGTCCACAGGCTTGTTGGACGGGGTGCACGCCGAAGCCGAGCTCGACGAAGTGGACCATGATCGACCAAAGCGCCTCGATGATCTGCTCCTTCTGCGCGGGGCTGAGGGCGGGATCGTCGAGATAGGCCTGATACTTCTGCACATCGACCTCGATGGTGCGGCCTCGCGCTGCCCGGTTCACCGCGTCCTGCAGGTCTGGCGTGTGAGGGATATGTTTGTTCATTGCTCGCTCTCCTATCTTACTTGTCCGCATGGCAGCGCAGTCCCGCGCTTGCGCCGCGCGGGGTCCTCACTCTTGCCGTGATCTCTGACTGTGCCGGGGGCGGCGCTTCGGCCGCTTCTCCGTTCGGGCCAATTCTTCGCAACCGCAGCATGAGCGCGGTCTTGCGACGAAGGGCCCCTACTTTGATTCTACACCTTTGGGTTGTATTTCTGCAAATTTGGGTAGGGTGTCCATGCTTTCGGACAGGGTGCTGCATCACTGCGTTCCTCCCTTTGACCAGTGGATCAACGGGCAATGGTCGCCCCCGCGCGTCACGATGAATCCTGAGACGACGGGCAGGCCGAGATAGCTGCACCAGAGGCCGCGCCGGTCGTACTCCCAGAGGAGGTGCGGCCAGCCATAGAACTGGATCACAAGGGCTGCGGCGCCGACGAGCACCAACGGCTTGACGGCGGTTACGCTGGCGAGGGCCGTGACGAGGGGCCCGAGGATATTTCGGCGTTCGCGCGCGACGCGGCGCGTGCCGACTTTCGTGGCCCTGGCCTCGCCGCGACGTAGGCGCAGCTTAACCTTGCCGAGATGGCGCTTGCCGCCATGGAGCGGGTTGTTGGCGACCAGCCGCCGCCAGGGGCTGATCTCGTGATAGCCGACCTTGAGTGCGCGGGCGGGTGGCAGGTTCTGAATGAAGAGGATTTGCTCTGTCAAACGGCGTTGAAACGGGACCCCGTATCGGCGTCGAAAAAGGACCCCCCTTCGGAGCGAGTCTGCGCGCAGCCCTGATCGGCCCGGCGCCGTTGGCGGTGGGGCGATCAGGGCTGCGCGAGCGGCCTGGTTTTTTTGGGTCAGGCGCGGTTCTTGAAGCGCCAGCTCTCGTTGCCGGTCTCGACGATCTCGCAGTGATGGGTGAGGCGATCGAGGAGCGCGGTGGTCATCTTGGCGTCGCCGAACACGGTCGGCCATTCTCCGAAGGCGAGGTTGGTGGTGACGATCACCGAGGTCTGCTCGTAGAGCCGGCTGATCAGGTGGAAGAGGAGCTGGCCACCAGTCTGGGCGAAGGGCAG
>JBCCJI010000028.1:0-45978 GCA_039027855.1 Pseudomonadota bacterium | reverse complement strand
GCTCGGCAACGGATCTCACTTCGGCTAACAAATGTTGGTCGCTTTGTTCGAGATGTTTCATCTCACGATCCCTCTCCACAGAGATCGTTTGGACCTCACGAAGCGCTCACCAACAACATGGGGTCCGCGCATCGCTTACGGTGGAGCTGGGTGACGTCGCCCGCATCGTCGCCAACTGAGTTACCGAGATCGCGGAATGGATACCATTAGCTTCGTCGACGGCCTCCTCATCTCGCCGTCCCTGAGGAGCTTAGTGAAGCTGCCTATTGGCTCCTGTCGTCTATAGCTCATTACCTGTCAGTATCAGAGGCAATTGGGCAGATCCACAATGTCTAACCGGCGCTCCTAGATCTCTTTCCGATTTTAAAGAGAATATCAGATTTTCTTTTTGTCATTCCTTCCTTACCTTCTTCAAGTCTCATGATGACATCTTTTATTTGATTCTTGATCTGCGCTGCGGGGAGTTCGAGGTTTAAATTGATAGCGTCACTTCTTTTTAGTTTTTCAATTTCTGTTATTGTAAGATTCTCATCAAGAAATTTTGCAAGAGCCCTATTTGTCCGAACTTCATCGACATATGGCCTTTCAAGTTCAAATATTCTTACTCCAATATCAAGAACAGACCAGTTCGAATGGTCTCCTCCCAATATCACAAGATTCGGAACATTCTCTGTGCTCCTTATATTGTCTCGGAGAAGCGTAATTGAATAATATAGGGTCCCGATTATCTTATGAGGTGATATTTTTGGACTCAGTTTCTTTATCTCTTCATATATCTCACGAGTTCTAGGTAAGAGATATTCAAAGTCAAAAACTTCCCTATTCATATCACGCATCATCAAAAAAACATCATCACTAGAATATCTTGAGAGTGTTGCCTCCAAAAGATCTCTAAGGTCTTTTCCTCGAATATTAATTGCATATCTACTAAAAAAATACTCTTGAAAAGATCTATGTGCAAAGAAATACATATCTCCCTCCTTCAGGATAAGCGATAAGGAATGACAGAAGTCGGCGAGGCAATCATCAACAGAATTTTGAAAATCACATAAGTCTAGCGCGTCTTGAATATAGGCTCTAATTCGCTT
This sequence comes from Pseudomonadota bacterium, assembly GCA_039027855.1. GTDB lineage: Bacteria > Pseudomonadota > Alphaproteobacteria > Rhodobacterales > Rhodobacteraceae > Thermohalobaculum. The sequence continues at coordinate 44,890 of JBCCJI010000028.1, read as the reverse complement.
CTCGGAAAAATCGAACTCTCCATCGAGATAAGAAACAGTACAAAACATCATAAACAGCTTCTCAATTTCATCTTCTGATAATTTTGAATGAAGCTCTCTATAAAACTTTCCTTTTGTCGCGTCATGTTCGCGTATAAGGACTTGGAATGATTTTTCATAGAATATATGTTTTTTCTCTGGTATTCGCGAGAACTGAGAATAAGTGAGGAGCATCATCGTCGCCAGGAGCGGATTTGAAAGAAAATCCTTGTGCTCTTCAAATAACAACACTTTTAATTCTTTCAAAAACTCTTGTTTTATCTCATGATCGTAATCAATTCGCCAAATGAAATCTGTACACTCATTCAGATTAAATGATTGTATCTCAAATGTTGTGAATTCTTCCCAAGACTGAAATATATCCATCGGCCGGCTGGTGACCAAGACAGAACAGTCTGGATAACGCTCGCAAAAGTCTTGTATCTTTGCCGAAACTGCTACGCGCGCATCCACCCGCACTTCATCAAATCCATCCAAAATAAGAGTGAAGATACCGTGCTTTAAGCCATAAGTAAATTGAACTTTCTTAAACGTTTCAGCATGCTTATGAATTGAGCCAAAAACAAAGTCAGTGAAAAAATCATCATTTTGCAAAACCTCATTTAGACCTCGGAGCTCTATAAATACTGGAAAAAAGGACGCGCCGCTCTCCACTGCCTGTATAAGAGAGTACTTGGCGAACACTGACTTTCCCGATCCAGCGCGCCCTGTAATAAGCGTCTTGTTGTTTACCTTAATTGAATAGTCATAATAATTCTCAGTGGAAAACTCCTCTTTATTCATTATGAAACGAGGCTTGATAAAATGCTTAAGGAGTGGGGCTGGTTCATTTCGCTTTACAAGAGTTCTAATTTGATTACATCGCTCTAAATAGTAGTCTAAATACTGAGGAATTCCCTTCATAAGATCAAATTCTAGCTTATGATACTCATCGCTAGCAGCTTTGGTTAAAGGGGAGAGTATCTTTTCAACGAGCGATTTCGATGCAGCTGCAGCTGCGTTGCTAAATAGATCGGGCATCGTACTCTCTAATTCATAGTAAAGCCGAAAATACTGATTTCTGCACGTGCAGCCTGTTCTCCGCCTCATCAAACACCACGCTCCTTGGCCCGTCAAACACCGCTGAGGTCACCTCTTCCTCGCGGTGGGCCGGCAGGCAGTGCATGAAAATTGCGTCCTCGCCCGCGGCGGCCATCAGGTCCTCGGTGACCTGGTAGGGGCGCAGCTGGTTGTGCCGGCGCTCGCGGCTGGTGGGGTCGTCATGCATCGAGACCCAGGTATCGGTCACCACCGCCGCCGCCCCCGCGACCGCGGCCCAGGGGTCGCGCTCGATCGTCACGCGGGCCCCAGCGGCACGGGCGGCGGCCACGATCTCGGCATCGGGGTCCAGCGTCTCGGGCCCGGTGAACACCAGCTCGTACCCGAAGGCCGCGGCGCCCTGGATCCAGGACGCGCAGACATTGTTGCCGTCCCCCGCCCAGACGATCTTGTGCCCCGCGATCGGGCCGCGATGCTCCTCGAAGGTCATGATATCGGCCATGATCTGGCAGGGATGGGTCTTGTTGGTCAGCCCGTTGATCACCGGCACGCTGGCGTTCTCGGCCAGCTCCAGCAGCGTCTCATGCGCAAAGGTGCGGATCATGATCGCATCGACATAGCGCGAGAGCACGCGCGCCGTGTCCCCCACCGTCTCGCCATGGCCGAGCTGCATCTCCTGGCCCGACAGCACGAGGGTCGAGCCGCCCATCTGCCTGATCCCTACGTCGAACGAGATGCGCGTGCGGGTCGAGGGTTTTTCGAAGATCAGCGCCACGACGCGGCCCGCCAGCGGCTGTTCGGCATCCGGTGCGCCCTTGGGCAGCCCGGCGCGCGCCGCCTTGACCGCCCGCGCCTGGTCGATGATCGCGCGCAGATCCTTGGGCGCGACCTGGTCGAGATCGAGAAAATGCCTCATGCCGCGACCCGCGCGATGCTGCCCGCCGCCCGGTCGAGACGGGCGCAGCCCTCGGCCAGTTCGTCCTCGGTGATCGAGAGCGGGGGAAGCAGGCGCACCACCCGGTCGGCCGCGGGGACCAGCAGCAGCCCCTCTTCGCGTGCGACATCGACCAGTGCTGCGGGGGCATGGCCCTCGGTCAGGCGGAGGCCCAGCATCAGCCCCTCGCCGCGGACCTCCTCGATCAGATCGGGGTGGTTGGCCGCCAGGGCGCCGAGGCGTTGCTGCATGAACCCGCCCTTCGCGCGGACCGCACCCAGGAAGTCCGGCGTGTTGACCGTTTGCATGACACGGACGCCCACCGCACAGCCCAGCGGATTGCCGCCATAGGTCGAGCCGTGGCTGCCCGCGACCATGGGCGCCGCCGCGGCCTCGGTCGCCAGGATCGCGCCCAACGGGAAGCCGCCGCCGATCCCCTTGGCGACCAGCATGACATCGGGGGTGATGCCGGCCCGCTCATGGGCGAACAGCTGCCCGGTTCGGCCCATGCCGCATTGCACCTCGTCCAGCACCAGCAGCGCGCCGACCCGGTCGCAGGCAGCGCGGATCGCCTTCAGCGCGCCGTCGGGCAGGGTGCGGATACCGCCCTCGCCCTGGATCGGCTCGATAAAGACGGCGGCGACGCGCTCGTCCATCGTGGCCTCGAGCGCCGGGATATCGCCAAAGGGCAGATGCTCGAACCCCGGCATCAGCGGGCCGAAGCCTTCGGTCAGCTTGGCCCCGCCAGCGGCGGCGATGGCCCCGGTCGACCGGCCGTGGAAGGCCCCCTCGAAGGCGATGCAGCGCGTGCGGCTCGGCTCAGCGGCCCAATACTTGCGGACAAGCTTGATCCCGCCCTCGGCCGCCTCGGTACCCGAATTCGTAAAGAACACTGTGTCGGCGAAGGTCGCGTCGACCAGCGCCTCGGCCAGCATGCGCTGCTCGGGGATCTCGTAGAGGTTAGAGACATGCCAGACCTTCGCGGCCTGCGCACTCACCGCCTCGACCAGCGCGGGGTGGGCATGGCCCAGCACGTTGACCGCGATGCCCGCGCCGAAATCCAGGAAACGTCGGCCATCTGTCGCCACCAGCCACGCGCCCTCGCCCCGCTCGAATGAGAGCGGTATACGGTTATAGGTCGGCATCACGGGCGTAATCACGGCCATGCTCCTGTCGTTTGATCCTGTTTCTGGCCCTTCGCGAGGGCACCTTAGAGCGAAGCGCGACGCTTCGCGCCTTGGGCGGGCGCTGTCAATCGCCGCGGCGGTTTACACTGCCTGTCGGCGGCGCCGCGCGCTGATGCACCGCGCCTCATCAACCTTTCAGACGATACCCGCGCGACAGCCAGTCATGTGCCAGCCAGCCAAGCCCCGCATTGCAGATCACCAGCACGGCGACGCCGATGGCCGGTGTGGCGTCGCCGGCCCCCAGCACGCCGCTCCGAAATCCGTCGATCATGTAGAAAAACGGGTTGGCCCGGCTCACCACCTCGAAGGCAAAGGGCAGGGCGGCGATCGAGTAGAAGGTGCCCGACAGGAAGCTGAGGGGGGTGATGATGAAATTGGCGATCGCCGCCAGCGCATCGAACTTGTTGGCCCAGATCCCGGCGAGCAGGCCCAGCAGCGACAGGGTCATCGAACCGAGGAGCGCAAAGACGACGGCAAGGCCCGGGTGGGCGACGCCGAGCCCCACGGCCGGGAAGACCACGATCCCGATGGCCAGCGCACAGAGGATCCCGCGCGTCATCCCGCCCAAGACATAGCCGGCCAGGATCTCACCGGCCGACAGCGGCGGCATCAGGGTGTCGACGATATTGCCCTGGATCTTGGCGATGGTCATCGAGGACGAGGTGTTGGCGAAGGCATTCTGCATCACCGTCATCATCAGCACGCCGGGGGCGAGAAACTGCGCAAACGGCACGTCCCCCCCGCCGTCGCGCCGCGCCGCGAAGGCCCGGCTGAAGACGACCATGAACAGCACCGAGGTCGCGACCGGGGCGGCGATGGTCTGCGTCGCGACGTTCAGAAAGCGCTGCACCTCGCGCCGGTAGAGCGTCCACAGGCCGAGCCAGTTGACCCGGCCGAAACGGCGTATGCCCATGGCGGCGTGGGGAGCCCTCTCTCCTGCTCGCGCATGCGCGGCAGCGGGGTCTGTATGATCGGTCATCGTCTTCCTCGATCGCGCGGCATCTGGGGCCGGGGTCGAGTATCTAGGGTGGAACGCCGGCGCGGCAGTATCGTTACGCTGATAGCGGTGTTGCAACGCCGCACGCTGTTTCACGCCACACGACGGCCATCGGGCTGTTGAACCGGGGCCACGCGCTTTATGTAATGGTGCTGCGCCGCGGAAATGGGGACACATACGATGGGCTGGACGGACGAACGCGTCGAGAAACTGCGCGAGCTCTGGGCCGAGGGGATGAGCGCGAGCAAAATCGCCAAGGAACTGGGCGGCGTGACCCGCAACGCGGTGATCGGCAAGGTGCATCGCCTCGGCCTCTCCAACCGCGGCAGTTCGAGCAGCAGCAGCGCGCCGGCCCCCGCCGAGGAGCCCGCGACCGACACCATGGCCGAGGCGCCGCCACCCTCCCCGGCCGAGCCGCGGCCGCGGCCGCGCCTGGCCACCACGACGCCGGCGCCCGCGCCCCTGCCGATCCGGCGCGAACCCGTGATCCGCGATGCCAGCCAGCCGCGCCCCCCGGGCCTGCCCACGCCCGAGGAGGAAAGCGCGCGCGCAACGCTGGCCGAGATCGAGAAGATGGCGCGTCGGCTCACGCTGTTGGAGCTGACCGAGCGCACCTGCAAATGGCCGATCGGCGACCCCAACGACGACAATTTCCACTTCTGCGGCCTGCCCGCGGTGCCCGGCAAACCCTATTGCGAGCATCATGTGGCCATCGCCTTCCAGCCGCTCTCGACCCGGCGCGACCGCGCCCGCGCCAATCGCTGAGGCGCCACGATGCAGGGTTCCGCGTGCCGTGACGCGGGCCCCTGCATCATTCTGGACCCGGTAGACGCGGTTCCGACGCCGTGCTATCGCATCGCCACGGCTTCGGCCGCGCAGATAACGCGATCAATGGATCGCCAGAAAGCCGGCAGTGATGGCCGGAAATTCTCCCATGACCGAAGACTTCAACACGCAAGCAGCGGCCGCGCGGCAGCTGCTGCACATCCTTCACACTGAACGAAACGACCTGTGGAAAGAGATCTGGGGCGAAACGCATGCCCAATGCGGTCAGGTCGTGGTGTTCGTCCTGCTGTATAAGGATACCGAGCCGAGTGCAGCCCACCAAAGGCTGATGGAGATCGCGGCTCCCTTCCAGAAGGCCCTGTCACCCCTCACGATCAGCCCAAGCTATCACCTGCTATCCGACGGCGGCTGGATGTTCTCGGCGCATTTTGACGAGCACGCTGACCGGGAATCGTTCTACCGGGCCACCGACAGTCGCCGGGCTCCTCCAGCCTCAAACCGAGAATGACGCATCGGCGATGCGGCGGTCCCCCACCTTGCCACCGCGGCTCTGCTGTGGCCGTATCAAAGCGGTTGGTTGAACGGCCCCGGCACGGCGGAGGACGGCATGCACCGCAGGGCACTCTTGCTCGGCGCGCTCGCGACTGCGGGCTGCGGTGCGGGGCCGCGCGCGCCCGATCTCAATGCGCTCTACGAGGCGACCGGCCAGATCGACCCGGCCCGTCGCCGCCCGCTGATCACCATACCGGGATTTCTCGGCTCCCGTCTGCGGGTCGGGCGCGACGGCCCCTTCGCCTGGGGCGGGGACAAGCGGCTCTCGCTAAACCCCTTCGACAGCGCACGGGACGCCCGTATCCTGTCATTGCCCATCGGCGAGGGGATGGAGCCGCTCTCGGCCCTTGTCGACGATGTTCGCCCCGACGGCGTGCTCCGCCGGGCCCGGGCGGATCTCATCGGCACCACGCTGGAGGAAGCGGTCTACGACGGCCTCGTCGGTGTGCTCAACATCGCGGGCTATGAATTCAGCCGCACCGTCGAGGAAGAGCGCGCGCGCCTCGGCGAGAACCCCGGATCGCTGGAGTTTCCCTTTGACTGGCGGCGCGACATCGTCGAGGCGGCACGCGTACTGGACGATTTCGTCGAGCGCAAAGCCAAGCAGGTCGAGCGCGTGCGCGCCGGGCGCTATGGCCGCGGCCTCTCGGCCGAGACGCTGCGCTTCGATTTCGTCGCCCATTCCATGGGCACGCTCGTGTTGCGCTACTGGCTGATGTACGGCGCGGCCGATCTGCCGTCGGATGGCTCGCTGCCGCCGATCACCTGGGCCGGGGCGCGCCGCGCGGGCACGGTGGTGTTTGTGACCCCGCCGAACTTCGGCTCGGTCACCGCCTTCGAGGGGCTGCTCAAGGGGCGGTCCTTCGGCCCGTTGCAGCCCGAATACCCCCCCTCGATCATCGGCACCCATCCCGCGGTCTACCAGCTCATGCCGCGTGAGCGTCACCGGCGCCTGCGCCTCGATACGGTCGAGGGGCCCGCGGTCGGCGGCCTCTACGATGTCGACACCTGGGAGAAGCATGGCTGGGGTTTGTTCGCCGAGACCGAGCAGAAAATGCTCGGCGTGATCCTCGACGACGGGTTCCGCCGGCCCGATCGCAAGGGGCGGATCCGCGCGCATGTGGCGCGCTGCCTGACGCGAGCCGCGCAGCTGCACCGCGCGCTCGACCGGCCGATCACCGATCAGCCCGATGGTCTGAGGCCCTATCTCGTCGTGGGCACCGGCCTCGACACGCCGGCACGCGCGGTGCTGGAGCGTGCCGATCACAGCATCGCCGAGATTGTCGACGAGGAAGGCGACGGCGTCGTGCTCCGCGCCAGCGCTCTGATGGACGAGGCGCGCCTCGGCAACCCGGCCGATGCCCGGCAGCAGCGCCTCAGCTATGCCGCGACGCTGCTGCTGCCCGGCGAACATGTCGAGCTCACGCAGAGCGCCGTCTTCGCGGACAACCTGCTTTACTGGCTTACCGAGGGCGCACCGGTCCTGCCGGATCAGGCCTGAGCGCGCGCCGCGGAGGCGACCGTCCAGACTTGAGCGAGCCAAGCGGAATCGCGGCTGGTCGCCGCGATGAGTCCTGCATGTGCACGGGCTGTTGGGACGGCGCGCAAAACGGGCGGAGGGGCCGGTTGCGACGATGGACGAGCGGGCGAGGCGCGCCGCTCGACCTCTATCCGAGCGGTCCAGGCGCAGGATCGCGCAGCAAGGCCGCGCCGCGGCGGGCTCCGCCTCATTGGATTGCTGCGTGCCCGCAGATCGCGATCAGCGAAGAGGAGGAGGGGCCGCCTCGGCGCTGATCCGGGGGCGATCGCGTGCGTGTCGGTCACGCCTGCCCGCAGAGCCTCGTCGTCGGCGCGCTCTCGCCCGCCGCCCTACTGGTTGTACGTCTCGTCCAGCGCGTAGCCGGCGGCGCGGACTGTGCGGATCGGATCGCGTTCGCCGTCGCGGTTGAGCGCTTTGCGGAGCCGCCCGACATGGACGTCGACCGTGCGCGCCTCGACATAGACATCCCGGCCCCAGACCAGATCGAGCAGCTGCTCGCGCGAGAACACCCGCCCCGGGCGCTGCATCAGGCAGTCGAGCAGGCGAAACTCGGTGGGGCCCAAATGCACTTCGCGCTCGGCCCGGCGGACGCGGCGCGTCTCACGGTCGAGCAGCAGATCGCCAAAGGTCGCCACATCGGCCGCCAGCGTCGGGCGCGACCTGCGGAGCAGCGCCCGCACCCGCGCCGTCAGTTCAGGCACGCTGAAGGGCTTGGTCAGGTAATCGTCCGCCCCGGTATCCAGGCCACGCACCCGGTCGTCTTCCTCCCCCCGCGCGGTCAGCATGATCACAGGCGTGTCGCGCGTCTCGCTGCGGGCGCGGATGCGCCGGCAGATCTCGATCCCCGACAGCCCCGGTAGCATCCAGTCGAGCAGCACCAGATCGGGTTTTTCCTCGACGATGGCCATCATCGCCTCCTCGCCATCGCCCGAGACGCGGGTGGCGAAGCCCTCCTTGCCGAGGTTGTACTCAAGCAGCGCCGACAGTGCGTCCTCATCCTCGACGATCAGGACCCGGGCGGCCATGGGGCGCACCTCCCGCTCTGCGCTGGCGCTGCGGGCATAGGGGCTCGACTGCGTCATGAGGCTCACTCCACGTCCATGATGCCGCTAAAGGCATCCCCCTTGGGCCGCGGATCGTCGAGCGGGCGACCCTCCACGACGAAATAGGTCATCTCGGCGATGAAGGTCGCATGGTCGCCGATCCGCTCCAGGTTCTTCGCGACGAACTGCATCTGGCTGCAAAGCCCGATGACCCGCGGATCCTCCATCATGTACGTGATGAGCTCGCGGAAGACCGAGTTATACATCTCGTCGATCTCCACATCGCGCTGCCAGACACTGACCGCGAGTTCGGTATCGCGCGCGGTATAGGCGTCCAACACCTCGGTGAAGAGGGCCTGGGTCTGCTTGCCCATGCGCACGATCGAGCTGGCGACACGGAGCGGCGGTTCGGCATTCAGCACCTGTGCGCGCTTGGCGGTGTTCTTGGCCAGATCGCCGATCCGCTCCAGCGTCGAGGCGATCTTGAGGGCGGCGACGACCTCGCGCAGGTCGCCGGCCATGGGCTGGCGGAGCGCGAGTGTCTGGATCGCGGCCTCCTCCAGCCGCATCTCGAGCGCATCGAGACGCCGGTCCGCCGCGATCACTTCGCGCGCAAGCTCGGTATCGCGTGCCCGGACAGCCTCGAGCGCATTGCCGAGCTGTTCTTCCGCAATGCCCCCCATCTCGGCGATGCCTGCCGAGATCGCCTTCAGGTCCTGGTCGAAGGCGGTCACGATGTGACGGCCCGCTGCCTCGTTCATGACGCCTCCCCCGGGCGGTATCTCTGTCATCGCATCATCCACCCTTATTGTGCTTAACCGAACCGGCCAGTGATGTAATGAAGCGTCTTTTCATGGCCGGGTGCTGTGAAGATCTTCGACGTCTCGTCGTATTCGAGCATGCTGCCGAGATGGAAGAATGCCGTCTTCTGGCTGACGCGCGCCGCCTGCTGCATCGAATGGGTGACGATCACGACCGAATAGTTTTGCTTCAGCTCGTCGATCAGTTCCTCGATCTGCGCGGTGGCGATCGGGTCCAGGGCGGAGCAGGGCTCATCCATCAACAGCACCTCGGGCGCCGTGGCGATGGCGCGGGCGATGCAGAGCCGCTGCTGCTGCCCGCCCGACAGCCCGGTGCCGGGGCTCTCGAGCCGGTCCTTGACCTCGTCCCAGAGCGCCGCGCGCTTCAGGCTCTCTTCGATGATGCCCTCGAGCTCGGCCTTGTTCTGGGCAAGCCCGTGGATCTTCGGTCCGTAGGAGACGTTCTCGAAGATCGACTTGGGAAACGGGTTTGGCTTCTGGAACACCATGCCGACGCGCGCGCGCAGCTGCACCGGGTCCACGTCGCGGTCATAGACATCGTCCCCGTCAAGCTCGATCGTGCCGCCCACACGGCAAATCGGGATCGTGTCGTTCATCCGGTTCAGGCAGCGCAGGAAGGTCGACTTGCCACAGCCCGAGGGGCCGATGAACGACGTCACCGCCTTGTCCTCGATGTCGATGGTCACCTGCTTGATCGCCTGTGCCTCGCCGTAGAAGACGTCGACGTCACGGCAGCGGAACTTGATCTCGGCACGGGCGATCTCTTCGGCCGCGCGCGGGGCCGGCAGATCGGCAAGGCCCGAGGCATTGGTGCGCTCGCGCTCGGTTCTTTCGGCGGCCGCGGCCGTCGGCAGGGTCATCTCGGTCATTACCAGCGCCTTTCGAAACGTTTGCGGAGCAGCACGGCCAGCGCATTCATCGCCACGAGGAAGATGAGCAGCACGCTGATCGCGGCGGCGGTCTTGTCGTCGAACAGCCGCTCGGAATTGCTGTTCCACTGGTAGATCAGCGTCGGCAGCACGTTGCCCGGGCTGAACGGGTCACCCGGCGGCTCTTGGATAAAGCTGTTCATGCCCACCAGCAGCAGCGGCGCCGTCTCGCCGAGCGCCTGCGCCATGCCGATGATCGACCCGGTCAGGATCCCCGGCATCGCGAGAGGCAGCACGTGGTGGACCGCGGTCTGCAGCCGCGAGGCGCCAAGACCCAGCGCCGCGTCGCGGATCGAGGGGGGGACCGCGCGGATCGAGGCGCGCCCCGCGATGATGATCGTCGGCAGCGTCATCAGCGCCAGCACCGCGCCTCCGGCCATGGGTGAGGAGCGGGGCAGGAAGCCGCCGATGGTGATCTCGGTCCCGAACAGCGTGATATCGACGCCCGCCACGAAGATCGCGAGGCCGAGGAGCCCGAACACGATGGAGGGCACCGCCGCGAGGTTGTTGATGTTCACCTCGATCAGATCGGTGACGCGGTTCTTGGGCGCGAACTCCTCGAGGTAGATCGCGGCCATCACGCCGAGGGGAAAGGCGAGCGAGAAGGTGACCACCATCGTCCAGAACGACCCGACGATGGCGCCCCAGATGCCCGCAAGCTCGGCCGAGGCGCTATCGGAAGCCTCCAGCAGCCGGCTGTTGACCTTCTGGACGATCTTGCCCTGGGCGTCGAAGTTCTCGATCCAGACGACCTGCCGGTCACTGATCGGGCGGCGGGCTTCCGGCCGCTCGATCATCAGCGCCTGCCAGCTTCCCTCGGCATAGGTGCCGGCGGGGATCGGCTCCAGAAAGGCGCCGGTGACGCGCTCGCGCTCGACCGTCTCGGCCTTCAGCCACCCACCGCCGATGTTGATGAACAGCGTGGCATCGTCCTCACCCATCTCGAAGGTGATCTCGCGACGGACGGTGGCCTGGCGGCGAAGCTCGGTGCGACGCGCCTCGGCCGCGTCGCGAGCACGTTCATAGGCGTCGAGGCGCCGCTCCAGCAGCGCGATCTGTTCGGGATCGCTCGCCTCGCCGATCTGGTCGATGGTCACGTCCACGGCATTCTGCTGACGGTCGCGTTCGGCGGCGGCCCGCTCCGCCTGGAAGGATCGCTCGGCGCGCAAGACCGCGAAGACCTCGCTGAGCGCGGCCGGCCCGACCTCGACCACCACCGGCTGGCCTTCCGCGACAATGACGTTGGCGGTCTCGCTGCTGTTGATCGGCTGCGGCCGCCCGAACGCCCCCCGGAGGTAGAGCTGCGTGTTGTCATCGAGCAGCGCATCGAAGGCCACGGTCTGGCCGACCAGACTGTTATCCGCCTTGGCCAGATCGCCAAGCTCGAGCCCCGCATTGGCCGAGACGATGCCGGTCAGTGCGCGGCCATCACGCCGGCTGATCTCGCCCGGCACCGCGGCTTGCAGCGACTCGCTGACGGGCCGGCGCAGATTGGCACGCAGGCGCGGATTGTCCGATGTCAGACGCTCCATGTCCCGCTCGCTGGCTTCGATCCTGGGCTCAAGCTGCAGGTAGTACTCATGCGTGACCGAGAGCGTCTTGGTCACGATGGTCGAGCCGAGGAGCAGCAGCGCCGCAGCCGCGAAGGCAATGGCGATGATGCCATAGGCCTTCAGCCTGACCTCGGCCCAGTAGCGTTTGCGCAGGCGTGCCCGCGTCGCATCCGAGGTGTGCTTGGCGGAAAGCGCGGTGAAATCGATCGAGGTCATGCCCGCGCTCCTCAGTCGTACATTTCGCGGTAGCGGCGCACCACTCGGAGCGCGACCACATTGAGCGCCAGCGTCACGCAGAACAGCGTGAAGCCGAGGGTGAAGGCAGGCGCTGCGGCCACATCGGCCTCGGTATCGCCGGTGATCAGCATGACGATCTGCACTGTCACCGTGGTCACCGCATCCAGCGGGTTGAACGTCATGTTCGCGCCCTGACCCGCGGCCATCACGACGATCATCGTCTCGCCGATGGCGCGCGATGTGCCGAGCAGGCAGGCCGAGACGATCCCCGGCAGCGCCGCGGGAATCACCACCTTGCGCACCGTCTCCGCCCGCGTCGCGCCGAGACCGTAGGAGCCATCGCGGAGCGATTGCGGCACCGAGTTGATGACGTCATCCGACAGCGACGAGATAAAGGGGATGATCATGATGCCCATGACCACGCCGGCCGCCAATGCGCTCTCCGAGGCGATGGAGAGCCCCACGGCCGAGCCGAAATCGCGCAGCGCAGGTGCGACGGTGATGGCGGCGAAGTAGCCATAGACCACGGTCGGGACGCCGGCGAGGATCTCCAGCAGCGGCTTGGCCCAGCTTCGCGTCTTGGCCGAGGCGAAATCGGCCAGATAGATCGCCGCGAACAGCCCCACCGGCACCGCCACGCACATCGCGATGATGGTGATCATCAGCGTGCCGACGAAAAGCGGGATCGCCCCGACCTTGGTGGGGTCTAGCGCACCCTCCGACACGCCCGCCAGCGGCGACCAGGTGGTGCCGAACAGGAAGGCATCGACCTGCCAGCCGATGCGCTGGAAGAAGATCAGCGTCTCGCCAATGAGCGACAGCACGATGCCGAGCGTCGTCAGGATCGCGATGGTCGCCGCCGTCCACAGCATGCCGCGCAACATCCGCTCGGCCCGGTTGCGGGCGCGGAAGTTCAGCGCGATCTGCGCCCAAGCGCGGTAGAAGGCGATCCCGGCGGCGACCAGCCCCCCTGCCGAGACCAGCGCGATGCGCCAACCGTTGTAGCTGGCCCAAAGCGCGCCGATCTCGCGGCGGAGGGCGTCATCGGTCGATACCACGCCGCCGGTGATCAGCTTGACGGCATCGGAATAGACGAGGCTCTGCTGGATCGGGCTCAGATCCGGGGCGCGCGTGTCGATCCGGCCCCGGATCAGATTATCGAACAGGCCTGACAGGGCGATGTCGAGCGCCGCAAAGACGCCGATACCGGCAAGCAGCACCCAAAGCAGCGCATAGAGCCCGTGATAGGCCGGCCGCGAATGCAGCGCCGCCTGCCGGCCCGCCGCCAGTGCCAGGGCGTGACCACGGCAGAGCGCGAAGGCGACCAGCGAAAGCAAGACGATGCCGAGGAGCGTCAGCGGTAGCATCGGGCGTCTCCAGGCGACGCGGACAGCGGGGCTGTCGTCATTTCAGGAACGGGGAGCGGTCCGATCACCTCGGACAGGTTGGGCGCGGCAACCCACTGGCCGCCGCGCCCTGATCAGATGGTCACGCTCAGGCTCAGCCGCCCAGCGTCGCCTTGGTCAGTTTCGTCTGCTGCATCGCCTGGTCGGCGTTGTCGGTGTGGGCGTCACCCGCCAGTGGGATCAGGCCGCGCTCGACCAGATAGCCGCCATCGGCCGAGGCATCCTCCGACACGAACTCGGCGACGTACTCCATGATGCCCGGCACCACGCCGACATGGGCATTCTTCACGTAGAAATACATCGTCCGCGACAGCGCGTAATCGCCGGTCAGAATGTTCTCGAAGGTCGGTTCGATATCGTTGACCGTGGCGCCCTTCAGCGTCGAGGCGTTCTCCTCCAGGAAGCTGTAGCCGAACACGCCGACCGCGTTGGCGTTCTCCTGCAGCTTCGAGACGATCAGGTTGTCGTTCTCGCCGGCATCGATATAGACGCCATCGGCGCGCATCTCGATCTCGACTTCGACGCCTGCGTCCTCGCAGCCTTCCTCCAGCGCCAGCTCCTCGAAGGCATCGCGCGTGCCCGATGACGGCGGCGGTCCCAGCACTTCGATGGCGATGGCCGGCAGCGACGGGTCGACATCCGACCAAAGCGCCGGGGCCGGGGTCATGGCGCCCGCGACCAGTGCCTGACAGAGCTGCGCTCGCGTCAGGGCGAAGTCAGGGCCCGAGCGGTCATTGGCGACGACGATGCCGTCATAGCCGACGAAAACCTCGGTGATGTCGGTCACGCCGTTGGCCTGGCAGAGATCGAACTCCGATGTCTTCATCCGACGCGAGGCATTGGTGATGTCCGGGTGCTCGACGCCGACGCCGGCGCAGAACAGCTTCAGACCGCCGCCCGAACCGGTCGATTCCACGACCGGGGTCGCAAAGCCCGAGGCTTCGCCAAAGTTCTCGGCCACCGCGGTCGAGAAGGGGAAGACGGTCGAGGAGCCGACGATGCGGATCTGGTCACGGCCCTGTGCGGCCGCGCTGGTCGCCATGCCGGCGACCGCAAGAGAAGCAGCAGCGATGATGCTCAGCTTTTTCACGGGTGAGAACTCCGATTCTCTGAATTCCGAAAACCGGCCGAGGGGTCGCGGCCGGCTTGCCTGTACGCACCCGATGGATGCGTGGCGCGGTCGCTATACGGCGATGATCTCAGTTTTATGACAGAATTGTATTGGCGCGATGTCTTTCAGCTTAGAGCAGCCAATCCCTACACCCAACTAATCGCCAGTCTTATATTTTGGTATCAGCCAACAATTGATCATGATGGCTCGGAACGGCGCTCGGGCCGTTTCAGCTGAGCGGCAGCCAGGCGGTGAAGCGGCTGCCGGTGCCGGGTGTCGAGTCGATCTCGAGATGCCCGCGATGACGGTTCAGGATGTGCTTGACGATGGCGAGGCCGAGGCCCGTGCCGCCACGCTCGCGCGAACGCGAGACCGAAACCCGGTAAAACCGCTCCGTCAGACGCGGCAGGTGCTCGCGGGCGATCCCGGGGCCATCGTCCTCGATCGCGATCCCGACATGGCCACGCCGCGGCCCGCTGCCCCGAAGCATCATCACACGGACCTCGCCGCGCCGCGGTTCCACCCCGTCGTCATCGCCGGCGCCTCGTGCCTGCCCATCCCGGGGCCGGTCGTCGCTCCAGGCAGCCTTTGTGGCCCCGATCGATGTGCCGGCGGAGACAGTGGTCGCTGCCGCGGCGGGCCGTCCGTACCGGATGGCGTTCTCGATCAGGTTGCCGAAGGCCTGGGCCAGTTCCTCGCGCACCCCCGCCACCCTAAGGGCGCGCATCGCCGGGTCGTCTGCGCCAGCCATGACGATGGCAAGGTTGTCGCGCTCCGCCATGGGGCGCAGATGCTCGACCACCTCGCCGACGATCTGCGTCACCGGCTGTGCCTCGCTCGGCCTCAGGCGTTCGTTCAGCTCGATCCGGTTCAGCGATAAGAGGTCCTCGACCAGGCTTCTCATGCGCTCGGTCTGCTGCGCCATCATCGGCAGAAAGCGCGCCTGGGCCTCGGGGTCGTCGCGCCCGTGGCCGAGCAGCGTCTCGATCAGGCCCGACACCACGGAGAGCGGCGTCTTCAGTTCATGGCTTGCATTGGCGACGAAGTCGCGGTGCAGCGCCTCGGTCTGGCGCGCCTGCGTGCGGTCTTCCAGCGCGATCAGCACATCGGGCGCGCCTTCCTCGCCCTCCGCACTCTCGGTCTCCGCCCGCCCGACGCGCAGGGGCACGGCATGGGCCGTCAGGTGGATGGTTCCCTGGCGTTGCAGCACGATATCGGCTTCGGCCGGCGTGTGGGTCCGGCGCACCTCGTCCACGGTCGCTAGCAGTCGCGGCGCGCGGAGGGATTCGATGGCGATGGGACCGTCGGCGACCCTGCCGAACAGCGCCCGACCAGCGGGGTTGATGAACGAGACCATGCGCCCTGCCGAGACCAGCACGATGCCGAGAGGCATGCGCTCGAGCAGGATACGGCCATAGCCGAAGGGCAGGCCCTCGGGCGTCATCGCGGCTTCATCCCGACCAGCGCCCGCAGTCGCCGCATCCGCCGCGGTGTCGACCACCGCGCTCGCCTCGGCCAGTGCGCCCGGCCCGTGGGCATGGGATGGCCTGGCGGCGCCGGCGGATCCACGGCCGGTTCGGCGACTTGGCGCGCCGATCGGGCCCCGCCGCCCCGGCTGAGTGCCCGGCAGCGTGTCGGGATCCTGTAACAAGCCGCCGGCAACCGCACCGACCCCTGCGGCAAGCGTGCTCAGCCAGGCATCGCCGCCAAGCAGCAGCGTGATGCCGCCCGCGCCGCCGGCACCGATGCCGGGCAACAGGACGGTCACGACAGTCTTCGCGATCATCGCCCACCTCCCATCCAAGGCGCCCGACCGGGCTCCGAGCCCGACCCGACCGCGCCGCCCGGAGGCCGCCTAGGCTACGCGCTCCGGGCGTTTCAACATCCCAGTCCCGCCGCGCGACAGCCGCGACCCGGCGGCGCAGCCGTCGACAATCCGTCCCTGAAGCCTCACATACCAAAGAGAGGGGAGGATGCGATGATCCGTTACGCCATGCGCTGCGCCAAGGGCCATAGCTTTGACGGCTGGTTCCGCGACGGTCAGACATTCGATCGCCTGCAGGCCGCGGGTCAGATCAGCTGCACCGTCTGTGGCTGCGCCGAAGTCGAGAAGGCGTTGATGGCACCGGCCATTGCCCCCTCGCGCAGGTCTCGCCCCGAGATGCCCGACATGCCGGAGGGTGTGCCGCCAGGCATGTCCCACGACCGTGGGGCAGAACCGGTATCAGGCGGTCCGGCGATGCAGGGTCGGCGCGGCGGCCATCCCGCAGCGCAGTCCGGCGCCCACCCCGCGGCACCAAGGGTCCCCGGCCAGCATGTAATGGCGCCCCAGGGCAGCGCAGCGGCGCCGGATCTCGCCGCGCTGAGGGCCAAGATCGAGGCGGTCTCGGACGATGTCGGAAGCGATTTCGCCGCCGAGGCCCGTCGCATCCATGACGGAGAGGCGCCCGCGCGGCCCATCCTGGGTGAGGCAACCGCCGCCGAGGCCAAAGCGCTGGTGGCCGATGACATCCCCGTCGTGCCATTGCCATGGTGGCAACGTCGCAACGACTGAAGTCGCGCCGTCGAGCGAAACCTGATCTGTGCTTACGGGCGCGGGCGCGCTGCACTGTGACCGGCAGCACGTAAGCGCCGCTTGCCGATCAACGGGCATGCTCGTATAGCGCGCGCGGACCCGGAGCATGCCGATGAGGATGCCGATCCCGGGCCCGCCCCTGCGACGGAAGCCCGAGCGATGCCCGACGATATCCCAGCGCGCAGCAGCGCCGACCAGACCAGCGCCAGTCCTGACCCGCTCGCCGCCTCGGCGACGAAGCCGCGGCTCGTGATGAAATTCGGCGGTACGTCGGTCGCCGATATGGAGCGTATCCGCGCCGCCGCCGCCCGCGTCGCGGCCGAGGTTGAGGCCGGCTACAACGTGATCACCGTGGTCTCCGCCATGTCGGGCGAGACCAACAAGCTGGTTGGCTTTGTCGAGGACGCGGCGAGCGGTGGCCCCGGCGCTAACAGCGCGGGCCTCTATGATGCGCGCGAATACGACGCCGTGGTGGCCGCGGGTGAGCAGGTGACCGCCGGTCTTATGGCGCTGGCGCTGCAGGAGAAGGGCGTGCCGGCGCGCTCATGGCTCGGCTGGCAGCTGCCGATCTACACCTCGACCGCCCATGGCGCCGCGCGGATCGAGCGGATCGAGACCTCGGTGCTGGAGGACCGCTTTGCCCAGGGCCTGCATGCCGTGGTCGCCGGTTTCCAGGGCGTCGCCCCCGATGGCCGTATCGCGACGCTGGGGCGCGGCGGCTCGGACACCTCGGCCGTCGCGCTTGCGGCAGCCTTCGGGGCCGAGCGCTGCGATATCTACACCGATGTGGACGGCGTCTACACCACCGACCCGCGGATCGAGCGGCGCGCCCGGCGCATCGACCGCATCGGCTTTGAAGAGATGCTGGAGCTGGCATCGCTCGGGGCCAAGGTGCTGCAGGTCCGCTCGGTCGAGCTGGCGATGCGCAACAATACCCGCCTGATGGTCCGCTCCTCCTTTACCGAGGGCGAGGGGACGCTGGTCTGCCGCGACGAGGAACTGATGGAACAGAATGTCGTCACCGGGATCGCCCATTCGCGCGACGAGGCGAAGCTCACCCTGCTGAAGGTCCCCGACCGGCCGGGCGTCGCGGCCTCGATCTTCGGGCCGCTCTCGGCGGCTTTGGTCAATGTCGACATGATCGTGCAGAACATCGGCGCCGACGGCATGACCGACATGACCTTCAGCTGCGCCATGGGAGAGCTCGACAAGGCGCGCCATGCGCTGGAGGCCGCGCGCGACGATATCCGCTATCAAAGCCTGGTAGTCGACGATGCCGTGGCCAAGGTCTCGGTCGTCGGCATCGGCATGCGGAGCCACGCCGGCGTCGCCTCCAAGATGTTCGAGACGCTGGCGAACGAAGGCGTGAACATCAAGGTGATCACGACCTCCGAGATCAAGGTCTCGGTGCTGATCGACCGGAAATACATGGAGCTTGCCGTGCAAGCCCTGCACGACGCCTTCGGCCTGGCCGAGGCCTGATCAGAGCACGCTTGGCAGCCAGAGGGCGAGACCGGGGAAGGCGATCAGAAGCCCGGCCATCGCCAGCATGACCAGCGCATAGGGGATCACGCCCAGCATCACCTCGGTCATGCTGCCCTGGCGCCGCGCGCCCTGCACCACATAGAGGTTGAGGCCGACGGGCGGGGTGATCAGCGCCATCTCGATCAGCACGATCATCAGAATGCCGAACCAGATCGGGTCGAAGCCCTGCGCCACGACAAGCGGCACGATGATTGGGATGGTCACCACCATCAGCGACAGCGTTTCGATGAAGAAGCCGAGCACGATGTAGATCAGCACGACCACCAGGATGGTGCCGAGCGGGTCGAGCCCCAGACCGCCCAGAAACTCGCGTAGCTGATTGCCGAGCCCGGCCGAGGACAGCGTAAAATTCAGGAACGAGGCGCCGATCACCACCAGCATGATCATCGAGGTGATCTTGACCGTGCCGGTGAGGCTTTCGCGCAGCATCCGCAGGGTGACGCCCCTGACCGCCAGCGCGATGGCAAAGGCACCGGCGACGCCCACCGCCGCGGCCTCGGTCGGCGTGGCCCAGCCGTTGTAGATGGTGCCGATGATCACCGCGAAGAGCAGGATGATCGGCACCAGGTCGACCAGCGCCCGGACCATCTCGGCCAGCGGGAAGCTGCGGGTCTCGCCGCCAAGCGCCGGGCGCAGCCCGCAAATGATCGCCGTCACGACGATGAACGCCAGCGCCAGCGCGATGCCCGGGATCAATCCCGCCAGGAACAGCTGCGGGATCGAGGTTTGGGTGAGAAAGCCGTAGACGATCAGATTGATCGAGGGCGGAATCATGATGCCGAGCGTCCCGCCGGCCGCGATGGCGCCCGAGAACAACTTGGGGTCGTAGCCCAGCCGCTCGGCCTGCGGCATCGCGACGGTCGCCACCGTCGCCGAGGTCGCGACCGAGGAGCCAGAGGTGGCCGAGAACATCGTCGCCGTCGCGATATTGGCGTGGATCAACCCGCCCGGCAGCCACGAGATCCATTTGTCGAGCGCGGCATAGGTCCGCGCCGCCACGCCCGAGCGAACCAGGATCTCGCCCAGCAGCACGAAGAACGGGATGGCGATCAGCGTCGCCGAGTTCGAGGACGACCAGACCAGGTTGCCGAGCCCGCGAAGCAGCGGGAAAGGCGTGAAGAACTGGTCGATCCCGATGCCGAGGATGAACAGCACGATCCCGACCGGGATCGACAGCGTCAGCAGGCTGAGGAGCCCGATGGCGATATAGCTGATCATTTCAGCGTCTCCGCCTCGGAAAAGGCGCCGATCGCGGCCTCGGCCCGGTCGAGCTTGCCGGCCAGTACCAGCATTGCAGCGGCCAAGAGCGTGGCCCAGGAGACCAGCGAGAACCACACCCAGCCAAGCAGCCAGGGCGTCTGCACCCAGGCGAGCGGCGTCTCCAGCGGCGTGTTCGCGGTGGAGCCGTTCTTCAGCGAATTCGCCAGCACCGGCCAGCATTGCCAGGCGATCAGGGTCACGACGGCGGTGAGGATCAGCATGGACGCCAGGTCCGTGATCGCCCGCCCCTTGCCCGGCAGGCGGGTGCGCAGCAGGTCGATGCGCACATGGCCGAGCTCGAGCAGGGTGAAGGCCATGCCCCAGGACGTGGCGATGGCCATCACATAGCCCGAGATCTCGTCCGTGCCGCCGAACGAGTTGCCGACCTGGCGGAGCACGATGTCGGTCAGCACGAAGGCGGCGCAGGCGAGCAGCCCGACACCGACGAGGATCGCGACGCCCAGATTAAGGCGCCGCAGGACGTCGATGATGCGCTCGGCGGTCATGGCTCGTGCTCCGGATACGCGCCGTGGCGCCGATGACGCAGAGGCCTCTGCGGCTCGCCGTTACTGGGTCGCGATCTCGACGCCGACGACCTGGCCCACGCTCTCGTTCCAGCGCCCGGCCCAGTCGCCACCGGCCCGCTCGGCCCATTCGGGCAGCACCTGGTCGACCAGGATGCCGCGCGCCTTCTCCACATCGGCGGCGCTCGCCTCGACCAGCGTCATGCCGCGGGCCTCGCCATAGGGGCAGTCGGCATTGCCGGTCAGGCAGGCGATGTCATTGGCGAGCGCGTCCTGCGCGGTGGCCCAGGCGGGGTCCTCGAACTCGGCCTTCACCTGCGCCTCGACCAGCGCCTGCGTCTCGGCGGGCAGGGCGTTCCATTTGTCCATGTTCATGGCCGTCACGACCGGGTCCCAACCGCCGAGCGGGATCGGCATGAGATGCGTCGACACCTCCCACCACCCGGCGGAGTAGCCCGATCCCGCGCCGGTCACCGCGCAATCGACGACACCTTTTTGCAGGGCGCCCGGCACCTCGGAGAACGAGACGGTGATGCCCTCGGCGCCCAATGCTTCGAGGAACTTGGCGGTCATGCGGCCCGAGGCGCGGATCTTCAGACCCTGCAGATCGGCGAGGTTCGAGATCTCGGCGTTGCAGAACACGACCTGCGGCGGATAGGGCGCCACGGCCAGCACCTTGGAGTTGAAGCGGGTGGCGTAGATGTCGTCGACCATCGGGCGCGCGGCCTCGACCATCCTGCGCGCCGTGGCGGCGTCGGTGGCGAGCAGCGGCACGTCGAGGCCCTCAAGCTCGGGCGCATCTGCGACGGCGTAATCGGCCACCGTCATGCCGACATCATAGACGCCTTGGCCCAGCAGCCGGAACACGTCGGCGACGCCCAGACCCATCTGGTCATGGGTGGTCAGCGCGACCGTCAGCGCACCGCCCGAGGCCTCGGGCAGCGTCGTCGACCAGAACGGTGCTTCGTATTGCTTGTGCAGCGGCAGGCCCGACCAGCTTCCCACAACATTCAGTTGCTCCGCGGCAACCGGGGCCGCGACAAGGGCTGTTCCAAGGGCAAGGGCAAAGGCGCGTTTCATGGGTGTCTCCCTGTTTCGGCAGTCGCTCGGGTGTGCGTGGTGGCGTTCGGCGTGATGATCATGCGGCCGGGCGCAAGACGGGGGTTTCCGCATCCTCGGCCACGTCGGTGATCAGCATATGTCCGGGTTTATGGGTGATGCAGAGATCCAGCCCTGCCTGTTCAAGCGCGACCTGCGGGGTGACGCCACAGGCCCAGAACATCGGCACCTGGCACGGTCCGACCGGCGCGGGATCGCCCCAGTCGGGGCGGGCAGTGTCGGCGATACCGATCTGTTCGGGCGGGCCCACATGCACTGGGGCGCCATGCGCCAGCGGGAACCGGGCGGCGATATCATGCACCTCGGCCACGCGGTCAGCGGCGATGGCGCGCATGCTGACCACCATCTGCCCGGAAAATGGGCCCGCTGGTACCGTCTGGATTGACGAGCGGAACATCGGCACGGTGGTGTCGTTGTCGATATGCCAGACCGGGATGCCCGCCTCGATCAGCGCCGCTTCAAAGGTGAAAGAGCACCCGAGCGCTAAGGCGACGAAATCCTCTTGCCAAAGATCGGTGATGTCGGTGACCGAGGTGTCGAGCCGCCCGTCGCGATAGATGTTGTAGGCCGGCACATCGGTGCGGATGTCGATATTGCCGAGCGTCGCCATCCGCGGATTGCCGGTATCGCTGACGCCGACCAGCGGACAGGGCTTGGGATTGCGCTGGCAGAACCGCATGAAATCGAGGGCGGCGCTCTGGCGCATGATCGCAATATTCGCCTGCAAGAGCCCGGCGCCGAGGCCCGCGGTATGGCTCGTGTAGCGCCCCTCGCGGATCGCGCTCCGCACCGCTGAGACCGAGGCCCGTCGCAAGCTTTGGTAGTTGGTTGGCACCGCGCACTCCTCTTTGAGGTGAAGACTGCAGGCAGCCCACTATAAATTCAAATCGATGTTTCTGACTTTCGACCATCAAGATCTTCGATGCCCTCCGCCAAGTCGAGCGCCATCTGCGCCACCGAGGCGACGAGGGGATAGGGCGGTTCGGCCACCCAGCTGGCGGTGAACTGCAGCGGTGCGGGATGCCAGCCGGGATCGAACTCGACGATCTTGCCGGCGGCGACGAGAGGTGCGCCCATGGCCCGCGGCAGGGCGGCCACGCCGATCCCGGCCTCGACGAGGCGAAAACAGGCGGAGAGCGAGGACGAGGTGAAGATCCGAACCCCGGGGCCCACGACGTCGATCAGCGTCGCGCGCAACTCGCGAAAGGGTCGGGTCTGGCGCAAATAGGTGATGACGGGGCGCGAGAGATAGGCCGCGCCATCCGCGCCAGGCACCACCGCCTCGGCACCGACATACCAGGCGAGCGCAAACTCGGGCAGGGCGATGTTGTCCACGCTCGGCTCGGAGACGGGGCCGAGCAGGAAGGCGAGGTCGATCTCGCGCTCCAGCAGCGAGCGGCGGAGGGCGGGTGAGATGTCCACCGTGATCTCGACCATCAGCGCGGGATAGTCGCGGTGCAGGCGCGAGACGAGATCGGGCAACCAGGTCTGGGTCACCGTCTCCGAGGCGCCGATGCGCAGATATCCCTCCTCGGCCCGGGGCTCAACGAGATCGCGTTCGACCTGGGCGCGCAGATGCTCGAACCGCTCGGCATGGCGATAGAGGATCTCACCCGCGCGCGTCGCCCTAAGGCCCGTCGCCGCGCGTTCGAACAGCGCCGTGCCGAGCGTCTGCTCCAGCGTCTTGATCCGCGCCGTCACCGCCGGCTGGGAGAGGTTGAGCATGCGGGCCGCGCGGGTCACCCCGCCGTGGTTCATGACGAACAGGAAGGCGCGGAGCTGTTCGAGATTGAGGTTCTTCAACTTGCCGCCCCTTGTGCCGTAAACATCGCCCGTGCCGCGCGACCGGGCTCCTGAAGGCGCGGGGAAACGCTAGCGGTCTATCGGGGACAGCGCACCATGCTTGACTTCCAAACGCCTGACGGCCCGTTGGCGGTGGCGATCGAACGGCTGATCGTGGCGGGATGGACCGGGCGGGACGACGCTTCGGTTCAGCATCACATCGAGGAACTGGCCGCCATCGGCGTGCCGCGCCCGTCGAAGGTACCCCTGTTCTACGAAGTGTCGCCGACGCTGGCGACGCAGGCCGACCGGATCGCGGTGCTGGGGCAGGAGACCTCGGGCGAGGTGGAGCCGCTTGTGATCAATGCGGGCGGCATGCTTTGGCTAGGCCTCGCCTCTGACCACACGGATCGCGGGCTCGAGGCGGTCTCGGTCGCCCATGCCAAGCAGGCCTGCCCAAAGGTCCTTGGCCGCGCGTTATGGCCACTCGCGCCGCTCGAAGACCGGCTCGACCAGCTCGCGCTGCGCTCGGTGATCGACGATGATGTCCTGTATCAGGAGGGCCTGCTCGCGGCGATCCTGCCGTTGCGAAGCCTGATCGACGCCGCCGGCCTGCCTGAGGGCGCCGCGATGCTGTGTGGGACCCTGCCGGCCATCGGCGGTGTGCGAAGCGCCACGCGCTACCGGATGTCGCTGATCGACGCGGAGGGCGCCGCGATCCAACTCGAGTATCGCTGCGAGGCCCTGCCGGTGATCGCATAACCCTCGTCGCCGGCGTGTCAGGCGGCCAGCGTATCCCATGGCTGCGCAGCGCCCGGCGCCGTCGTCCCAGTGCCAAGGCTTGGGCAATGGATGTCGGCGCCCCTTTCGCTCTCGGGAATGCCGAGACTATCGAGGCAGCGGCCGATCATCGCCGCGTTGCGGAGAGCGCCCTGCTCGCGGGTGCGGGGGATCGGGCGGACATAGGGTTTCTCGCTCTCCGCCAGCTCGGGCCGACCGATAAAGCGGGCGATGCGCCCTGCCGCGTCGGGGTCGCGGATGTAATTGACCACCAGCAGATTCTCCGGGCCCCCGCCGAAGTAGTCCAAGACGTCCAGATGGTGGGCATTGCGGGTCCGCACCCAGTGGATCACCGCCTCATCGGCGATGCGCCAGTGCTTGGTCTCGCGGTGCAGCCCGCGGGCCTGCTGCGCCCGGATATGCTCGATCCGACTGTCGAGCCATTCGTCGAGGTTGCGGGTATTCAGGATGAAGCGTGAGCGCGGAAACCGGCGGTCGAGCGCGCGGAAGCCGAGCGGATTGCCGTCGCAGAACGCCTGATGGGTAAACTGGCAAAGATGCGGACCCGGCCGGCTCCAGTAGGTGGTGTGGATCGAGGCCATGCCCGCGGCCCGGAAGATCGCGTCGATCGAGGTCGTGCCGGTCTTGTTGAAGCCGATGCAGAACACCTTGCGATAGGCCGGGTCCAGGCCCGCACGCGCGGCAAGCGTGCGCATCAGGTTGACGGCCGCAGGCATCGGGGCGGTTTGGGCGGTCACGGTCATGACGTCTCCGTCTGTGGATCGGTGTTTCGGCCACGGCCGGGGTGCGGCGTGCGGGTCGGCCCGGGGTCGGTCTTTCTGCGCCTTATGCGGCGCATCACCCGGCCGACCACCCGCTGCAACGAACGCGGTTTGGCCGGTCTTGCATGCTGCGGGGTGTGGCCCGGTACCGCCTGTCCTGCGGAAAGCGCTTCGGCCGTCTGCTCGACGAAACGCTGCGCCCAGTCCCGCTTGCGGCCATCTGACTGCGCCCTCGGCGCAAAGCCGTGCTCGGTGTCGGGCAGGCGGTGGGCCGATGGGTCGAGACCGAGATAGGCCGCGATGGCAGCCACCGCGGCCGCCGGCTCGGCGCGCACATGCTCGAAGCTCAGCGACAACGGCCGGATGGCATTGGCGGCGAGGAAGGCCCGCCATCCTGCGCGCCCGGCGGCAATCGCCTCCAGCTTCTCGGCGATCAGCGTCCGGTCGTAACGGGGCGTGCCGGTCTCGGCCATGCCCGAGATCCAGGCGCCGGTCTGCGCGGCCCAGGCATAGGACACCGCCTGCGCCAGCATGTCATCGCGCTCAATCAGCACGAAACGGCAGCCGAGCGGGTCGGGTTCTTCGGCCAAAAACGCGGCGAGTTGGTTGTGATGCACCTTGATTGCAAAGATGCCGCCCGGGGCCGTGCGGTGGCGTTTGACGTGGTCGAGGGGTGACAGCGGCGCCGGGGCGCCGATCTGCGCGGCCTCGCCGGCGGCACGGGTCCGCCAGCGCATGAGATTGGCGGCGTTGACATATTCCAGCGGATAACCCAGCCCGGCCGCACGCAGGCGATGGCCCAGATAATGACTGCCACAGCGCGGCGTTGAGCAGAGCACGAGGCGGTGGCGCACCGGCGTCGGCGGGAAATCCTCTGCCCGCTCGAACTGTGCCTCCCAGACCGCTGGCGCCTCAGGAGCGCCCATGCTCATCGCGGGCACCCGTAGTCGCGGCGCACGGCGTCGATGATTTCGAAGAGGCGGTCGAGCCGCTCTTCGGTGACCCCTGGGCGGCTCAGCGTCGGGCGTGCCGTTGCGGCGGCGCGCAGGGCGTTGACGACCAGCCGTTGCTGCGCGCCGCGCAGATGGACCACCGCGCGCGACTTGAGATCGTCGGGCGTCGTGCCCGGCGCCAGCACGCGCGGCGTCGCGGTTCCGGGCGGGCGCCCGCCCTCTCCCCGCAGTCGTGCACGCACCGTCCGCAGGGCGGCGCGGGCGCGGCGGATCGGTTGCGGCAGGGGTATGATGGTCGGCGGTTCGATCTCGAGGCTGGCCATCCAGTCGCGCCATTTGACGGTAGAGAACCGGTCGTTCAGTGACACCGGCACCCAGGGCACGCGAAAGGCATCGGCGATGATCGCGCCATGCATCGACTCGGTGACGACGAGATCGGCGCCGGCGATGGTGCGGATCACCTCGTGCGGGGTGGCGCGAGGCGACTGGTAGCGCAGCCCCGCTTCCGCCGTGGCGGCGGGCCAGTCATAATCGGGGTCGATATCGCTGTGACAGTGCGGCACGAAAAGGGTCCCTCCTGTGCGCAGGGGGGACGCAAAATCTTCGAGCCTGGCCGTCATGGCCGCGGGGTCGATGACGCCCAGGGACGGATCGAGACCCATCAGCTCGGCCGTGATGGGCCCGCGCACGGCACGCACATCCCAATGCGCTGCATGATCTGCGGGCCGGGGCGGCGTGCCATAGCCATGCCCAGCGCCGATGACGAGATAGCGATCGGCGCGTGGCAACAGGTCGGTATTCAGGAGCGACCCGACGCCCACCAAGACGCCTTCGGCCCGCCAGTCCTGCCAACCGGGCATCAGCCGATCCCAGAGCCACAGGTTGATGTCGTCGCCGAAGTTGCCGGCGGGCGAGCGCCACCAGAAGAGCGAGAGACCCGGTTGCTGGTCGATAGGGACCGGGGCGCCGCGGGCAGCTGGCATGCCCGGCTCTGAGATATCGAAGGCAGCACTCATGGCTGAGCCCCCTGCCGGCTCGTGGCGTGGCGGCCGGCCTCGCGTGCCCGCCCAAGCGCCATCGCCGCATCGACCAGACGCTCGGCCGCGGCGGCGGTCTGACCGCGGACAAGACGCAGCAGCGCACCCAGAGTGCGCCGTGCGGCATAGACCAGCGGCGCGCGCGCCATGCCGGCGAGCCTTGGACCAGCGGCAAGCGTCGGGTCGCTGACGATCTGCGCGCGGCCGATGCGGTAGTAGCGTTGCAAGAGCGGCCGCACGCCGATCTGTTCTGCTCGCACAATGTGGCGCACGCAGGCGTCCGGAACGTAACGGGCGGCCTGCCCTGACGCGGTGATCTCGCGGGCAAACAGCGTATCCTCGCCCCCGACCGATGCTCCCTGACCCGAAAAGTTCAGCCCGGGGCGCTCGGCAAAGCGGACCGTGCCGAGCGCCCGGCGGCGAACGGCCATGTTGAGCCCCTTCACCTGGGTCCAATCGATCGGGCCGGCGGGCCGCGTGATGTCGGTACCCGCCCAGGCGTGGCCGCGGCTCGCAAGCTCGGCCAACCAGCCGGGCGGTGGGCGATCCCAGCTGTGGCGCACCTGCCCGGCGAACAGCGCCACATCCGTAAAGGCGGCTGCTGCCCTGGCATAGGCCTGAAGCCATCCGGGATCCGGCAGAATGTCGTCATCGGCGAACACGATGAGATCGCCCAAGGCGGCATCGAGCCCGGTGTTCAGCGCCGAACATTTGCCCCGGCGCGGCTCGGCGATGCGCCGGAGCGGCATGGGCAGCGTGCGTGTCGCGGTATCGAGGATGGCGGCGGTCGTGTCGTTGCTCGCATTGTCGACGGCGATCACCTCGACGCTGCCGCCCGGCCCTCCCGGTGGCTGGTCGACGGCCGCCAGCGCGTCGAGCATGCGCGGCAAGGTGGCTGCGCCGTTGTGCGTGGCGATGATGACGGAGATGAGCACGGCGTGGTCTCCCGGCCTCGGACCCGCCCGGGCCCCCGGTTGAGGTTGATCGACCCCGGGGGCCGACATCGGATGGGGGACTTACGCGGCTTCTGACCCACGAGGACTTGGCCGGTTGGCTGTCGTCCGACGGGGTCTCTGTTGCCGAAACGCCCCGATTGGGGCGGATGCGAACGCTGTGCGCTGCAACATAATCACATGACGAACGCGGATTCGCGAGCTACAATTCTCGCTAGACGGCAGCGGGTTTGCGTGTGTCCAACCGCTGCGCGAAGCACCGCCACTATTCTGTCGCGTTTTGTTCCGTTTTGGAACAGTTCAATGACGAGAAAGGTCCTCCCACCCCCGGCGCCGCCGGGCGCGGGTTTTCCTGATCTCGTCATCACAACAGAGACGACGACAGGGACACGACCACAATGATGACCCAACTCCGGCAGCTCATGATGCTGCTCGGCAAACGTGAGAAGGGCATCGGCGCGCTTCTCCTCTGCCTCATCCTCGTCGCCGCGCTGGCCGAGGTGATCGGCGTCGCCGCCGTGCCGGCCTTTGTTGGCGTGATGATCGACCCCGGCAAACTGCTCGAGATCGGCTTTCTGCAGCACCTGTTCGATGTGGAGGCGCTGGTCGCCTGGCTGCGCGACAGCGACAAGGTCGAGACGGTAATCGTCGGCTCGGCCATCCTGGTCGCGATCTTTGCGGCCAAGACGGCGTTCCTAGTGCTGAATTTCTGGCTGCAGGTGCGTTTCGTCAGTGCCCGGCGGATCGAGATCGCCTCGCGCCTGACCCGCTGCTACCTGAACGCGCCCTACAGCTTCCACCTGGAGCGGAACACCGCGGCGATGCTGCGCAATGTCGACCGCGAGGCGATGATCATCGCCTATGCCGTGATGGGCGCGCTGCTGGAGGTCGCGACGCGGGTCGTGATCCTGATCGCGGTGCTCGCCCTGCTTTTCGTGATCGAGCCCTGGGTGACGCTGTTCTGGATGGGCCTGTTCGGCGCGCTCGGTGTCGCCGGCACGCTGCTGATGTCGCGCCGCCTGAAGGCACAGGGCCAGCGCGAGCAGACCAACCGCAAGTCGTTCATCCAGGCGCTGCATCAGGGACTCGGCACGGTCAAGGAAGCCCGGGTACTGAACCGCGAGGCCTATTTCCAGGCCAGCGTGGACGACCGGGTGCGCGACATCGTCGAGGCCTCGCGCTTCAAGATCTTCACCGGCAAGACGATCTCGCCGATCACCGAGCTGGTGGCGATCGCGGGGCTGCTGACGCTGGCCTCGGCGCTGCTGATCATCGGGCGGGCGCCTGAGGCCATCGCGGTGACCATGTCGCTGTTCGTCGTCGGGCTCGTGCGCCTGCGCGAGACGATGAATGCCTCGCTCTTCCACCTCTCGAACCTGCGCTACAATCTCGTCTCGATCGGGCCGGTCTTCGACGACCTGATGGCGCTGGAGGGCGAGGTGGGCGAGCGGCAGGCGGCGCGGGCCGAGGCACGCAAGCTCCCCCGCCGCCGGTTCGAGGACAAGGTCGAGTTGATCGACGTCTGGCACCGTTACGCGCCCGATGCGCCGTTCTCCCTGCGCGGGATCGACATCACCATCCCTAAGGGCGCGACCATCGGCATCGTGGGATCGACCGGGGCGGGCAAGTCGACGCTGCTCGACATCCTGCTGGGGCTGATGCGGCCTGCCTCGGGCCGGGTGCTGGTCGACGGGGACTCGATCTTCGAGCCCGATCCGAGCCCCTGGCAGCAGACCATCGGCTATGTGCCGCAGTCCATCTACCTGATCGACGACACGATCCGGCGCAACATCGCGCTGGGGCTGAACGACGACGAGATCGACGAGACAGCGCTGGCCCGTGCGATCCGCCAGGCCCAGCTCGAGGATTTCATGCGCCGCCAGCCCCAGGGTCTGGATACAGTGGTTGGCGAGCGCGGCGTGCGCCTGTCGGGCGGGGAGCGCCAGCGGATCGGGATCGCCCGTGCGCTCTATCACGACCCGGCGGTGCTGGTGCTCGACGAGGCGACCTCAGCGCTCGACAACGAGACCGAGCGCGCGGTGGTCGATGCTGTCGAGGCCGGCCGGGGCAGGCGCACGGTCATCATGATCGCGCACCGCCTGTCCA
The DNA here is from genome assembly GCA_039027855.1 of Pseudomonadota bacterium. GTDB lineage: Bacteria > Pseudomonadota > Alphaproteobacteria > Rhodobacterales > Rhodobacteraceae > Thermohalobaculum. Next base: position 15,301 of record JBCCJI010000028.1, on the reverse strand, counting down.
CGGTGCGCAATTGCGACCGCCTCTACATGCTGTCGGAGGGCGCGCTGGTGGGCGAGGGCTCCTTCGACGACCTGCTGCGCGACAATCCCGAGTTTCGACAGATGGCCGCACCCGCCGCACAGGCGCCCGCCGGCACGACGGATACGGCATGAGGACGCGCGCCATGATCAGTCTCGCACGCCATATCGTCTTGCTGCTCGGCCTCTGCCTGTTGGCGAGCGCACCAGCGCAAGCGGCGACCGAGCGCGAGCTCGGCGGCGCCTTTGTCGACCAGTTCGATAGGCTCGACCCGGAGCGCTGGTTCGTCTCCCACGGATGGCGCAACGGCGCCCATCAAGGCTGCGACTGGTCCAAGAACACCGTCACCACCGGCGGCGGGCGCCTTTTCATGCGCCTCGAGACCAACGAGGCCAAGCCGACCGGCGTATCGTGCAGCGAGATCCAGACCCACGCGTTTTATCACCACGGCCTCTATGAGGCGCGGATCAAGGCGGCGGCGGGTAGCGGGCTCAACTCGGCCTTCTTCACCTATACCGGGCCGAGTTTCGGCGACCCCCATGACGAGATCGATTTCGAGTTTCTCGGCAAGGCGTCGCGGCGGGTGCAGCTGAACTATTACGTCGACGGGATCGGCGACCACGAGATGTTGGCCCGTCTGCCCCGGCGGATGAACGACGGCTTTACCGTGGTGTCGTTCCTGTGGCTGCCCGGGCGGATCGAGTGGTATATCGACGGTCGCCTGACCCACCAGGTGCGCGAGGGGCTGATGCCCGAGGCGCCGGGCAAGATCTATTTCAGCATCTGGAACGGGACCGAGATGCTGGACGGTTGGCTTGGCCCCTACAAACCGGTGACCAACCCCAAGACGATGGTGGTCGACTGGGTGGCCTTCACGCCCGTCGGCGATGACTGCCAGATCGCCGACTCCATCGCCTGTGAGCCCGGTTTTCGCTGGTAGCGGCGCGACTTCGGCGGATGAAGCTCGACACCGGATACCTGATCGACCCGGCGCGCAACCTCGCCTTCATGGCGCTCGCGCTGACAGTGGCGATCTTCGTCTTCGCCTATTCGACGCGGTTCGGGCAGGTCTCGATCCTGGCCTTCTATGCGTGCTGGCTGCCGCTCTTGGCGTTGAGGCCTGGGCTATTCTTGCCGGGTCTCGGGCGGGTGGCGGTGCTGGGCCTGTTGCCGGCGCTGGCGCTGTTGTCGGTGATCTGGTCGGACCTGCCCGCGGTCTCGCTCCGCGCCGCGATCCAGTATGCGACGACGGTATTGGCCGCATTGATCGCGGCCCGGCTGGCGACGCCGCGGAGCTTCGCCATCGGCGGTATGGCCGGCGTGATCGCGGTGCTGGCCTATTCCTTTCTCGACGGGACCTACGCCTATGACGTGATCGACGGGAGCTATGCCTTCCAGGGGGCGTTCTCGTCCAAGAACCAGCTGGGCCTGTTCGCCTCGCTCGGCGTGGTGTTCGCGGCGGCGATCCTGCTGCTGTTTCCGGCGGGGCCCTTGCTGTCGCTCGCCGCGCTTGGGGCGGTGGGTATGGGGATCGCAGCGCTGATGCTGTCACGCTCCACCACCTCGATCATCACGCTGATCGGCACGCTGGGCCTGATCACCGCCGCGCGGATCATCGTGCGGCTGGCGGCCGGGCACCGGCGCGCGGCCATCGCGCTCGGCCTCGTCATGGCGCTGGCGATGGTGCCCGCGATCTTTTTGACCGGCGTCTTCGACGGGATCCTCGCGGTCTTCGGCAAGGATACGACGCTGACCGGGCGCACCTTCCTGTGGCGCGAGGGGATCCTGTTCGGCCACGAGCACCCGGTGCGCGGTCTTGGCTACTACGCCTTCTGGACCCATGGGCGTCCGCTGGCCGAGGCACTCTGGGAGGTATTCTACATCACGGCCCGCACCGGCTTCCATTTCCACAATACCTATATCGAGGTCTATGTCGCGCTGGGGCTTGTAGGCCTCGCAGCGATGCTCGGTTTCGTCGCAGCGCTTCTGCTGCTGGCGCTCAGGGTACTGATGAACCGGCACCTGACGGGTGAGGGGATCTTCTGTGCGGGCCTCGCCGTGATGTTCACCGTGCGCTCGCTCGTCGAGATTGACTTCTTCACGCCCTACACGGTCGGCGCCTTCGTCGTGTTCTACTGCGCGCTGCAGATGGCCGATCAGCGAGCGCTCGAGGGCGAGTTGGTGCAACGCCGGGCCGCCCGGGCGCGCCGCGCGGCACAGCGTTTGCGCGCAGCGACTGTGTAATCGCGGAGAGAGCGGCTCGGGTCAGGCTTGGATCAGGGCCGGCAGGGCCCGAACAATCGCCGACCCATGCGCCGCGCGGCCGCGGCGGCCGGTAGGCGATAGTGGATCAGGGCTGCGGGCCGGCGGATGAGCGCCGCCATGGCCGCCTGCCATTTCCCCGCCTTCAGCGCCTCGACACTGGCGGTAAAGGCCGCCAGCGTCGCGAGCGCCGCGTCGCGTTGCGCCATGGCCCGCCGCGCATCCGGCGCCAGCGCGTGGCGTGCGGCAAAGTCGCGGTCCGCCGCGCGCATCGCCTCGATCCGCCTCAGTGACAAGCGGTGCGAGATCGAGCCCGGCCGCGCGCTGTAAACATAGCCCGAGGCCGGATCGACGGCGATGCGTGCACCCCGCGCCAGGCAGTCGGCGATCAGGATGAAATCCTCGCCGATCCTCAGCCGCTCATCATGGGCGATGGCATGCGCTTCGAGGAAGTCGCGGCGGAACAACGGCTTGATATAGCCGAGGGTGAAGCGCCGGCGCATCGGCGTGTTTCCCGCCACGAACGCGGCCAGTGAGATCCCGTCCAGCCGCGCCATCGTCGCCGCGCCGAACATCGGTCTTGCGGTGCGGCCGGCCTCCTCCACCGCCGGGTTGTCGATCACGATCTCCGCATCCTCGGCCCTGGCATGGGCCAACATGCGCGATAGCCTCTCGGGCGCCATGCGGTCGTCGCTGTCGAGGATCGCAATCCAGGCGCCGCGCGCCATGGCAAAACCGGCATTGCGCGCCCGCGCCGGCCCGCCGTTCATCGGCAGTCGGTGCAGGCTTACTGGCGGGCCGTAGCGCCCGGCGATCTCGGCGGTCGCATCGGTCGAGGCGTCGTCGACCACCAGCACTTCGACCCCGTCGAGCCCGGTCTGGGCCAAGGCGCTGTCGATGGCGGTGGCAAGGCTCTCTTCGGCATTCCAGGCGGCGATGACGATGCTGACCTCGATCCGCTCACCCATGGGTCTGCGCTGCGTAGAGCTGCAGGTCCGCGCGGCCCATCAACCGTGCGATCACACCCAGGTGCAGCGCACCACGGAGCAGCCAGAACGCCCGCCGCTCGGGCTGTGGCAGGGTGGCGAGCGCTGCCGCGGCGCAGAAGGCCGCCTTGATCCCGGCCGGCCCGGCATGGGCCAGGCGCCCGGTCAGGCCCTGGGCACGCTCGGCCAGTATCAGGCCGTGGGTCTGGCCCGAGCGAAAGCGCCGTCGGATCAGCCAGCCAAGACGCTCGCGCTCGGGCGGCACGGGTTCATGCATCGTCGCATCGGCGGCGTAGGCGATGCTGGCGCCATGGGCGACCGCGCGGGAAAAAAACTCGGTGTCCTCGCCACCGGACCGGCCCAACTCGGGCCGGAAACGCAGGCTCTTCATCGGGCCCTTTCCCATGCGCATCAGCACGTTGCAGGTATAGCCGGTGACGATCCGACCCTCGACCTGCACCGGCCGCGTGTCGTGAAAGCGCCCGGTGCGCATCCAACCTGGCGCGCTCTCGCGCAAGATGGCGTCGACAGGGCCAAGTACGACATCGGCCCCGGTCTCCTCGGCCCGGGCCATCAGCGCGGCGAGCCACCCGGGACCGGCCTCCTCGTCATCGTCGAGAAACGCAATCCAAGGGGCCGTCGCCGCGTCGAGCGCGGCATTGCGGGCGGTCGAGATGTTGCGAGCGGGCGCGTGCAGATAGACAAGATCGAGCCCGAGGTCGCGTGCAGCCTGGCAGGCGGCTTTCTGCGCGCTCGGCCCGTCGTCGTTGTCGGCGAGGATGACGCGGATGCTGACCCCGTCGGGAAGCTCTTGCGCAGCCAGCGAGGCCAGCGTCGCCACCATGCCCGGTCGGCGAAAGGTGCAGAGACAGACATCGACCCGCCTCGGCGCGGGTCGGAGCCGCTCAGAGGAGCCACCCGGTTGGTCGAGATGGGTCATCAGCGGGCTCCGAGGCGGGATGCGAGGTGGGTCAGAAAGCCGAGCGACCATGCGGCATGCATGATCATGCCCGCAGGCCCTGCCCAGGCGACGGCACTTTGCTGGCGGCGCAGGGCGAGGGCCGCGGCATAGGCCAGGCACGTAAGCGCCCAGATCCCCGCCGGAAGCGCCATCGCCAGCCCGAGGGCGGGCCAGCCGAAGGCCCCGACCGGGAATGCCGCGAAAGCGAGCGCGAGGGCGGGTGCCACCGAGAGCGGCAGGACCTGGCGGAGGCGCGGACGGCGGGCATGCTTCAGCAGGGTGGCGGCGCGCCCCCGCCCATAGCCGCGATACTGGCGCCAGAGCCCGGTGACCGTGGTGCGCGGATGGTAGCGGATCGCGGTCTTCGCCGTCAGCCAGATGCGCCCTCCGGCGGCGGCGAGGCGGAGGTCGAGCTCGGCATCCTCGTTGTGGCTGAAGCTCTCGTCATAGCCCCCGATCGCGGTGAAGGCATCAAGGCGCATGAGCGCGTGGTGTCCATGGTCCACCCAGCCCGAGCGGCCGGGCCTGCGATGCGCCGAGCCGCCATTGCCCAGCGGCGAGTTCTGCGCCGCCGCCACGCCGCAGCCGAAGGCGCCCTCGGCCCGGGTGTCCATCGCGACGGTCACAGCGCTGGCCCCGGTTGCTTCAGCTTCCTCGATCAGGGTCGCGAGGTAGCGGGGCGGGTAGCCGGCATGGGCATCGGCGCGCACCAACCACCGTCGCCCCGCACCGAGAAGCGCCACGGCACGGTTGACCGCCGCGCTCTGGATCCGGTCGGGGTTCTGGATGAGATGGATGCGGTCATCACGACGGGCCAGGCCCTCGACGATCGCTTGAGTGCCATCGGTCGACCCGCCATCGGCCACGACCAGACAGGTCTCATCGGGCTCCGAACCGTCGAGGAGAGCGGTGATGACGCTCTCGATCATGGCCGCTTCGTTCAGCGTGGGCACGACGACCAGCGTGCCAGTGTCGGGAGTGACGGCGGTCGTCGCCATCGTCGGTCGGTCCTGGATCGTTTTTTCAGCGCCGAGCACCGACGCGACGAGGTCTTCGCACTCGGAGAGATCTGTGCGCCAGGTCTCGACCGGCAGACTGGCATGTGCCTCGGCAAGACGCGCATAGGCCACCGTGTCGAGTGCATCGAGGCAGCCAATCAGGGTCTGGCTCAGCGGTTCATCGAGCGTGATGCCGATCCCATGGCGGGCGAGGAACGCGGCGGTCTCGGTTCCGTTGACCGCCATGGGGAGCGCCCCGTGCAGGCCGCTTTCGTAGAGTCGGTTGGGCAGCAGCCATGCCGAGTTCTGGCCTGCCTCGTAGAAGTCGATGGCCCAGGCGAAATCCACCGCGGCATAGATCGCGGCCAGATCGTCAGGGTTTCGGTAGGGACCCTCGAACGTGACGTGGGGTGCCGCTGCGACGCGTGCATGGAAATCCGGGATCGCCGCCGTCGAGGGGCGGCCGCGCAGGATGACCTCCAACCGGCCGTCGAGCCGTGCTGCCGCGTTGATCAGGATGTCGAGCGAGCGGGCACAGCGGAGCGCGCCGAACCAGCCGATCCGCCACGGCCCCCCGGCAGCCGATCGCCTCGGGGCGCCTCGGTCTGCGACCTCGGCGCTGCCGCTCGGCCCCTCCTGGTCCGGGACCGAGGGCACACATGCGGTGGGGAGGGGAGCGGTCTCCGGCAGGACCTTGTTTTCGACCAGCAGCACGGGCGGAGGCCGCGAAAGGCGGTCGAAATGGGCGGAGACGAAGGCAGGCGAACTGGTGATGACGAGATCCGTCCGGGCGAGCAGCCCGGCCTCCAGCGCCCGCAGGGCTTGGCCAGTGGGCCCGGGTGCCACCAGCAAGCGGTGAATATCGAGGCACTCATAGATGAGCCGCGGGCGCGGCGTGAGACGTCGGGCGAGAGCGGCGCCGATCACCAGCATCTCGAGGTTGCGCGCCAGGATCGCGTCCACCCCCTCGAAGGCCCCGGCCAGACTGTCGAGACGGCGCAAGGCGACATCGGCAACGCTGAGCGCGCGGGCCACGAGCCGGGCATCGTTGGTGCGCCCGAGGACGAGCGGGGCGCTTCCCACAGGCGGCTCTCCGCCGCGGGTGAACCCGGCCAGCACCGCCGTCGCGCCGCCCGCCTGAACCATGCGAAGCCGGCGCGCCACCGCCGGGTCGCCGAGATCGTGGACCAGATAGCCGATGCGCCCGCGCCCAATGCTCATGCCGCCTCCGCGCCGAGGTGTTTTGTCCAGTACAGTCGCCCAGTGGCCGCGCGCAGCATCGCTTGTGGCCAGAGAGCCGGATCAGCCAGTGCCGCCGCATCGCGCGGCCGGCCGAGGCGCAACAGGCGCGCCGCCGTGGCGGCGGTCATCCGGGCAAGCTCGCGCCGGTTCGCCGGGGTCAGGTCATCGAGCCCGCATCGGAGCGTGACGCCGATGAAGCGACAATCGGCGGGCGCCAGTTCAGCCGGGCGGTAACCGGCGAGCTCCATCAGCTTGGCGGCTGTGGCAATCGCCATCCAGCGTGTCTCCGCTCCGTTCAGGCCCGTGAGCCCGGCGATCATTGCCTCCACCTCGCCCGCCGCTTCGAGCCGGTGCCGCGCCAGCGGCGCGAGGTCGATATCGGCGCAGCCCGCCCCAACACGGTGCGCCGACAGGGCGGCGGCCTGCGAGCAGACGGCCATGATGCGGAGTGCGCGTGTCGAGTGGCCGGAGATGCTGCCGGCATGCATGCGGTACCGGCCAAGCACGCGGTCGAGGATGGCCAGCCGCCCATGACGCATCAGCCGCCAGTAAAGATCGCTGTCCTCCGAGACCGGCAGGGCGCGAAAGCCGCCAACGGCGTCCAGCGTGCTGCGGCGCATCATGGCAAAGGGCTGGATCAGCGGCGGTTCGACGGCCGGCGCGTTTGCGGGGTCTGCGCTGAAGATCGGGCTGGGGCAATGCCGACGCCCCGTCCCGCGCCCCTGCGCGTCGATCTCGTCATGCCATCCGGCGAGGCAAACCAGGTCCTCCCCCTCGGCGGAGAAGCGTGCCACCTGCAGGGCAAAGCGCTCCGGATCGGAGAGATCATCGGCATCGGCGCGGGCCACAAAAGGCGCGTTGCCCAGCCCCAGTAGGCGGTTGAGCGTGGCCGGAATGCCCATGTTATCGTGCGAAATCAGGGAGATGCGTGGATCGTCACCCGCCGCTTGCAGAGCGATTGCGCCGGTCTGATCGGTGCTGCCATCATCGGCGATGAACAGGCGCCAGTTCTCGAAGCGTTGCCTACGGATCGACGCAATCGCGGGTCCGATGGTCGCCGCAGCATTGCGGGCAGGCATGATCACGTCGACCGCGACAGCCACCATGGGTGCCGCCCTCCCGTCCTCGGATCGCGCCCCAGCACGCTGGCGCTGCGACCTCCGGGGTTGATCCGGGGTCAACGCTTTCAGCGACGAGTTTTGTTGCAACGCGGCGAAAAACGCAAACGAAATGTACCAAAACGAGAATCATCGGCTATTGTAAGGGCATCAGACCGGTGATGTGGCGTGTGTCCGCCTCGGTTCTGCGCCCGGTTTCGGCGCCTGTGCGTTCAACGACATCAGCACTGCAGACGGCCGTTCCGACGTGCATTTCATCTCGCATGGCGGCGGCGACGCTGACGACGGGGGGCCATCAGGCCATGTACACCGCTCCCTCTGCCCCGCTCGGCGGGCAGGTCCGACGGCCGCGTGCCGGCGAGGAGATCGACGTCACGCGCCTGATGCTGGCAGCGCGGCGTCAGGGCTGGCTGCCGATTGCCGGTGCGCTGGCTGGCGCCGTGATGGCGCTCGCGGTGACGCTCATGTCGATCGAGCGGTTCACCGCCGCCAGCACCATCCTGATTGAGGGAAGCGAAACCGCCTTTCTGGGCGAGGTTTCACCGCTGCCAGAGGCGCTCCGTGACGATCTCTCGGTGCGCAATGAACTTGAGGTCCTGCGCTCGCAGCGCCTTGCGCTGAGCGTGGTGGACCGGCTCGCGCTGCAGGATGACATGGATTTCATGAACCCGCCCACCGCTCTCGTGAGCCAGGTCAAGGACGGGGTGAAGGGCATCATAAAGGGCGCACTCGGCCTTGTCGGGATCGGTGGCGGAGGATCGGCTGGCGGTGGCGCCGCTGCGGGCGAGGATCTGCGCGCCACGCCCCGCGAACGGGCGGCCGGGCTACTTCGCCTCAACCTGACCGTGGAGCGGATCAACCGCTCTAACGTGATGACCCTGGCCTATGAGGGGCGCGACCCGCAGCGGGTGACGCGGATCGTGCGGGCCTATGGCGAGGCCTATGCCGCCTTCCGCGCCAGCCAGAGCCTGAGCGAAGCAGATGCGGCAAGCGACTGGCTGTTGCGCCGGCTCGACGGGCTGGAGGCGCGCAGTGCCGAGGCCGCCTCCACCCTGCGTGATTTCAGGCTGGAGAACGAGATTGTCTCGGTGCGCGGTGATCTCTTGTCGAACCAGCAGCTCTCGGAATTGGCGTCGCGCCTGGTGGATGCGCAGGGCCGCACTGCCGAGCGAAAAGCGCGCCTCGACCAGTATGAGGCCCTGTTGGACGACGGGTCGGCCAACACGATTCTAAGCGCGCTCGCCATGGGGGGCGGGAGCGACGAAGCGATGTTGGCCGAGATGCGACGGCGCCACCAAGAGACGAGCATCCAGCGCCGCGCCGTGGTGGATCGCTGGGGTGCCGAGCATCCCGAGGCGGCGCGGCTGACCGATCAGCTCGGCGATATCGACGCCGAGATCGTGGCGGTGCTGGGCGATGCCATGGCGGCCATCAGGGCCGATTACCGCATCGCCGTCGACCATGAGGCGGCGCTCAGGCAATCGCTCTCAACGCTGGTCGTCGACAGCGGGACCCTGTCGGACGAGGTCGGTCAGTTGCAGCGGCTCGAGGCGGTCTCTGAGACCTATAACGAGCTTTACGCGAGCTTTCTTCGCCAGCTTGAGACATTGGCTGAGCAGGCGACCTATCCTCGGCGCGGCGCCAGCGTGCTGTCGGAGGCTGAGGTGCCGAAGGGTGCCAGCAGCCCGAATACGACGCTGGCCGTGGCGGCCGGGCTGGTGCTCGGCGGGCTTTTCGGCGGCGGGATCGGGGCACTGCGCGAGATCCTCCCACAACCGCTCCGTACGGCCGAGGATGCGCGCCGGGCAAGCGGTGTCGGCTGTGCCGGACTGATGCCTGCGGCCGGTGATCCCGAGCCTGGGACGCTACAGCTTGCCGAGCGCACGCTGGATAACGCCGTGTCCCTCGCCTTGCGGCGCGGCAAGCGCCGTGGCGCGGTCGAGGATGGCCGTGCGCTCGTGCTGATGGTGACCGCGCTGACGCGGCGCGAGGAGCCCGGCATCGCCGCGCGCATCGCCGAACGTTTGGCAGCCACCGAGCGGAGGGTGCTGTTCATCGGACTGGGCGGCGAGGGCGCGGAATGGCTCGACAAGGCGGCCAACTGGCCCGGTGCGCCGGTGCATTGCGTGGCGCTCGATCCCGCCGATCTCGGTCCCGACGCCATGCTTTGGCGCATTCTCGACGGCGTCGAGGGGATGGAGGTGCCCGATTGCGTCGTGGTGGCCGCGCCACCGCTGGTGGCGGGTCCGGCGGCTGAGGCGGTGGCCGCGCGGGCCGACACGGCGCTGCTTGCCGCGGCCTGGGGAGCCACCGGCCCCGACCTGGTGGCCGAAGCCTTGGAGGCGCATCCCGCGCTTAGCGCGGCGCTGGCTGCGATGATTTTGAGCGATGCGGATGCGCGTGCGGCCCGCCGCTATGTGCGCCCGTCGGGCTTTGAGAACGCGGTACTGAGGCAGGCATGAGCCGGATAAAAAAGAGTGGGTGGGCCGTGGTCGCGGCCTTGGGTGCCAGCCTTGTCGCCGGTGATGCCCCCGCGGCCGACGCGGCGTCGGGCTACAGGCTCGGCCCGCAGGACCGCGTGCTGTTGCGCGTGGGGCAGTGGCGCCGTGACGAAGGGGTGTACCGCGCCTGGGATACACTGGGCGGCGAGTATGCCATCGGCGGAGACGGCAGGCTGCAGGTGCCGATGATCGGCGCCGTGCAAGCGGCCGGCCAGAGCACGGAGGCGCTTGCCGCCGAAGTGTCCGCCCGCCTGGTCGAGGCACTGGGCCTGACCGATCCGCTGGGCGTCGCCATCGAGATCGCGGCTTACCGGCCGTTTTACGTGACCGGCGCGGTCGAGACGCCGGGCGCCCATGCCTATCGCCCCGGCATGACGGTCGCCGAAGCGGTGGGCATCGCCGGTGGTGTCGCCCGGCGGGAGCGGTCCTTCGTGCGTGGCGCCCGCGATGCGCTCCGCGCGCTTGGCGAGATCGAGGTGCTGCGTCTCGATGCCTGGCGGGCCGAAGCGCGGCGCGTGCGCCTGATGGCCGAGCTTGGCGTGACCTCGGATGTCGAAGCGGCTGAGATCGGTGCCGACGACATCGTGCTGCCGGTGCTCGAGATGCCCGAAGCGCTGGATGACGTGCCCGTGGCCGACCGTCTGATGGCGACCGAGCGCGAGATCCTTTCGACGCGGCTGCGCACCTTCCGCTCGAGCCTCGAACAGATCGACGGGCTGGTGGCGGTCTTGGAGCGGCGGATCGAGACCCTCGGCCGTCAGATCGAACTCCGCGAAGAGCAGGTCGTGTTGGCCGAGGAAGAGCTTGCGAGCATCCGTACCCTGACCGAGCAGGGCCTGGCGGTCACGTCGCGCCGGGTCAGCCGCGAGCGCATCGTCTCGGACTTGCGGAGCAGCGTGCTTGATCTCGAAGGGGCTCGGCTGGAGGCGGAGCAGGATCTCGCCGAGGCGGGGCGCGACCGGGTCGACCTCGTTAGTCAACGGCGCGAGACGTTGGTCACCGAGCTTGGCGATACACGGCGCGAGATCGACCGGATCGCCGCGCGCATGCGCACCGAGGAGGGATTGGCGGCAGAGGCCATCGGCATCGGCGACGGTTTCGTGCTGAATGCCGGTCGTGCCGCCGCACGCTACGAAATCACGCGTCCCGGCGGCGAGACGGTAGAGGCCGCACCAGGCACGCCTGTGGCCCCTGGCGATATCCTGAGCGTGGTGGTGGATGCTGCGGTGCTCGGCGCTGGTGCCGCGGGCGGCGCTGCGGCGGGAGCTGCGGATGACTGAGGCCGTCTCAGTCGCCCCGCTTGATCTCGTCGATCACGTTCTGCGCGCCGCGGGCCCGCTCCTGTGCGCGTTCAAGCGCTGGACGAAGCAGCAGGACCGTTGCGCCATAGGCAACCTGCAGCGTGACGTTGGTGAGCACGATGGTGAGCAGGATCTCCCCCGCGCCCGAGCCGTGAAAAAGGCCCCATCCGACGACCACCGCAACGAGGGTGAGTGCGGCGCCGAGCAGACCGTAGAGCCCCACGACGAAACCAAGACCTATGCCAACGGGAATCATCATTGCGGCCATCCAGATCATCGAGGCGCCTCAAAAACAGGCATCACCCCGGTTCGCCTGCGCGCCGTTGAGGCAGAACTGCCCGCCAATGCTGTTTCACATTGCATCGCACAAAAACTCACGTATCATCCGATAGTTGTGAGGCGTAGTAAGCTTCCTAGCACCGATTGTGTGTCCCGACCCTTCCGGCAGGTTCAACAGTGTTCATGGTTGCGCGGGGCTAAGTACAGTCCCGTGATGAGACGTATACCCCGGTGAATGTGGCGTGGTTACGGCCGAATTGAGCAGGCCGCTGGCTGAACCCGATCGCGACCCCCATCGACCCGAGGCCTCCATGAAGACCAGGCTGCGCACGCTGTCTTACACCCCGGCGCCCCTTAGGCTGCCGCGACTGAATTCGATCCTGCCCGGACGCTATCCGAAACGCGCCTTCGACATCGCCTTCGCCGCGTCGGCGCTCCTGCTGCTCTCACCGTTGATGCTGACGATCATCGCGATCATGCGCGCGACCGATCCGGGGCCCATCCTGTACGGGCATGAGCGGGTGGGCATGGGCGGGCGGCGCTTTGTCTGCTGGAAGTTCCGTTCGATGGTGCCGGACGCGGCGGTGCGCCTTGAACGCCTGCTGCGCCACGATCCCGTCGCCCGAGCGGAGTGGGAGCGCGATCGCAAGCTACGCGACGACCCGCGCGTGACCGCGATCGGCGCGGCGCTGCGCAAATCCAGCCTCGATGAGCTGCCCCAATTCTACAACGTGCTGATGGGCGAGATGAGCGTTGTTGGCCCCCGACCCGTCGTGGATGACGAACTGGCGCGTTACGGGCGGCATTCGCGCTCCTACCTCTCGGTGCGTCCTGGGATCACGGGGCTTTGGCAGGTGAGCGGACGGAACGATGTGGGCTATTCGCGCCGCGTCGCGCTCGATGCGTATTACGTGTCCATCCGCTCGTTCTGGCTCGATCTCGGCATCATCATCCGCACGGTCGGCGTCGTCTTCGGCCGGCGCGGCAGCTACTGACGCGGCCGACGCGCGATGCTTGCTCTGGTCTTTGCAAGTTACAACGGTGCGGCGCATCTGCCGAAGATGCTCGCTGCGCTACGCGCGATCGACCGGCCGGCGGATCTGCGGATCATCGCCGTGGACAACCGCAGCACCGATGGCACGCGCGAGGTGCTGGAGGAGTGCCGGGACGACCTCGCCCTGGAGATCCTGCACGAGCCGGCGCCGGGCAAGAACCGCGCGCTCAACCGGGCCCTTGCGCATCTGCTGCCCGATCTGAAGCCCGAGGATCTGGTGGTTTTCAGTGATGATGACGTGCTGCCAAGCCCCGACTGGCTGAAGGCACTGGCCAAGGGGGCCGACGCGGCACCCGACAGCGATTTCTTCGGCGGTACGATCGAGCCGGTCTGGCCCGCGCCCCCGCCCGCCTGGCTCTGCGCCATCGAGGAAGAGCATGGCATGCTTTATGCCCGCGTCTCGGCGCCGGCTGGGCCGTGCCCGGCGGCGACGGTCTGGGGGCCCAACATGGCGGTCAGGGCCTGGGTCTTCATGGCGGGCCACCGCTACGACGAGGCCGTTGGCCCTGACGGCAGCGCGAAATACGCCATGGGCAGCGAGGCGGAGTTCCTGCGCCGGATCGAGCGCGCGGGCTATCGCGGCCGCTTTGTGCCCGGCGCCGTGGTCGGACACATGGTCAGACCCCACCAGATGGAGCGTGCCTGGGTCACCGAGCGCGCGCGCCGGGCCGGTTTGGGCTCGGACGCCTGCCTGACGCAGGCGCGAAAGCTTCCGCTGATCCAGCTGCCCGCCTGGCCGGTGATCGGCCTTATGCGGGCACGCTGGGCGCTGCTTGCGGCGGGGCTGAGGCGAGATGAGGTGGCGGGGCTGCGTGCGCGCATGTCGGTCAACTGGCACAGCGGCGTGATCGAGCGCATGCGCGAGATCGGGCCGGGCGCTCGCCACGATCCGGCCTGATTAGTCCCGACCGACCGGCCATGACGCACCCTGCCTGGCGGCAACGGCATCCGAGCTTGCCACGTCCGCTGCAGCGGAGGACACTCCAGCCCCAGGCTGTCTGAGGGCCCCCTGCATGCTCATCGACGCGATCCACGTCCCGGGCGATCCGGTCGGCGACATCCTGTTCCACTGGTCGCCGTTGATCGTGCTTGGCCTCGTTTGCCTGTTCGGGATCGTGCTGCTGTTCCTGGGCTTTCGCGGCTATGCCAAGGCCTCGATCCTGAAGAAAGCCGGTGAGAAGGGCGATGCGGTGGTGACCCGCAAATGGATCAAGGAAGGCTATGTCCGGCCCGAGGAGCGCCATCGCATCAAGCCGACGAAAAGCCATTTCCTGCGTTTCGAGCGTGGTGACGGCGACGCCCGGCACGCCGAGGAAGAGATCGCGCCTATTGATCTTTGGCGGGCGGTCGAGCCGGGTGACACGGTCGAGGTGATCTATCTGCGGGGCGGCTCGATGATGCGCCTTGCCGCAACCTCGTCGATGATCGGCCATGGCGCGGGGATCGTGCAGATGGTCGCCGGCGCGCTGATGACGGCGGGCGCGATCGGCGGCTTCGTCGGCGGCGCAGTCGCCGCCGCGGCGGGGCCCGACTATCGCACCGCCGGGCCGGACTGGGTGGCCGACCGAGCCGAGATCCTGGGCGCGGGCCCTCCGGCCGATCCCTTCCTGCGGCTGTTCGCAGCCGATGCGCGGTGGGTCGAGGTGGTCTTCGGCGACACCCAGGGCGGTGCACTGATGGCCAATACGCGGCGCATCCTGCTGAAGCCCGATCAGGCGTCGGGCCAGGCGCTCTCAGAGGGTGAGATCCTCGACGCCTGGATCGACCCGGCCAACGAGTTCAACGCCATCCTCGATCTTGAACGCGATCCGGCGGCGCCCTGACGCCTGCGATGCCACTCTCGGGACCGTCACGGGCGCCCCGCCGATGCGCCTATGCTGGCCGTCGAAGCGAGGCGCCGTGCTGGGTCGCGCATCCGAGGCTACTCAACCAGATAGGTCACGGGGCCGCGCCGGCCGACGATCGTCACGGTACCGTCGTCGTTCTGTGTGGCCTCCTGGCAGGCGCTCCCGGCGATACGGGCCGGCTCGGTGATCGTGCGGCACCACTGGCCGTCTGCGACCGACCAGGTGCCGACCAGGGCCTCGTCACGGGCGCTGCCGATGAGGCCGGTCAGGCTGCCGTCCGCGCCGATCTGGAAGACCCCCGCCTCGGCGTTCGACAGGGTCCGACCCGCGACGGCATCGGCCGTGAGCGGCACGGCGGTCGTCGGCGGCGCCTCGCCCGTGCCACCGGTCTGACAGGCGGCGAGACCAAGGGCGGCGGTCACAGAACAGAGAAGGCGTTTCATGATGATCTCCATGACACTCGATACGCAGACAAGCTCTGGCCCCGACCTTACATCGACCGCTCGCGATTCGTGGTGACTCGTACCCAGGCAGTCCCCAGGCAGTCCCCAGACAGTGCCCAGGGTGCACCCTGGCGGCAGCGCTAGGTGTTCAGTCCCTGCGTGTGATGGCGTATTGTTCTGCCATCGCGCGAAGGAGGCTCTATGGGCCAGGTACTCCGCGGACGCGCCGCGACCACGCAGGCTGTCCGAGCAGCGATACAGCGATCGACGGCTTCGACTGCGGCGCTGGGT
>JBCCJI010000027.1:0-48608 GCA_039027855.1 Pseudomonadota bacterium | reverse complement strand
CGTCGAGCCCTTCGCTTACCTCAAAGCCACGCTCGAGGCCCTCGCCAACGGCCACCCAGCCTCCGAGGTCGACGATCTCCTGCCATGGGCCTTCAATCCCATGTCAAGCTGAGGCCAATACGGGCTCTACGCACCGCTTACCGCCAACTTAGCGTTCGTCGCCTCGATCCGTTGGGCCAATACGCGGCAGAGTTGCAGGGCGAGGGCCGGGAACTCGGTGAGGAGTTCGATCAGGACCTCTCCTTCCAGGCGGAGGAGGCGGAGGGTGCCGCGGGCGGCGACGGCGGTGGAGCGGCGCGCACCGGTGAGGACGGCCATCTCGCCCACCACCTCGCCGGGGCCGAGGGTGGTGATCGCAGTCTCGCCGCCGTCGTTGGTCGGCAACAGGATCTCGGCTGTGCCCTCGAGCACGATGACGACATAGGGGCCGGGATCGTCCTTCTCCCAAAGCCGCTCGCCGTCCTCGTAGGTTACGGGCTGACCGGACAGGGCCACCACGCGCAGCCGCTGCTCGTCTAGCGGGCTGAACAGCGCCATTGCGCTTAGGACGCGCACGGTGTCGTTCAAGCTCATGCCTCGTCCTCCGCCGCATCAGACCGGCTGGGCCCGCGCAATGCGCCCGGCGCGCCCTCAGCTCCGCCCGGCTGCGACCCGTCGCGGAGCGTGATGGCGCCGCTTTCGTCGATCGCGATCACGACATCGGCGCCGTCTGCCGCAGCCTCACTCTGAACGGCCATCACCACAATCCCCTCGGGCAGATCAGCTGCGATGGCGGCGCGGATACGACGGTCGGCCGAGGTGGCCCCGTCGGCGAGCCCTTCGACCCCGATCAGCCGCGGCCGGGTCAACAGCGCGCGCACGAGGCCGAGGCGGCGCTGGCTCATCTGGTCGAGCCCTGCCTCACCGATGGCCGTCTGCAGGGCCACGGCGAGGACATGGCCGTCTAGCCCCGCGCCCTCGACCGCCTCGCGCAGTGCCGTGTCGAGCTTGCTCCAGGCGGGGCGTCGGTCATGGCGGCGCGGGGCGGCGAGCAGGGTGTTGGCGATGGTACGCGCGGGTGCGATTTCCTCGGCATCCACCGCCACGAGATCGGGCGAGCGCCGCATGGCGGGCATGGCACGGGCGCGGGCTGCGAGAATGCGCTCGACCATGGCGTCATCGACGATGTCGAGCTGATCGCGGGTCTGAACGAAGCCGGCCGCGAGGGCAGCGAGGCGCTGGCGCTCCGTTTTGCGGGGGCGGGGGCCGAGATCGGCCAGGGCGGCGGCCTCGGCGATATCCTGGCGGGTGAAAGCGCCCAGCCTGTCGAGCACGGGTGAGGTCGGGCCCAGCGCCTCGGCCAAATCGACCAGCGCGCGCGCGATCTGGCGGCCGGCATCCTCCAGCACGGTGCGCCCGCCGCTTTCCTCCAGAAGCGCTGCGATGCCCGGGATATCGAGGGCACGCGCCGGGTCGCGCGCATCGCCCTGGCCCTCGCGCGGGATGGCATAAAGCAGGTTGCTGAGCAGGCTGGCATTGCTGTTCACGCGGGTCTCGACCCAGGGCTCGATGATCTCGCGATGGGTCTCGGCGGCGCCAGCCACGCTTTCGCGGAGGGCCGTGATCGCCGGGGCAAGCCGGGCGGCGCCATCCGGTCCCACCCGGCGGTTGAGCGCGACCGACCAGAGCGTGTCGTCAAGCCCCACGGCACCGATCAGCGACAGCAGGCGCCTGTCGAGGGCGGCAGTGTCCGCGACCCCGGCCGCGATATAGTCGATCCAGTCTCCGTTCGGATCGTCCGGGGCGTTGCCGGTGAGCGCCGCTTCGCTAAGGCGCGCGGGGGCATTGGCGCTGTCGGGATCGTCGGACGGTCGCCGGCGCATCAGCGTATAGGTGGCGTTATCGCGGAGCGTGCCGGCCACCAAGGTCGGGGTCGGGCCAGCGAAGGCGACCTCGCGCGCGATCATTGCTGTCTCAGCGGTGGCAAGATCCTCTCCGGCGAGGCGCACCGTGCCCTCGGCCGGGGCCTCGAGGCCGACCGTGGCGCGCATCAGGGCCGCGGCGGCGCCGGGCGGTCCGCCGAGGATCGCGATCGTGCTGCCGGGGGCGATCTCCAGATGCGCGATCTCCAGGCGTGTGCGGTCGACCTCCACGCGCAGCCGTTCCAGCACCAGCGGGCCGGGGGCGGCGCGCGCCTCGCCCGTTGCCGCGACCTCGAGGGGCTTTGGCATCAGATCGTCCTGCGATAGCCCGTCGATCAGCAGCCGGAAGCGGCTGGAGAAGTCGATCCAGCGCTGGCCATAGGTCAGCAGCGCCTTCCAGGGCGGCGTCAGGTCCTTGTAGGCCGCCAGCACCGCCACCAGCGCGCCGAAATCGAGATCGCCCTGGATGACCAGAGTGCCGCCGATCGAGAAGAACAGGAACGGCGTCAGCTGCGTCAGGACGTTGTTGATCCACTTGATCGTGAACTTACGCTCATAGATCGCGCGGCGGATCGCGGTGACGGTATGGAGCAGCCCCGAGACCTGGGCGAGATGCCAGCCGGTCGTGCCGTTCAGCCGCATCTCGGGGATGGTCACGATCCCCTCGCCCAGCCGGTCAGCGAGGGCGCGGGCCGTCCGGGCGCGCTCGCGATTGAGCGCGATGACCTTCTTCTGCAGCACGGGCACGATCACTGCCTGGATCGGGTAGAGCGCGATGGCGGCGAGCCCCAGCCAGACATCCTGCACGAAGATGAAGGTGACCAGCACCAGGAGCTGACCGCCCTGGAAGGCCGGCGTGACATACAGCTCGCCCATGAAGCCGCCGAGCTGCTCAGCCTCGCCCATGATGGCATGCACCGATTCGCGCGGGCGCATGGCGCCGAGACGCTTCGGCGGGGTGCGGAGCAGCGTCTCGAACATGACGTAGCGGAGCCGCCTCAGCAGCCGCTCGGCCAACATGCCGATGCCGACATTGATCAGCCATTTGAAGCCGTTGATCAGGATCACAAGGCCGAGGAAGCTGCCCGAGAGGAGGAGCAGGAAGGGGATCTGCTCGACCTGCTGGCCGAAGATATCGCGCGGGCCCGGGCCGCCATTGATCGCCTCGTTGACGATGATCTTGGGGATCTCCAGCGAGGCGTAGATCAGCGGAAAGCTGAGCGTGGTCAGGATCAGCAGCGCAGTGTGGCGGCTGCGCGCGTGGCGCCAGCCAAACGCCGAGAGCGAGCGTTCGATGGGGGGGCGTTGGGTCGTCATGACCCTACGAGAGGGCCTGCCGCGGCGACCGGGTGTCAATCGGATGCTGGGCTGCACCGGGTTGGGACAGCCGCGCCGATCCGCCCTTCGCCTTGGATTGTTGCGCGCATACACTGCCGCGGCGCGCTGGCGGCGGAAGGAGAGGCGAGGGTGGCAGGAGCAAAGGCGGCCGTGGCGGTGGACTGGTCAAAGGGTGCCGCCTGGCAACGGGCCCGCGTCATGCCCATCGCGGAGGCCGGCATCGGCGTCACCGATTGGGCGCTCACCCATTCCGACGTGACCTATGACGTCGTCATGGTGATCGACGGGGCGTTCTTCCGCCTCGACGACCATCTCGACCGGTTCGAGGCGTCGATGGCCGCGCTGCATCTGCGCCCGGTCGAGGATCGGGCCGCCATGCGCGCGGCGCTGCATGCCGTGGTCGCCGCATCGGGGCTGCACAAGGCCTATGTCTCGATGGTCTGCGCGCGGGGTGTGCCGACGGTGCCGGGCGCCCGCGATCCACGGCTCTGCGCCAATCACTTCTTCGCCTGGTGTGTCCCCTATGTGCACGTCATCCCGGCCGATGTAGCGGCGCGGGGGGCGCATCTCTGGGTGGCGAAGGGTGTTCGCCGGATCGGCGAGGGCGCGGTCGATCCACGCGTCAAGAATTACCACTGGGGCGATTTCACCGCTGGTCTGTTCGAGGCCTACGACAATGGCTGCGATACTGCCGTGCTGATGGACAGTGCCGGCAATATTGCCGAGGGACCCGGTTTCAACGTCTTCGCCGTCATCGAGGGCCGCATCGTCACCCCGGCCGGCCACTGCCTTCACGGTATCACGCGCCGCACCGTGCTCGAGGCCGCGGCCGAGGCTGGCATCGCGACCGAGATCCGCGATCTGCCGATGGCCGAGTTCCTGTCGGCCGATGAGGTTTTCACCGTGACTTCGGGCGGTGGCGTGGCGCCCGTGACCCGCGTCGATGGCCGTATCCTCGGCAACGACGCTCCGGGTCCGCTGACCGGACGGATGGTCGAGGCCTATTGGGCGATGACCGAGCGTGAGGTGCTGCGCGAGCCCGTCGACTACGCGCCGGTCGACTGACCGCCGATCGCTGCGTCTGCCGCGGCGTCTTCGACGATGGTCGCGCCCTCCTGCTTCGCCGCCTTTTGTTGCACCTGCGCACTTGTGGGCGGGTCGGGCTTACACCATGGTCCGCGACACTCAAGGCAGGAAGGAGCAGTCGATGGCAGCGGCCGAGGCGACGAGCGTACCCAGCCCCGTTTTCCGACGTGTCCTGCTCAAGCTCTCCGGCGAGGCCCTGATGGGCTCGGAAAGCTTTGGTCTGCACCCCCCGACACTGGCCCGCATCGCCGGGGAGGTGCGCCGCGCCCATGCCGAGGGCTTCGAGATCTGTCTCGTGATCGGCGGGGGCAACATCTTCCGCGGGCTCTCGGGCGCCGCGCAGGGGATGGACCGGGCTCAGGCCGATTACATGGGGATGCTGGCCACCGTGATGAACGCGCTTGGCATGCAGTCGGCGCTGGAGACAGCTGGCGTGCCGACGCGCGTGCTGTCGGCGATCCCGATGGACACGGTCTGCGAGCCCTATATCCGGCGCCGCGCGATCCGCCATCTGGAAAAGGGGCGCGTGGTGATCTTTGCCGCCGGCACGGGGAACCCGTATTTCACCACCGACACGGCCGCGACGCTCCGCGCCATGGAGATGCATTGCGACGCGATCTTCAAGGGGACCGGTGTTGATGGGGTTTATGATAGCGACCCCAAGACCAATCCCGATGCAAAACGTTATGAGCGCGTGACTTACGACGCCGTGCTCGCTCAAAATCTCAAGGTCATGGACGCGTCCGCGATCGCCTTGGCACGCGACAACGACCTGCCGATTGTCGTCTTCCCGCTCGGCGAGGAAGGGGCGATGACCTCGGTGCTGTATGGGCGCGGCCGGTTCTCGACCGTCGGGCCATGACCCTGGGGCAATGTAGGGCACTCGGCAGGATACGGCCGAGGTAGCGCGGCGGGGCGATCCACGGTATCGAACGGCACCCACCGAACGGCGCCCCATCGAACGGCGCCGAGCCGACAGCGCATCGCAGAATGCGCGACCCAACACTGGAAGTTGCAGCATGGCCGACGACATCATCGAACCCGATCTCGACGACCTCACCCGCCGCATGGATGGCGCGCTGAATGCGCTGAAGAGCGATTTTGCCTCGCTGCGTACCGGCCGCGCCTCGGCCTCGATGCTCGATGCGATCCAGGTCGAGGCCTATGGAAGCATGACGCCGATCAACCAGCTTGGCACCGTGAACGTGCCCGAACCCCGGATGGTCACGCTGAATGTCTGGGACAAGTCGATGGTCGGTAAGGTCGAGAAGGCGATCCGCACCTCGGGCCTTGGCCTCAACCCGGTGACCGACGGCCAGGTCCTGCGCCTGCCAATCCCCGAGCTCAACGAGGAGCGCCGCCGCGAATTGTCCAAATTCGCCGGCCAATATGCCGAGAAGGCGCGGGTGGCGATCCGCAACCTGCGACGCGACGGCATGGACCAGGTCAAGAAGGCAAAGGCCGCCGGGATGTCGGAGGACGACCAGAAACTCTGGACTGACGAGATCCAGGAAGCGACCGATGCCGCCATCAAGCGGGTCGATGGTGCCTTGGAGACCAAGCAAGGAGAGATCATGCAGGTCTAAGCGGCTGCTGCACGGCATCTGCACCGAACTGAGCGAGGAATTGATCTGCGGCGTTTTGCGCCATCTGAAAGTAGCGAGGCGTGTTGACCGCGGGCGGGTGGGGACCTGCCAGGGAGGGCGGTCGCCGAGACAGGCCGGGCTGACGGGCCATCGATCAAGACCGGGCACGCGGTCAATCGACGGCGCGATGAGGACCAGGACGCCGGCAGAGGCAGGCCGGGGTGCCGAGGGGAATGAGCAGGATGACGACCGGGCAGCACCAAAACGACCCCCACGATGGGCTTCAGAAGCCTGTTGAGGACCGCCCTGCGCGCGTGCCGGGTCACGTCGCTTTCATCATGGATGGCAATGGACGCTGGGCCGAACGGCAGGGGCTGCCGCGCAAGGCCGGCCATGTCGCCGGTGTCGAACGCCTGCGCGAGATCACCAAGGCCTCCTACCAGTGGGGCGTGCCGCTGATCACCTGCTTTGCCTTCTCGACCGAGAACTGGAACCGCCCGGCCTACGAGGTGCAGGTGCTGATGCAGCTGTTCCGCCGCTACATGCTGCGCGGTATCGATGAGCTGGACGGGCGCAATGTGCGCGTCAAAATGATCGGTGAGCGCCATCGCCTGCCCAAGGATTTGCAACGCCTCGTGGCCCAGACCGAAGAGCGCACGGCCGATAACACGCGCATGACGATTCAGGTGGCGGTGTCGTACGGCGCGCGCGCCGAGATGACCGACACTCTCCGCCGGATCGCGGCCGAGGTGGCGGCGGGACGGCTGGCGCCCGAGGCGATCGATGAGGCCATGATTTCATCGAGTCTTTGGACCGCGGAGATGCCCGATCCCGATCTGATCGTCCGGACCTCGGGCGAGCACAGGATCTCGAACTTCCTGCTCTGGCAGGCGGCTTATGCCGAATATGCCTTCGTCGATGAATGCTGGCCGGATTTCACCCGCGCCCGCTATCGTGACGTGTTAGAGGATTTCGCCCGCCGCGACCGCCGCTATGGCGGCCTGGCAGCGGTGGAGAAGACGCGGGCGACGCGCTAGCCGGCGCCGCGACCAGCCCGCTGCGCACATACTGGCGACCCAGCGCCAACAAGCACCCCCCGCCAACAAGTGCCCCCCGCCAACAAGCGCCCCCCAGTGCCACCCAGCACCACTTAGCGCTCCTATGCGCGGCGCCCCGGTCTTCGCCTATCGGGTCCTTGTCATCCCTGGCCTGAGCAGGCACCACCACGGGCGTGCGATCGCGCACCCTTCGCAGGGCCATCCGGGAGACCGCGAGTGACCGTCGCCACGCGCTGTGTAGCGCCGTGCAGCACCCTCCGGCCCGCGCCGCGTGCCAACCTTGCACCGCGGGGGCGGGAATGACGGCGGTGTCCACGCGTTTTGCCGATCTCGGACCGCGACTGATCACGGCGCTGGTGCTTGGGCCGATCGCGCTCGGCTGCCTCTATCTCGGCGGCTTTGCCATGTCGCTGATGGTCTGTGTCCTGGCGACCTTGCTGGCCCGCGAATGGCGGGCGGTGACCGCCCATGCCGGGGCTAATATCCAGGGGCAGGACGGCACCTACATGATGGCCGCCGCGCTCGGCGTCTTGCTGGGGCGCGATGGTGTGCCCGGTATCGGCATCGCGGCGCTGATCCTGATCATCGCGGTCGCGGTCAGCATCGATCTCATGCACGGGCGGCGGCGCGCAGCGCTTTGGGGCGCGCCCGGCATCCTGCTGATCGGCACCGGCTGCATCGCCTTCCAGTGGCTGCGTGAGACTGATCCTTACGGGCCGGCCGCCGCCTTTTGGATCGTGCTGGTCGTCGTCGCCACCGATGTCGGCGGCTATTTCGCGGGCCGGCTGATCGGCGGGCCGAAGCTTTGGCCGAAGGTGAGCCCGAAGAAAACCTGGGCAGGTCTCGGTGGCGCGGTGCTGCTGGCTGTGCTGGCAGGGGGCCTCTTCAGCCGCTGGACGACGGGGACGTTCTTCCTCGAGGTCGCGACGGTGTCGGCCGCCGCGGCGGTGCTGGCGCAGCTTGGCGACATGGGTGAGAGCGCCGTGAAGCGCCATTTCGGCGTGAAGGATTCGGGCAGCATCTTCCCGGGCCATGGCGGTGCGATGGACCGCTTTGACGGATTGATCGCCGCGACGCTGGTTGTGGCGCTCATCACGCTTTGGCGCGGGCAAACGGTTTTCATCTGGTCATGAAGGCGACCGTCTGACGTAGGGATGCACTTCCAACGCGGATAAGAGCAGGGCAGTGTCTGACCATGGAAAGACGACGGATCAGCATTCTGGGCGTGACCGGCTCGATCGGGCAGACCACGCTTGGCGTGATCGACGCGCTGGGGCCCGAACGGTTCGAGACGGTCGCGGTCAGCGGCCATGGCAATATCGCAGGGCTGGCGGAGGCGGCCAAGCGCCTCGGCGCTGCCGTCGCCGTGACCGCCGATCCGGCCCTGCTTGATGATCTGCGCGCCGCGCTTGGTAATTCGGGGATCGAAGCGGCGGCTGGACCCGCGGCGTTGGTCGAGGCGGCCTCGCGCCCCACTGACTGGATCATGTCGGCCATTGTCGGCGCCGCAGGTCTACAGCCGACGCTGGCGGCGGCCCGCAACGGCGCGACCGTGGCGCTCGCCAACAAGGAATGTCTGGTCGCTGCCGGACATGTCTTTCTGGCCGAAATCGCACGGTCAGGCGCGCGCCTCCTGCCCGTCGACAGCGAGCATAACGCGATCTTTCAGCTTGTCGCAGCCGAGCGGGAATGCCCGATCGAGCGCCTGATCCTCACCGCCTCGGGCGGCCCGTTCCGCACGCGCAGCGTCGCCGAGATGCAGGCTGTGACGGTGGCCGAGGCCGTGGCGCATCCAAACTGGTCGATGGGCGCGCGGATCTCGATCGACAGCGCCTCGATGTTCAACAAGGCGCTGGAGATGATCGAGGCGTGGCATCTGTTCGGGGTGAGCCCCGATCAGATCGAGGTCATCGTGCACCCTCAGTCGATCATCCACTCGATGGTTGGCTTCCGTGACGGCTCGATCCTCGCCCATCTAGGCCCCCCGGACATGAGCGTGGCCATCGGCCATGCCCTGGCCTGGCCCGAGCGCGCGCATCTGCCGGTCGACCGGGTCGATTTCGCCAAGCTGTCGAGGCTGGATTTCGAGGCGCCCGATCCCGAGCGTTTCCCAGCGCTGGAGCTTGCGCGCCGGGCGATGGCGACGGGCGGTCAGGCGGGATGTGTGATGAACGGCGCGCGCGAGGTGGCGCTCGATGCCTTCATCGCCGGCCGGATCGGGTTTCTCGACATGGCGCGGGTCACCGGCGATGCGATGCAAGCGCTTGAAAGCCTCTCTCCCGCGGCAAACCTTGATGAGGTGCTTGCGGCCGATGGGGAAGCGCGCCGCCTTGCCGGGGACATCGTGGGCCGTTACGCCGCGTAGATATCGGTTTGTCGTCGGCTGGAGCGGCCGGCCACGAGGATAAATGGGGACCCCGCAGCTCAGCCGTGGGGTGGGTGAGGATATCATGGATTTCATCGCGAGCGTGCCGATCCTGGGCGACCTGATTACGCTGGTTATCCCGTTCCTGATCGTGCTCGGCGTCGTCGTCTTCGTGCATGAGTATGGTCATTACATCGTTGGGCGCTGGTGCGGGATCGGCGCGCAGGTCTTCTCCATCGGTTTCGGCCCACGGCTTTACGCCTGGCGCGACAAGCGCGGGACGGAATGGCAGGTGGCGGCGCTGCCGCTCGGCGGGTTCGTCAAGTTCGTCGGCGACATGGACCCGGCCTCGGCCGGCAAGATGGACGAGGCCAACCTGACGCAGGCCGAGCGCAAGAAGGCATTCCATAACGCGCCTCTCGCGGCGCGCGCGGCGACGGTCGCTGCCGGACCGTTCTTCAATTTTGCGCTCTCCATCATGTTGTTCACCGGCCTGGCCCTGGCGGTCGGCGGTGCCAGCGAAGAGCCGGTGATCGGCGAGGTAACCGACCGGCTGCCCGAGACGGTGGACCTGCGCGCCGGCGACCGGGTCCTCAGCATGAACGGCGTCGCGATGGAGACCTATGCCGACATCATCGGGGCGATCTTCGAAGCCGATGGCGCGGATATCGCGGCGGTGGTCGAGCGCGGGGGCACCGAGACGGCGGTGACGCTCAGTTACCCGATGGAGGCGCGGATCGAGGGTGTGAGCCCCGGCAATCCGGCGTCCTCGGCGGGAATCATTCCCGGTGACGTGATCGTTACCCTGAACGGCGAGCCGATGGCGACGTTCCGCGAGGTGCAGATCGCCACCGTGAGGCTCCCCCTCGAGGCGCCGATCACGCTTGGCATCCGGCGCGATGGCGAGCCGGATCTGTTGAGTTTCGAGATCATTCCCGAGACGGTCGAGCGGCCCCATCCCGAAACCGGCGAGCGCACCCCGCTCCCGACGCTCGGCATCAATGGCGAGGGGACGGCCGGCCTCCAGCCGCTGCGTGAGACCCTGCCGATCACCGACGCCGTCGAGGCTGGTTTCAGCAACACTGCAGGGATCATTACCAACACGCTGGGATACATCGGCGATCTGGTTTTCGGCTCGGCGCCAGCCGATCAGCTCGGCGGGCCGATCCGGATCGCCCAGGTATCGGCCGAACGGGCCGAGCGCGGGTTTCTCGATCTGATCCATCTGATCGCGTTCCTGTCGACCTCGATCGGGCTGCTCAATCTCTTTCCAATCCCGGTCCTCGATGGCGGCCATCTGCTGTTCTACGCGGTCGAAGGGGCGCGGGGGCGGCCTGTGGGCGAGGCGGCACAACGCGTCGGCACGATGATCGGGCTGAGCCTCGTGCTGTTGCTCATGGTCTTCGCCACGTATAACGACGTGTTAAGACTGTAGGGCTGCCTTAGCCGCGTGCCGTGCCCAGAGCCTGGTTGAGAGTCCGGCCCCAAACCTGGCTCCGAGCCGATCTGGTTTTCGGTCGCTTCTGAGGCTGCCCAGACGATACAGCGCACTGATGCGGGACGAGGCAGGAGTGACGTGATGCGGCTGACCTTCGGTCGAGCGGGCCTTGGCGCGCCTGCGCTTATGGCACTCGCCCTTGCCATGGTGACCGCTCTCGCGGCGCCTCCGCAGGCCGCGGCCCAGGCGCCACTGCCGGGCGAGCAGGGTGACGACCTGGCCGGTGCGATCAATCGCTCGGTCTTTCTGGTGCGGGGCAACCAGCGGATCGAGCCGGCAACGATCATCGCCTTCACCCAGCTCGAGGGCGATACCGACATCACTGCCGATGACCTCAACGCCGCCGTCGGCCGGCTGTTCGCGACCGGGCTGTTTCAAGACGCGAGGATCGTACCGCAGGACGGGCGCCTGGTGATCGAGGTGGTCGAGAACCCTTCGATCAATGAGATCGCCTTCGAGGGGAACGACGCGCTGAACGACCAGACGCTGCTGGGCGTCACCAACCTGCGACCCCGCCGCCCGTTTACGCCCGCGCGCGTCGAGCAGGCCGCGCAACGCATCATCGAGGTGTATCGCCGCTCGGGTCGCTTCGCCGCCGAGGTCGAGCCGGTGATCATCGAGCGCGACCAGAACCGCGTCGATGTGGTGTTTGAGATCGTCGAGGGCGAGCCTGCCGGCGTGCTCTCGATCGACTTCATCGGCAACGATGTCTTCTCGGACCGGCGGCTGCGCAATGAGATCGAGACGACCGAGAGCGGGATCTTCTCCCAGTTCATCTCGTCGGACGTCTATGATCCCGACCGGGTGCAGCTCGACGAGGAGCGCCTTCGTCAATTCTACCTCGAGAACGGCTACGCGGATTTCGAGATCCTCTCGACCACGGCTGAGCTCTCGCCGGATGGTGAGGGCTTCTTCATCACCTTCACCATCGAAGAGGGGCCGATCTATGAGTTCTCCGGCTTCGATGTCGACGTGCGGGCCGAAGGGCTCGATCCCGAGCGACTGCTGGACGCCATCGACCAGGATCTCGTGGGCGAGACCTATGATGCGACCGAGGTCGAGACCATCGCCAACCGCATCACCGAGCGCGCCGGACAGGCGGGCTTTGCCTTCGTCAATGTGCGACCTCGCGTCGAAAAGGATGCTGAAGAGCAAACGATTTTCATCACCTTCGAGGTGCAGGAAGGCGAGCGGATCTTCATTGAACGCATCGACATCATCGGCAACACCGCAACGCTCGACCGAGTGATCCGGCGCGAGATCGACCTGATTGAGGGCGATGCCTTCGACGCCAGGCGGATCCGTCGCGCGCAGAGCCGGATCCGCGGCCTTGGCTATTTCGAAAGCGTCGATATTGACGCGGCCGAAGGGTCTGCGTCGGATCGCGCGGTGCTGACGGTCAAGGTCGTGGAACGCTCCACCGGCTCGCTGTCGCTAGGTCTTGGGTTCTCAAGCTCGGCAGGCCCCATCGGCTCGGCGGCGCTAACCGAGCGGAACTTCCTCGGCCGGGGTCAGCAGGTCGCCGCGACCGTGACGGCAGCCGGTGATACCCAGGTCTACGACTTCAGCTTCACCGAGCCCAAGGTGCTCGACCGCGATCTCAGCGCCAGTGCGCGGGCCTTCTTCATTGACGACGATCGCGGCGATGAGAGCTCGATCAGGCAGGTGCGCGGCGGCTTCCGCCCTTCGGTCGCCTTTCCCCTCGGCGAGCGGACGCGCCTGTCGCTCACCTATTCGGTGCGCTTCGACGATCTCGACATCTCCGACAGCGCCTCGCCCGCCATTCAGTCGGAGGAGGGCTCAAAGCTCACCTCGCTGATCGGCTATGACATCAGCTATGATGAGCGGAACGACCCGGTTGAACCCACCGGCGGTTTCGTCGTGAGCTTCGGCCAGGACATCGCGGGCCTCGGTGGCGATCAGCGGTTTGTCAGCACGCGTGGCCGGGCGAAGGGCTGGAAATCCTTCTTTGGTCAGGATCTGGTCTTCAGCCTTGAGGTGGAAGGCGGGGCTCTGTTCAGCTTCGGTGATGAAGACACGTCGATCACCGAGCGCTTCTTCCTCGGCGGCGACAATTTCCGGGGTTTCGGGGTCGATGGTGTGGGGCCGCGGGACACCGACACGGATGATGCGCTCGGCGGCAACTTCTTCTTCGCCTCGCGCTTCCAGGCCTCTTTCCCCATCGGCCTGCCGGAAGAGCTCGGTGTGTTCGGGGGTGCGTTTATCGACACGGGCTCGCTCTGGGCGCTCGACACCACGACGTTCGGCGACACCGAGATCGACGATGATTTCGCGCTGCGGATGACGGTCGGCGGTCTGCTCTTCGTTGACACGCCCTTTGGCCCGGTCGAGCTGAGCGCCGGCGTACCGATCCTCGAGGAAGACGACGACGAGACGGAGTTCTTCCGCTTCGCCATCGGCACGCGCTTCTGATCGCCATGGGCCCGGGTGCAGAGGTCGCGCATCGCATGGGCCGCCGAAGGCTTTTATGTGGCTTGGCGTGGGCGGCTGCCGGTCTCGCCCTGTTGCCCACCGCCCATGCGCAGGAGCCCCCGGGTGTCGTGATCGTCGTCTCGCGCGCCCGCGTACTTCGCGAAAGTGTGGCGGCCCGGCAGCTTGCGGCGCGGGAACGCGAGCTGACCGAACGCGTACAGGCCGAGATCGACGCGGTGAAGGCCGAACTCGCGCTGGAGGAGGAGACGCTGGCGCGGCTCCGCCCGACGATGGAGCGCACCGAATTCGAGGCGCGTGCTGAGGCCTTCCGTCAGCGTGTGGTGACCGAACGGCGCGATGTTCAGCGCCGGTCTGCAGCGCTGCAGCAGGTTTTCCGTGAGGCGCGTGAGCGTTTGGTTCGCGAGCTCGCCCCCGTGCTGGAGCGCATCCGCGTCAGCCGAGGGGCAAGCGTGATCATGAATGCCGATGCCGTCTTGGCCGCCGCGCCCGCGGCAGACGTGACGGGTGAGGTGCTGGCCGCGTTTGACGCGGCGGTACCGGCGCCCGTCATCGACATTCCCGCCGATTTGCTCGCCGATAGGCGCCAGCCTGTAGCCGATGGGCCGTCCGACCCGTCCGCAACCGTGGACGGGCAAGAGGCTAACTGAGTGCCAGCACCCAAACGTCTTGGTCGCCTCCGCCAGTCGCCAGAGCCAGTCGCCAGAGCCAGTTGCGTCACCCAGTTGCGGGGCCCAAGCGCCATCGCTCATCGACCGATCCGACCCTGCCTCGGTCCGGACATGGGGCCGATGACTTGACCTGTCGCCGGGCGCCTGCCTAGTGGAGGCATGGCCGATCGGGGCGAGCGATGACAACGGATACCGACACCGAGGAGAGTGCGGCGACCGCCGCGGAGGAGCGTGCGGCCACCGCCGCCGAGGCGCCAGCGCTGCGCGAGGCGGATCTGGCGCGCATCAAGCGCTGCATTCCCCACCGGTTCCCTTTCCTGCTGATCGACCGGGTCGAGGCGATCGATCCCGGCAAGAACGCGGTGGGCATCAAGCTGGTCACCGCCAACGAGCCGCATTTCCAGGGCCATTTCCCGGAAGAGCCCATTATGCCGGGCGTGCTTATCGTCGAAGCGATGGCGCAGACGGCGGGCGTGCTGGTGGTCGAGACGCTGAACCGCGTCGATGACAATCTGCTCGTCTACTTCATGACCATCGACAAGACCCGCTTTCGCCGCAAGGTGGTGCCGGGCGACCTGCTTGAGCTGCATGTGAGCATCCTGCGCTCACGCGGGCCGGTCTGGAAGTTCTCGGGCTCGGCCAAGGTCGGCGGAGAGCTTGCGGCCGAGGCCGAGTTCTCAGCGATGATCATCGATGAGGATGACAGCCGTCGCGGCCCCTCCGGCGGCGGCGCGTGATCCACCCCACAGCGATCATCGAGCAGGGCGCGCGCCTTGGCGATGGCGTTTGCGTTGGGCCCTATGCCCATGTCGGCCCTGATGTCGTCCTGGCGGAAGGTGTCGAGCTGTTCAGCCATGCGGTCGTTGCCGGTCGTACCAGTGTGGGCCCGCGCACCCGGATCTGGCCCTTCGCCTCGGTCGGCCACCAGCCGCAGGATTTGAAATACGCAGGCGAGCCGAGCCGTTTGGAGATCGGTGCGGACTGCATGATCCGCGAACACGCGACGCTGAACCCGGGGACCGAAGGTGGCGGCATGCTGACCCGTGTCGGGGACGGGTGCCTGTTCATGATGGGCACGCATGTGGGCCATGACTGCCATGTCGGCAGCGGCGTGATCATGGCCAATAACGCCACGCTGGCAGGCCATGTCAGTGTCGGCGATCACGCGGTGCTCGGCGGGCTCTGCGCCGTGCACCAATGGGTGCGGATCGGCGATGGTGCCATGGTGGGCGGCATGGCCGGCGTGGAGCGTGACGTGATCCCCTTCGGCTCGGTCATCGGGAACCGCGCCCATCTCGCCGGGTTGAATACCATCGGCCTTCGCCGCCGCGGGGTGGATCGCAAGGCCATCGGCAGGCTACGCCTCGCCGTCGATCAGTTGTTCGATGACGACGGGCCGATGGAGGCAAGAGCCGAGCGGCTGCGTGCCGGCCATCCGAGCGAGATGCTGATCGAGGAACTGGCCGCTTTCGTCTCGGCCGAGACGAAGCGCCGGTTCTGTTTGCCCAAGACCCGGTTGGCCGAGGCCGAGGAGGCGTGAGCCCCCCCGAACCGGCGCCCGATGATACCGACACCTCGCCGACCGGGCGCCAGGCGGGTGCGGCGACCGAGATCCCGGGCGCTGTCCCGGGATGCCTCGCCATCGTGGCCGGGCAGGGCGCCTTGCCGCGCCAGATCGTCGAGGCCCGGCGGGCCGACGCGTTGCCCTATGTCGTGATCGTGTTTCCCGGCTTGGAGGCCGAGTGGATGGCCGGCCACCCGGTGCAGCACCATCGTTTCGAGCGGGTTGGCGCGCTCTTTCGCGGCCTCACGGCGGCTGAGGCGGAGGCAGTGGTTTTTGCCGGGGCGATGCAGCGTCCGCGTCTCAGGCCATGGCAGGCCGATACGGCCGCGCTGATGCTGCTGCCCCGCGCGCTGGCGCTGCTCGCGCGCGGCGATGACGCCATGCTGCGGGGCTTCGCGGCGATCTTCGAGCGTCGGGGCCTGAGGCTTGTCGGCGCTCAGGAGGTGCTGGGCGGTCATGCCCTGATGGCAGAGACGACGCTTGGCCCGCGCAGGCCCGGCGCGGCGGACTGGGCCGATGCGCGCCGCGCCGCCGAGATCGTGCGCGCGCTCGGCCCGCTCGATATCGGGCAGGGGGCGGTGGTGGCGCGCGGGCTCTGCCTCGCGGTCGAGGCGGCCGAGGGCACCGACATGATGTTGGAGCGGATCGCGATGCTCCCCCCCGAGCGGCGCCGCCGCGCGCCGAGGGGCACCGGTGTCCTGCTCAAGATGCCGAAGCCGGGGCAGGATCGGCGGCTGGACCTGCCGACCATCGGGCCTGAGACCGTGCGCCGCGCGGCCAAGGCGGGGCTTGCCGGTGTCGTCGTCGAGGCCGGTGCCACTCTGGTGATCGATGCCGCGGCCGTCGCCGCCGTCGCCGAGGCGCATGGCCTTTTCGTCACCGGTGCCCGGCCCGCGGATCTTGCGGCGTCCCCCGGAAGCGCGGGCAACGGCGCGCGATGAGCCCGCGGCTTTTCCTGATCGCTGGCGAGCCCTCGGGTGACCGGCTTGGCGGCGCGCTCATGGGCGCGCTCAAGACCCTAGCGCCCGGCGTGGTCTTCGGCGGGATCGGCGGGCAAAGCATGCGCGCCGAGGGGGTGCAGCCGCCTTTCGACATCGCCGATCTCTCGGTCATGGGGATCACCGAGGTCGTCCCGCGCCTGCCGATGATCCTGAACCGTCTGCGGGTCGCCACCGAGGCGGCGCTCGCCCATCGGCCCGATGCCTTGATCACCATCGACGCGCCGTCCTTCTCGCTCCGCGTGGCGCCGCGCCTGCGCCGGGCACTGCCGGGGCTGCGGGTGATCCATTACGTCGCGCCCTCGGTCTGGGCCTGGCGGCCGGGGCGCGCGGCCAAGATGGCACGGAGCGTCGACCACGTGTTGGCCCTGCTGCCGTTCGAGCCGCCGTATATGACGGCTGCCGGCATGACCTGCGATTTCGTCGGTCACCCGGTGGCCGGCCAGCCTGCCTCGGGCCCTGTGGACGTGGCAGCCTTCCGCGCAAAGCATGGCCTCGGCGACACGCCGCTGCTGCTCGTCGCACCCGGTAGCCGCCGGGGCGAGGTGGCCCGCATGGGTCCGCTTTTCCGCGAGACGCTTCGCTGCCTCGCTGCCACCCGTCCCGACATCCGCCCCGTCATCCCCGTGGCCGAGACGGTCACCTCGGAGGTCGCCGCACTTTTCCCCGAGGCCCTGCTGCTGGGTGCCGAGGCCGATGCGCCCGAGCGACGTGCTGCGACCGCTGCCTGCCGTGCGGCACTCCTCACGTCAGGCACCGTTACGCTGGAGACCGCAGCCGAGCGCACGCCCCATGTGGCGGCCTACAAGGCATCATGGCTGACAGCGGCGATCGCCCGTCGGCTGATCGGTATCGATACCGGGAACCTCGTGAACCTTGCCTGTGGTTGGGACAGTGGCGCCCGCCCGGTGCCCGAGTTCTATCAGGAGGCAGCGACGCCCGAGGCCCTGAGCGCCGCACTCAGACCCCTTCTCGACGACACCCCCGCGCGCGCCGCGCAGATCGCCGCAGCGGACACAGCGCTTTTGGCGCTTGGGCGCGGTGGCGAGCCGCCGGCCATGCGTGCAGCGCGCTCGGTGATGGCGGCGCTTCAGCGCTAGGGGAGCCCGGTCAAGGGTGCGAAAAAGGGCAAGCCAGCGAAGGGCGGGATCAGCCAAACCACCCATTGGTGATTGACGAACTGCGCGACGAAGACCTGGGCTACCACGGCGAACGAGGCTGCCCAGAGCAGCAGGGTGCGCAACAGGGTGCCGGTCAGCGCGACAGGGCCAGATGGCAGGGGCCCGGCCTCCAACCGCAGCGTCGCCCGGGCGTGCAGGCGGGCGGCCCAGCGGCGCACGGCGATCAATGAGAGGACCAGCCATGTCGTCGCCACGAGGCGGCAGACGGCGATGAAACGGTCGAGGCTCTCGGCATGGCGCTCGGCGAAGCCAGGGCTCCAGCCCTCGACGAAGGTCGGCAAGGCCTGTGCGGCAAACAGCGGGGCGGTGGCCAGCGCCGTGGCGAGGCCGAGGGCGACATAACGCCAGCCGGCGGCGCGGATCAGCCGCGTGACGGCGCGACGGGCGAAAAAGGCGCTCATCCGCCCCTCGACCGCCTGATGTGCCAGCGCCATGGGCAGGCGGGCCAGCAGCGGCAGCGCAACGGCGACGCTGAGCAGTCCGAGCGTCGGGCCGACCCAGGACTGCTCGTAGCCCTTGTTGAACGAGTTTTCCCACCCGCCCCACCACGACATGAGCCAGAGCGCGGTAAAGGGCAGCGTGCCCGCCACCAGCGTGCCGAGCGCCGCGAGCCCGGCCGCCAGGTTCAGCCAGAGTGCGCCGAGGCTGCGGGCGAGCCATCCGCGACCATGCGCCGGTGCATCTATCTGGCCTGCGACCACCCAGCCGGGCAGCGGCGCACGACTGAGGCCGATATCGTGGACCAGCCGATGCCGGCTGATCGCAGCCTCCGCCGCCATCAGGCGCATCAGCCAGCCGAGCACCAAGACCGCCCCCAGCGGGTGCAGCGCGAGGATGACCGCCACGGCACGGCGCGCCAGACCGCCTAGCGCCCCGACCAACCCGCGGGGCGGGGAGAGCGGTTGCCCCTCGGCCGCGGCGAGGCTTGTCATGCGAAGATCTCGGAGAGCGCACCGGTCTCGGCCCGCCCGGCGGAAAAGCCCATGGCAGCCGCCAGCGTGGGTGCGATGGCGGTCTGATCCACCGCTTTGTCGAGCACGCGGCCCCTGACGATCCCCGGCCCCATGAAGAAGGCGAAGATCTCATGGGCCGAGCGGGTGTTGAAATGGTGCTGGAAGGGCAGGCTCATCAACGGGTTGGCGTCACGCCCGCAGTCGGGGACGATGCAAAATACCGTGTTGCTTGCGTATTCCTCATCGGCGGTCACGGCATCCACGATCCGCTCGATCCCGCGGTCGATGGCGGCGATGGCGCGGGTATAATGCGAGGCGTTGCCCCAATGCACGTAGTCGGGGTCCTGATAGTTCACCATCATCAGCCGCGGGCGCAGATCGCGGATCGCCCAGAGCGCAAGCTCGGTCAGCGCCGCGTCGCCGCGCGGGTTGCGCAGGCCCGTATCGCCCCAGAAGGCGCGCCAGCGCGACCACATCGCCTCGATCTCGGGTGGTTGGCGGGGGGCGATGCCGCGCATGCCCTTGGCCTCCAACTCGGCCAGCGCTTTCATGTCGGTAGCAGTCTCGACATCGGTGCCCGCGCTGCCCGCCAGCCTGTCGCGGAGCGACCAGAGTTTGAAGCGATAGAGGCTCAGCACCTCGGATTTGAAGGCGATGCCATGGCTTGGGTGGATGCCGTAGGACAGGAACTCCTCCTGCAGCCGGTCCTCGCCATTGACCAGCAGGGCCTGATGGGCGGGCACGGCAAAGGCGCGGCGGAAATACTCGAACAGCGTCGGCTCGGTCGGCTCCAGCCGGTCGAATTGCAGCCCCTCGGCCAGGTCGCGATAGGCGCGGTAGCGGCCGGTCAGGATGTTGAGCGTCCCCTCGGCATGCGAGGTGTCGACCCCGTCGAGCTGCGCGATGGAGAGGTTGGGGATCATGAGGCCCTGCGGCGCGAGGCGATGCAGCAGGACCGGCGCCCAGGACGTCTGGGGCTCGATGGTCTCACGCCGGCGTACACCGCCACCGAAACGCAAGATGATGACATTCGGCCCACGATAGGCCGGCGCTGCGCGGAGCGGCGGGCCGGGCGCCGCGGCCAGCCCGGTGGCGGCAAGGGCGCCTGCGGTAAAGCGACGTCGGTCGATCCCTGTCATGGGGGCAGGATACACCGATCCTCGCCGCGCCCAAACACGCAGGACGGGAACTGCGCCCTAGCGCGGCCCGCGGACGTAACGCGACACCGCGGGATGATCGCTCAGTCGCCGCCTTCCAGCGTGCGCTTCAAGGGCGGGAAGCGATAGCGCGCATCCGCCGCCGTCCAGGCCATGTGGTTGCGCACATATTCCTCGCTGGCGTCGCGGGGCGGGTTGTAGTCCCAGTGCTGGACCGACCCTGCCTCCATCGCCGCCAGCAGCGCCCGGCGGGATCGTTGGGTGCGGATCACGTCGGCGCGCAGTTTCGCGCTGTCCCAGCGACGCGCGACCTCGGCCGCGAAGGCGGTGGCGGCCTCGGCATAACCGGGATCGGTCGCGCGATTTACGGTCTCCAGCGGATCGCGGGCAACATCGTAGAGCTGCGGCGGATCGGGGTCGCAGTGGATGTATTTGAGCGGCCCGCGGCGGATCATCAGGACCGGCCATGGGGTCATCTCGGCGCAGTATTCGCCGATGGCCTCGTCCACCGGATCGGCCTCGCCGCGCGCCAGCGGCATCAGTGAGCGGCCGTCGATCGGCTCGCCCAGCATCTCGGGCCCGCCGCCTGCAATGTCCAGGAAGCTCGGCAGCAGGTCGATCAGCGCACAGGCGTTGGGCGCCGTGCCTTGCGCCACGCCGGGGCCCACCATGATCAGGGGCACCCGGGCGGAATGCTCGAAGAAGTTCATCTTGTACCAGAGGCCCCGCTCACCCAGCATGTCCCCGTGATCGGCGGTGACGATGATCACCGTGTTGTCGATCTCGCCGATCTCGGTGAGCGTCCGGACCGCGGCGCCGACCTTGCTGTCGACATAGCTGACATTGGCGAGATAGGCGCGGCGCGCACGGCGGACTTCCTCCTCGGTCAGCGGCGTGATCGTCGCCTCGATCCCATCCAT
Organism: Pseudomonadota bacterium; assembly: GCA_039027855.1. Lineage (GTDB taxonomy): Bacteria > Pseudomonadota > Alphaproteobacteria > Rhodobacterales > Rhodobacteraceae > Thermohalobaculum. Next base: position 27,881 of record JBCCJI010000027.1, on the reverse strand, counting down.
CACCCGGCGCGAATGCGGGTCGAGCGCCTCCATTGGCGGCACAAAGGCCGGCATGTCGATCTCGTCATCGCCGTAGAGATCCCACCATTCCGGCGTGGCCACGTAGGGGTCGTGCGGATGGGTGTAGCTGGCGACCAGGCAGAAGGGCCGCGTGTCGCCTTGGCCCCGGTCACGGCCCCGCTCGATCAGCCAGCGGCGAGCGGCATAGTCGACCTCGTCGTCATAATCGGTCTGAAAGGTCGCGATGGCCGGGCCGCTTTCCGTGACCGTCTTCATGTTGTGGTACCAGCGGTCGATCCGCTCATCGGCGGCCTCCCAATCCGGCGTCCAGGCGAAGTCTGACGGGTAGACATCGGTGGTTACCCGGTCCTGAAAGCCGTGCTTCTGATCGGGGCCGACGAAGTGCATTTTTCCCGACAGGCAGGTGCGATAGCCGAGCGCCTGAAGGTAATGCGCGAAAGTCGGCGTGCTGGCGCGGAACTCGCTGGCGTTGTCATAGGCCGCGATCCGGCTGATCAATTGACCGGACATGAAGGCAAAACGCGAGGGCGCGCAGAGCGGCGAGTTGCAGTAGGCCGCGTCGAAGCGCATGCCGCGCGCCGCCAGCGCGTCGATATGCGGGGTCCGGGCGACGGGGTGGCCATAGGCGCCAAGGAAGTGCGGCGCGAGCTGATCTGCCATCAGCACGACGATATTGGGTCGGGTCATCGGAAGCTCCTCAGAAATGCGCGAACGGATTTCAGCGGGCTCCCGGCGGTGGCTGGAAATGCATCGACTTGGCGTGGCAGTGCGTCATGACGCGACCATGGCACAGGGGCGAAGGCGTTGGCCATCGGCGCCGGCCGAAGGTTGCATCCCAAGGGTTCGCCAGCGCCAACGAAAAAGGCCCGCCGATGGGGGCGGGCCTTGGGGTGTGCATTGCGCGCGTTCAGCGGCTTTCGACGTCGGTATAGTCGCGGACCGGGGCGCCTTTATAGAGCTGGCGCGGGCGGCCGATCTTCTGCGTCGGGTCCTCGATCATCTCCTTCCACTGCGCGATCCAGCCGACGGTGCGGCTGAGTGCGAAGATCGGGGTGAACATCGAGGTCGGGAAGCCCATCGCCTCGAGGATGATGCCCGAGTAGAAATCGACGTTCGGGTACAGCTTTTTCTCGACGAAGTAGTCGTCCTTTAGCGCCCACTGCTCCAGTTCCTTGGCGGTCTGCAGCGTGGCGTTGTCCTTCACGCCGAGGAGGTCGAGCACCTCGGCCGCTGTCTCCTGCATCACCTTCGCGCGCGGGTCGTAGTTCTTGTAGACGCGGTGACCAAAGCCCATCAGGCGGAACGGATCGTTCTTGTCCTTGGCGCGGTTGACGTATTCGGCGACGCGGTCGGGCGTGCCGATCTCGCGTAGCATTTCCAGGCAGGCCTGGTTGGCGCCGCCATGCGCCGGACCCCACAGACACGCCACACCGGCCGCGATGCAGGCGAAGGGATTGGCCGCCGACGACCCCGCCAGACGCACCGTGGAGGTGGAGGCGTTCTGCTCATGATCGGCGTGCAGCGTCATGATCCGGTCCATCGCCCGGGCCAGGATCGGGTCGACGTGGTATTCCTCGCAGGGCACGCCGAAGCACATGTGCAGGAAGTTCGACGCGTAATCGAGATCGTTGCGCGGATAGATGAACGGCTGGCCGATCGAGTACTTGTACGCCCAGGCAGCGATGGTCGGCATCTTGGCGATCAGCCGGATCGAGGCGACCTCGCGCTGCCAGGGATCGGTGATGTCGGTGCTGTCGTGATAGAACGCCGACATCGCGCCGACCACGCCACACATGATCGCCATGGGATGCGCGTCACGGCGGAAGCCGCGGAAGAAATTCACCATCTGCTCGTGCAGCATGGTGTGCTTGGTCACCCGGCTCTCGAAATCCTCGACCTGCGCCGCGGTCGGCAGCTCGCCGTAAAGCAGCAGGTAGCAGACCTCGAGGAAGTGGGACTTCTCGGCCAGTTGGTCGATGGGATAGCCGCGATAGAGCAGTTCGCCCTTGTCGCCGTCGATATAGGTGATGGTGCTCTCGCACGATCCGGTGGAGGTAAAGCCCGGATCATAGGTAAAGACCCCGAGCTCGGCATAAAGCTTGCGGATGTCGATGACCGACGGGCCGTGTACGGCGTCGTAGACGGGCACGTTCAGTGTCTTGCCATCGACCGAGATCGTGGCGGTGCGGGTCTGCGCGGTATCCGGCATGAGCGGTCCTTTCCTCTCCGCGGCCCGGCGGGGTGACCGGGTCCGGCTCGTACTAGGGTGAGCCGCGCGGTGAGGCGCTGGCCCGGGTCGGCGTCCCGCCCCGGACCGTCATGGACCGGTGTGGGATCAGTCGCCGGCCACGTCCCCGAGACGGGCAATCGTCTCGTCGCGGCCAAGCGTTTGCATCACGTCGAAGACCCCGGGGCTGATGGCGCGGGCGGTCAGTGCGGCGCGCAACGGCTGGGCCACCTTGCCCAATTTCAGCCCCTCGGCTTCGGCGAAGTCGCGGACGACGGCCTCCAGCGTTGTTCCGTCCCATGGGCTAGCATTCCGCAACTGCGGGGTCAAACGACCGATCAGCACGGCGGCGTCGCCAGAGAGGTTTTTGGCGGCTTTAGCGTCGGGCACAAGTGGACGATTGGCCAAGATGTAATGGGCGAGTTCGATCAACTCGACCAATGTCTTGGCCCGTTCCTTCAAACCAGGCATGGCGGCCAGCAGCATGGCGCGGCGCGCCTCTTCGGCCAGCGGCGCGCGCGCGGCCGTGATCGCGTTGATCTGCTCCTTGCTGAGATCCGCCGCCTCCAGCACGGCCTTATCCTGCGCTGCAACATCGGCCATCGCGGCCAGCAGGGTCGCGTCGTCGGCCTCGCGCATGTGGTGGCCGTTGACGGCGGCAAGCTTCTGGAAATCGAAGCGCGCGGCGGATTTGCCTATCGCCTCCAGACCGAACCAGTCGACCAGCTGCTGGGTCGAGAACAGCTCGTCATCGCCATGCGCCCAGCCGAGCCTCGCCAGGTAGTTGCGCATGCCCGCGGGCAGGTAGCCCATGGCGCGATAGGCCTCGACCCCCAGCGCGCCGTGGCGCTTTGAAAGCTTGGCCCCGTCCGGCCCGTGGATCAGCGGGATATGGGCGAAGACCGGCACATCCCAGCCCATCGCGCGGTAGATCAGGCTTTGCCGCGCGGCATTGGTCAGGTGATCGTCGCCGCGGATCACGTGGGTCACGCCCATGTCGTGATCATCGACCACGACCGCCAGCATATAGACCGGTGTGCCATCCGACCGCAGCAGGATCAGATCGTCGAGCTTGCCGGCTTTCCACGTCACCGTGCCCTGCACGGCGTCCTCCACCGTCACCTCGCCCTCGCGCGGCGCCTTCAGGCGGATGACGTAACCATCCCGTGCCGCGCCCTCGGGCCAGTCGGCCGGTCCCTTGTCGCGCCAGGGGGAGGGGAACATCGGCGGCCGCCCCTCGGCCTTGGCCTGTTCGCGGTAGGCGTCGATCTCCGCCTTGCTGGCATAGCAGCGATAGGCCGTGCCGTTCTCCAGCATGACATGCGCTACATCGGCATGGCGGGCGGCACGGCTCGCCTGGCTGATCGCCTCGCCGTCATGGTCGAGGCCGAGCCAGCGCATGCCTTCATGGATCGCCGCCGTCGCCTCGGGCGTAGAGCGCGCGCTGTCGGTATCCTCGATCCGGAGCAGGAAGCGCCCGCCATGGTGGCGCGCGAAGGCCCAGTTAAAGAGCGCGGTGCGCGCCCCGCCGATATGCAGGAACCCGGTCGGCGATGGGGCGAAGCGGGTGACGACATCGGTCATGGCTGGGCTCTCCGGTGCCGTGATCGGCGAAGGGGCTATGGGATCGGGCGAGGGGTGGCATGTCTGGCGCCGGGCTTCAACGGGGCCATCCAGGGTGCCACCGGTATGGCGTAGTCCGATCCGTTGCCAATGGCTTTGCTAACCCCGGCTTAACCACGACGCGCGAGCATCTCGCGGTAGCGTAACCGGGGCGAGGCGTGCAGCACGCGAATGGTGCGGTGGGATTTCCAGGGCGCCCGGCCGGTCAGGCTGGCGTGCGTGGCGGTGGCTTGTCGCTCTCCGGTCGAATCCGGCGACTGGTGGCAGAGGCGATCTCCGTCGAATTCCGGCGCGCCATTCTGTGGTTTCCGGTCGGCATGGGCTTTGGCATCGCGCTTTACCTAGGGTGGCACGAAGAGCCACCGGCCTGGGTCGTGGTGCTGCCGCTTGTCCCGCTCGGCCTGTTGCTTCGCGGTTTGGGAGAGCGGCCGCTCCCGCGCGTTCTGCTGATCGCCCTTCTGGCGCTCACGACCGGTCATGCGGCCGCCCAGCTTGCGACCTGGCGCGCAGCGATGGCGACGCTGCCCTGGCAGATCACGGCGACGGTCGAGGGGCGCGTCGTCTGGCTCGACCGTGCGGCATCGGGGGCACCGCGCGTGCTGCTCGACCAGGTCAGTCTGTTCGGCCGGGCGGCGCGGCAAACGCCCGAGCGCGTGCGCCTGACCCTGAGCGCCGTCGGTTTCGACCAAGCCCCGCGTCCGGGGCAGTGGGTGCGGGTCTATGCCCGGCTGGGTCCACCCGGGCGGCCGGTAGAGCCCGGCGGTTTCGATTTTGCCCGCCGCGCCTTTTTCGACCGGATCGGCGCCATTGGCTATGCCCGAACACCGCCCGTCACACTGCCGAACCGCGAGGTGGCGGGCCCCCGCGGCCGAGACCGGGTGGCCAGTGCCGGTGTTTCGAGCGTGGTCTATCGGCTGGGCGCGGCGATCGCGCGCTGGCGGCTTGCGGTCGCCGATGCGGTGCGCCGGCGTCTGGACGGGCCGCCCGGCGCCTTTGCCGCCGCCATCCTCGTCGGTGATCGGAGCGCGATCGATGAGCGCGATGCCGAGGCGCTCAGGATCTCGACGCTGGCGCATCTGCTGGCGATCTCCGGCCTGCATATGGGCCTCTTGTCCGGGCTGGTCTTCGCTGCCATGCGCATCGCGTTCGCCTTGGTGGGACGCCGGGCGCTGCGTCTGCCAAGCAAGAAGCTGGCGGCGGTTGCGTCACTGGCCGCCGCTTTCGGGTATCTGCTCGCATCGGGCGCATCGGTGGCGACGCAGCGTGCTTTTATCATGGTTGCGGTGGTGTTCATCGCGGTGCTGGCGGATCGGCCGGCGCTGACGCTTCGTGCGGTGGCCCTTGCGGCGGTGCTTGTGCTGGCATGGCGGCCGATAAGTCTCACCGACCCTGGTTTTCAGATGTCCTTCGCGGCGACCGTCGCCCTCATCGCGCTGTTCGAGGCGCTAAGCGCCGCCCGCGCCCGGCGAGATCGCCTGGCTGCCGCGCGTGACCGGCCCGAGACCGGCGGTACTGCGCTGGCCGCCGCCGGCGACGGAGCCGAGGCGGAGGGAATGGCACCCGGGGCCCCGCGGCTGGCAATTAGCCTCATCCGCGTGGGTCGAGCGGTTGTGGGGCGTATCGCGCGGGGTGCTCTCACCGTCACGCTCACCAGTGTGGTGGCCGGTCTCGCGACGGCGCCCGTTGCCGCGTTCCATTTCAACCGGGTCGGCACCTGGGGGTTGCTGGCCAATCTCGCAGCGGTCCCCGTGATGGGCGCGTGGATCGCGCCGGCGGGCGTTGCCGCGGCGCTGGCCGCGCCTTTCGGTGCCGCGGGGCCCTTCCTCGACCTCATGGGCATCGGGATCGATTGGGTCTTGTCGGTGGCCCATGCGGTGGCCGGTCTGCCCGGCGCCAGCCGACCCGTGGCCAGCATGCCCGTCGCGGCGCTCGTGACAGTCATGATGTCGGGTCTCTGGCTGATGCTCTGGCGGGGGGGCTGGCGGTACGGTGGCGCGGTCTTGGGTGGGGTGGCGGTTATCGCCATGCCGCATTTGGGCCCACCGCGCCCGGCCGTTCTGATTGCGCCTGGGGGCGGGCTGGTCGGGGTCATGACGGCGTCGGGCCGCGCGCTCGATCACCCGCGCGCAGAGCGTTACGCCGCGCAGAACTGGTTGGAAGCCGATGGCGATGCGGCGACGCAGGAGGAGGCGGCGCTCAGGCATGGGTTTCTACCAGCGCTCGCGCCCAATGCCCGCAGGCGCGCGGCGGAGCGGGTGGCCGACGTCGCACTGGACAACCGCGGTACGCCTTGGCGCCTAATTGTGCTGCGCGGCAAGGGCACAGCGCTAGAGCGCCATCCCGATGCCTGCCGAGCCCACACGCTGATCATCGCCCCAGGCGCCATGCTGACAGAGCAAGAGCCCTGTCTCGTGATCAACGATCATCTGCTGAAGGCTGGATCGGCGGTGGCGATAACACCGGGTCCAGAAGGCCCCTTGATCGTCACCGAGCCGATGATCGACCGACCCTGGTTCAATCGCTAAGCCAGCGTCTCAGCCGTAGGTGCGGATCAGACCCACCATCTTGCCCTGGATGCGGACGCGATCCGCCCGGTAGAGGCGGGTCTCGAAGGACGGGTTGGCCGCTTCGAGCGCGATGGACTCGCCCTTGCGGCGAAAACGCTTCAGCGTCGCTTCGTGCCCTTCGATCAGCGCGACGATGATATCGCCGGTTTCAGCCGCGCTCTGACGGCGGATGACCACCAAATCACCGTCATGGATGCCCGCCTCAATCATCGAATCGCCCCGGACTTCGAGGGCGTAATGCTCCGCCGCCGGATCGACCATCGCAGCCGGCACCGGCAAGCGCTGTGCGCCCTCTTCGATCGCCTCGATCGGAACACCCGCAGCGATCCGCCCGATCAACGGCACGTGGGAGCCCATGCTGCCCATGCCCGGCGCCAGCCCAAGTGCCCGACGCGCATTGCGACCGCCCAGCAGATCATCAAGCGCGCTTGTGGCGCGATCGCCCTGGTTGGGGTTGCCGAGATCGCCCTGGATGACAGATGGCGTGAAGCCCCCCGACGCCGCGTTGCCGCCCGCGTTGCCGACTGGGCGCGCGCTTCGCGCATCGTCCAGATTGTCGGGCATGCGGATGATCTCCACCGCGCGGGCCCGGTGCGCCAGACGACGGATAAAGCCTCGTTCCTCGAGCGCGGTGATCAGCCGGTGGATGCCCGATTTCGACCTGAGATCCAGCGCATCCTTCATCTCATCGAATGAGGGCGACACGCCATCGCGCTGCATCCGTTTATGGATGAAGAGAAGCAGATCGTATTGCTTGCGCGTCAGCATCGCGGCCTCCATCTCGACTTATCGAGCCCTTGTCGTTTGTTTGATGTTCTAAAATTGTTCGCTTTTTGTGTCAACGGCTCGATTTTCGTGCCGAGATGATACGGGAGTACGCCCGAAGTATTGTTGCAGAAATGCAGGAGATGACACGGCTGGTGGCCTAGCATCGCATCGCATCGCGGCGCCATTCCTGATGTTTCGCAAAAAGATATCGGGTGCTCGACGTCGATCCCATTAATGCACAGGCTCGCGAGCCAGCTCTTCAGGCGAGGTCGATCACCGGCACGATCGCGCCTCGGTCAAGCGGCGGGGCGTGGGGTGCGCGCTGGATGAGCACGCTGGCCGAGGCGAGGACACTGAGCAGGCTGCTGTCCTGGTTCTCGGCCGCCTCCACGGCTGGCCCGGTTCCATGGTCGACAAGGCGCGCGCGCATATAGTGCTCGCGCGGGCCGTTTTGCGGCAGCGCCGCGGCGAGCGGCATCGGGCGCGTCGGCGGCGGGTGACCCGGCAGACCCATGGCCCGGTCGATGGCCGGGACGACAAACAGCTCGCCGCAGACCATGGCCGAGACCGGGTTGCCCGGCAGCCCCATCATCAGCGTCCCGTCGCCGAGGCGCCCGGCCATCAAGGGCTTGCCGGGGCGCATGGCAATGCGGTGAAAGCCGAGCGCCATGCCGGCGGCACCGAAGACGCGGGCGACGAGGTCATGGTCGCCGACCGAGGCACCACCGAGGGTGACGAGCATATCGCAGCCCTTGGCCTGTTCGAGTGCTGCGACCAGGCTCTCGGGGGTGTCCCGGGCGATCGGCAGGGGGCGGGCGATGGCGCCTGCCGCTTGAACCCGGGCTGCGAGGCCATGGTTGTTCGAGGCATAGATCTGGTCGGGGCGCGGGGTCTCCCCGGCCGCCACCAGCTCATCGCCGGTGGGCAGGATGGCGACGACCGGCCGGCGCGCGACGCTCAGACTGTCGGCGCCCATGGCGGCGGCCAGCGCGATCTGTCGGGGACCAAGGCGGCAGGGCGCCGTCAGGCGCGCACCGCGATCGAAATCACCACCGGCCGGCCGAATATAGCGCCCGCTTTCCGGCGCCTCGATCACCTCGATCCTGGCCGGATCACCCTCGATCTGCCGCGCATCCTCCTGGATCAAGACGGTATCGGCCCCACCCGGCATTGGGGCGCCGGTGAAAAGGCGCAGGGCGGTGCCGGGGGGCAGGGGGACGGCGCTCTCGCGTCCGGCGGGAATCTCGCCGACAACGGGCAGGCGCGCACCCACCACCGCCTCGGCCGCGCGCACGGCATAGCCGTCCATGGCGGAGGCGGCGAAGGGCGGCTGCGGCCGGCCAGCGACGACATCGGCGGCGAGCACGCGGCCAAGCGCCTTGTCGAGCGGCACGTTCTCCGGACCCGTCGGCGTGACCCGGTCAAGGACAAGCGCGCGGGCCTCGCTCACGCTGATCAGGGGCGCACGCTCGGCCATCAGGCGGGGCGCCGTTTAATCGGCATGGTAGCTGCCTGAGGTGCCGCCATCCTTATGCGTCAGGCGCACGGCCTCGATCCGCATGGCTTTGTCGACGGCCTTGGCCATGTCATAGACCGTCAGCGCGGCGACCGAGACGGCGGTCAGGGCTTCCATCTCGACCCCGGTCTGGCCGGCGAGCTTGACCGTCGCTTCGATCTCGACCCTGTCGGGCGGCGCGGGGGTCAGATCGACCGCGACCTTCGAGAGCATCAACGGATGGCATAGCGGGATCAGGTCGGCGGTCTTCTTGGCGGCCATGATGCCGGCGAGGCGCGCGACGGCGAGGACGTCGCCTTTCTTGGCCCGCCCCTCGACGATCATGCTGAGCGTCTCGGGCGCCATCACGACGGCACCGCGGGCGGTCGCTATCCGCTCGGTCACCGGTTTCGCGCCGACATCGACCATCTGGGCCCGGCCCTCGGCGTCGAAATGGGTGAATTTCGGGGCTTCAGCCATGGGTCGCCTGCGCACCCTCGGCGCCGACCGGATCGGCGAGGATCGCGCGGGTTGCGGCGGCGACGTCATCCTGGCGCATCAGGCTTTCGCCGATCAGGAAACGGCGCACGCCGATGGCAGCCAGTCGGGCGAGATCAGCCCGGGTGTTCAACCCGCTTTCACCGACCATATTGCGGTCGGCAGGGATGCGGGGGGCCAGTCGCTCTGTCACGCTGAGCGCAGTCTCGAAGGTCCTGAGATCGCGGTTATTGATGCCGATCAGCCGTGCAGGCAGGGCGAGCGCGCGGTCAAGCTCGGCCTCGTCATGGACCTCGATCAGCGCGTCCATGCCGTGATCGGCGGCGGCGGCGACAAGATCGGCCGCGAGCGCATCATCGATCATCGCCATGATCACGAGGATCGCATCGGCGCCCCAGGCCCGGGCCTCGAGCACCTGATAGGTATCGAGCATGAAATCCTTGCGGAGCGCCGGCAGGCCCGAAGCGGCGCGGGCCGCGCTCAGAAACTCGGGCGCGCCCTGGAAACTCGGCGTGTCGGTCAGCACCGAGAGGCAGGCAGCGCCCCCCTCGGCATAGGCCGCACCCAGCGCCGCCGGGTCGAAATCGGCGCGGATGAGGCCCTTGGACGGGCTGGCTTTCTTGACCTCGGCGATCAAGCCATACGCCGCACCGGTTTGGGCGGCGAGCGCTGCGCCAAAAGGGCGGACGGGTGCGCCGGCACGGGCCTCCGCCGCCATCTGCCCCTCGGAGCGGGCGGCGCGGGCCGTGGCGACTTCCTCGCGCTTGTAGGCGGCGATTGTCGACAGGATGTCGCTCATGCGGTCTATCTCCGGGCGCGGGTCGGCGCCGCTCGGTCCTCTCAGGATCTGCCCTTTCCCGCGGTGGCGGCGGCAAGGGCGGCGCGCTTCGCCTCAGCGGCTCCGCTATCGATGCTCTCTGCCGCCATCCGTGCGCCTTCGGCAAGATCGGTCGTGCGCCCTGCGACCACCAGCGCGGCTGCCGCATTCAGCAGCACAGCATCGCGATAGGCCGACGCGTCACCCGAGAGCAGGGCGCGGAGTGCCGCGGCATTCCGCTCGGGCTCGCCCCCCAGGATGGCCTCGAAGGGGTGGGTCGGCAGGCCCGCATCCACGGGCGACACCGTCATCTCGGCGATTTTGCCATCGCTCAGCGCCACGACCTGGCTGGGACCCGAGATCGAGAGCTCGTCCGTACCGTCGCCGCCATGCACCAGCCAGGCCGCCTCGTGGCCGAGGGCCTGGAGCGTCTCGCACATCGGGTGGAGCAGGGCGGGGTCATAGGCACCGGTCACTTGACGCTTGACGCCCGCCGGGTTGGTCAGCGGCCCGAGGATGTTGAAAACCGTGCGCACGCCCATCTCTTGGCGCACCGGCTGCACATGGCGCATGGCGCTGTGGTGCATCGGGGCCATCATGAAGCAGATCCCGCAGGCCGCAAGCGCAGCTTCCGCGACCTCGGCCGGGACCATCACCTCGATGCCGATCATCGACAGGGCGTCGGCGGCGCCCGCCTTTGACGACAGCGCCCGGTTGCCGTGCTTGGCGACGGGCACGCCACAGCCCGCCACGACGAGCGCCGCGGCGGTTGAGATGTTGAGCGTACCCTTCCCGTCACCGCCGGTGCCGACGATGTCGATCGCGTCGGCGGGGGCGGCGACAGGCGCCGCGCGAGCGCGCATGACGCTGGCAGCGGCCGCGATCTCGTCGACCGTCTCGCCCCGCATGGCGAGCGCCATGAGGAAACCCGCGATCTGGGGCGGGCTCGCCTCGCCGCCCATGATAACGTCGAAGGCAGCCTCGGCCTCGCCCCGCGCGAGCGGGCTCTGCATGGCGCGGGCGATGGCGGGTCTTAGACCGGCACTCATCAGGCTGCCCCTGTCGTCTCTGTCTCGGGCAGGACCGGATCGATCCCCGCGATCCGCAGGAAATTGGCCATGAGAGCCGCGCCATGTTCGCTGGCGATGCTTTCGGGGTGGAACTGCACGCCATGCACCGGGCGCGAGCGGTGCGAGATCCCCATCACTACACCCGATTGGCTGCGCGCCGTTGCCTCAAGGCATTCGGGCAGGCTGGCCGGCGCGACGCTGAGCGAGTGATATCGTGTCGCCATGAAGCCCTGCGGCAGGCCCGCAAAGATGCCGCTGTCGGCATGGGTGACGGTGGAGAGCTTGCCGTGCAGCACCTCGTGGCAGCGCTCGACCTCGGCACCGTAGGCCTCTCCGATCGCCTGATGGCCAAGGCAGACGCCGAAGATCGGCAGATCCTGCGGGGCTTGGCGGATGAGATCGACGCAGATCCCGGCATCCTGCGGCGTGCCCGGCCCCGGAGAGAGCACGATTGCCGTGGGTTGCATCGCCAGCGCTTCGGCGACCGAGAGGGCGTCGTTGCGCACCACCTCAGGTGTCGCCCCTAAAACGCCCAGATGATGCACCAAATTGTAGGTAAAGCTGTCGTAGTTATCGATGAGCAGGAGCATTCCGGGCACGCTTCTCGGAGTTCTAAGGGCGGTGGTTTAGCGGGGTCCCCCCGCGTCTTGCCATCGCTTGTCATCGCGAGGTGTGGCCGGCGTCAAGGGCTGGACAGTCGGTTGGCGGCCGACCCACCGATGACGGCACCTGCGATGTCGTACCATTCTTTGGGGGTGATGCGACGGTAAAGACTTGTCGGACGGGCTGATAGGGCCAGTTCGGCGCGGGTGACCGAAAGGTCGTGGGGAACAGGCGCTGGAGGGCAGCGTGGCGGGGAACTGGAAGAAGCGTCGGCGGCGCAAGGAAGAGAGCGGCGGCAGCTTTATCGGCGGCCTTCTCAAGGGTGTGGTCGCTGGAAGCGTCGTGGTCGTAGGCGGTATCGCGGCGCTCGCCTACCTGGTGCCGCCTGGCGGCGATGGCGCGGGCACCAGCCGGCTGGCCGAGCGTGCCAATGACGGCATCGAAGACGCGGCTGATCGTGAGGCAGAGGGCCGGAGCGGGCCGCGCTCGACCGGCAGCTTTGCCGATGCGGCGTCGAGCCCGAGCGGCGTTGAGGTCGCGGCCGTGCCGAGCGTCTCGGCACCCAGCGTCAATCGCCCTGCCGGCGGCCTCGCTCCTGCGGGTGCGCCAACGGGGCCGTCGGCCGAGGATACCGCGTCCTCGGGCCTCAGCTTCACCATCGGCGAACAGCGCCCGTCCTCGCCCTCGCTGCAGGCGCCGGGTGCCATAGGGGCGTCGGCCAGCAGTTTCGGCAGTGCTCCCGTGCCGCCCGGCGGCAGTGCTCCCGTGCCGCCCGGCGGCGGTCGCATCGCTCCGCCAGGCGGGCTGTCATCGGCCTCTGCCGGCACGCCCGTTGGCGTGGCCCCGGCGGATGCCACGACGATGACGGCCGATGAGGCGCGGGCTGCGCTCGCGGCGCTGGAGCAGGAGGAGGAGACCGTGCCCGCGCCGGTCGCCGACCCCTCGACCCTGACGCCCGAACAGGCGCGAGCTGCACTGGCCGAGTTGGAGCGGTCGGCTGCCGAGACCGCAGTGGATGCGGCGCCGGCCGAGCCGGCTGATGTGGACGCAGTGACGGTCGATCCGGCTTCTTTGAGTGCTGAGGAAGCCCGGGCCGCGCTCGCCGCGCTTGAAGCCGAGACTGCGGCGCAGGCGGAGAGTGACGCAGAGGTGGTGGGGCTCTCGACAGAGGTCGAGCCGTCTCCCGCGCCCATCGCAACGCCCGGTCTCGCCCCAGTGACGAGCGGTGATGGCATCGCTGGTGCCCAGGCGACGCTTGACGCGCTCGGCTCCACCGTGGGTGCCGCGCCCACCACTGGATCCGACGAGACCACCGAGGCGGATGAGACCGCTGAGACGGTGCTCGCGCTGGCCGATCCCGCGGCGAACGCGGCCGTGGTTCCGCCGATCCCGGGGATCGACGTTCCGCCGCCGGCGCGCCCACGCCTCGACCCCGAGCAGGTTTTCGAGGCTGGTGGCAATGCCTTCGCCACCAATGCCCGCTCGTTTGAGCTCGCTGCCGGTTCCCGGCCCATGGCCGTCATCTTGCGGGCGCCGGACGGTGCGTCGGTCGATGCAGCGGCGCTCACCGGGGTAGACCTGCCGCTGACGCTGGCGCTGCGGGGCGAGGCCTCGGATGAGACGGCGTTGGCCGAGGCAGTGCATGCTGCGGGTATCGAAATCGTTGCCGAGGTCGGGTCGGCCGTCGGCGAAACCCTCGCCAGGCTGCCGGTTGCGGTGGCGGCGATGACCGGTCCCGATCAGGGCCCGGCTGAGGGCATGACCGACATGCTGAGCCGCTATGGCATCGGCTATGTGGACGCCCGGACAATCGGGAACGGATCGGCGCTACGCGCTGCGACCCGCGCTGGCGTGCCGTCGACCGGCGTCGACCGCAAGGCGCCCGAGGGCGCGGCCGAGGCCGATCTCTATCGCGCCTTGCAGGTCGCGGCCGGCGTGGCCCGGCGTCAGGGCTCAGCGGTTCTGGTCCTGCCGGCGACGCCCGCGGCACTGCGCGCGGCGATGCAGTGGCAGCTGGAGCGCGGCGCGCGCGGTGAGGTGAGCCTGGCCCCCCTAAGCGCCGTGATGCGGGCGCGGCAGGGATAAGGCGCGCCACCCGAACGGCGATATGTCGTGCGGGCTTCAAAGTCAGCCTAGCGTTCGCGCGATTGTCGCACGTTCGCACGTCAGCATGTCTCGCATACGCGCCGCAATGCCGGCGCGGTACTCGCTCTCAGTTGCGTCCGCGGGCGAAGCCTCGGGCGACCGCAGCGGCGTGTAGCAGGGCGCGGGACTTGTTCACCGTCTCGTCGAACTCCGCCTGCGGGTCGCTGTCCCAGACAACGCCGCCGCCGGCTTGCACATAGAGCCGGTCGTCCTTGACCACGCCGGTGCGGAGCGCGATGCAGGTGTCCATCTCGCCGCCCGCGCCGAAATACCCTACGCCGCCGGCATAGACGCCGCGCTTCTCCCGCTCCAGTTCGTCGATGATCTCCATCGCCCGGATCTTGGGCGCGCCCGAGACGGTGCCCGCCGGCATCCCCGCCAGCAGCGCCGACAGCGCGTCATGGTCGGCCCGCAGCACGCCGTCGACATTCGAGACGATGTGCATCACGTGGCTGTAGTACTCGACTGTGAACTGCTCGTTGGGATCGACCGTCCCGATCTCGGCAACCCGGCCCACGTCGTTGCGGCCGAGATCAAGCAGCATCAGATGCTCGGCCTTTTCCTTCGGGTCGGCGAGGAGATCGGCCTCCAGAGCGGCGTCTTCCTCGGGCGTGGCACCGCGGGGGCGGGTGCCGGCGATGGGGCGAATGGTGACCTTGCCACCTTTGACGCGCACCAGGATCTCGGGGCTTGCGCCGACGATCTGGAAGCCGCCGAGATTGAAGAAGAACATGTAGGGGCTGGGGTTGGTGCGCCGGAGCGCTCGATAGAGCGCGAAGGGCTCCACCTCCAGCGGCAGCGACCAGCGCTGCGAGGGCACCACCTGAAAGATGTCGCCCGCGCGAATATAGGCCTTCGCCCGATCGACCATGTCGAGGTAATCGGCGTGCCCGGTGTTCGACACCGGCGGCGTGCCCAGTGCCTCCACCGGATCGCGGGGGGCTGGGGCGCCGAGCGGCGTCACGGCGGTTGGCACGTGCTCGACCCTGTCCAAGGCCTCGATCGCCTCTGCCAGGCGGCGATGAGCGTCGGCCTCAGCCTTGGCAGCGTCGATGCCGTCGCTCGGGCGCACCGGCGTGACGAGCGTCACCTGGTCCTTCACGTTGTCTACGATGGCGACCAGCGACGGGCGCAGCCAGACGGCATCGGGCAGTCCCAGTGGATCAGGATTGGGCTCGGGCAAACGCTCGACCAGGCGGATCATGTCATAGCCGAGATAGCCGAAGATCCCGGCCGCCATCGGCGGCAGGTCGGTTGGCAGCTCAATGGCACTCTCGGCGATGAGGCGGCGAAGCGAGGCCAGTGCGCCGTCGTCGCCCTCGGGCAGAAAGGCGTCGGGATCGCCCGCGGGATCGCGGTTGATCTCCGCATGGTCGCCGCGACAGCGCCAGATCAGGTCGGGCGCATGGCCGATGACGGAGTAGCGCCCGCGCACTTCGCCGCCCGTCACGCTCTCCAGCATGAAGGACATGGGCAACGCCGCCGTCAGCTTCAGCATCAGCGAGACAGCGGTGTCCTGATCGGTAACCAGCTCGGTCCAGACGACCTGGGCGCGGCCGGCGGCATAGGCGGTGCGAAAGGCGCCGCTGTCGGGCCGGATCAGGGCGGTGCGGGCCGCATCCGCCCCCGCACCGGTCGCATCAGAAGACATCGCCGCGCTGGGCTCCCATCTGTTCCAGCAGCTGGTCGAGCGTGCTCTGGTCGATCGAGATACTGTGCGCCTCGCGCAGCGTCGTCGTGAAGGCGGTCAACTGATCGCGCAGCTGGCTTTCGGCAAAGCTGCGCTCGATCTCCTGCGAGGCGGCGGCCACAAAGGCCGGGTCGAGCGGCGGCACTTCGGTGACCTCGGCGATCAGAACGCCACCGCCGTCCGGCAGCCGCGTGTAGGTCGCCTCACCGCGTTCGAGGCTGAAGAGCTCGTCGATCAGGGCCGGGGGCAGGCCGCTGTCGCCGCCCGAGCGGAAGAACGGGCCGACACTGCCCACGGGGCGCCCGATGCCGGCCCCCATCGAGGTGATGCTGGCCGAGCTGCTTGTGCTTACGGTCTCGGCGATCCGCGCGGCGCGGGTCTCGAGCGCGATCAACCGCTGCTCCAGGCGCCAGTCTTCGGTGACGGCATCGCGGATCGTGGCCAGATCCGGCACGAAATCGGTATCGATCCGGTCGATCACCACCAGCACATAACCGCCATTGGCAAGCTGCAGAAGATCGCGCTCTTCGCCATCGGTCGCCGCGGCCAGTTCCGCCGACACATCGCGCCGTGCCAGCAGCCCCTCGGCCGGCGCGCCACCGGTCAGGGTGCCGTCGGTGCCCCAGCCTGGGATCGGCGAGACAGCGCCGAACTCCATCGCTTCGCCGATCTCCTCCAGCGTGCCACCGCCGGCGCGCATATCCTCGACCTGGGCGGCATAGTCGATCATCTGGCTGAGTGCGCGGCGCTCGGCCGCGCGCTGTGTGAGGATCTCGCGCACCGCCTCAAACGGGGTGACCTGGGTCGGCTCGATGGCGCGAACGCGGATGATGGCGGCGCCCACCGGCGTCTCCACCGGGCCCGCGATGCCCGCGCCCTCCATGGCGAACACCGCAGCGGCGACGGCGGGCGGCAGATCGGCCTCCTCGACGCGGCCGAGATCGACATCGATGGGCTCGAAGCCGCGCTCCTCCAGCAGTTCCTCGAAGGTCTTGCCGCCCTCCAGCGCCGCGATGGCGGCGTTGGCCGCATCGAGATCGGGCAGCGGCAACTGATCGATGGCGGCGGCGGCCGGCGTGACATAGGTGTCGCGTGCCGCCTCGTACTCTTCCCGCACCGCCTCCTCATCCGGGGTGATGCTGGCTGCCAGCGCCCGGATGTCGAGGTGCAGGAGCCGCCCGGTCTTGCGCTCGGGCTCGCGGAAGCGGTCGGCATTGGCCTCGAGATGCGCTTCAAGTTCGGCATCGGTCGGGGTCGCGGGTTCCCCTGCCATCTCGGGCGTCAGCGTGAGCGTGGCGACCGTGCGGCGCGCCCCCTCATAGGCCGCGATGCGCGCGACCACGCCTGGCGGCGTGGTGCCAGTGCCGGCGATGGCGCGCTGCAGGATGTTTTGGCCGATCAGCTCGGCCTGCAGGACTTCGAATTCGGCCGGGCTCATGCCCTGCTGGGCCAGCATCGCGCGGTAGCCGACCGAGGAGAACTCGCCGTCCGGTCCCTGGAAGGCGGGCTGGCTGGTGATCGCCTCGGCCACGATTTCCTCGGGCGCCGCGATCCCCAGGCTGCCGAGCTCCGCCGCCTGCGCCGCCTCGTCGATCAGCGCGTTCAACAGCGCCTCGGCCTGGCCCGTGCGGCGGAGTTCCGTCAGCGTGACGAGGCGACCCTCGCCCTGAGCGACCCGGGTCTGCAGGCGGGTGAGGGCGTTTGCATAGCGATCCACGGTGACGCGTTGATCGCCGACGGTCGCAACCGGGCTCGTCAGGCTGAAGGAGAACACGTCCCCGACCCCCCAGACCGCGAAGCTCGCGACGAGCAGGCCCAGCAGCACTTTGGCATAGATCGATTTCACACCCCGGCGGATGAAGTCGAGCATGTCGTCCCCTGATCGGCAATCGCCCTGATCCAGCGCCCGGCGAAGACCGCACGCTTTGGCAAGCGGCTTAGCGGCGGGCGCGATCATCGGCAAGATGCGGCCGCTCACAGCGTGGCGATGCATGTCCACCAATGCCGTCCGCCGCCGGTTCCCGTGTCGCGCTTACGGTCGGAAGGCCGCCAGTCGGCGCGTCATCTCGACCAGCCCCGCGGTGTCGGCATTGGCAAAGGCGATGCGCAGCGCCCTGTCGGCACCCCAAGGATGTGGGCCGGGTCCCTTGGCGGCGGGTGCAAACATCGTGCCGGGCAGCAGCAGCATCGATTGCTCCTGCACCAGCCTGCGGGCGAGCACGTTGGAGGGGATCTCGTAAGGTGGCTCGACCCAGGCGAAATAGGCGCCCGACGACCGGATGCGCCAATCGGGCAGGTGGCTTGCCAGCTCGTCCTCCAGCACCTCGCGCCGGGCTATGATTTCGCGGCGCTCACGCTCCACCCAGTCGGCGAGATGCATCAGGCCGTAGAGCGCGCCGATCTGTCCGATGCGCGACGGGCAGATGGTCACGGTGTCCAGGAACTTCTCGGCCTCTGACAGGCGCGAGGCGCCGGTGACCATGGCGCCCACGCGGTGACCGGTCAGGCGATAGACCTTGGAGAACGAGTAGAGGTGGATGAAGTGCTGCCGCCAGTCGGGGGCCTCGAACAGGCCATGCGGCGGGCCGGGCTGGCTGTGAAAGTCGCGATAGGTCTCGTCGAGGATCAGCACGCGCCCGGTCTCGCGGGCGAGGTCGTAGAAGGCGCGTATCAGGTCGGGCGGATATTCGACGCCCGTGGGGTTGTTGGGGCTGATCAGCAGGATCGCCCGGGTTTTCGGCGTCAGCGCGGTGCGGGCGGCACTGATATTGGGCAGCATCGACCCGTCACAGCCGAAGGGGATCGTGTCGATCCCGGCCATGTCGAGCCACATCTTGTGATTGAAGTACCAGGGCACCGCCATCGCCACCGCATCGCCCGGTGCGCAAAGCGTCGAGACCGCCGCGCAAAAGGCCTGGTTGCAGCCCGAGGTGACGGCCACGTCGAACGGCTCCACGCTGGCGGCGTAATGCGTGCTCCAGCGCTCGGCGATGGCCTCGCGCAGGTCGGGGTCGCCGAGGACCGGGCCGTAGAAATGCGCCTCGGGCAGGTCGAGGATCGCCTCGGCGAGCGCGCGGCGTAGCCCCTCGGGCGGCGGCAGCGATGGGGCGGCCTGGCGGAGATTGAGGAGGGGACGGTCGGGCGGAAACTCGATCCCCGCGACCCAGCGCCGAGCCTCCATGACGGGGGGCGCCAGGGCACCGGTCAGGTTGGGGTTGCTGGGTATGCTCATCGCTCGCCTCCTGCGCTCGCCTCCCGCATTCAACGCCTGCGCCCGCCGAGGTGACCTAGCCCGGGGGCGCGCGGGCGGGAAGGGGGCGGGGCCAGCGGAATCGCGGCTGGTCGCCGCGATGAGTCTTGCGGGGATGCCTGGCAGGGCGGGGTCCTGCGCTGTGGGGTCACGGTGCGCCGCGGGCTGGGGAGAAGCCGCGAGGGCTTCTCATCGATCGCGTTCGCAAGGGGCAGGGCGCCTCAAGGGCAAGCGGGCTGCGCCCGTCGCGTGCCGCGACCCTCGACCCGCCCCGCCCCTGGCTGGCCGTGGCGCGGGCTTGTCATGGGCGGTCCCGGGGTTGCCGGGCTGAAGGGCAGGCGTCGCGCCATGCCACCGCCTTGACGGCGGGCGGGCAGCAGGCGACATCGCGGCCATGGCACAGCCTCCGATACTCACGCTCTCCGGCATCCGCCTCGGCTTTGGTGGGCGGCCGCTGTTCGATGATGTCGCGCTGTCGCTCGGCCCCGGCGACCGGCTGGCGGTGGTCGGGCGCAACGGCTCGGGCAAGTCGACGCTGATGAAGGTGATGGCGGGGCTGGTCGAGCCCGACGAGGGCACGCGTTTCGTCCAGCCCGGTCTGCGGGTCGCCTATCTGCCGCAGGACCCGGATCTGTCGGCCTTTGCCACGCTCGGCGCCTACGCGGCCGAGGGGCTGGATGTCTCGGAGGCCTGGCGCGCGGAGGCCGCGATGGAGGGTCTGGAGGTCGCCGCGGTGCGCGATCCGGGCGATGCCTCGGGCGGTGAACGCCGGCGCGCTGCGCTCGCCCGCCTGATCGCCGGTGAGCCCGATCTCATGCTGCTCGATGAGCCGACCAACCATCTCGACATCCGTGCGATCCAGTGGCTTGAGCAGTACCTCGCCGAGACCCGCACCGGTTTTGCGCTGATCAGCCATGATCGCGCGTTCCTGACCCGCCTGACGACCGGCACGCTTTGGCTCGACCGGGGCGAGGTGCGCCGCGCCCCCGTGGGCTTTGCCGGCTTCGAGCCCTGGCGCGAGAAGCTCTGGGCCGAGGAGGATGCCGCGCGCCACAAGCTCGAACGCCTGATCGCCGAGGAGGCGCGCTGGGCGGTGGAGGGGATCAGCGCGCGGCGCACCCGCAACCAGGGACGGCTACGACGGTTGCAGGCGCTACGGGCGGAACGCGCGTCGCAGGTGGCGCGCAAGGGCGCGGCGGCGATGACGCTGGAGGCGACCGAGCGCGAGAGCGGCAAGCGGGTGATCGAGGCGCGCGGCATCGAGAAGCGCTTTGGCGCGCATATCATTCTGCGCCCCTTCGATCTTCGGATCTCGCGGGGGGACTGTTTGGCGGTGGTTGGCCCGAACGGTGCCGGCAAGACGACGCTGATCCGCCTGCTCACCGGTGAGATGGCCCCGGATGCGGGGACCCTGCGACACGGCACCAATCTGGAAATCGCGATCTTCGACCAGGCGCGCGCGGCGCTCGACCCCGGCAAATCGCTCTGGGCGACGCTGACCGGTGCCGATGAGGCCGGCGGCGCCGATGACCGCATCGATGTGCGCGGCCGCGCGGTCCATCCGGTCGGATATCTCAAGGACTATCTGTTCGACGAGCGTCAGGCGCGTGGCCCGGTCTCGGCGCTTTCGGGGGGTGAGAAGGCGCGTCTGTTGATGGCCCGCCTGATGATGCGGCCGGCCAACCTGCTGGTGCTGGACGAGCCGACCAACGATCTCGACGTCGAGACGCTGGATCTGTTGCAGGAACTGATCGGCGAGTTCGAGGGCACGGTGATCCTCGTCAGTCATGACCGCGACTTCATCGACCGGGTGGCGACGGTCACGGTGGCGATGGAGGGCGACGGGCATGCCACGGTCTATGCCGGGGGCTGGTCGGACTACCGCGCGCAGGTGGCGGGTGCCGGCGGGCGCAGTTTCGCCGATGCGCAGCCCTCGCCGCCCGAGCCACCGCGCAGAAAGGCGCCAGGCCGGGACAAGCAGACGGCCCGCGCGGATAAGCTCAGCTTCAAGGAAGAGCATCGCCTCGCCAGTCTCCCGGCGCAGATCGAGCGGCTCGAGGCCGAGATCGCCAAGCTGGCAGAACTCCTTGGTGACCCGGATCTTTATGAGCGCGAACCGGTGAAGTTCCGCAAGGCGAGCGAGATGCTGGAGGATCGGCAGGCCCGCCTCGCCGCAGCCGAGGAGGAATGGCTGGCGCTGGAGGAAAAACGCGAAGCCCTGGCCTGAGGGGGCAACGGTCGCTGCACACCGCGCCCCGCAAAGCTTCGAGCCGTCGTCAGCCGCTCAGCATCGACAGGTGGCAGGCCATCGCCACGCTTGATGAGCGCTGCCCGCGGTTCAGACCGCTATCGGCCACGGTGTCGACGCAGGCGACAATTGCCTCGGCGTGGGTGCGGATGCCGTTCAATCCCATGCCGTAGAGCCGCTTGGGCGAGAACATGCGCGCGGTCCAGTCACCGGCCGTCGCCAAGCGGTTGCGGTCGCTCGCGTCCGACCACTCCCGCAGCGTGGAGAGATGGAGCGTACCGCCCTCGTACCAGACCCGCTTGCCGAGCAGCGCGTCGATGTCGGGCGCCTCGGTGACCGCGCTGTCCGCGGCCCTCGCTGGCCCGTCGCCCACGCCCTCTGTCCCGCCCGTCGTTGGCGCCGCCTTCGTTCCCGCTGGCACCACGAGCATCAGCGCCAGCATCAGTGTCGCAGCCTTGATCGTCCCTCGCATTGTCGCCTCCACGCATCGCGCTTCCCCGGGATCAAAGCATTGCGCGGGAATATGGCTGGGGTTGCGCGCAATTGGGGCACATCGGCCGCCGATGGGGCGCCTGACCGTCAAAGGCGTTGCATCTCCCTGAACCGACAGCTGCTAGGCTGCCCCATTTGACCGGTCGCCGGAAAGCGACCCGTGAGCGGCCACGGTCCTGGCCGAAGCGTGGCGCAACGTCATGGCAGCGAGACCCGTCAACGCACGTTGATCGCGCCGGGTCACCTGTGCAGGGTCGCGTCGCTGAGAATCCATTAATGATGGATCCGTCGATGCGTGTTTGTCTGGTGGTCATCCTCGCCATGGCTTTGGCGGGGTGCGTGCGCCCTCTGGAAGTGGCTGGACTGCCGGGCGAGATCGCCGAGGTTCGTGTCCTCGTCCAGCCGCAAGAGCGCGGCGATGGCGCGTCGGTCGAAACGCCCGCGATCCTCTGGCTGGTGGGCGCCGGTGAGATCGCCAAGAGAGACGGGTATCGCTACGTCCCGCCACACACGGTGGGAAACAGCCTGAAGCCCAGCCGCGAGGAGGTCCTGGCGCGCCAGGAGTTGGCAGCGAACAACGACGTCTTCGATGAGTATGCCCGCCGGCTCGAGATCCTCATGCAGGCTGAGGACGAGGCGATCGCGAAACTGCAGGAGGCGTTCCTGATCACGCCGACGCGGTCCTTTCGTTGGGGCAATGTGGAGGTCCCCGCGCTGAACGGCACACCGAGCCGGCCGCTGGTCCTGGAGGTAACGGTCACGGAGGCTCGCATCGGCGGTTTTCCCGTCGGCATGCAACCGACCGGCGAGACGGTGGGGCTGGTATTTGCCAGCTTCCTGGGGGCTGGCGGCAGGATACAGGAATTCGAGGGGCGCTTCCGTATTCTCGACGCCGAGACCAGTGCCGTGGTCGACGAAGGTCAAGCCCCCTATCGCCGTCTCCGCGATGGCAATGGTAACGAGACCGGGGTCGGTGACTTCCAGATCTTCGCCGATCGCATCTGGTACGGCTTTCTCACGCGGCGATGAGATCAGACGTCGAGGCTTTCTGCGAACTTCGCGTTGGCCTGGATGAAGTCGAAGCGCGCCTCGGCCTTCTTGCCCATCAGGCGCTCGATCAGGGCACCGGTGTCTTCCATGTCCTCGATGGTGACGCGGCTGAGGCGGCGGGTCTTGGGGTCCATCGTCGTCTCGCGGAGCTGCGCGGGCATCATCTCGCCAAGACCCTTGAAACGGCCGACCTCGATCTTGCCCTTGCCACCTAGACCCTTGGTCTCAAGCGCCGCGCGCTCCTCGTCGTCCTTCGCATAGGCGACACGGCCGCCCTGGCTCAAGCGATAGAGCGGCGGGTTGGCGAGCCAGAGATGCCCATGCTCGATCACGCCGCGCGCATGGACGAAGAAGAACGTCATCAGCAGCGCCGCGATATGGGCGCCGTCCACATCGGCATCGGTCATGATGATCACCTTGTCGTAGCGCAGATCATCGACGCGAAAGCGCGAGCCAAGCCCGATGCCGAGCGCCTGGGATAGGTCGCCGATCTCCTGGTTGGAGCTCAGCTTTGAGCCCGCGGCGCCGAGGACGTTCAGGATCTTGCCCCGCAGCGGCAGGATCGCCTGCATCTTGCGGTCGCGTGCCTGCTTGGCGCTGCCGCCGGCGCTGTCGCCCTCAACGAGGAAAAGCTCCGAACCCTCGCGCGTGGCGTTCGAGCAATCGGCGAGCTTGCCGGGCAGGCGGAGCTTGCGGGTCGCGGATTTGCGGCTCGTCTCCTTCTCGGCGCGGCGGCGGGCGCGCTCATCGGCGCGCTCGACCAGAAACTCGACGATTTGGCCGGCGCGCCGTGGGTCCTGACCCAGCCAGACATCGGCCCGGTCGCGCACCGCGCCCTCGACCAGCCGGGTGGCATCGACGGTCGACAGGCGGTCCTTGGTCTGGCCGACAAACTCCGGCTCGGCGATGAACACCGACACCATGGCCGCCGCGCCGCCGGCGAGATCGTCGCGGCTGATATCCTTGGCCTTCTTCACGCCCGTGCGCTCGCCATAGGCCCGGATCGCCTTCACCAGCGCGTTCCAGAACCCCTGCACATGGGTGCCGCCCTCCGGCGTGGGGATGGTGTTGCAATAGGCCGAGGTTGCGGGATCGCGCGCCGGCGTCCAGGCAATCGCCCATTCGATCGAGCCCGGTGTGCCGTCGCCGTAGCGCTCGGCGAACTCGACGCGCCCGGCGAAGGGGGCCCCCAGCATCTGATCCTCGCCGACGGTGGCTTTCAGGTAATCCTCCAGCCCGCCGGGGAAGTGGAACACTTCCTCCGCCGGCACGTCGTCGGTGGCGAGCGAGGGATCACAGCGCCAGCGGATTTCAACACCCCGGAACAGATAGGCCTTGGAGCGGGCGAGGCGGTGCAGGCGCGGTGCTTTGAAACGCGCGCCCTCGCCAAAAATCTGGGGGTCGGGGCGGAAGCGGACGGTGGTGCCGCGCCGGTTCTGCACGGTGCCGCGATCCTCGAGCCCCGTGACCGGATGACCGCGCTCATAGGCCTGGGCGAACAGCCGTTTGCCGCGCGCCACTTCCACCTCGACCCGCTCCGACAGCGCGTTGACCACCGAGACGCCGACGCCGTGCAACCCGCCCGAGGTCTGGTAGGCCTTGCCCGAGAACTTGCCGCCGGCATGCAGCGTGGTCAGGATCACCTCAAGCGCCGATTTGCCGGGCTCGCTCGGATGCGCATCCACCGGGATGCCGCGACCATTGTCCGAGATCGCGCAGAACCCGTCGGCGCCAAGACCGATCTCGATCCGGCTGGCATGGCCCGCCACGGCCTCGTCCATGCTGTTGTCCAGAACCTCGGCAACAAGGTGATGCAGCGCCCGTTCATCGGTGCCGCCGATATACATGCCGGGGCGCATGCGCACGGGCTCCAGGCCCTTCAGAACCTCGATCGCGCTGGCGTCGTAGGCCTTCTCGCTGTCCCGCGCGCGGGGATCGTCATCGTCCAGCAGATCGCCCATCGCCTGTTCCCCTCACCGCGTTGTACCGCAAGATATTGCGGTTTGGGCTGCAATGGAACCCAGATCGCGGGGTCAGTGGCGCCGTTGCCACGGCCAGTCGCGCCCGATGATCCAGTCGGCCGCGCGCAGGCCCGCGATGGCGAGGCCGACATAGGCGGGGCTGAGCCGCGGGAAGGGCAGCCGTCGGGGCAAGCCCGCCATCGGTGCCGGGATCGCGCCCTCTCCATTGGAGGCGATCAGCTGGCCCGCGAGCCTGCCGCCGAGCGAGGCCATGGCGATGCCGCTGCCGTGCCAGCCGAGGGCCACGGCGATCCGGGCCTCTCGGTCAAGCCAGGCCACCGTGGGCGTCAGGCGCGTGGTCGCGGCGATGGGACCCTGCCAGAAATGGGTGATCTCGGCCCCGGCGAACCCGGGAAGATCACGGGCGATGCGCGCCTCGATCTGCCGGCGCATGGGGGTCATGCCGCGCGCGCTGCCGGTAAGGTTGCCCCGCGCGCCGTAGAGCAGCCGGCCATCGGGTAGGAGGCGGAAATAGGCGAGCATGTGGCGCGTATCGGCTGCGGGCTGAGCACCGAGCCACGGGTGACACGCTTGCTCCCTGGCAGAGAGCGGTCGCGTCACGGCAATGTTCGAGATCACCGGCACCGCCAGCCCGTCGAGACGACGATCGAGGCCGAGCGGCGTGAACCCGTTGGTGGTGATCAGTACGGTGTCCGCGGTGACCGTCGCCTCGGGTGTCATCAGCCGGTGGCGTGCGGCGCCTTGCGAGAGAGCGGTTACGGGGCTGTCTTCGCAGATCACCGCCCCGGCCCGTTCGGCCGCAGCCGCCAGGGCACGGGCATAGGCCAGGGGATTGATACCCATGGCCGGGCGCCAGACCACGCCGCCGTGGCGGGCGATATCGTCCTTTCCGCTGGGCGCCACAGGCGTTGCCTGGGGGTCGGTCTCTGCCACTTTCGACAGCGCGCGGGCACTGGCCGGACCATGGGCCAAAACCATCTCGCCGTCGCCCTGTACATGGTCATCCAGCCCCTCGGCCTTGTGGAAGGCGCGGACCCAGGCGACCGCTGCGGCCTGCGTCTCGCCCCAGGCGCTGTTGGCGCCGGGGCCGTGGCGCCGGGCCATGAGCGCCGGGGCAAGCTTATCGCCGCCCGGCCCGCAGATGCCCCCATTTCGGCCCGAGGCGCCCCAGCCGACGCGCCCCGCGTCGAGGACGATCACCCGCCGCCCGGCCTCGGCCAGCGTCATCGCTGCCGCGAGCCCGGCATACCCAGCGCCGATGACGGCAACATCCCCCCGTATGTCGCCTGCTGCTGCTAGGCGAGCAGGGGCAGGTGGCAGGGTTTCGGCCCACCAAGTGCCCACCGGAAGACACGGGTTGTAGAGTGTGTCGGCCATCGGCCCGCGGGGAATGGTCATGGTGTCGAATGCCCGTTGTGCTGACCATCCCGGGTTTGCCTGACAGGGCTCACCGGACCGACCGCTTCAGCGCCTGCCTCACCGCCTTGAGCCGAGGCGTCACGCGATGACCAGCTCGGTCTCGATGCGGGCGCTCGCGTTAAGCGTGCGGTGCACCGGGCAGCGGTCCGCAATCTCGCGCAACCGCGCGTGGGTGTCGGCATCGAGCGCTCCGCGCAGGTGAATGCGCCGCGTGAAGCGGTCGATCCGCGCCCCGTCGCTTACACAGTTGGCGCAATCCTCGGCGTGCACCCGGTCATGGGTAACATCGACCGCCACGTGGTCCAGCGCGATGCCCTTGCGCCGCGCGTACAGGCGCAGCGTCATGGCAGTACAGGCGGCGAGGCTTGCTGCGAGCAGATCGTAAGGGGTCGCGCCACGATCGGTGCCGCCGGCCGAGGCAGGCTCGTCGGCCATCAGCGTATGGCCGCCAGCCGTCAGCGCTTGCGCGAGCCCGTCCTTGCCAAGTTCGATCGAGCGACTGGTCCCCGCCGCCAACGGGGGCAGCTGGGGCAGCGGCGGCAGGCTCGGGGCTCCGCCATCCTCGATGTAGTGTGACGCCCAGACCGAGATCACTTTTGCCACGTACGCAGCATCTTGCTCGTTGTTCAGCAGATGGTCGGCGTCATCGAGGCTCAGAAAGCTCTTTGGGTGACGCGCGGCGCCAAAGATACGTGCGGCGTTCTCGATGCCGACCGTTTGATCGCGCGGCGCATGACAAACCAGCAGCGCGGCCCGCATCGCACCGAGCCGCGCGGTCAGGTCCGCCTCTTCCATGTCGTCGATGAAGCTGCGGCTGACATCGAAGCGCCGCCCGCCGATGGTGACGGGGCCTGCCCCATCACGACGGATGCGCGCGATGTCCGCACCCAGGTGATGGAGCGCGTGACCGGGCTCCGCCGGAGCGCCGATCGTGACAACCGCGCGGACGCTGTCGATGTCGTTGGCGGCAGCCAAGACAGCCGCGCCACCGAGCGAATGACCGATCAAGATCGACGGTGGCCGACCGGCGTCGTCCATGGCACGTGCGGCCGCGCGCAGATCCGCGATATTGGCGCTGAAGCCCGTATTCCCGAACTCGCCGCCCGAATGTCCGAGCCCGGTGAAATCGAAACGCAGGACGCCGATCCGCCTCTCGGCTAGTCGAGCCGCGATGCGCCGCGCTGCGGCGATGTCCTTGCTGCAGGTGAAGCAGTGCGCAAAGAGCGCCCATGCCCGCACCGGTTCGGGTGAGGTTTCAAGCCGGCCGGAGAGCTCGATCCCGGCATCATTGACGAAGGTCATCCGTTCGATGTTCATCGGGCTCCCCGCCGAGACACCCGCTGTTTGCAACAGGTGTCGATTGCCTCGACGGCCCATTCGCCGGGACCCGCCCGTCCGTGCCGCCTGTTGTCGCTGGAAGCGAGGGTCGCTCAAACCGCCGGGGACGTCGATAGGGGTAGGGGTGCGAAAGCGAGAAGAGCTCCTGGTCCGAACCATGACAGTCTCGGACCTGAATGCCCAGGCCGCTCAGTCGACCGCGGGCGCAGCGGGCAACTGTTTCTGTGGCCAGGCTCGTAGGTGAGTGCGCGAACGGATCATGGCGTTGAGGATGACGAGGATTTGCCGGGCGACGATATTGCTGTGTTCCCGTCAAACTGGGCCATCCGCTGCTAGAATTTTCCGCGACCTGACCCCTTGGCCGGTAGGAGCAGAGAAGTATGAAAGCGAGCAAATTCACGGACGCGCAAAAGGCGTTCATCCTGAAGCAGGCCGATAAGGGCGTGCCGGTTGGTGATATCTGCCGCAAGGCCGGGATTAGCCAGGCGACATTTTACAGTCGGCGCAAGAAGTACGCCGGCATGACCCCGCCCGAGATGCGCCGGCTGAAGGCGCTGGAAGACGAAAATACCCGGCTG
>JBCCJI010000026.1:0-50369 GCA_039027855.1 Pseudomonadota bacterium | reverse complement strand
GCCCGCGGCCGCGAGTTCAAGTCGCCAGGTCTTTCGTTGCGTCCGCGTCACGCCCAGTTTCTTCGCCACGCTGCTCTGCGTGGCACCCGGCGCCGACACTCGCGCGACCGCCTGCTCCTTGAACTCCGGCGTGAACCGCCGCCTCGGTTGCTTGCTCATCCCTCATCCTCCGTCCTGGGGGTACTCTACCGCCCAATCCGGTCTCAGGGGGCAAGCTCACCCGGCGCCGTCGCGCGGGGATAGGCGAACCGGTACCAGGCGACATCCAGCAAATGACGGTTTGCGAGAGACTACCTTGTTCGCGGGCGAAGCACGGTCTTCGCGGAAGCGGCCTTACCCGGGCAGGATCCCGTGTTAGCGCGTCAGACGCGTGCAGACCGCCGGCGCGCGAGGTGCGGGAGATCTTGACCAGCGGCGGGTCGGGCAATAGTCGGATGGAAATGCGGGTGTAGTTCAGTGGTAGAACGTCAGCTTCCCAAGCTGAATGTCGTCGGTTCGATCCCGATCACCCGCTCCACACCTTCTTTGCTGTGTTCAGAACGCGCAAACGGCCTCGCGGCGCCGCGCGACAGCGTGCTGAGACGGGCGCTGCGGCGATAACGACGCTCGGACTGTACCTGCCAGCGCTAGAACGCACTGGAATGTGTCGCGCGACACCAATGGCGCCGCGTGATCGATGACATGAGGTCTTGGCACGCCCATTGATCCTTACCGACGAGGCCCTGACATGCGCATCCCCTTTTTCTCCGCCCTTGCAGTTGTGGCCAGCGGCACCTTTGCCGCCGCCCAACCCGCCGAGAGCCTGTTTGACATGGTGTTCCCCGGCGCAAAGATCGTGGACGAAGCCGCCATCGCCTATGACGAGACCCTGTTCATCACCGGCCCGATGGAGAGCGCCTTTGTCGCCGGCGACCTGATGACGGTCGAGGGCGAGGCCCGGATGGCGGCCTATGAGATGCCGGAGGGGCGCTCGGTGCTGGAGGCCTACCGCGCTTATGAAAAGGCGATCGCGGGCCTCGGCTTCGAGCCGATCCACAGCTGCACCAAGGAGAAGGAGTGCGGCGGGCGCATCCACTACATCATCGCCACCGAAGGGCGGAGCAACCGCTTCCCGAACGGTCATGATTTTCGCTATGGCGTCTTCGAGCGCACGGTGAACGGCGCGCGCGAGGTCGTGCATGTGATGGCCTCGGGCAAGCGCGAGAAGACCGGGATCTATCTGGAGCTCGCCAAGACCGATGCGGTCGAGACCGGGTTGGAGATGTTGAGCGCCTCTGAGATCGGCGCGGCGCTCGATGCCGATGGGACCGCGGCGATCTACGGGTTGGAGTTCGCCTTCGACAGCGCCGAGTTGCTGCCCGCGAGCCAGCCGGTTCTGGCCGAGATGGCCGGTTTCCTGACCGAACGACCCGAGGCGCCGATCCTGCTGGTGGGCCATACCGATAACCAGGGCGCCCTGCCCTACAATGTGGATCTGTCGACCCGGCGGGCGCAGGCGGTACGCCAGGCGCTGATCGGGCAGTTCGGGATCGCGCCCGGGCGGCTTGAGGCGCATGGCGTGGGCTTCCTCGCCCCCCGCGCACCAAACGGCAGCGAGGACGGGCGCGCCCGGAACCGCCGCGTCGAGATGATGCTGCGCTAAGCGCACTAAACGGAACCGCGGCTGGTCGCCGCGATGCGGGTCGCATGGGCGCCGGCCGTGAGGTGGGCGCCCGTTTTCCGTGGGGTTTCCACTGGTGGCGCCATCGACAGAGTGGCTGGAGAGAAGCCACGAGGGCTTCTGATCGAGGACGTTCGGCCGTCGCACCGCGTCAAGGTCAAGCGAGCCTTGCCCGTCGCTGACGCGAACCTTGACCCAGTCCGACGGCCGAGCATCGCGCTTCATCGGCAAACCGGGGGGCTGCGGCCCGGGTGGTGGGATCAGGCACTCAGCTCCTCGACCAGCAGGTCATGGATCACCGCCTCATCGGCCTCACGGGTCTGGAAGGCCGCGCCGATTGCGCGGGCCATGATGAAGGTGAGGCGGCCCTGCTTTACCTTCTTGTCCTGCCCCATGAGCGTCATCAGCCCAACGGCATCGGGCAGGTCGCCGGGGATGTCGGACAGGCGCGTCGGCAGGCCCATCGCCGCAAGGTGACCGGCCACGCGCGAGGGGACCTCTTGCGCGCAGAGCCCAAGCCGGGCGGAGGCCTGGAAGGCGAGGCAGCAGCCGATGGCCACGCCCTCGCCATGCAATAGACGGTCAGAGTAGCCGGTCGCGGCCTCCAGCGCATGACCGAAGGTATGGCCGAGATTGAGCAACGCCCGGTCGCCCCGCTCCTTCTCGTCACGCGCGACGATGTCGGCCTTGGCCTGGACCGAGCGGCGCACCGCCTCGATCCGCCCGGCCCGGTCACCCGCGGCGAGAGCCGGGCCATGCGCCTCCAGCCAGGCGAAGAACGCCGCATCGCCGAGCAGGCCGTATTTGGCGACCTCGGCATAGCCGGCGCGGAACTGGCGCTGCTCGAGGGTGTCGAGCGTGGCAATATCGGCGAGGACGAGGCGCGGCTGGTGAAAGGCACCGATCAGGTTCTTGCCGGCGGGGGCGTTCACGCCGGTCTTGCCGCCGACGGCGCTGTCGACCTGCGCCAGCAGGCTGGTCGGCACCTGGATGAAATCGACGCCGCGCCTCAGCACCGCCGCCGCGAAGCCCGCGAGATCGCCGATCACCCCGCCGCCGAGCGCCACGACAAGATCGTCACGTTCGACCTTGAGCGCGAGCAGCCCGTCCAGCACCTCGGCGAGGCGCGGCATGGATTTGGAGGCCTCCCCCGGCGGCACGATCACCGCGTCCGAGGCGATCCCGGCCTTGGCGAGCGCCGCGCGGAAGGGGGCGAGATGGTGAGCGGCGACCGTCTCATCGGTGACGATGGCGGCGAAAGGGCGCGGCAGATGCGGGGCAATCAGCGCGCCCGCCTCCGACATGAGACCATCGCCGATCAGGATGTCATAGGCCCGCTCACCGAGGCCGACCCGCACGGTCGCGCCGGCCTGCCCGGCGGTGGTATCGCCATCGGCCATGCTTATCCCCCCTTGTCGCGTCTGTTGTCGTCTCAACCCATCGCACCGGGATGGGCGGCGAGAGCGGCCGTGATTTTCACCACCATGGCCTCGTGCATCTGGCCGGCGACGGTGTCCACCGCGATATCCGCCTCGGCATAGACGGGATAGCGCTCTTCGATCAGGCGCGCGAGCATGCCGCGCGGATCGGGGCCGTTCAGCAGCGGGCGATGCGTGCGCCCGAGCGTGCGCGCCGCCAGTGTCTCCAGATCGGCGCGGAGCCAGACCGAGACCGTGCGCGCACGCAAGAGCGCCCGCGTCTCGGCATTCATGAAGGCACCACCGCCGGTCGCGATCACGCCGGGCGGTCCGTCGATCAGCCGGGCGATCACCCGACGCTCGCCATCGCGGAAATAGGCCTCGCCATGGTTCTCGAAGATCTCGGCGATGCTGCGGTTGGCGGCCGCCTCCACTTCGGCATCGCTGTCGCGGAAGGCCACGCCGAGGGATTGTGCGAGGCGCGCGCCGACCGAGCTTTTGCCGGCACCCATCAGGCCGATCAGCACCACGCTGCGCTGGAGCGTCTGCCGGGGGATCGACACCGGGGCCTGAGCGTCGCCTGACATCGCCTACCGATCCTCCATCGCCCCTCGCCGCGCCCATTGGCCACGACGCGAGCCGGCCATGCTGTGTTGCGGCCGCACCATGGCCGCTTGGCGGGCGCCACGGCAAGTCGCGCGTCACGGTTGTCGCGCATGCGCCTGCGGCCTATGCCATGGCGAGATCCGGATGCGGGTCGCCAACGGAGGGGCGTCATGAGCCGTACGGTGAAGGTCCTGTTCCGCCTTGCCATCCTCGGCGCCCTGGCGCTGGCGGGGTATGCGTTGTTTGCCGAACTGCCGGCGCCGCGTCAGCCGGTCAGTGTCACGATCACGACCCCCGATGCGGGCTCCATTGTGGGCCCCAATGCGGGTGGCGAGATCGCAGGGGCGACCGAGTGAGCCTCGGCGCGTCCTTACCCCCCGGCGACGGGGCAGCGATCGAGGCGTTTCTCGAAGCCGCCGTGGCAGAGCGCGGGGCAGCCGCGAACACCGTGGCGGCCTATGCCCGCGACCTCTCCGACTTCTCAGCCTTTGCGGCGGGGGAAGGCGGCATGATGGGCGCCGATCGCGCGATGATCGAGGCCTATCTGGCGGGGCTTGAGGCCTCTGGCCTCTCGGCCTCGACACGGGCACGACGCCTCTCGGCCATCAAGCGCTTCACGCGCTTCGCCCTGTCCGAGGGCTGGCGCGAGGACGACCCCACAGCACGGCTATCCGGGCCGCGCCCAAGCGGCCGCCTGCCGGGTACGATGACGATCGAGGCGGTGGAGCGCATGCTATCCGTCGCGGCCGAACGGGCCGCCCGCGCACGGAGCGGCAGCGCCGCCGAGCGCAACGCGATCCGCGATCACGCGCTGATCGAGCTCATCTATGCGACCGGCCTCAGGGTCAGCGAGGCAGTGGGCCTGCCGCGTGAGCCCGCCCTGTCCGGCCCCGAGACGCTGAGCGTCCGCGGCAAGGGCGGCAAGCAACGTCTGGTCATGCTCACCCCGCCGGCCCGCGCGGCGCTGAGGCGGTGGCGCGAAGCGTCGGATGCCCGCGGCCCCGCATTCTGCAAAAGCCCGCATGCGTTTGCGGCGCGCAGCCCGGGTCAGGCGCTGTCACGGCTGCGCGCCTGGGAGATCGTCAAGGCGCTGGCCACGGCGGCGGGTCTGGATGCGGCGGCGATCTCGCCCCACGGGCTGCGCCACGCCTTCGCCACCCACCTGCTTGAGGGTGGGGTCGATCTGCGGTCGATCCAGCTGATGCTCGGCCATGCCGATATCGCCACCACCGAGATCTACACCCATGTCCTCGATGCGCGACTGCGAAGCCTGGTCGCCGCGCATCACCCGCTGGCGGCGGGGTAGCGCCAAAGCCCTGCAGGCCACCCGTGTCGCCCTGCCATCTTCGCGACATCCCAAGCCCTTATCGCGAGATCAGGGGATCCAGCGCAGGGACGCAAGACGGTGAAGGCCTATCTTGAAGCAGCGCGGTCCAGCGGCCCCTTCGAGGGCTACAAGCGGCATCTCGCGGCGCTGCTCGCCCTGCAGCCCGGAGAGCGGATCGTCGATATCGGCTGCGGGCTGGGCGACGATCTGCGTGCTGCGGCGGAGGCTGTCGGCGGCAACGGTCGCGCCGTGGGTATCGAGCGGGACGAGGAGACGCTCAAGCTGCTCGGGACGCTGGCATGGCCGCCGCAAGCGCGGGTCGTGGCCGGAGAAGCAGAAGCCCTGCCCCTGGCCGACGCGAGCTTCGATGCCGCGCGGATGGACCGGGTGCTGCATATGCTGGCCGATCCCATGCAAGCGCTGAGCGAGGCGCGGCGGGTTCTCGCCAGCCATGGGCGGCTGCTGCTGGCCGAGCCGCTGTGGCGCACGCTGCGTCTGTCGGGCGCGCGGCTTTCCAGCGACGCCGTGGCGCGGCAGATCGCGCGGGACACCGCCGAGGCGCCTGGCGCGGCGCAGTTCGATCCCGCGGGCCTCGCCCGGGCCGCCGGTTTCGAGGTTCAGAGCGAGGAGGCCATGCAGGTGCGCTTTACCGATGCCGCCGAGGCGCGGCGCCTGTTGCACCTCGACCGAAGTGCATTTGCGCTGCGTCTCCGCAAAGAGATCGAGGCCGAGGCCTTGGACGCCTGGCATTCGGCCATGCGGTCCGATGCCGCCGATGGCAGCTTCGAGGCGAGGCTGGATGGCCTGGTCCTTGATCTCCGGCGCAGTAGGTCAGCCAATCGACGGCAGTCATGACCGGCGCGCCGGATGACTGGCCCCCCGAGAGTACCCCTGAGCACTCCCCTGAAAACACGCGCATGATGATGACCGGCGAAGAGGCACTGCGCACGCTGCCCCCACTCGGGGATACCCGCGCCACGGACGCCTGGCTGCGGGCGGTCGATTTGGTCGTCACCGAGGCCACGCACCGGCGTGTCGAGGGGCTCGCCGTGGCACCGGACCAAGCGCGTCTGTTCTCACTCGGGCTCAACGATATGCGTCTGGCGCAGGCTGGAGAGGCGCGAACGCTGACCAGCGCCCATCTGCTGGTGGCGATCCTGATCGACCGCGGGGCGCCGCCCGAAGTGATCCTCGAAGTCACGACGCTGGCGACGCTCATCGAGACGGGGATCGATATCATCGACAATATCGCCGACCGTGAGCTGGCGCCGCATTGGGCCGCCGTGCCGGAAAGCGCCGCGTCTCTGGTCGGAACGCTCTTCGTGAGCGGTCTGCCGATGGCGCTCCTCGCCGATCTGCCGGTGCCCGAGGCCAGGCGTCTCCGGATGCTGGCGACCATCGGTCGGCGTTCGACTGCGATTGCCCATGGCCAGCAAGAGGACTACGCGCTGAGCGGGGCCGCGACGGTCGAGCTTGGGCGTCTCGAGATGTCCTATCGGCGCAAGACAGGCGATCGTCACGGGTTGTTGCTGACGCTGGCATTGGAGGCGGCCGGGGTCACCGATCAAGCCGTGTTGGCCGCAGCAACCGCCTATGCCCATGAGCTTGGCCTCGCGCTGCAGATCCGCTCGGATATCGGGCATCTGCTGGGCGACGAGGCCATGCGCGACCTTCGCAATGGCACGCGAACTTGGCCCGTGGCCTTTGCCATGAAGACGGTCGGGGACGATGCGCGGGCGGGCTTGCGGGCGCTGCTCCAGCCAGAGACCGGGTGCGCCGACGCGCTCGTCGATACCCTCAGAACGAGCGGCGCCTTGGTGGCAGCGACGCTGCGAGCCGAACGCGCCGCGGCCGCCGCCCGCGAACACATCTCGGCATTTGCTTACGGGGCAGCCGCACAGGCCATCGTTGAAATACCGACCATGCGTGGCTCGGTGACGCGATAATCCGCCGATGATGAGAGACGGATTGGGGCGCCCCTGGCTGATCCGCTTGTCGGCCGCCCCCTACGCCTCAACAGTTCTTCTTCTTGGCCTCGGGCAGCTGTTCGAAGACCGCGCGCACCGTGTCGGTGGCTTCTTCAACCGAGTAGCCGATGCTCTGTAATGCCGAGACGGGATCAGTATCCACAGCCTCACGAAAGCTCGCGCTGGACGTGTAAAGGTCGATCAAAGCTTCGAAGTTCATGGCTATTTCCCTCGGCGTTACCCCACATCTTTATGTGAGTGCCGAATAGTTCTCGCAAGAAATGAAGTTGGGCCGTTTCTGGGCTCCGCAGGCGTCTTCGTATCACCCTGATACAGTCTCCTGCGCTTGGCGCTTTGCGACATCCGGCAGTCAATGCGGGAGCCACCGCCCCGATGCCCTTGCCCGCGTCGGCACGCGGCCCCATAACCGGGCGCATCACAGTGGCTTGGACAAGGACCCATGGATCCCGCGCTTTGGTGGACTGCAGTGTCGGTCGTCTTCCTGCTGATGGCCTCGGGCTTCTTCTCGGGAAGCGAGACAGCGCTGACGGCCGTCGACCGCGCCTCGATGCACCAGCTTGCCTCCAAAGGCTCCAAGGGCGCGCGCACAGCGTTGGATCTGACCGAGGACAACGAGCGGCTGATCGGCTCGATCCTGCTTGGCAACAACCTCGTCAACGTGCTCGCGACGGCGCTCGCGACGATGTTCTTCACCGCGACGCTGGGCGATGCGGGGGTGGCCTATGCCACCATCGTCATGACGATCCTGGTCACCGTCTTTGCCGAGGTGGCGCCGAAGACCTATGCCATCACCAAGCCCGATCAAACATCGGTGCGCGTCGCACCGGCGATCCTCGTCGTGGTGCGGGTGTTCGCGCCGGTGGTGGCGGGCATCTCGCTCATCGTCCGTTCGGTCTTTCGCCTGATCGGCCTGAATGTCGATGACGAGGCCCATGCGCTGGCACCCTATGACCGGCTGAAGGGTCAGATCGCCATGCATGCCTTTGAGGGCAGCGTGCACAAGGACGACCGCGACCGGCTGATCGCAGCCCTGGACCTGCGCGACCGCGAAGTGG
Source organism: Pseudomonadota bacterium (assembly GCA_039027855.1). Classification (GTDB taxonomy): domain Bacteria; phylum Pseudomonadota; class Alphaproteobacteria; order Rhodobacterales; family Rhodobacteraceae; genus Thermohalobaculum. The sequence goes on along the minus strand of JBCCJI010000026.1, from coordinate 42,315 downwards.
CCGAGATCATGCGCCACCGCCGCGATATCGAGAGCATCTCGATCGACGAGGGGCCCGAAGCGATCGTCAGCTTCTGTCTGGCGTCCGCCCACACGCGCATCCCGCTCTGGCAGGGCGAGGCCGAGAATATCGTGGGGGTGCTCCACGCGAAGGACCTGCTGCGCGCCGTGGCCCGCCAGATGGCCAATGCCGAGGATACCACCGCGGCCATCGCCTCGCTCGATGTGATGGGCGTCGCCATGAAGCCCTGGTTTGTGCCCGACACCCGCCCGCTCGAGGACCAGCTCCGCGCCTTTCTCAAGCGACGCTCGCACTTCGCGCTGGTGGTCGACGAATACGGCGTGCTGCAGGGCCTCGTGACGCTGGAGGATATCCTCGAAGAGATCGTGGGTGAGATCGCCGATGAGCATGACGTCGCGGTTGAGCGTTTCGAGCCCGAGGCCGACGGCTCGGTCGTGGTGCCGGGCTCGATGACCATCCGCGACGTGAACCGCGCCTTCGACTGGGACCTGCCGGCCGAGGAAGCGACGACCATCGCAGGGTTGTTGATCCACGAGGCGCAGGCGATCCCGACACAGGGGCAGGTTTTCGTGTTCCACGGTCTGCGCTTTACCGTGCTTGAGCGTGATCGCCACCAGATCACCAAGCTGCGTCTGAAGCGGCTGGCCAGCGTCGCGGCCTAAGCGGGTGGGCGCGTCGCCATGAGCGGTCTCGACAGGTTCGTCGACGCGCAGAAAGGCGTGATCGAGCGCGCATTGGCCGAGCTTGGCGCCGAGCAGAAGCGCACGCACTGGATGTGGTATGTGCTGCCCCAGATCGCGGGTCTCGGCTCCTCTCCCATGGCGCAGCACTACGCCATCGCCGATCTTGAGGAGGCCGAGGATTACCTCGCTCATCCCGTGCTGGGCGCGCGCCTCCTCGCCGCGGTGACCGCGCTCTCGGCGCATGAGGACAAGCTGGCGAGCACGGTGCTGGGCCCGATTGACGCCCTCAAGTACCGCTCCTGCCTCACACTCTTTGAATGCGCGGCCGAGCGATCGGGCGGTGATCCGGCGCTCTTCTCGCGCGCGCTCGACGCGTTCTATGCTGGCGAGCGCTGCGGCGAGACGCGGCGGAGGCTCGCCCTGGACTGAGCGGAACAGGGGATCATCGCATGAAAGCTGCGCTCTACCGCCGTTTCGGCCCGGCCGACGAGGTGCTGGAGATCATCGAGATGCCGACACCCGACCCCGCGCCGGGAGAGGTGCTGGTCGAGGTGCATGCCTCGGGCGTGAACCCGTCCGATGTGAAGCTGCGCGCCGGGGCACGCCCGGGGGCCCGGATGGTCTATGACCACGTCATCCCGCAGAGCGACGGCGCGGGCATCGTGATCGCGGTCGGCGAGGGTGTGCCCCAGACGCGGCTCGGCGAGCGTGTCTGGCTCTGGAACGGGCAGTGGCGCCGTCAGCACGGCACCGGGGCCTCGCATATCGCGTTGCCGGCCGATCAGGCGGTGACTCTGCCCGAAGCGGCGGGTTTTGCGGAGGGTGCCTGCCTCGGCATCCCGGCGATGACGGCCTGGGCCGCGGTACTGGGCGACGGCCCAGTGGACGGCCCAGTGGACGGCCCAGTGGAGGGCCAGCGGATCCTCGTCACCGGCGGCGCGGGCAGTGTCGGGCGCTACGCCATCCAGATCGCACGCCTGTCTGGGGCGGAGGTGATCACGACGATCTCCTCGCCCGCGAAGGCCGCCCACGCCAGCAGCCATGACAACCCGGCCCATCACGTCATCGACTATCGCCGCGAGGATGTGGCGGCCCGCATCATGGACATCACGGATGGGCGCGGCGTCGATCGGATCGTGGAGGTCGATTTCGGCGCCAATATCGCCATCAGCGAGCAGGTGATCGCCGAGGGCGGCACCATCGCGTCTTACGCCTCCGCCGCCGCGATGGCGCCGGTGCTGCCGTTCTACCCGCTCATGTTCCGCAACGTGCGGCTCTGGATGCTGCTCGCCTACCTGATCGACGCCCCGCGCCGGCGACGCGGAGAGGCAGCGCTTGCGGCTTGGCTCTCAACCGGCGCCCTGTCCCATGCCATCGGCAGTCGCCACCCGCTAACCGCCACGGCCGCGGCGCACCGGGCCGTGGAGGCGGGTCAGACACTGGGCACCGTCATCGTGACGCCGCAGGATCTCAGGTGAAGAAGCGCTCACGCAGGCCCGCTGCCGCGTCGGCCTTCAGCATCCCCCCACGCGGCGTGTCGTCGACCCCGATCTCGCGGCTGGCGGCGTAACCGGCGCGCATCGCCGCCACGGCGCGCCCAAGGCCGCCAAACGCAACTGCCACCCGGTAGGGCCCGTTCGCCACCGCAACCCTTGTCTCCACATCCACCACCGCCATCGAAGCCTCCCACGCAACGGACAATTACTAGCGCGGCCAACATCGAGTACTTCTCCGCCACGCCGCTGCCTGAGTATTAACCGTTTCAATCATAGTCCTGCCGCAGAATCCTATTCACGGACGAAAATACAAATTGGAGGTGACGAGGAATGCGTGACTGCTCGCAGCGCGCGAAACCGCGATTCGAAAAACGATCTCAATTCTGGATGGCGTCTCGTTCCGGGGCGGAAGGGGGCGCGACTCTTCCCCTCACGGCATCGGAATGCCCGGCTGTTCAACCGGCACATGATAACCACGCTGCACCGCTGGCCGCTCGGCAAGGCGCAGATACCAGTCGCGCACGGCGGGGAAGGCGTTGAGATCGATCTGCTGCCATTCGAACCGCGATACCCAGGGCCAGCAGGCCATGTCGGCGATGGAATAGGCCCCGCCGGCGACATGCGCGTTCTTCTGCAGCTGCCGATCAAGCACGCCGTAGAGCCGGCGCACCTCCTTGCCGTAGCGCTCCTCGGCATAGGTTGACTTGCCGGCATTGTACTTGAGGAAGTGGTGCGCCTGCCCCGCCATGGGCCCGAGACCGCCCATCTGCCACATCAGCCATTCGATAACCTTCAGCCTCGCAGTGCCCTCACCGAGGAATTGGCCGTGCTTCTCGGCGAGATAGATCATGATCGCGCCCGTCTCCATCAGCGTCAGGCCGGTGTCGCGGTGGCGGATCGCCGGGATCCGGTTGTTGGGCGCGATGGCGAGGAACTCGGGCGCGAACTGCTCATCCTTTGTGATGTCGATCGGATGCACGTCGTAAGCGATGCCCAGCTCCTCGATCAGGATCGAGACCTTGCGCCCGTTCGGCGTGCTCCAGGTGTAGAGATCGATCATGCCGCGCCCTCCCATTTCGGCTGTTGGTGCGAGGATGACGGCGTGGCATCGCGGTGCCAAGGGCATGGCCCTGTCATGACACCGACGGGATGGATCGCTGCAAAAGTCGGGTGAGCGAGATTCGAAACCTGAGTCAGATCTCCCCAAACCAATAGTCGACCGCGTCTTTGTTGAGGCGGTAGCTGCCGCGCCACCACGTCACCGGATACCCCAATCGCTGTTGAGCTCGCGCTCGTCCGGGAGCGCGAAGGATCGGAAGAAACCGGTGCGTCCGGCTGGCTGCAAGATGCCGTCGAGCCCTAGGATTTCGATCAAGAGGCGCCGCTCATTGGTGTTCGACGGAAAAAGACCCATGAGTGCCTTCTCGAGCGACGATGGGCGGGCCTTAGGGTCCATGCGGTCGGCCGTTGCGAGGATCTGGCGCAGAGTATCGCGGTCGCGGGGCGTCGGCTCCAGCGGCTCCGTTTTTTCGAAGCAGTCTAGGTCGAACCACGCGTATTCCAGAGATGAGTGCACAACGCCGCCATATCTGAAGCGGGCAAGACTGTATGGCGTGGTCTCGGTCAGATCACGTGTCGGATCTTCTTGATATCCGCAGGTCTTACAGTCCTCGGCGCCCGACGGCCACCGCTTTGTCGGCGATGAAGACAGTGTATGCGGCGGCAACGATGTCGCGACCGCCAAGCTCCCAAGGGCGGAGCGCAAATCGAGACGTCGGCTCGTCAGGCTTGCGATGAACGCGTCGCCGACCCTTCGTGGATCCACCCGATCGACGATCTGCAGCAGCGCATGCACCAACCCGTCATGGGTGTACAAGAAGGGCAGGAAGAGAACGCCCTCAGCCTTTGCATAGTCGAAGTCCTCTGCTGTGTAGGCCGGCACGCGCGTGTCGCCCATGCTTGCGCGACCTAGGTCGAACAAGATCTTCAGGGCACGCTTGCTGAACAGGTTCCAGAGCCTCAGACGTGCTGGCCGCCGTTGATCTCGATCTCGGTGCCGGTGACGTAGCTGGAATGGGGCGAGCAGAGGTAGTGGATCACGTCCGCCACCTCCTTGGTGGAGCCGAGGCGACGCATGGGGATCGCCTCGGCCAGCTTCTCGGTGCCGGGGCTGAGGATCGCGGTCTCGATCTCGCCCGGCGCGATGGCGTTCACGCGGATGCCATGCGGGCCGAAGTCATGCGCCATCTCGCGGGTCAGCGCCGCGAGCGCCGCCTTCGAGGTTGAGTAGGCGGCACCGGCGAAGGGGTGCACGCGACTGCCGGCGATCGAGGTGACGTTAACCACCGCGCCGCCCGCGACCTTGAGCTCCTCGAACAGCCCGCGCGCCAGCACGATGGCCGCGAAGAAGTTGACGTGGAACACGCGGCCCCAGTCGCGTAGATCGGTGTCGAGCGTGTTGAGCCGCGCGCCGCCCTCGCCCTTTGGCGAGATGCCGGCATTGTTGACCAGCGCCTCAAGCCGACCGGGCTGGTTGCCGCTCGCCAGGCGCCGCTTGATCTCGGCCACCGCATCGATGGTCGACTGTGGGCTGGCGAGGTCGAGCTGGATATGATCCTCGATCCCCGCGGGCCATGGACAGTCTTCAGGGAAGGCATGGCGCGAGCAGGTGATCACCCGCCAGCCATCGGCCGAGAAGCGCTTGACGGTCGCATGGCCGATCCCGCGCGAGGCGCCCGTCAGCAGCAACGTCGGGCGATGGCCCTTGGTCACTTCCGGAGCGGCCTCTTCGGCCTCAGCGGTGTCGATCGTCTCCTCGTTCTGCACGGGCACCTCCCGAAGCCGCCATGCATGATCGTGGCGCGGCCGCGGGCGGGATACAAGCCAGCGGCGCGGTTTGGTTGCGATGCCGGACCTTATGCCATTGCGTCAGGCGGCGTTTCGGCGATCCTGAAGCCAGCCGCTGCATCATGACCGCGAGGTGTGACATGCCATTACCCGATCCTGCGCCCAATACGTCATTGCCCCACGCCTCGGTCTTCTGCCGCGAGGCCCAGGTGGCCGATGGCGAGGCGATCAGCCGGATCCATCGAGAGGGGCTCTCAGGCGGCCATGCCTCGTTCCGCGACGCGCCCTACCCAGCCGAGACCGCATGGCGCGCCGACGGCCGCGGTATCATCATCGTCGCCGAAGCGGAGGCCGGCGTTGTCGGATGGGCCAGCGTCACGCCAACCTCCGACCGCTGCGCCTATGCCGGCGTGGGCGAGGTGAGCCTTTACGTGGGAAGCGAGGCGCAGGGGCGCGGCATCGGCGGCGTGCTGCTGACCGAGCTCATCGAGCGCAGCGAAACGGCCGGTTTCTGGACGCTGACCGCGCAGATCTTTCCCGAGAACGGCGCTAGCCTTGCCGTTTTCGCCCGCCATGGGTTCGCCCCGCTTGGCACCCGCCGCGCACTTGGCCGCATGGGATACGGCTCCCTGGCCGGGCATTGGCGCGATGTGGTCGGGATGGAACGGCGCAGCACGGTGGTCGGCATCGACTGAACGCGCGCGGCGTTGGGGCGTGGGCTTAAGGGTTGAGACGCCTGATGGTCCAGTTGGCACTGTCGGGCGTGTCGCGCCGCCACTGAAAGCGGTCATGCAACCGAAAGGCACCGTCGGCCCAGAACTCGATCTCAACGGGGCGGATGCGGAAGCCGCCCCAATGCGGGGGCCGCGGCGGGTTGAGTGGATAGCGCGCGGCGGTGGCGGCGACCTTGGCCATCAGCGCGGCGCGGCTGGCCAGTGGGCGCGACTGCGCACTCGCCCAGGCGCCGATGCGGCTTTTGTAGGCGCGGCTGGCGTAATAGGCATCGGCAGGCGCCCCCTCGACCCGCTCCACCGGGCCGCGCAGGCGCAATTGGCGCTGTAGCGACTTCCAGTGCAGATTGCCCGCGGCGCGCGGCTGGCCCTCAAGCTCGCGCCCCTTGGCGCCCTCATAATTGGTATAGAAGACGAAACCGCCGGTCAGCGGATCGTCCTCGATCTCCTTCAACAGGACGACGCGCAGGTTGGGCAAACCATCGGCGTCGACGGTCGCGATGCCCATGGCGTTCGGATCGTTTGGCTCGGACTTCTCGGCCTGCGCCAGCCAGGCGCGGGCGAGGGCGTAGGGATCCTCGGTCGCAAAGATGCCCGTGGGCTCGGTCGCGTGATCCTCGGGCGCAGGCGTCTCGGTCGCGGGGCTTTCGGTCGTATCGGTCATGCTCTGCCTCGTGGCGGCCTTAAAGGGCGTTGGATGACAAGGGCGACAGTTCTGCACCTTACGTATAGGTCATATCCAGCGCTTGATGGTCTGCGCGATATTCCCTAAACGGCGTGGCGGGCCAAGCCCCGCCGGCTTTGTGCCGCATGCCAGCCGCCCGGTTCCAGGAGGTCGCCTTCCGATGCAGTCCACCATGATGTCGGGCAAGCGCGGGCTTGTACTGGGCGTGGCCAATGACCGTTCGATCGCCTGGGCCATCGCCAAGATGTGCGCCGACCAGGGCGCGGAGCTCGCGTTCACCTTTCAGGGTGAGGCACTGGAGAAGCGGGTGCGCCCCTTGGCCGAGAGCGTAGGCGCCTCGATCGTGCTGCCCTGCGATGTCACCGATACCGCCTCGATCGACGCGGTGTTCGAGGCGGTGCGCGCCGAATGGGGGCGCCTGGATTTCCTGGTTCACGCCGTCGCCTATGCCGACAAGAACGAACTGAAGGGCCGCTATGTCGAGACGAGCGAGGAAAACTTCACCCGCTCGATGCTGATCAGCTGCTACTCGTTCACAGCCCTCGCCCAACGCGCCGAGCCGCTGATGACCGAGGGCGGGAGCCTGTTGACGCTGACCTATTACGGCGCCGAACGGGTCATGCCGCATTACAATGTGATGGGCGTGGCCAAGGCGGCGCTGGAGGCATCGGTGCGGTATCTGGCAGCGGATATGGGGCGCAACAATATCCGGGTGAATGCCCTGTCGGCCGGGCCGATCAAGACGCTGGCCGCCTCGGGCATCGGCGATTTCCGGCTGATCCTGAAGTGGAACGAGCTGAACGCGCCGATGCGCCGTAATGTGAGCCAGGAGGATGTGGGCCGCGCCGGTTTCTACCTGCTGTCGGACCTCTCCAGCGGTGTGACGGGCGAGACGCATCACGTGGACTGCGGCTACCATGTCGTCGGTATGAAGGCCGAGGACGCACCGGATATTGCGCTGGCCCGCGACTGAGCCGGGTTGATCCGCCTGTGGGCGCGATCGTCTGGGACCCGGGCGACGTTCCTCGCTCAACGCGTTTCGACGATACATATTACGCCGCGGCCGACGGGCGCGCTGAGACGGTGCATGTCTATCTGGATGGCAACGACCTGCCGGCGCGGTGGCGGGCGTGGGAGCGGGGGCTGCGGGCGCCCTTCCACATCGCCGAGATCGGCTTCGGCACCGGGCTCTCGATGCTGCTGGCAGTGGAGGCATGGATCGCGGCGGGGCGGCCCTGCCCGCTCAGGCTGACCTCGATCGAGGGCTGGCCGATGGGCGCCGATGGGCGCGCGCGGGCGCTGGCACCATGGCCCCGGATCGCAGCGATGCATGCGCGCTGTCTGGCGGGCCTATCCGATGCCCCGGGCTGGCACCGCATCGAGATCGATGGGGCGGTGCTGCATCTGGGGATCGGATTGGCCGAGGAGATGGTGCCGCAGATCGACAGACCGGCCGATGCCTGGTTCCTGGATGGCTTCAGCCCGTCGCGAAACCCCGAGGCATGGACCCCTGCCCTGATGGCCGCTGTCGGTGCCAAGACGGCACCAGGCGGCACGGCGGCCAGCTTCACGGCCGCTGGTCATGTGCGCCGTGCCCTCTCGGCGGCAGGCTTTGCGGTCGAACGGGTCGCGGGGTACGGCGCCAAACGGCACATGACACGTGCGCGCATGCCGGGCTGAGCGAGCGTCAGCCTTAAGCCCGAGCCAGGGTTCACCAGGGCGCTCGACCGAGCGCTCAACGGGGCGCTCAACGGGGCGCTCAACCGTTTTCCGACCAGTGATCGATGTGCTCAGCACCGCCGATGTCAGTCGTCGCGGACTCGAGGACGATCCACTCCTTGTGGTTCTCCCAACTGTGCCGTCCGACCGATGAGATGTAGAGGTTCTCCCCGGAATACTCGCCGTCGGCAGCGCTCTCAGCCGCCGAGCCAGCATCATGAAGCGCGGTCCACGGGTCGCGATGGGCGCCCTTGGTCGTCGGCGAGGGGTACGGGTCGACCTGTTCGAAGTTCAAGGAGATATCCTCTATCAGCGCATCATCGCTTGGCCGGAAGTCGAAGCTGTCGGCGGGCTCGTAGACTGCGGTCTTGTCGGCTTCGCTGCGCATATCGGTCTCCTCTGGTCGGTCCCGGCGCCGATGGGATCGGCGGTCGCGATGGTGACGTTCCGTCGCCGCCGTTCGGCCTCTGTCCTTGCGACACACAGACCATCGCACAGGCCGCGCCGCTGCCCTGTGTCGTCCGACACAAAGCGTGGCGGATAGGCGGTGGCATCGATCCTTGGTGGAGAGAAAAGCGGCGGTTGGCGCAGGTCGTTCAGTCGTCGAGCCAGATCGGGTTCGACCAGGCCCGCCTGCCGGCTGCGTCGTCCAGCACGATGCGAACCCAGCCGCCCTTGGCGATCCGGTCGGTGAGCGGGATCTCGGCGCGGCCCATCGCTTTTCCGTGGCGTGCCTCGTTCGCCGCGCCGGCGCCGAGGGCGATCACCCTCTCGGCCGGGGAGCAGGTGACATGGATCACCCCACCGTCGATGCGCAGGTCATGGATCTCGGGCCCGGTGGTGGCGTAGTAGGCACCTTCGCGAAGCGCTGCCACCAGCGCGTCGGGCTCGTTCGCCTCGGCCTTGACCATGACCCAGCCGCCGAAATGGTCCGGCTCGGTGAAATGGGCGTCATCCGTGGCGCAGGCCGTCAAGCGCCGGCCCTCGTTCAGCAAGGCGTCCCAGATCCCGATGCCCGAGCCGCGGGCGGCGCCCACAACGCAGCCATGGTTGTAGATCTCGACGGCATGCGCGGCGCCGATCGTCGCGCCATCGGCGGCGGTCATGGCGTACCATTCGGGATGGGCCATGGCGACATAGGCCCCCGCCTCGACGCAGCGTCGGGCAAGGGCACCGGCGCTCTCACCCTCCGCATGGGGCGTGAAATCGGGCTGGTTCGGCCGCTCGAAATCCTCAGGCAGACCCACGGCGAGGATATGCCAGATCTCACCGTTCGAGAGCGTGCCGCTATGCACTTCGGCGCCGAGAATGGTGGTGAAGCGGTTGGAGCGGTAGTCGCGCGTATCGGTGATCGGATAGCCGTAGCGGCCGATCAGATGGTCGGAGAGGCAGAGGAAATCATAGCCCGCCTCTTCGTAGCGCCGACAGACCTCCTCGGGCGGCAGCGCCCCGTCCGAACGGGTCGAATGGGTGTGCAGATTGCCCCGCCAGAACCGGCCAGGACGCGAGAAGGCGATGTGCTGCATGGGGGCATGGCTCCGTCGACGGTGACCCTGCCCTAGCCGAGGGCGGTGACAGTTTGATCTCACCACCCCCGGTTGGCGGCAAGACTTAGCCGCCGCCTGCCGCAGCCAGCAGCGTCGCGTTGCCACCCGCGGCCGTGGTGTCGATGCAGACATGGCGTTCCAGACACCAGCGCGCGTCGGGGTCGGCGGCCGAGAGCAGCGGCACAATCGGCCCCTGGCGTGCGGCGAGCGCCTGACGGAGCGCCACACGGCTCTCCTCGGGCCCGTCATGGGCGACCGCATCCAGGGCGGGCAACTCGGTCAGCACCCGCGGCGCCACGGTCCCGTCGATGAAGTGCAACGAGGCCGCGCCGACCGTCTCGAACTGGCCGGCATCGTGCGCGACAACAAGCGCGGCATTGCCGGTACCCGCGACGCGCGCGATCTGGGCGCGGATGGCATCGGCGCCGGGGCCGAGGCAAAGGATACGCCCGCGCGGCACATGGCGCAGACGGTTCGATTCGCCCGTGGGACCGGGCAGCGTGACCGGCTCGACCGTATGCTCGGGCATGGCGAGACGATCCAGCAGCGTCGCAACCTGCGTGGCGGACAAAGCAGGCACGGCATGCGTCGGCGATGGATGCGCGGCATGGCCGAGCGCCATGGCTGCCGGCAGGCAGAAGCGCTGCACATGGCTTGGCCCGCCGGCCTTTGGCCCGGTGCCCGAGAGCCCCTCGCCGCCAAAGGGCTGACTGCCGACGATGGCGCCGATCTGGTTGCGATTGACATAGGCGTTGCCGACGCGGACGCGGTCGATCACGTATTGTACCCGGTCGTCGATGCGCGTGTGCAGACCCAACGTCAGGCCATAGCCGGCACCGTTGATCGCCTCGATCACGGTGTCGAGTTCACCCGCAGCCCAGCTGACGACATGCAGGACGGGCCCGAAGATCTCCTCTCCGACATCGGCGATCGAGCCCGCGCGGATCAGCGCCGGCGCGACATAGGTGCCCTGCCCTGCCAAGCCACGCGGCAACGCGAGACGCTTGATCAGCCGCCCCTCGGCGGCGGCGGCGGCGATGCGCGCTTCGATGGCATCGCGGGCCTCGGCGTCGATCACCGGGCCCACATCGGTCGAGAGTGACCATGGATCGCCGATGACCAGGGCATCCATCGCCCCCTGCAACATGGCGATCACCCGGTCCGCCACGTCTTCCTGCACATAGAGGATGCGCGCCGCCGAGCAGCGCTGCCCGGCGCTTTGGAAGGCAGAGGTGACCGCGTCGCGCACCGCCTGTTCGGGCAATGCGGTGCTGTCGACGATCATGGCGTTCAGACCGCCCGTCTCGGCGATCAGCATGGCGTAGGACCGGTTGTGGGCGGCAAGTGCCTGCTCGATACGCCTGCCCGTTTGGGTCGAGCCCGTGAAGGCGACGCCATCGAGGCGTGGATCGTGCGTCAGTGCGGCACCGACGGTCGGGCCGTCGCCGGGCAGGTATTGCAGCGCTCCCCGAGGGACGCCGGCCTCATGCATCAGGGCAACGGCCATGCCGCCGATCAGCGGCGTCTGTTCCGCCGGTTTCGCGATCACCGCGTTCCCGGCGGCGAGCGCGGCGGCAATCTGGCCGGTGAAGATGGCGAGCGGGAAGTTCCACGGGCTGATGCAGGCGATGACACCGCGGGGCGCGAGCGTGCCGGCCGCCGCCAGACGCTCGGCCTCGTCGGCGTAGAAGCGCAGAAAATCCACCGCCTCGCGGATCTCGGCGATGACGTCGGCGGGCATCTTGCCGGCCTCGCGCGGGGCGACAGCGAAAAACATTGGCGCCTGCGCTTCGTAGAGATCGGCCGCGCGGCGCAGGATCGCCGCGCGGGCACCCGCTGGCGTGGCAGCCCAGGGCCCGGCCGCGGCGCGGGCTTCGCTCAGGGCGTGGTCGACATCGCCGCTGTCGGCCCAGCGCACGGTCCCGACGCGATCCTGATGGTTGGCAGGGTTCACGATTGCCTGGGTCGGGCCCGCGGGTTTGCGCGTGCCGGCAAGGATCGGTTCAACATCGAAGCGATGCCCCCTGTACGGCGAGCGATCGCTCTCGATCCGCGCGATCTCCTGCGGGTCGGAGAGATCCCAACCGCGGCTGTTGCGGCGCGTCCCGAACAAGGCAAGGCCATCGGCGATGCCGCGATTGGCCACGCTCTCAAGCGCTATGGCGGCCGTCACGGGGTCTCGGGCGATGGTCTCGGGCGTGGTGGCCGGATCGACGATCTGGTGCACAAAAGACGAGTTGGCCCCGTTCTCCAGCAGGCGTCGCACGAGATAGGCCAACAGGTCGCGATGCGCCCCGACCGGCGCATAGACGCGGCAGCGAGCGCCCTTCTCCTTCATCACCTCGGCATAGAGCTCATCGCCCATGCCGTGCAGTTTTTGAAACTCATGCGCCGGGTTGCCCGCGCTCTCGGCCATGTGGCGCACCGCCATGACCGTATGGGCATTGTGGGTGGCAAACTGCGGATAGATCCGGTCGGCCGCGGCCAGGAGCTTCCGCGCGCAGGCGAGGTAACACACATCGGTCGTCACCTTGCGGGTAAATACCGGAAAACCGGCGAGCCCCTGTTCCTGCGCGTGTTTGATCTCGGTGTCCCAATAGGCGCCCTTGACGAGGCGCACCATGATCCGGCGATCGAGCCTGCGGGCGAGTGTGCCCAGCCAGTCGATCACATGGGGCGCGCGCGGCCCGTAGGCCTGCACAACCACACCGAACCCGTTCCATCCGCGGAAGGCGGGCTCGGCCAGTACCTGCTCGATGATGTCGAGCGAGAGGTCCAGGCGGTCCTGTTCCTCGGCGTCGATGTTGAAGCCCATGTTGGCGGCGGCCGCGAGATGGGCGAGCGATTTCACGCGCGGCACGATCTCATCCAGCACCCGGGCGCGTTGCGTGGTCTCGTAGCGCGGGCTGAGCGCCGAGAGCTTGGCCGAAATGCCGGGGTTCTCTCGGATATCGGCCGAGGTGCAGGCCGACGCGAGGTGTGAGATCGCGGTGGCGTAGTGGAGCAGGTATTGCCGAGCGTCGTGGTCGGTGCGCGCGGCCTCGCCCAGCATGTCGTAGCTGTAGCTAAAGCCGCGTGCCTCGCTCGCCTCGGCACGGCCCATCGCCTCGCCGATATCGCGACCCAGCACGAACTGACGGCCCATCTCGCGCATCGCCTGGCCGACCGCGGTGCGGATGACCGGCTCGCCAAGGCGCTTGACCGCCCCGCGCAGGGTCTTGGCGAGACCCTCGCCGCTTTCATCCAGCACGCGGCCCGTTAGCATCAGCGCCCAGGTCGAGGCATTGACCAGCGGCGAGGAGGACTGTCCGAGATGGCGCGCCCAGGCACTTGGCGCGATCTTGTCCTCGATCAGCGCGTCGATGGTCTCGTCGTCGGGCACGCGCAGCAACGCCTCGGCAAGGCACATCAGCGCCACGCCCTCGCGCGTCGACAGCCCATACTCGGTCAGAAAGCTTTGCATCAGGCCCGGGCTGCCGGCGCTCCGCACGGCGCGCACCAGATCGGCGGCGCGGGCACTGATCGACATGCGCGCCTCGTCATCCAGGGCCACGGTCTCGATCAGGTGCCGCAGCACCACCGCCTCGTCGGGGCGGAGGTTGGCGCGCATCGCCTGGCGGATGGTGTCGAGATCGCGGTCCTGCAGGGTCATGGCGGGTCCTCGCTGGTTCGGGCGTTCATGGCCCACACCTTACAAGTTCCCAGCACGTTCATCGATTGCGTTCTAGCCGGGTGCGCGGGAGATTTGCGGCCGCTTCGGCAACCATCGGCTGCCCCTCGATCCCGACAGCGGGCATGATTGCGGCCCATCAAGCTTGGGTAAGCCTGGGTCGCCACCCCGGGTCGCCACCACGATCCCTTCCGCCACATGCTGGAGTGCGCATGTCCCCTCTCGACCCGGCCGGCATGGATCCGGCGCTCGACAGTCTGCCCTGGCGGCGCGTACGGGGCACCGGCTTTACGCCCCATGTGGGTCCGGTCGAGTTTGCGCGGGCGGGATCTGATGTCTGGTACGGGCGGCTGACGCTGGATCAGCGGCACATCAATGTCGGCGGCGTCTGCCATGGCGGCGTGCTGCTGACGCTGGCCGACATCACCATGGGCACCTCGACCTACGAAGCGGGCGGCGGGCATCCCTGCGCGACGATCCAGCTCGACACGCACTTCGTCGCCGCGGCGAAACAGGGTCAGGTTCTCTACTGCCGGGCGCACCAGATCAGGCTGGTGCGCGGGCTCTCCTTCATGGAGGCGGGGCTCGCATCGGGCGGCCGTCTCGTCATGCGGGTAAGCGGTGTGTGGAAACAGCTCGACAGCCGAAAGCCGGGTGAGAGCGGCCCGTAGCCGGCACGCCCAAGCAGCCGCGCCGTGGGGATCGACGGGCGGTCAGGTGCCCGCGAGAAACTCGATCAGGCCGTCGATCCCGCCCTTCTGGCTCACCAGGGCCGTGATCTCGTCGCGCTGCGTAATCAAGAGCGACACACCCTCGATCACGATATCGGCCAAGACCACCCGACCCGGGCGGTCCGACACGACCCAGGCAACCGCAATCGGTGGCTGCCCACCGCCCTTGACGGTGCTCTCGACCTCGATCCCGCGGCGGCCCAGATCGCGCGTGGTGCCAAGATCGATGGACTGTCCGGAATACTCCTGAAAGCGCCGCGCATAGATCGTCGCGAGGTAGTGCGAGAAGGCGTCCACATAGGCTCTTTGCTGCGCATCGCTCATGTCGCGCCAGACGGCGCCGGCGGCAAAACGCGCGATCTGCGGCATCGCGGCGCGCTGCTCCAGGATCGCCCGAAAGTCGTTGGCCTTGCTGTCGCCCGAGCCTGAGCCGCGCACCAGATCAAGCACTTCGTCGACGGTGGTGCGCACATGGGCCTTGGCACCGTCGCTGTCGAGGGCGCTGGCGGGCGTGGCGAAGAGCATCGCCAGCACCATCAACGGCGCAATGACTGCGCCGCAAAGCAGCCGCCATGCTCCGGTCGGACCAGTCCGGACGCGGGCCTCGATACGGGCCTCCATACGGGCATGGGGGGCGATCATGGTGTGCATGGCATCTTCCTCGTCACACAGCTGGCGGGGCGCCAGCCTAGTCTTGCAACGCGCGGCGGGCCAATCACCGTCGGCCAGCGCCACGCACCCCATGGCACATAGCCGCAGTCGCAACGACGTGAAAGCACGAAGAGCGGCTTGACGTTGCGCTGCACACGGCCACCTCACGGCGCATGAGCGAGGCGACCAGACCGCTGGACGAGGATGAGGGCGTGGATGGTGCAGGCGGCGAGATCGCGCTGGCGGTCAGCGTGGTCAACGAGATCGGTAGCATCGACGCAGCGGAATGGGACAATTGCGCAGCGCCCGAACGCGCGGATGGCGGGCCACCGCTTAATCCTTTCGTCACCCACGCTTTTCTGCACGCGCTAGAGGTTTCGCGTTCAGCGACGCGTCGCACCGGTTGGGCGCCGCACCATCTTGTGATGCGCCTGGCGTCGCAACCCGATGGCCCGATCATCGGCGCCATGCCGCTCTACCTCAAAAGCCACAGCCAGGGAGAATTCGTCTTCGATCATTCCTGGGCCCACGCCTATGAGGGCGCTGGCGGCGACTACTACCCGAAACTGCAGGCAGCGGTGCCGTTCACGCCAGCGACGGGACCCCGGTTGCTGGTGAACCCGACCATCGGGCTCGACCGCGAGACCGTACAAGCGGGCCTGTTGGATGCCGCGCGCCGGATCACCGCTGACAATCATCTAAGCTCGCTGCACGTTACCTTCTGCACCGACCATGAATGGCATCTCGGAAAGCGTGCGGGCTTCCTGCAACGCACCGATCAACAATTCCATTGGGAGAATGCCGGCTATCAGCGTTTCGAGGATTTCCTCGACGCGCTGTCCTCGCGCAAACGCAAGAACCTGCGCAAAGAGCGCGAGCGTGCCGTGGAGAACGGCATCGAGATGCACTGGCTGACCGGCGATGCGCTCGGCGAAGAGCATTGGGACGCATTCTGGCATTTCTATCAGGATACCGGCACCCGCAAATGGGGGCGGCCCTACCTGTCGCGCCAGTGTTTCGAGATCCTCGGCGAGACCATGGCAGACCGCATCCTGTTGGTCATGGCGCGGCGCAGCGGGCGCTGGATTGCCGGTGCGCTGAATGTGATCGGGCGCGAGACGCTGTTCGGCCGGTACTGGGGCTGCACCGAGGACCACCCCTTCCTGCATTTCGAGACCTGTTACTATCAGGCCATTGATTTCGCGATTGCCCATGGGCTGAAGCGGGTCGAGGCGGGGGCGCAGGGCGGGCACAAGCTGGCGCGCGGTTACGCGCCGACCACGACGCGCTCGCTGCATTACTTGCCCGATCCCGGCTTCTCGTCGGCGGTTGAGGACTATCTGGAGCGCGAGCGTCGGTCGGTGGATCGTGAGAATGCGGCGCTGACCGAGATGATGCCCTTCAAAAAACAGGGCTGAGCGGGCCGCGCCGGGCGACGACGGCACCGCGGGGTGCCGCCGACTAGCGCCGGATCAGAGCGTGGCCAGCATGTTCTCGGCCGAGGTCGCTTCCATGTCCGACGGTTTCTCCTCGATGGCGATCGACGCGACTTTCCCGTCTTTGACCAGCATGGCAAAGCGCATCGCCCGGGTGCCGAGGCCGACGGCCGAGCCGTCGAAATCGATGCCAAGCGCTGTGGCGAAGGCCGCTGTCGCATCGCCGAGGACGCGGATGCCGGCCGCATCGGCGCCGGTCGCCTCGCTCCAGGCCTTGGCGACGAAGGGGTCGTTCACGGTGATGCAGACAATGCTGTCGACGCCCTTGGCCTTCAGCGCCTCGGCATTGGCGATGAAGGACGGCATGTGCTTCAGATGACAGGTCGGCGTGTAGGCGCCAGGCACGCCGAACACGGCAACCGTGCCCGTGCCCATCGCGGCCGAGGCCTGCACCGGGCCGGGGCCGTCCGCCGTCATCTCGTAAAGGGTTGCCTCGGGCAGCGCGTCACCGGTTGAGATCGCCATGGCGGGGTCCTTCCACTCTGGTTTCGCGCGCCTTGTCGCCGGTCGCGCCGCCCCTGTCCATGGGGCGATCCGCAGGTCGGAACCCGGCTCAGCCCCGATGCGCACGGCGTCGCGGGCGGGGGACCTGGTGGTGGACCGGGTCAAGCGTCGCGAAGTGACGGGCGCCAGCCCGCTTGCCCTTGACGCGGCCCGACACCCACAACACGCTCGGTCAGAAGCCGCCTGCGGCTTCTACCCAGCCCCAAAACACCAAAGATCGCCCCCGCCGTCGCGCGCTCGGGGCGGCGTGCGCCATCCGCGCCAGGCACCCCTGCGGGACTCATCGCGGCGACCAGCCGCGATTCCGTTTGGCACGGCCGGCCGCTAGCGCGCGCCCATGCGCATGGCACCATCGAGGCGGATAATCTCACCATTGATGAAATCGTTCTCGACGATGGAAAGCGCGAGGCGCGCGAACTCGCCCGGGTCGCCGAGACGCGATGGAAACGGCACCTGGGTGGCGAGGCTCCGCTGCACGTCCTCCGGCAGACCCCGCAGCATCGGCGTCCCAAAGATGCCCGGCGCGATGGCCGCGACGCGGATACCGTCACGGGCCAGATCACGGGCGGCCGGCAGCGTCAGCGCCGCGACACCGCCCTTGGACGCGGCATAGGCGGCCTGGCCCATCTGCCCCTCAAAGGCGGCGATCGAGGCCGTGTTCACGATCACACCGCGCGCGCCGTCGCTATCCAGGGGCTCCAGCCCCCGCATCGCCTGGGCGGCATGGGCCATGACGCGCATGGTGCCGATCAGGTTGATGGCGATTACCTGCTCGAACAGCGCCATGTCATGGGCGCCCTTGGACCCGGCGGTCTTGGCGGCCGGGGCGATGCCGGCGCAGTTGACAGCGATGCGGGCCGCGCCGTGGGCTGCGGCGGCCGCGGCCAGGGCTGCGGTGACGCTCGCCTCGTCGGTCACGTCGCATTCGGCGAAGGCGGCACCGATGTCGGC
Organism: Pseudomonadota bacterium; assembly: GCA_039027855.1. Classification (GTDB taxonomy): domain Bacteria; phylum Pseudomonadota; class Alphaproteobacteria; order Rhodobacterales; family Rhodobacteraceae; genus Thermohalobaculum. Next base: position 24,583 of record JBCCJI010000026.1, on the reverse strand, counting down.
GGCCACGGCTGCGCCGCGCGCGCTGTCGCGGTCGAGGATGGTGACCGGGGCGCCTGCTGCCTGAAGCGCGCGGGCCGTCGCCTCGCCCAAACCGCTCGCCGCGCCGCTGACGATGGCGGGGGTGTCGGTGCCAATCTTCATGCCGCGTTCTCTCCCTCGATCAGCCACGCAATCGTCAGCAGCGTTTCGCCATAGCGGCGCGTGTCCTCGACCGCGACCCAGTCGGGCAGCACGGGCGGGCGGGCAGCATCCGCCTCCACGACGATCAGGGCGCCGGCCGCCAGCCAGCCGCCCGCGCGCGCCGAGGCAAGCGCCCGGCCCGCCGCCTCGGGCCGGTCATAGGGCGGGTCGGCAAAGACCAGATCGAAGGGCGCGCCGCGATGGAGGCCGAGCCGGGTGGCATCGCGCCGCCAGATCTTGGTGACGCCGGCAAGGCCGAGTGCATCCACCGAGGTCCGGATCAGCGCCCGGCTGGGGCCATGATCGTCGACGAAGGTCGCCTGCAGGGCACCGCGCGACAGCGCCTCGAGACCGAGCGCACCGGTGCCAGCGAAGAGGTCGAGCACGCGGCGCCCCTCGGGCGGCGGAGGTGTGCCGTAGGGGCCATGGGCGAGCAGGTTGAAGAGCGCCTCGCGCACCCGGTCGGCGGTCGGGCGCAGATGCGCGGCGCCGCCCCCTGCCGCGCCCGGAGCAGCGAGGCGCTGGCCGCTGAACCGCCCACCGACGATCCGCATGGGGGGTCAGGCGACCAGCACGGCGTCGAGGGCGGCGATGGTGCGGTCGATCTCGCCCTCGCTGGTGTAGTGTAGGAACGAGAGCCGCAGCACGCCGTGGTCGGGCTCGACCCCGCAGGCGGCCAGCACCCGGTCGGCATAGAAACTGCCGCCGCCGGCACCGACGCCATGGGCCGCCAATGCCTCGGCAAGCGCTGCACCCGGGCGTGCATGGACAAGTGCCACCGTCGAACAGCGCTGCGCGGGGTCGCGCGGGCCGATCAGGCGCAGGTCCTCGCGGGTGTCGATGAAGCGCAGCAAACGCTCGGTCAGCGCCATCTCGCGGGCACGGATCATGGCGGCGACACCGCGCGCGCGCTCGGCCGCATCGGCGTTCGAGCCCTCGCCCAGATGATGGGCATGGAGCGCGTCGACATAGGCCGCCACCCCCGCCATGGCGCCGATCTGCGCGTGGTCGGGGCCGGCGGGCAGCATGCGCTTGATGCGATAGCCGTCGTTGAAATGGTGGCCCTGGTTCGGCAGCCGGTCGTTCAGCGCCCGACGGAGCACCATGACACCCTGATGCGGCCCATAGGTCTTGTAGGCCGAAAACAGATAGGCATCGCAGCCCAGCGCCGCGATATCCGGCAGGCCATGCGGCGCGGCCGAGACGCCATCGACCACCGTCGCCGCGCCGGCGGCCCGGGCCAAGGCGCAGATCTCGGCGACCGGATTGATCTCGGCCACGATGTTGGAGGCATGGGGAAAGGCGACGAGGCGCGTGCGCTCGGACAGCAGTGCGCGGAGCGCGGCCGGGTCGAGATGCCCGGTCTCGGGGTCGACCTGCCATTCGCGCACGGTGATGCCGAGCCGCGACAGCCGGCGCCAGGCGCCGCTATTGGCCTCGTGATCCTGGTTGGTGACCACGATCTCGTCGCCGGACTTCAGCATCTCGCCGAAGGCCTGCGCCAGGACATAGGCGTTTTGCGTGGTGGAGGGGCCGAACAGGACCTCGTCCTCCTCCACCCCCATCATGGCGGCAAGACGTGTGCGCGCCTCGTCCATCCGCTGGCCCGCGCGCGCCGAGGCCGGGAAGGGGCCGTAGGGCTGTACCTTGCTGTCGGTATAGAAAGCGGTCAGGCGCTCGATGGTCTGGCGCGCGGCGTAGGAGCCGCCGGCGTTCTCCATGAACACCGTGTCGCCGTCCGCCGCCGAGAAGGCCGGGAACTGCGCGCGGACGAAATCGAGATCGAGCGCCGGCAGTCCCAGAGCGCCATCCGCGCTCATGCCGAGAGATCCACGACCACGCGGCCCTTGACCTGCCCCTTGAGGATATCGGCGCCGAGGCCCGGCAGATCGGCCAGCGTGGCGGGTCGGATCATGCCCTCCAACAGATCGCGCGGCAGGTCGCTCGCCAAACGCTGCCAGGCGGCAAGGCGGGCAGGTTTCGGCTTCATCACGCTGTCGATGCCGAGGAGGTTCACACCGCGAAGCAGGAACGGGATCACCGTCGTCGGCAGCTTTGCACCGCCCGCCAGGCCGACCGCCGCGACCGCGCCGCCATACTGGATCTGCGTCAGCACCTTGGCGAGCATCGGCCCGCCCACGGCATCGACACAGCCTGCCCAGGCCTCGCGCTCCAGTGGTTTGCCCGAGGGTTCGGCGAGGTCTTCGCGCGCCACGATCTGCGTCGCGCCGAGCGATTTGAGGTAATCGCCCGTCTCGGGCCGGCCGGTGACGGCGGCGACCTCGTAGCCCAGCTTGGCCAGGATCGCGGTTGCAACCGATCCCACGCCTCCGGCAGCCCCCGTGACCAGCACCGGACCGGCTCCGGATTTCAGGCCATGCTCCTCCAGCGCGATCACCGCCAGCATCGCCGTGAACCCGGCCGTGCCGACCGCCATGGCAAGCCGGGTGTCGAAGCCCTCGGGCAGCGGCACCAGCCAGTCGCCCTTGACCCGTGCCTTTTCGGCATACCCACCCCACCAGACCTCGCCCACGCGCCAGCCGGTCAGCACCACGCGGTCGCCGGGCTTGAAGTCGGGATTGTCCGAGGCCTCGACCTCGCCCGCGAAATCGATGCCGGGCACATGCGGGAACGTGCGCACCAAGCCGCCGCCGCCGGTCAGGCAGAGCCCGTCCTTGTAGTTCAGCGTGGAGTGGTGGACGCGCACCGTCACGTCCGCGCCGTCCTCGGCCGAGGGGAGGCGCTCCTCGCCGATGTCCTCGATCCCCGCCGACACGGTGCCGTCGTCGGCCTTGTTCACGATGAGGGCGCGGAAGGTCATGGGCTGTATCCTTGACTATGGGGGTTGTTGGCGGTGGCGGGTCTGGCGCGAATGCGGGGCGGGCGGACAGTCACCACGCTCGCGGCCGGTGTCAACGCGGGATGGCGGCGACCATGGCGGCGACCGCGGCCACGCATGCGCCCCGGATCGGGAATCACGGCTGCATATCCCGACCGAGGGCTGGGCAAGACCGTCTCTGCTCTCTAAGGCTGCGCGCCAGATTCTGCGTGGTCGCCCGGCGCGATCAACGCTGCAGCCGCTCACGAGACCAGCGGCGATGCGAGGGGGCTTGGCGGCATGAAACTGATCTCGGGCAATGCCAACAGGACCCTCGCCGCCGCCATCGCGCGCCGCATCGCCAGCCAACGCGGCGACCGGGTCGAGCTGACCAATACCCGCGTCGAGCGCTTCAAGGATGGCGAGGTTTTCGTCGAGATCTACGAGAATGTCCGCGGCGAGGACGTCTTCGTGCTGCAGTCGACGTCATCACCCGCGAACGACAACCTCATGGAGCTGCTGATCATCACCGACGCGCTGAAACGCGCCTCGGCCCGGCGGATCACGGCGGTCTGCCCCTATTTCGGCTATGCCAGGCAGGATCGGAAGACCGCGCCCCGCACGCCCATCACCGCCAAGCTCGTCGCCAACCTGATGGACAAGGCAGGCATCGACCGCGTGCTGACGATCGACCTGCATGCGAGCCAGATCCAGGGCTTCTTCGACATTCCGACCGACAATCTCTACGCCTCCCCGGTCTTTGCCATCGATATCAAACAGCGCATTGGCGAACGGGACGATCTGGCCGTGGTCTCGCCCGATGTGGGGGGCGTCATCCGCGCGCGCGATCTGGCGCGGCGGATCAACGCCTCTCTCGCCATCGTGGACAAGCGGCGCGGCAAGCCGGGCGAGGTCGAAAGCATGACCGTGATCGGCGATGTGAAGGACAAGACTTGCCTGATCATCGACGATATCTGCGACACGGCGGGCACGCTTTGCAAAGCCGCCGACCTGCTGATCGAGGAAGGGGCGCGCGAGGTGCGGGCCTATATCACGCATGGCGTCTTCTCGGACCCGGCGGCCGAGCGGATCGGCGACAGCTCGATGACCGAACTGGTCACCACCGATACCATCGCGCTCCGCAAGGATGCGGCCGCCTGCGAGAAGATCCGCGTGGCTTCGATCGCGCCGCTGATGGCGCAGGCAGTGATGAACGTGTCGAACGGCACGTCGGTCTCGTCGCTTTTCAGCGAGGATACGCTGGGCCCGCTCTACGGCATCTGAAACGGGGGTAGAGGGCGCGCGGCGACCCTTGCGAAGGGTGGCGCGCCCGCGTATAGCCCGCGCGAGAGAGACCGTCCCTTGGGGCGGTCTCTGTGGTTTTCCCGGGCCCGGTGCCCGTGGCCGCCGCCTGACCTGGGCCGGCTGATGGAGGGACAAGAGATGAAGGCTGACATCCATCCCGACTATCACGTGATCGACGTGAAGATGACGGACGGCACCATTGTGCAGATGCGGACCACCTGGGGTAAGGAGGGCGATCAGATGACGCTCGACATCGACCCCTCGGGCCACCCCGCCTGGACCGGCGGCAGCCAGCGCCTGATGGACACCGGTGGTCGGGTCTCGAAATTCAAGAAGAAGTTCGAGGGCTTCGGCTTCTGATCCCGTCCCCCGTCAGCGATTCGAACGGCCTTTGCCGGGTCCGACGATGCGCTGGACGCGGCATGATGGGCGGTGCATCACCGGCTTTGACCAAGGCCTGCCATGAGGTCCGACCGTGAGTGTCGAACCACAGACCGCCCCCGCGACTGACCGCTCGGATCCCAATAACCTGCGCGATCCGTCAGCGTCCAAAGTGCGCCCCGCCGAAGGGCGCGCCCATGTGGTCGTGCTCGGCAACGAGAAGGGCGGCTCGGGCAAATCCACAACGGCGATGCACCTCTTCGTGGCGCTCGCACGGGCGGGCAAGCGGGTCGGTGCGCTCGATCTCGACATGCGCCAGCAGTCGCTGTTCCGCTACCTCGACAACCGGCAGGCGTATAACGACCGGCACGGTGTCAGACTGATCCTGCCCGAGCGGCGACAGGTGGCACGCTCGCGCGCCGAGCGTGTGGCCGATGTCGCGGCCGAGGAGCGCCAGGCGCTGAGCGACGCCATCGACGATCTGTCGGCCATCTGCGACTTCATCCTGATCGACACGCCGGGGGCGGTGACGGTGTTGTCCGAGGCGGCCCATGTTGCGGCCGACACGTTGATCACGCCGATCAATGACAGCCTGATCGACTTTGACCTGCTGGGGCGCGTCGATCCGGCGACCGGGCGCGTGCTGGGACCGTCGATCTACGCCGAGATGGTATGGAAGGCGCGCCAGCGCCGTGCCGTCGAACGGCGTTCGCCCTTTGACTGGGTGGTGCTGCGCAATCGCATTTCGATGCTGGAGAGCCGGAACAAGCGGGCGGTCGGCACCGTGATGGCCGAACTATCCGACCGGATCGGTTTTCGCATTGCACCGGGCTTCTCCGAGCGTGTGATCTTCCGCGAGCTGTTCCTCAACGGGCTGACACTGCTCGACCTGAAAAAGGGCGGTGGGATCACCATGACGATGAGCCACGTCTCCGCGAGGCAGGAAGTGCGCGACCTCGTCAAGTCCCTTGCCCTGCCGGGGCTGGAAGAAGCCTGAGGCGCGCCAGCGCGCTCGCCGGAGCCTGCAAAAGGTAAAGGCGCCCATGGCTGGGTGCCTAAGCTTTGACGACGAGCGAATCATCTGTTGCCCACGGCGGCGCCTTCGGCACCCCGGGTGCAGTTCACCGCGTGGTCACTTCAGGGTAATGGCGCGGCAGATCGGCTCGTGGCGGCGCAGCTCACGGCAGGCCTCGGCCGGGGCGCGACCGTCACGACCGGCGACTTCCACGCGGTAGCGCTTGGCGCTGCCTTTGCCATGGCTGCCGATCGTCACCCTGGCCGAGGAGAGCGACGGGGGCGTATCGAGCGCCAAGGCCGAGATTAGCGCGATCGCCTGGCCCTCCCGCGCGAAATCGCCCAGCGCCACCGTCCAGTCCGCGCCGGAACGAGGCGGCGGCTCGGACGCGTAGAGAGGCGCGTAGCGTGATCGTGAGGCGAGATCGACCGAAGCCTGCGCCTCGGGTGCGGCGAGTGCGGATGCGATGGCCGCAATACCCGTCGGCCCGACCGCGGGGCGCGCTGGCGGAAGGGGCGCGCGCGCAACACGCGTCGCCGAGACCTTGCCAGGCTTGCGGACAGCCACCCGGGTAGGCGCCTTGCGGAAGCCGAGATCCAGCAGCTTTTTGGACTGCGCATTCCGCGAGCGCGACGTCTTACCCCCCATGACGACGGCGATCACCCGCTCCGACCCGCGCGCGGCCACCGAGACGAGATTATAGCCGGCGGCGCGGGTATAACCGGTCTTCATCCCCTCCGCCCCGCGATAGGTGGCGAGCAGCCGGTTGGTGGTGCGCAGCCGCTTACCCGCCGCGGTGTGACGCAAGCGGCCGAAAACGTTATAGTATTTCGGAAAGTCGAAGTAGAGATGGCGGGCGAGGAGAGCCATGTCGCGCGCCGTGGAGAGATGCCCCTTCTGCGTCAGACCATGCGGGTTTTTGAAGGTCGTCTTGGACATCCCAAGCTCGCGCGCCTTGGCGGTCATGAGCCGCGCAAAGTTTGCCTGGCTGCCACCGATCGCCTCTGCCAGCACCATCGCCGCATCATTGGCCGAGCGGATCGCCGTGGCGCGGATCAGATGACGGATCGACACCTTTTGCCCGCGCTTGAGGTAAAGCTTGGAGGCGGGCTGACGCGCGGCGTGTCGCGAGACGCGCACCTTTTGGTCGAGACCGATCTGTCCCCGCTGGATCGCCTCGAACGTCAGATAAAGCGTCATCATCTTGGTCAGCGATGCCGGATGCTGACGTCTGTCGGCGTCGTGTGTGTAGTAGACCGCGCCCGAGCGCATATCCATCACGATGCCCGCGTAAGGTGCCGCCTGCGCGGGCAGCGAGACCACCGTGATCAGCAGCAGCGCCAACAGCGCAACGGCCCATCGAGCCACAGATGCCGGCAACCCCATTCCTGTGCCGAGTGCCGAGCCGCCGCCCGACCAATCCACGAACCACCCGGATTCGCGCCCATAGGCGCCAGGCTGCTGCCCGACGCGCGTACGTCCCCTCATGATATGCCTCACGCCCGCATTCTGCCCGTTTGGCGACCACGTCGATGCGCGGCCACTCGTTCTTTCAGCCGCGAGCGTAACATGCGGTGGATTCATTGATAATCCATTTCTTCACAGGGCAGCGGCCTGATGCATCGGGAGCGCACCGACAACGCGAGCACGAGATGCCGTATGACGAGACGCGGCCGCGCGCCTCACCGTTTGCAGCCCCGCCGCTCCGCACCAAAGCAGCAGATCGAGCTTATGTTGCATTGCACAATAATTCTTGACGCGGTGCAGCATGGCGCCCATCCTTGATGAGAAGGCAGTCATCCCATGCAGGAGGCAAAAATGACTGATGCCAGCACGCTGGTCGAGACGACCGAAACACTGATCAACGAGGCGCAGCGCGCCACAACCGACGCGAAGGATGCCCTCGACAAGGCCGCGCATGAGCAGGTCGAGCGCGTCTCGGCCAACGTGACCGAGATCACCCGGCTCAATCAGGAGACCTTCGACGCGATGGTGGTCTCGAGCCGGGCCGCGGCCAAGGCGGTCGAGACGGTCAATGCCCAGATCTTCGCCTTTGCCAAGCGCAACTACGAAGAGGGCGTCGCTGCCGCGAAGGAAAGCCTGCACGCCCGCTCGCTGGTCGAATTGGTCGAGAAGCAGAGCGGCCACCAGAAGGCAGTGCTGGAGGACACGATGTCCGAGGTCGTGCGGCTGAACGACCTCGTTAGCGGTGCGATGCTGGATGTCATGGCGCCACTGTCAGACAGGCTGCAGGCCGCGGCCCGACTCGGTCGGGTCTGAGACGATGCTTCCTGCCGCCATCGGGGATCTACCGCCCCGCCGGCGGCGGAACGACACGGCAGCGCACTCCACGCGTTGCGGCCGCGGGTCGCTCACTACGTCGCGACCTACCACTGTCCGCGCACTTTCCCTGCGGCTCACGGCTCATATATCGTTTGAGCACCACGCTGCGGGAGAGCGACGGATGCATCAGCGTCACGGCAATCGACAGGATCTTGCGCATCGCGCGCCTTTGGCGCGGGCAGCAACGCGTATGGGACCGTCGGATGACCAGGGCAACGGGCCCGACGGCGATGTCGCCGTCAAACCCCGCGCTAAGACCAAGAAGCCGTCACTTTATAAAGTGTTGATGCTGAACGACGATTACACACCCATGGAGTTCGTCGTCTACGTCCTGCAGCGCTTCTTCAACAAAGACCACAGCCAGGCGGTCGAGATCATGCTGACCGTCCACAACAAGGGCGTCGCCGTGGTCGGCGTCTACCCCTTCGAAGTAGCGGAAACCAAGGTCACCCAGGTGATGGATTGCGCGCGCTCGAACCAGCATCCGCTCCAGTGCACGATGGAGAAGGAGTGACGATTCTTGCGCAGCCGACCCCCGACCCGTGGCTTTTGGCGGGCGCGCAGGCAGGCAGGCGACACATCGTTCACACTGATTGGGCACCTTTGCGCTTGATCGCAGGCGCGGACAGGCCAACATCATCGGTAGGGGCGAGATCAGGGGCTGCCCCAACACCCGATTAGATTCGGCGCCCTGAGGGAGACGGCAGATGCCATCACTGACCCAGACGCTGGAAGAGGCAATTCACCGGGCCATCGGTCTGGCGAACGCCCGGCGCCACGAACTTGCAACGCTTGAGCATCTGCTGCTGGCTCTCGTCGATGAGCCGGATGCGGCGCGCGTGATGCGCGCCTGTTCGGTCGATCTGAATGAACTGCGCGCCACGCTGACGCGGTTTGTCGACACCGACCTGGAAACGCTGGTCTTCGATGGCGAGGGGGCCGAGGCGGCGCCGTCGACCGGCTTCCAACGCGTGATCCAGCGCGCGGCGATCCACGTGCAGTCGTCGGGCCGTTCCGAGGTCACGGGCGCCAATGTGCTGGTTGCGATCTTCAATGAGCGCGAGAGCCATGCCGCCTTCTTCCTGCAAGAGCAGGACATGACCCGTTATGACGCGGTCAACTACCTGAGCCATGGCGTGGCGAAGGATCCGGCCTTCGGTGAGCAGCGTGCCGTGCGCGGCGCCGACGAGCAGGAGGAAGAGCAGACCGCGGGCGGGCCGAAGTCGAAGGAAGAGAAGAACGAGGACAGCGCTCTCGGGAAGTTCTGCGTCGATCTCAATGCCAAGGCGAGCCGTGGCGGCGTCGATCCGCTTATCGGGCGGGAAGACGAGGTTGAGCGCTGCATTCAGGTTCTCTGCCGCCGGCGCAAGAACAATCCGCTGCTGGTCGGCGACCCGGGCGTGGGCAAGACGGCCATCGCCGAGGGCCTGGCGAAGAAGATCGTCGAGGAAGAAGTGCCGGAGGTGCTGTCTGGCGCCACGATCTTCTCGCTCGACATGGGCGCCCTGCTGGCCGGCACCCGCTATCGCGGCGATTTCGAGGAGCGGCTGAAGGGTGTCGTCAAGGAGTTGGAGAACCACCCGGATGCGGTGCTCTTCATCGACGAGATCCACACGGTCATCGGCGCCGGGGCCACGACGGGCGGCGCGATGGATGCCTCGAACCTGCTGAAGCCCGCGCTTCAATCGGGTTCGCTGCGCTGCATGGGCTCGACCACCTACAACGAGTTCCGTCAGCATTTCGAGAAAGACCGGGCGCTCAGCCGCCGGTTCCAGAAGATCGACGTGAACGAGCCGTCGGTCGATGACAGCATCAAGATCCTGCGCGGTCTGAAGCCGTTTTTCGAGGATCACCACGAGGTTAAGTACACGGCCGACGCCATCAAGTCGGCGGTCGATCTTTCCTCGCGCTACATCAATGACCGGAAGCTGCCCGACAAGGCGATCGACGTGATCGACGAGGCCGGCGCGGCGCAGCATCTCGTGCCCGCCAACAAGCGGCGCAAGACGATCACCCCCAAGGAGATCGAGGCGGTCGTCTCCAAGATCGCGCGGATCCCGCCCAAGACGGTCTCGAAGACCGATGCGGAAGCGCTGCGCGACTTGGAGGGCAACCTGAAGCGGGTGGTGTTCGGGCAGGATGCTGCCATCGACGCCCTCGCCTCGGCCATCAAGCTGAGCCGCGCGGGCCTGCGCGAGCCCGAGAAGCCCATCGGCAGCTATCTGTTCGCGGGCCCGACGGGTGTCGGCAAGACCGAGGTGGCCAAGCAACTTGCCTCGATCCTGGGCGTCGAAATGCTGCGCTTCGACATGTCGGAATACATGGAGAAGCACTCAGTCAGCCGCCTGATCGGTGCGCCTCCGGGTTATGTCGGCTTCGACCAAGGCGGCCTTCTGACTGATGGCGTCGATCAGCACCCGCATTGCGTGCTGCTTCTCGACGAGATCGAAAAGGCGCATCCGGATGTGTTCAACATCCTTTTGCAGGTGATGGACCATGGCAAACTGACCGACCACAACGGCAAGGCGGTCAGCTTCCGTAACACGATCCTGATCATGACCTCCAACGCGGGGGCGTCGGACATGGCCAAACCGGCCATCGGCTTTGGCCGCGACATGCGCGAGGGCGAGGACACCGCAGCGATCGAGCGGACCTTCAGCCCGGAATTCCGCAACCGTCTGGACGCGGTGATCTCCTTCGGCGCCCTCCCGCGCGAGGTCATCCTGCAGGTGGTCGAAAAGTTCGTGCTGCAGCTTGAAGTGCAGCTGATGGACCGGGGCGTGTCAATCGAGCTCACCGGGCCCGCGACCGAATGGCTGGCCGACAAGGGCTATGACAGCGCCATGGGCGCCCGCCCCCTTGGGCGCGTCATCCAGGAACACATCAAGAAGGCACTCGCCGAAGAGTTGCTGTTCGGCCGCCTGAACAAGGGCGGCTTGGTCAGGATCGGTGTGAAGGACGGCAAGCTGGACCTGCAGATCGTGCCGCCCGAGAACCCGCGCCTGCCCGACAAGCGGACGCCGCTGCTGACCGCGGACTGAGACCTCAGAACCACGATACCGGATCAGGCCGCGCCCAAGAGCGCGGCCTTTTTCGTCGGTGCAGCGCGGCTGACGCATCGGCGACATGACGGACGCACTGGCACTTGCAGCGGCCGCGCGCTTCGGTGACATGCTGCCCATCGGCAGGGAGGGCACCATGGCAGAGCGGATCGTGATTATCGGAGGCGGCCAAGCGGCGCTCTCGGCGGCCGAGACGCTGCGCAAGGGCGGGCATGCGGGCGGTCTTGATATTGTCTCGGCCGAGCGCATCGCCCCCTATCAGCGCCCGCCGCTGTCGAAGAAGTATCTGTCGAGAGAGATGAGCCTCGAGCGGCTCAAGCTGAAACCCGACAGCTTTTACGCCGAGCATGACATCACGCTGCATTTGTCGACCGAGGCGCACTCCATTGACCGGGCCGCAGGGACGGTCGAGACATCGGCTGGACCCCTGCCCTATGACCGCCTGATCCTCACCACCGGCGCGATCCCGCGTCGCCTCCCCGCGGCGATCGGCGGCGATCTCCCGGGTGTCTTCACCGTGCGCGACCTCGCCGATATCGACCGCCTCGCACCCCATGTGAACCAAGGCGCACGGGCCGTCGTTGTCGGTGGGGGTTACATCGGGCTCGAGGCCGCCGCCGTGGCCGCCCGGCGCGGCATGTCGGTCATGGTGGTGGAGCAGGCGCCCCGGATCCTGGCCCGCGTCGCAGCCCAACCCACCGCCGATCACGTCGCCGCGCTGCACAGGGCAGAGGGCGTGGAGATCCGCGAAGGTACCGGTCTTGGCAGGATCGACCAACGCGGCGAGGCGCTGCTCGTCACTCTCTCGGACGGCGATATCATCGAGGCGGATATTGTGATCGTCGGCATCGGCGTCTCCGCCGCCGATGGCCTCGCGCGGGCGGCGGGCATCGATTGCGCAGACGGCATCCTGGTGGATGGCCTCTGCCGAAGCTCCGACCCGGTGATCCAAGCCGCTGGCGATGTCGCCCGTTTCGCGTGGACGATGCCCGATGGCGACGCGCAGCGCATCCGGCTTGAAAGCGTCCAGAACGCCATCGACCAGGCCTCGCATGCCGCCCGCGTGCTCCTCGGTGATGACGCGCCCTACCGGCCAAAGCCGTGGTTCTGGTCCGATCAATTCGACACGCGTCTGCAGATCGCGGGCCTCGGCCTCGGCCATGACCGCGTGATCAGCCGCCCCGGATCACGCCCCAAGGCCCCGCTTGGAGGCCGCTCGGTGTGGTACTTCGCGGGCGACCGCTTGATTGCCGTCGACGCCATCGACGACCCTCGCGCCTATATGCAGGGCAAAAGATGGATCGAGAGCGGGATAAGCCCCGATCCTCAGCGCCTTGTCGATCCGACATGTGCCCTTGCCGAGACAGTGTGACCCAGTCTGGCTGACCCACCTCGGCGCATCGTCGATCGCCTTGGGTCAGGACATCGGCGAGTATTGATAAACACCCGCGAAACGCCAGTTTTTAGCTGATGTCGATCGACGCGGAACCGCGCGGCCAACTCCCATTCCCCGAGCGGAGCACCCTTGCCCGTTGCGGCGCTGACGGTATTGCCGTGCTGAGAGCTCAGTGGACCGAGGCGCGCTATGCCGCGATGGCGCAAGTCGTCGATGCCGATGACGACGACGACGACGTCTACTTCGTGCTGGAGGGCCGGGCCCGCGCGGCAACCTTCACCGACAACGGGCGTGAGGTCAGACTGTCGGACATCACGACGGGTGAGGGCTTCGGCATCTTTGCCGCCCTCGACGGCAGGCCGAGATCGACAAACGTGATCGCCATGGAACCCTCGCTTTTCGCGCGGATCTCGGCGGATCACTTCAACACCGTGATCGACCAGCAGCCGAAAGTTGCGCGGGCCTTCATGCTCTATCTTTGCGATCGGATCCGCGAACTCTCTCTCCGCGTGACCGAGGTCACCACCCTATCGGCCGAGCACCGCCTGATCAGCCTGCTGCTGAGCGAGGGAGAACGCCTGCTCCCGGTGGGTACGTGCTGCATCGATGACGACGTGTCGGTCACGATCAACCCGGTCCCGACGCAGCAGGACCTGGCGAACATGATCTACTCCCAGCGCGAAACCGTCGGCCGGGAGCTGTCTCGCCTCGCGAGGCTTGGCCTGGTTGAGCGCAAGGGGCGCAGTCTGCGCATCGTCTCGGTCGCGCGCCTGCGCGCCCATCTGGGCCTTGCCTAGGCGCGAGCCCTGCCCCGCCAGGCGGGGCCTCGGCCTGTCGGCTCAGCCACTTGCGGTTCACAAAGCGATCGGCATCACCCGCAACAAAGCGGCCAATGCGTTGACAACGCTGCTACCAGTTCAGTACGCACGCTCCGGGCAGGTGGCCGAGTGGTCGAAGGCGCTCCCCTGCTAAGGGAGTAAACCTCAAAAGGGTTTCGTGGGTTCGAATCCCATCCTGCCCGCCATTCCACACTCATAACCGCCGACCCCGGCTAACACCTTGAACGGCATGGTGGTTTCCGGGGTTCGAAACCCTTCCCTGCGGCAGTAGGCGGGACGGCTGGCGAAGGCGAGGTTGAGGGTCGTTCTGCGGAGCGCCAGATCGCCTGATTCCCAGAGTTTCCAGGGGTTTGCGAGAAAGCCGAGGGCGAGTTCGAACATCTCGTCGAAGGGTCGGCGTGGCGCATGGCCGGTGGCCGCCTTTTCGGCCCAGAGCAGCTTGTCGCGTTCGAGCTTAGCGATGCGGGTCTCGTAGGCACCGATGACGGCGGGGCTGTCGGCCGCGACGATGCGGTCGAGCAGCTGCTCGATCTGGCGTTCGATCTTGGTGGCTTCGCGCTTGGCGCCGGCGGCGAGGTCGCGGGCCTGGGCGAGGCGATGGTTCCAGATCTCCCCGAACATGGCGCGTGCGACCGCGACGGCGCTGTCGCTCGGCTGCAGACGCTGCAGGAGGTCCACGAAGGCGCCCTCGATCACATCGCGGCGGATCGACTTGCGGTAGTCGGGGCAGCCCTTGGCGAAGCAGAGATAGCATGGGTGCTTGGCGCCGGTCTTCGAGGTCGACCAGCAGGAGATCAGCGGCCGACCGCAGCTGGCGCAGGCGACGGCACCGCGGAGGGGTAAATCGGCGTCGATATCGGCCCGGGCCGCGACGCGCGCGCCCTCGGCGATGTGGGCCTGGATGCGCTCATACTCGGCAAGGGTGATCAGGCCCTGGTGATGGCCCTTGCGGCGGGTGACGCCCCAATCGGGCACCTCGATATAGCCGGCATAATGAAGCCGGGTGAGAAGCCGATGCACCTCCTCATAGCGGATCTGGCCGCGGGGATGGCGACTGGCGAAGGCGGGCTCGGCTTCGAGGAAGCGCTTGACCTCGGCCTGGCTCTGCAACCTGCCGGCGGCAAACCCCTTTGGCCTGCCCTGATTGACCGGATCTACCTTTCGTGTCGGCTGAGCCGATGAGGAGGATCCGGTCAATCGGGGCAGGCCAGCGATCTCAAGCAAGCGGTCCAAGATCGACGATAGGCGGCGCAATGCCATCCTGAAGACACGTGCCCTGGACCGACGCACGCTGGGAGCGTCGGTCGGGGCGCGGTGCTTGGGGCTCCGCCGATCAGGGCATCGAAGCCGATATCGTCGAGGTCGAAGTTCCGGGCATCGTTGATGGTGATCGTCCCGAAGGTTTCGGCGCCGGTCACGGTGACGATTGATGAGCCGTCCACCACCGCGAGCGACAGCATGACGTCGTCCATCTCGTCGCCGATCACGATGCTGTCGCGCCGGCCGAGGCCGATGACCGTGTCGTTGCCGAAATCGCCGGTGAAGAACAGCGTGTCTCTGCCGCTGCCGCCGATTAGGATGTCGTCGTCCGCGCCGCCATCCAGGACATCCGCACCGAAACCGCCGATCAGCTCATCGTTGCCGGCACCGCCGAGCAGCGTGTCGCGGCCAAAGCCGCCTAGCACGAAGTCGTCGCCGTCGCCAGCATCAACGACGTCGGACCCGAAACCCGCATCGACGTCATCGTCACCGTCACCGGCGTCGATCTCGTCGGCGCCAAAGCCGCCGATCACCTCGTCATCGCCGCCCGCCGCGGTGATCGTGTCCCTGCCAAAGCGGCCATCGATGAAGTCGTCACCCCCGGTGCCTTGCAGAGTGTCGTTGCCGAAGCCGCCGACCAAATCGATGCCCTCGACGCTCTCGAAGGTCAGCAGGGCCACGATCGGTTCGTGATCCGAGGGGCGGATCGCGTCGCCATTGCTGTCGGTGAAGCTGAAATCGACATTGACGTGAACGATGTCGGCCTCGGCGCCCTCGACCAGCGCGTCGCTCACCAGGATATGGTCGAGTACTTGGGCGTTCCCCTCGAAGCTGAAGGTGTACTGATCGTCCTCGGCCAGGTCGTCGATCAGGTTGGTCAGCACTTGCTCGTCGCCCACACCGGCGAGGTCCTCGGTGATCTCGTCGGTGAACTCGAAGGTGTTGAGATCGCCCAGCACCACGATGTTGGCGTCCTCATCCTCGGCCAGCAGAGCGTCAACGACCTCGTTGATCGCCGTCGCCTCCGCCTCGCGCGCGTCCTCACCCGCCTGCACGAAGGGCTGTGGGCCGCCGAAGATCGGCGTCGAGCCGAAGCGCGAGGAGAAGTGGTTGTTGATCAGCGTCACCTCTTCATCGCCGAAGGTGAAGACGCCGAGCAGCGGATCGCGCGTGCCGTCGAAGGTGTTCGGGTCGCTGACGCCGAGATCGGTCAGTTCCTCGACCTCGAGCGTCGTGATCTCCTCGGCCGTCACCCGGTCGGGGTTCCAGAGATATGCGTTGCGGATGTTACCGCCCGGCACGCCGCCGGTCTCGCCGTCCTCATCGACCTCAGCCGAGGCGAACGCGTAGGTCGGACCACCCGCCGCCGCGATGGCGTCGACGATGGCCTGCAGCGTCTGATCGGCGCTCAGCGTCCCGTCATCCGTCACGCCGCTGTCGTCCTGCACCTCCTGCAGCGCGATGATGTCGGGCGAGCCAAGGTTGTCGACGATCTGCTGGGCGATCAGGGCGATCTGCTCGGCATCGCCATCCGCCTCGTTCGCGGTGACGTTCAGGATGTTGTAGGTCGCGATCGACAGCTCGGTGTCCGGGTCGGTGACCGTCAGCGTCGTGGTCGACGGCGTCAGCGTGCTCGGCGTCTCGATCATCACCGTCTCGGTGACGTTGACTTCGAAATTGCCGAAGCTGTAGCCGACCACGCCCGTGATGTCGGCCAGCTGGTCGCCCACCGTCAGCAGCGTTGGATCGCCGCCCGAGATCGTCGGATCGAACTGGATCTGGATGCGCTCGGGGTTGAGATCGCCGGTCCCGTCGGCATCGGCATTGATCTCCAGCGCGCCGCGGGCGTTCAGCCCGCCGTTCTCGCTGGAGGAGGTGGCGTTGGCGCCGTTGTCGGCCAGCACGAAAGCCTCGCTCGAGAACGCGTTGAAGGTGCGGGTCTGCGAGATCGCCACCGGATCGTCGATGGTGACCAGCATGCCCTCCAGGCTCTCGAAGAAGTCGATCGCATCGTTCTCGGGATCGAAGGTGTTGGCGGCGTCGTCGACCGCGTTCTGCAGGTTGACCGGCTCCTCGTCCTCCGAGATCACGACGCTGTTCGACTGCTGACGGCCGGCCGCGCCCAGGATCACCGCCTGGGGCAGCGCGTTCTCGGACGACAGCGTCGTGATCGTCGGGTTGGTGATCTGCGTGGTCGACAGGTTGCCAGTGCCGGCGCCGCCGGGGATGAACTCGACCACCGTGCCCTCGATCGACAGTTCGTCACCGATCGAGACGGTGGGCGCGTCGTCGGTGAAGACGAAGATCCCGTCCGAGGTGTCATCATCGCCGTCGCCGGTCGCGTCCTGCAGGTAAAAGCCGTTGAAGGCGAGCGCGGTGACGATGCCGGTGGTGATCACCGTCTGGCCGGCGAAGGTCGAGACATGGCCCGCGCCCTGGATCTCGAAGATCGCGGCTTCCACCGGGTCGCCGCCTCCGCCGGTGTCGTCCGTCGTGGGATTGACCGCGCCAAAGGTGTCGGGTGTCGGCAGGATGTCGAAGCTTTCGAGCGGGACGGCGTTGCCCTCGGCGTCGATGGCATCGGCCGACGGGGTGATGTTGTCGTTGACGGCGAACAGCGTGCCGGTCTCGCTGTCGCGGAAGATCAGCTCGGGCTCGGCTCCGGTGAAGGCGAAGTCGACGCCGCCCAGCTGCGCGCCGTAGAGGAACGATTCGTCACCGGCCACGTCGGGTACGCCGATGGCATCAAGCGGATTGCTGATCGTGCCGATGTTGTCGGCCACACCATCGTCGTCGAGGTCGAAATCGGTCGTTCCAGCGGTGCCGGTGAAGTCTTCGACCACCGCGAGCGTGAAGCTCGGGTTCTCGAGATCGGGGATCTCAACCACCGCGATGCCGTTGCCGTCAAAGGTGCCAGTGACGTTTGTCGCCCGGTCCACGGTGCCGATGCTGCCCGCATCGCTCTCGATCGAAATGATCCAGGCATCGAAGCTGGTATTGGGATCGCCCAGAAGTTCGACCTGCTGGGTCGCCGGATCCCCACCGTCGGGGTTTGACTGAAACTCGTTGATCTCGATGAACGAGGTCGCGTCACCCGGATCGGTCGCCTCGGCAATGTCGTAGACCACGGTGGAGCCCGAGATCTCGTAGGCGACGGCGATCTGCGGGTTGCCCGTCGTGCTCTCCTCGGCCGGGATGAAGGCGATGGTCTCGGGGCCCTGGTTGTCGCCCTCGTTCTCGCCGAAGATGTCGTCGAAGCCCGCGATATAGTCGACGAAGAAGGCGTCAGCCGGGACCGTGATGTCGTAGATCATCACGCCGCTGTCGCGCTCCAGCCCGATGAAGGCGTAGAGGCTGTCGCCCACCTGGCCGACGGTGATCGCCTCAGGCTCCGGCCCCTTGGCGTCGGATCGGTCTTCGTCATCCTCGCCGTCGTCGTCGTTGAAGCGCTCGGGCGCGATGCTGGCCAAAGTCTCCTCGAACTCGGGCCCGCTGTCGAACACCAGAGTGCCCGCCTCGTCGAAGATCGAGAACGAGCGCGAGCTGAAGGTGTGCAGCACGTCGATATCGCCGTCACCGTCGGTATCGCCATCGGTCGTCGAGACCTCGAGACGCTCGAGCCCGGTGATGTCGATGCTCTCGTCCAGCGCACCGTCTTCGGCCAGATCGCCCACGCGATCCTCGTCGAAGCCGCGGCTGTCGCCCTCGTTCGCCGTCGCCACGAATGTCTGGCCGTCGATCTCGAAGCTTTCGATGGCATCCGGCATGCGCAGGCCGACGAGGTTATCGAAGTTCCGGATCTCGATCACGCCGTTGTCGTCCGCGTCGAGCTTGCTGTCGGTGGAGAAGTCCACCGTGCCGAGAGGCAGGATATCGGTGATCTCGCCAGTGGCGAGATCGATCGTCGCGATCGCGTTGTTTTCCTGCAGCGTCACGAAGGCGGTCGTGCCGTCCGGGCTCACCGTGATGAACTCCGGCTCGACATCGTTCGAGAGGCTCACCCCCTCCTGGATGCGGATGCCGGCGTCGCGGGCCAGATCCTCGAAGCCATCGAATGCAGTGAAGTCGAGGATCTGGACATCCGAGGCCGGCAGGTCGTCGGTGTCGAGCGTGATCAGTGCCACCGTGCCCGGCGGGTCGTCGTCGTTCTCGCTGTCCTCGTTCTTCTCGCCCTCACCCGCGACGAGAAGCTGCGCCCCGTCCGGCGTGAACGTGAGCTGGTCGGGTAGGACGCCCACATCGAATGTCGCCTGCAACTCGCCCGTCTCAGCGTCGAAGACGGCGACGAAGCCGGGCTCGGCCTGTTCGACTTCCTGCCCGAAGATCATGGTAACCGAGTTCGGCCGCGAGATTGCGGCGGCCACCGGACCGTTCGAGACGGCGACCGACTGCAGGCTGTCGAAGCCGTCGAGCATCGTCAGGTCGATCCGATCCTCGGCCGTCCCGGTCTCGATGTCGAAGATGTCGATCCGGCCCTGCGCGCCATTGGTGACGAACAGCTTGCCACGCTCATGCGCGACAACCTCCGACGTGCCCTCTGGGTCACCGTCGACGCCCTCGCCCTGGAAGGTCGCGACCGTGCTGATCTCGAGCGCGCCGGTCCCGAGGCCGAGGCCGACGGTATCCTCGCGCACCGACAGGTTCTGGATGCGCGTGTCCTGCTCGATGGGCGTGTCGGTAATGGCGAAGGCATCGTCGCCGATCTCGGCCGGGTCGCCATCGGTCGGGTGGTTGTCGCTCAAGAAGTCCGACAAGGCCTGTTGCTCGCCGATGCCGGTCTCGGTGACCGTGCCTAGCGCCTCAAACGGGTAGCCGTCACCGCCGCCTGCGATAAAGTCGAGGGTGACGACCTGGATGCTCTGGGATGCGCCCTCTACAACGGCGCCGTCCTCGATGATCAGCTGGGTCGGGGCGCCGTTCTCGTCGATCAGCGCGACATTCTTGACCCGGGTCCCGGCGGTGGTGACGTTGCCGTCGTCATCGAGCACCTGCGCCGTGCCCGCGGGATTGAACGAGAACTGGATGCCGCCGACCTGCGGGAACTGCCCCGGCGTGTCGCCCGGCTCGGTAGCCGATACCGCGTGTTCGAGAATGATCTTGAGATCGGCGGTGCTGAGATCGACGATCACGAGGCCGTTGTCGAAGCGCAGCGCATTGTCGATGTCGAGCTCGGAGATCTCGCCCTCGTCCTTGCCCGAGACCGGGTTGGCGGCGGTGGGGAAGAACTCGGCAGAGCCATCGCCCTGGTCTATCAGCTCGCCGATCGCCGCTCGGATGCCGCCACCGTTCTTGATCGACACCGTCGCGGGGAAGCCCGCGGCATTGACCGCGGCGATATTGGCATCGGCGGTAAGGTTGCCGAGATTGGTCTCCTCGGTCCGGACCGAGGCGCGCAGGCCGTTGATGAAGACCGAGGTCTCGCCCGCAACGTCCGCGTCGAGCGTGGTGACAATAGTGGTCACCGCATCGGTCAGTTGCTGCACGTCTGTGGCGGTCTCCGACGCCGCGATGACCTCCTCGGCAGTGGTCACACCGCCCGCGCCAAGGGCGTCGGCAACGGCGAGGACGCCCGCATCATCGGTGGCGAAGGCGCCCGAAACATCAGGGTCGATCGCGCTCGTGTCGATCTCGCCATTGTCGTCGAAGGTAACGACCAGACGGCCGACATAGGCGTATTCGCCATCGGTCGAGACCACCGCGACGGGCGCACCATCGGCGCCGGTCGTCAGGAACGGATAGTCGAGATCGGCGGTGTCGCCCGCGCGCAGCGGATCCTGGCTGTCGGCAAGCAGCGTGTCCGAGCCGCCAGCGATGATCACGTCGACGCCGGTCAGCAGTGTCGCGAGCTCCTGCTCGAGCGAGAACTGCTGGAGGTGGCTCACTAGAATGATCTTGTCGAGGTCATCGGCCGTGCCGAGCGTGTTGTCCGCACCGTCGATCAAGTCGTCGACCACCGGCTGCAGCGTCGCGGCGAGGGCGGCCATGTCGTTGCTGCCCGGGTTTGACACGTCATCGATGCTGCCGGTCGAGGAGATGGTGGCGAGAAGCTGTGTCGTGGCGCCGAGAACGCCGATCTCCTCGCCGTCATCGGTGGTGATGACAGTGGCTGGCGCGATGCGCTGATCGTTGCCATCGGGCGGATCGCCCGCCGTCTCGAAGATCGCCGGGAAATCGGCCTTCGACCCCGGCAGCGGCGCGCGCGCGCTTTGCAGGTTAGCCAGACCCTCGGGTGTGTCGGGATCGAGGCCAAACTCGGCGCTGTTGCGGATCAGCGTGTCGAACAGGGCGCCGACATCGCCGTCCTCGCTGAAGTCGAGATTGGCACTCAAATACGGGAAGGTCACCCCCGGCGTGTCGACTTCCTGGAGGAAATTGACATGGCCCGGCACCTCGTCCGCATAGCGGCTCGTCGAGAGGCTGTTTCCCTCTTCGCTGTCGTAATTGATGATGTTCTCGAAAGCGTCGGTCCCGGCATCGAACTCGTGGTTGCCGACGGCCGAGGCGTCGAAGCCGAGCGCGTTCATGATGGCGATATCGACGCGGCCCTCGAAGGTGTCGATCTCTTCGAAGTAATCGGCGAAACCGTCGCCGTTAACGTCGATCGTATAGACGTCGCTGAATGCGACCGCGCCCGCCTGGATCTGCGCCTCGATCTCGGCATTGTCGAAAAAGCCGTCGCCATTGGTGTCGGCGGCGGCGTCCAGCACGCTCTCGTCGATGAAGCCGAACAGCGCATTGTAGAAGCCTTCGTAGGTCCCTCTGAGAGAGCTGTCGCCGCCCGCATTGAAGAACGGGCCAGGGATGTAGTTGTCGCCCGCCGAAAGAAGGATCGAGGCGAATCCCCCACTTGCCGCGTCGCTCTCGAGCGCATCGACCACAGCCGCGAAGTTCGGCGCGTTGTCGATGGCATCGACCCCGCCCTCGAGATCGGACGCGTGGAGGATCTGCAAAGTGTACATGCTGTCGATTTCCCTGGCTGGACGGTCGTCTTGGGATGGAGCGGCGGGCTCGCGCGGAGGCTGCACCGGGTCGGGCGCAGCGCCGGACAATCTCCGCGGGAGATGTCGCGGTGATGACGGTCGAGCGACATTTCTGATGAGGTTTCAGCCTTGGCCTGAAACGCACCATCATACTGAAAATAGTACTATTTCTGGCCTATTTGCGATCGTTGATGCCGGCCGTAGCGTCGGATGGCGGGGGTCATGCCGCGCCCGGGTGTCCCTGCCAGCAGACAAGTGCAGGTTGTTCGCGCGCGATGGATCGTCTCCGCGCCACCTTGGGTTCTCTGCCGTCGGACGGCGAAGGCCTGTGGGGTGTTTTGGGTGGCAGTCCATCCGAGCGTCCCGACCCATGGCTCGGGGCCGAGGCCTGCGCTCGTCCTGCGCGTGATCGTTGCGTTGCTGCGGGTGCCGGTCCGTCTCAGCCCGCGCTGCCCCAGTGCGCATCGGGGTCGTTCAGGACCGCACCGCGGCGTTGAGGTCGGTCCCGTCTGGCCGAGGATCTCGGCCAGACGGGGAAGCATTGTGAGAGCCGCGCTTACTGCGTGGTCGTGGCAACCGGATCGGCCGCGAGCACCGCGTTCATCACGTGGAAGACGGCGGTGTTGTCGATATAGCTGCCGTCCCAGTCATACTGCCGGCCCCAAAGCTCCGCGGCTTCCAGATCGCTGCGCGTGAACTGCGAGAAGAGCTCCGAACCCGGGCCCATCGCCCAGAGCGGCACCAGCTCGTTGGTGTGGTTGCGCGAGGAGAACATGTAGCCCGGCATATTGCCCGCACCGCGATCCTGCACCGCGAGGAAGTCGTCGAAGACATCCTCGGTCGGATCGAACCGCGCGGCGAGGATCGCCTCGTCGCTCCGATCAGCGGCAACCGGACCGCCTGCCCCGTTGGTCCAGGTGCCCTCGCCCCAGATGCCACCGCATTCGTGGTCGGAGGTGACGATCAACAGCGTCTCATCCCAGCTGGAGTTGGTCTCGACCCATTCGATCACCGCATCGACGGCGCGATTGAAGTCGATCTGCTCTTCAATGAAGCGCGGCATGTCATTCGAGTGGCCCATCCAGTCGACCGCGCCGCCTTCGATCATCACGAAGAAGCCGTCCTCGTCCTGGTTCAGCACGTTGAGCGCGCCGAGGCTCATGGTCGGCAGATCCGGCACGACGGGGTTGTAGGCCATGCCCGACGGCGTGTCGGCGGCAGGCAGCCCCTCGCGGCTGGCCTGCAGCGTGGATCCGGACCGGGCGACGCCGACCACGCGCTCGGGCAGGTTCTGGCCCGCGGCCAGCGCCTCGAAATCCGCCTTTGCGTCGACGAAGGTGAAGCCGTTCAGGCCCTCTTCGCTGGTGAGCGCGGCCAGCGTCTCCGAGCCGCCGACGAAGCGGTACGCCTCCTCATCCTCCGGCGCGATCTGGTTGCCGCTGTTGTCGTAGAGCGGGTGGCCGGGGCCCATGATCACCGTGAGATCGCTGGCGAACATCTCGTTCGCGATCTCGACGTAATTGTTGCGCGAGATGTTGTGGGCGATCACCGCGGCCGGCGTTGCGTGCGACAGCATCACCGACGCGACCGCGCCGGCGGCCTTGCCGTCATCCATGGCGATCTGGGCGATGGTGCGGAAATCGACCTCGCCCGTCCAATCCTGGTTAAGGCGGCCATTCGAGGTCTTGCGCCCGGTCAGAAGCGCGGTGCCGGCCGCGGCGCTGTCGGTATAGGACGTGTAGCGCTCGCCGACGGGCAGGAAGTCGTTGAGCATGGTGTTCTCAAAGCGCAGCCAGCGGGTGTTCGGGTCGTAGCCCTGCGGCACCGCGCCTTTGGCGAGCCTGACATCCTCGGCATTGGGCAGGACCCGTCCGAGCCCGTCGACGAGGTTCAAAGAGTGATGGTCGAGACCGTACACGACAGGGATCGTCCCATCGGGCCGTGCGCGCTGGTAGGACTGCCGGTTGGCGAGGCCCTGATAGTAATCGGCGGCCAGCCAGCCATTGAAGCCGATCCCGTCGGAGATCATCAGGATCACGTTCTTCGCGCCTTGTTCCTGCGCCGAAGCCTGCGATGCGACGGCGCTTGCGACGACCGCCGCGAGCACGAATTTCGAGGATATCATGGGGGAACCCTTTCCGAGTCGTTAATACTCGTCGGGGACGCTAGACGCTTCCACATGACAGCAGTGTAAACTTGCAATGACTGTTAGGTATGATACAGAGACTTTGAAACTAACTATGCGATATTTGAATAATCATGACAGAAACATGATCTTATAAACTAAGTTCATTCAATGATTTTATCTTAGCGTATTGAAATTTTTATGTGAGAGATCGATATCTGGGAGACACAAACAGTACTGTACAGTCCTTTTGTAAACACTGCACTTAAAGACGCTATGGTTAGCTCATGCGCCCCTGACCGCGCCGTAAGCTGCAAAGCTTTCGGGCGCCTCGAAGCGATAGAGGGCCCAAACGCGATAGTGACGGCGATCGCTAAACCCGCGGCAGCTCAACCTCTTCGGCGCAGGTGTCGTAGAAGCGCGAGATAATGCGCAGGTTCCGTCGCTCTGGCTGCGTCATCAGATGGATCGCATAGCGCCGGTTCATGCCCTTTATCGCCATCGCGACCAGACGCGGATCGTCGTAGACCGAGTCCTCGAGCATGATCCCGATGCCCCCGCCATGCAGGATTGCTTCCTTAACCAACGGAAACGCGCTGCCCTTGAGTGTGAAGTCCGGAGACATCGTTTCACCGCCAATCTCTAAGGTCTGTCGATAGGATCATCGCTTTCGACCCTGATGGGAGGACGCGATGACACCTGCGGCGCGGTTGAACTGGATGCAGACCTACGAGCGAACGTTGAACGGGCACGTGTATCGACCCAGTGGATTCCTGCTCATGCTACAAGGGAGACGACGTAGCGATGAGCGAGACGGTGGCGGAGGACATCAAGCGCTGGACGGCGAAGCGTAAGAGCGCGCTTGTCATCGAGATCATT
>JBCCJI010000025.1:0-51197 GCA_039027855.1 Pseudomonadota bacterium | reverse complement strand
GCGCCGCAGTCGAAGCCGTCGATCGCTGTATCGCTGCTCGGACAGCCTGCGTGGTCGCGGCGCGTCCGCGGAGTACCTGGCCCATAGAGCCTCCTTCGCGCGATGGCAGAAAAATACGCCATCACACGCAGGGACTAAACACCTAGCGCCCTCTGCACGTCGTCTCGGCGCGTTCTCGTGCGGATCGGCTCTCAACCCTTGAGCGCGGCGGGGAAGCTGGCGATGAGGGCTGCCTTCGTCTCCTCGATCCGGTCGCGGTAGGGCAGGCTTTCAGGGAGGCCAGTGGGCAGGCCACTGTCGATGAGCGTGGCGAGGTCGACGCGATGCGTGTCGATCAGGCGACCGATCGAGAGCGCATAGTCGTGGTACTTCAGAAAACCGCGGGGCGTGGCGCTGATCGGAGTGACGAGGACGTTGGGGCGCGCGTAGCTGTCGGCGACCACGAGGCCATGGAGGCTTGACGAGAAGACGATGGGGCAGCGGGCGATGCGTCTGCAGACGCTTTCGGCATCCTCGCTCCGCACATCGATGAGATCGAACAGGGTGTCGAGGCGGTCGCGCTGGCGGTCATTCAGGGCTGCCATGTGCACGTAATGCAGCACGAGACCGGGGCGATCGCCTGTCTCGTCCGCCGCGTCGGGCCAGACACACGCAGTCAGCAAGCCGGGGTCGCCGAGCGTGACGTCATCGACCCCTGCCATTGCGGCGGTGATCGGGCCACGCAGGGCCGCGATGGCGAGGCGCGCATCAGCGCGCATCCCCGGTTTGATGTCGAGCGTGCCCGAACCCCAGACATGGACGGTGCGAAGGCGGCGGCGGAGCGAGCGGCGGAGCCATGGGTAGATGCTGCCGACGGCGATCATCTCGCAGCCGCTGATCGGTGCCCAGGTGACTTCCCGGCCCGACACCCAGGCCACGACGTCGCGGCTGAGAAAGTCCCCAAAGTTCGGCGATCCGTTTGCCCAGAAGAGGCGCAGTGTCATGGCATATCCCCGATCCGCGTTCGACCGCCGCTCAGCGCATCAGCGTTGCGACGACCGACCGGTCGCCCTCGACACCGAGGCGGGCGACAGCCTCGGCCGGGGTCAGCCAATGGACGCTGTGGTCGGGCTCTTGCGGCGGACCGAGGGAGCACACCGCCTCGGCCAGGTAGATCGCCTGGGACTTGCGCGCCCAGTAGCCGTAGTCGGGCATGAAGAGATAGCGCTGGAAGCGGGCGATCAGGCGGCGCGGCGCGATGCGCCAGCCGGTTTCTTCCCACACCTCGCGGTGGAGCGCCTGGAGCGGGCTTTCGCCGGGGTCGATGCCGCCACCGGGGAGCTGGAGCTCGGCCCTCTCGGCCACGCAGAGAAGACGGCCGCGATGGCGCCCGCGTCCGAGGATCACGGCATAGGCGCCGGGGCGGTCACGATAGGGGCGGCCGGGCAGCCAGGGTTCGCCGAGACGTGGGATCATGGGCACGGCTTGGCAGAGGCGGCGGGCGCGATCAACGGTGAAGCGGCGCGGCGTGGCAGGGCGCAACCCGGCCTTGCGCCACGGGCGGAGGGGGGCGGGAGCACGGGTCGCGGGGGGCACCTCTGGCAGTCGGAGCCGGCCGGGGCTATTTGGCTTCGGATGAGCGAGATCCAGATCCCCGCGCCGGAGCCCGGCGCCAGTACCCATGCGGGCGACGATGCCGTGCTGCCGTTCCAGCTGGATCGCACGCTGGTGCGCGGCCGGGTGGCGCGGGTCGATGCGACGCTGGACCATATCCTGAGCCGCCATCGCTACCCTGCGCCGGTGGCCGGGCTGGTGGCGGAGGCGGTGGTGCTGACGGCGCTGATCGGCCAGACGATGAAATTGCGCTGGAAGTTCAGCCTGCAGATCCGGGGCGACGGGCCGGTGCGCCTGATTGCGACGGACTATTTTGCCCCGCAGGACGAGGGCGAGATCGGGCAGCTGCGCGCCTATGCGAGCTTCGACAGGGGCGATGTCGCGAGCTACCGAGGGCGCGATCCCTTCACGCTGCTCGGTCAGGGCATGTTTGGTATGATGATCGACCAGGGGCCGGGGATGACGCCCTATCAGGGGGTCACGCCGCTGACCGGGGGCAGCCTGTCGGCGAGTGCCGAGACCTATTACGCCCAGTCCGAGCAGATCGCGACGCGGTTTCATATCGAGGCCGCCGAGACCCAGGAGGCGGGCGGCGCGCCGGCATGGCGCGCGGGCGGCATCATGATCCAGATGATGCCCGACCAGGGCGGCATCATCCCGGACGCGCCCTCGGGTCAGGAAGGGCTGATGACGGCCGATGACGTGGCCGCGATGGGCAGCCGGGCCGAGGACTGGAACCGGACCGCGATCCTGATGGCCTCGGTCGAGACGCATGAGCTGATCGGACCGCTGGTCGGCACCGACCGGCTGCTGTTCCGGCTGTTCCATGAGGAGACGCCGCGGGTCTACCCGGCGCAGCCGGTGCGGTTCGGGTGCACCTGCTCGGCCGAGAAGGTGCGGCGGGCGCTGTCGATCTACAGCCAGCGGGATCTGCAGAGCATGACGACAGCCGAGGGTGTGGTGACCGCCGACTGTCAGTTCTGTTCGGCGCATTACCGCTTCCGTCCCGAGACACTGGGCTTCGAGGCGGAATAGAGCCGCGGGCCGCGGGTAGCCTGCTGCATCATGCCCGCCCAGGTGATGGGCCCGCCCGGGGAGATTAGTATGCGACGTGCTGGCCTCGGCTAGTAGCTCGTGTCACTGGCCCGGGTCATTGGCTCGGATCACTGGCCCAGATCACTGGCCCAGATCACTGGCTTTGAGACTGGCTCTGGGATCCGTCAACCGGGCCGATGGTGACCTCGACGCTCATCTCCTCGTCGCTGCCCGGCAGCATGGTACCGCGGATCGGGGCGGCGTCTGCCGCGTCGAAACCGGTGCATAGGCGGACGTGATGGGCCGCCGGGCAAACCTCGTGCACCGCGTCGAAGCCGACCCAGCCGAGCCCCTCCACATGCGCCTCGGCCCAGGCGTGGCTGGCAAGCTCTGGCGCCTCGGAGCCGTGAAGATAACCCACGACATAGCGGGCTGGCACGCCCAGATGCCGCGCGGCCGCGATGAACACATGGGCGAAATCCTGGCAGACGCCCGCGCCGAGGGCCGCCGCCTGCTCGGCCGTCGTGTCCGAAGCGGTGACCCCCTGGCGGTAATCAAGCGCCTCGTGCAGCACCTCGTTCAAGGCATGCATCCGCGCGAGCGGCCCGTCGCCCTCGGCTTTTGCCGCGAGCGCCGCCACCGCATCGCCGGGCTCGGTCAGCGCGGTATCGCGCAGGAAGATCGCCGGGCGGGCGCGGCCCATTTGACCGAGCACGCCGGCCCTGTCCTCGGTCGCGACCTCGCCGCTGACGGTGATGGTCACGGCCTCGTCGGTCCGGCGCGAGAACCACATCCCCTCGCCCTCGCCAAATCCGGTGGTGAGCAGCGGATGGATGATGTCGTCGTTCACCCTGACCTCCCATCGCCCCGGCCGTTGCTGCACCGTCGCCATGGGATAAAGGCGCAGGCGAAGCGCGAGACCCTGCGCGGCCGGGGCGTAGCGATAGGTGGTGACGTGCTCGATGGCGAGACGCATGGAACCTCCTGCGGGCTGACGGGGTGGCGTGCTGAACGGGGTGGCGTGCTGAACGGGGTGGCGTGCTCAGAAGTGGTAGGCGCGGTAGATCTCGGAGTTGAGGCGGCGGGTATGGCCCACGGCCTCGGAGATGAAATCGTGCAGGCCGCCCTGGAAAAGCTCGCCCATCTCCGCATCGCCGAGGCGGGCGATCATTTCGCTGGCCGTGGAATGGCAGGCATGGCGCTCACCATAGCCGCGGGCCAGCCGGTCGAGGCACTCGCCGATCTGGTCGTAGCAGAACGCGACCGAGCGCGGGAACGAGCGGTTCAGGATCATGAAATCCGCGATCTTCCAGGGGCTGTAGTCGCCGCGATAGACATGGTGGAAGGCCCGCATGGCCGAGGTGGCGTGCAGCACGCTGGTCCATTGGTGATGGTCGCGCCCACCGCCCACGACCTCGGTCTCGGGCAGCAGCACCCAGTATTTCACGTCGAGCAGACGCAGTGCCATGTCGGCGCGTTCCACATGCACGCCGAGCGTCAGGAAGTCGTAGCGGTCATAGCGCAGCATCGAGGTCATGGTGGCGCCGCGGAACACCGCCGCGCGCTCCTTGACCCAGTCGAGCAGCGCGGGCAGGTCGCGTTGGGCGGTCGAGACATCGAGGCCGTCGAACTTGCGCCAGCCCTCGTTCAGCGCCTCCCACATCTCACGGGTAAGCGCGGTGCGCACCGCACGACCATTGGCGCGCGCGGCCTTCAGGCAGGCGGTGATCGAGGAGGGGTTCTCCTTGTCCAGCATCAGGTGGCGGATGATGGTGGCGTCGTTGACGATGGCCTCGTCCTCGATCCGCGCCGCCGATCCACAGGCCGCGGCGACCGAACGCCATTCGTCATGGCTGTAGCTGCCTGGCAGCATGGCCATGCGGTGGCCCATCTCGATCAGGCGGGCGGTGCACTCTGCCCGCTCCATGTACCGGCCGGCCCAGTAGAGGCTTTCTGCGTTTCTGCTCAGCATGATGCGCTCCGTCGTCCTGAGAGCATCATGCACGTCTCGCCACGCCTGTGAACCAACCGCTAATGCCTATGTCGATCATGTTTGGGGCCTTGTCGGGGGCCGTGTCGGGTGAGGCTGGCGAGGCAGGCATGGGCGTGATCCTGCGACCCAATCTGCGCCCTGATCCGGAAGAGGGACGCTTTTCCGTGCGCCGCCGCAATTCGGCCTCGGGTCGAGCGCGGTTTGACCACCAATCGATGGATAACACGGCGTGAACGACGATGTGGGGCGTGGGGATGCCGCATCGGGGCATGGTGTGCGGGGGGACTGCGATGACGATGCGTTTGACTGGGCGTGTGGCTGGGCATGTGGCTGGGATGACCGCGGTGGCGGCGTTAGGGGCGATGGCATTCGCCGCGCCCGCATCCGCGCAGTTCGACCTTATCGACGACGGTCCGCCGTCCTGCCTGATCGGCCCCTTCATCGACTGCGGCCTGCTGCCGACGGATCCGATCCCGGTCTTTACGCCGGCCGATGCGCCCCTGATCGACGGTCGCGTCACGGTGACCGAGCAGCAGGTGCCCGGTGGTGCCTTTGGCGGCCCCGGTGGCCCTCCCTTCTTCGGCGGCCCCCCATTTTTTGGGGGACCTGGCTTTGGCGGGCCCGGTTATGGCGGTCCTGACTATGGCGGCCCCATCGGGTTGAACGGGCCGCAGGTAAAGCTGGTCGATGACGTGATTATCGTGCCGCCCGGCGGCGGAGGCGGCCTTGGCCTGCCGCCCTTCCCGCTGCCCGGCGACATCATCTATTCGGTCGGCAACGGGACCGAGACGCCGATCGACTGGTTCGCCATCAGCGCCGACCTCGGCGCGCTCGGCGAGTTCACGCTCGACCTGCTGGATCTGGACACCATCGACGATCTTATCGCGGACGTGCCGACGCCGCCCGACTTCATCGACATCGGCCCGACCGATGTCGTCGTCGATAATGGCGATGTGCCGGATCTCGACACGGCCGCCCTGCTGCAGGAGGCGCTGGGGCTTTTCGCGCAGACCTCGCGCGACGGCTGGGCCGCGCGGATCGTGACGCCCGATCAGTGGGACGAGGGCACGACCCTCGGCACCTCGACGCTGAACGGCGATACCATCACCTTCGTATCGGGCGGTCTCAGCGACTTTGACGGGATCCTGCCCTCGGTGCTCGGCGGGACCGACACGATCGGCGACACGGCGATCGTCGACGGGACGTTCATCACGAGTTCGATCGACCCGACGGATGGGGAAGTGTTCTTCGTCGGCAGCTACGAAAGCTTTTTCGGCAGTGACGATTTCGCGGTGCTGTTCAGCAATGTCGATGATGGCACGCCGATCACCGGGCGCGAGGTCGCGACCGAGTTCTGGGTCACGGGCGCGGCGCTCGCCTCGGGCTTTGTCGCCGGTGGTCCCACGATAGGCCAGGCCTCGATCGCCTCGGGCGATGCCTTGAGCGTCACGGCGGTGCCGCTGCCGGGGGCACTGCCGATGCTGCTGGCGGGGATCGGCTTGTTGGCGATGCGCGGTCGTCGCACCGCCTGAGGGGGCAAGCGCGGAGCATCAGGATCAAGCGGGGCCTTCTGAGGCCCCGTTTTCATGTGCGATCGGTGGCAGCGTGCGTGTCGGCCTACTCGCTCAGCACCCAGGTGTCCTTGACGCCGCCGCCCTGGCTGGAATTGACGACCAGCGAGCCTTCCTTCAGCGCCACGCGGGTCAGGCCGCCCGGCACCAGCCGCATGGATTTGCCCACCAGACAATAGGGCCGGAAATCCACATGCCGCTGCCCGAGGCCCGTGCCAGTGAGGGTGGGCGTCGAGGAGAGCTCCAGCGTCGGCTGCGCGATGAAAAGCTCGGGATCGGCGACGATGCGCTTGGCGTATTCGGCGCATTGCTCCTCGGTCGAGCTTGGCCCGATCAGCATGCCGTAGCCGCCCGAGCCATGGGTCTCCTTCACCACCAGTTCGGCGAGGTTCGCCATGACATGCTCGTAGTCCGCCTCGATCCCGCAGCGCCAGGTCGGCACGTTCTGCAGCACCGGCGTCTCGCCGAGGTAGAAGCGGATCATCTCGGGCACATAGGCGTAGATCGCCTTATCGTCCGCGACGCCCGCCCCGGGGGCCGAGCAGAGCGTCACCCCGCCCGCGCGGTAGACGTTGAAAAGGCCGGGCACGCCCAGCGCGCTGTCGGGGCGGAAGGCGAGCGGGTCGATGAAGTCATCGTCTATCCGGCGGTAGATCACGTCGACACGCTGTGGCCCCCGCGTGGTGCGCATCCAGCAAAGCCCGCCATCCACGAACAGGTCATGCGGCTCGACCAGTTCCACCCCCATCAGATCCGCCAGGAACGAATGCTCGTAGAAGGCCGAGTTGAAGGGACCGGGGGTCAGCACGACGACGGTCGGGTCCTGCTTGCAGGCAGGCGGCGCGACTTCCTCCAGCGTGGCGCGCAGGTCGTCGGGATAGCGGTCGACCGGCTCGACCCCCCCGCCCGAGAACAGCTCGGGGAACATGCGCATCATGATCTCACGGTTCTCCAGCATGTAGGAGACGCCGGAGGGGGTGCGGCAGTTGTCCTCCAGCACCATGAAATCGCTCTCGCCGGTGCGCACGATGTCGATGCCGACGATATGGGAGTAGACGCGGCCGGGCGGTTCGACGCCCACCATGGCGGGCTGGAAGGCCTCGTTCTGGTAGACCAGCGCCTCGGGCACGACGCCGGCGCGCAGGATCTCGCCGCGATGATAGACGTCGTAGAGAAAGGCGTTGAGCGCCTGGGCGCGCTGGCGGATGCCGCGGTCGAGCCGGCGCCATTCGGCCGCGGAGAACACGCGCGGGATCAGGTCGAAGGGGATCAGTCGTTCGGGGTCGCCGCCCTCGCCATAGACCGCGAAGGTGATGCCGATGCGCCGGAAGATCGCCTCGGCCTCGGCGGAGCGGCGGCGCAGCGTGTCGAGGCCGACACGCTCGATCCAGCCGTTCACATGGTCATAGGCCGGGCGGATCGTGCCATCGGCGCGGGTCATCTCGTCGAACATGGGCGGGGTCCCCGGTCGTCTCGTACGTCGCCGCAGAGCTGTCTGTCCTTGGGGCCTGGCGGTGAGGGCCGGGCGTGTCGCGCTGTCGCACCGGCATGGTACCGGGCGCGGGGCACCACCCTAACCGGCGGATGACGCAGTGCAACCAGCCGTCGCCGCCCCGCATACGACGCTTTCGTCCGTAGCCCCCGGCGATGCTGCCACGCCGCCTCGCTGTGGCGGATCATGGCTGTGGGCGGTGGCGGCGGGTCGGTCTCTTGGCGCGACCGGATCACGGCCCACGACGGGAGCATCCGTGTCGCTGCGTTACAGCGTTGCAGCGACCGGCGCCGCGGGCTAGCCAGAGGGCACCGAGACACCGGTCTGGCAGCGGCGATTGAGACGGGAGGGGGCCATGCTGAACGCGGCCATGGTGCTGGGGATCGTGGGCGGCCTTGTCGGCATGGTGGTCGGCTTTTTCGGCTACGGCTTTCAGGAGCTTTGGCTGCTGATCGAGGGCTGGGTCAGCGACGTGTCCCCGCGCGCCGCAGCCGAGATCGCGCCCGAGGGCGACCCGGCGATCATCAAGCTGGTGAGCCTACTGTCGCCTATCCTGGCCATCGCGGGCGGCGCCATGGTGCACAGCCAGCGCATCGCGGGTGCTGTGCTGATGGTGGTGTCGGCCGCCGGCATGGTGCAAGGCTTCGGCTTCAACGTCTTCACGATGTTCCCCATCGCCATGTGCGGCCTGGCTGGCCTCTTTGCGCTGCTCGGCACGAAAGAGGCGCGACAAGCCTGACGCGATGCCCGATTAGGGGCTGACCAGGGACTGACCGTGGGGTTGCCATCAAGCGGCGGGCCGCCTGCGGGGCGTCTTGGTGACCCGGCCCAGAGCGCGAGCGTGATGAGGCTGGCAGAGCCGATGACGGCAGCGAAGGTCGCTCCCAGCCTCGCAAAGCCCCTAAGCGTGAATTGGTTGCGCATCATGCTTCCCCCCTTGGAGGACGAGATCGCCGATCCGGCTGCCCGACGCAACCATCGGTTGATAGCATTTCAGTGTGAGCACTCTTTACGGAAGGGCACCCGAGAGCATCGCAGGGCGCGGGCCGGTGCGCCCGACCGAAAGACCCGCCGCCTGGCGCATGAAAAAGCGCTTGAGCCCCGCCTGGCGGTCGACGGCGGCAAGGCCGGTGGTCCGAAGCGCCGCAAGCACCGGGCTCGCGGTGGAGAACAGGCGGTTCAGGCTGTCCATCCCCAGCGCGAAGGTCACGTTGTCGGGGCGGCGCCAGGCCTCGTAGCGGCGGAGCACCGTCGTGTCGCCGGGGTCCTCGCCATTACGGACGGCGCCGGCCAGCACCTCGGCGAGGGCCGCGACATCGCGGAGACCCAGATTGAAGCCCTGCCCCGCGATCGGGTGCACGCCATGGGCCGCATCGCCGACCAGCGCGAGGCGCGGGCGCACATAGCGGTCGGCCAGCGTCAGGTTCAGCGGATGGGCCCGGCGCGCACCCGCGAGCGTTACCCGACCGAGGCGCGCGCCGATGCGCCGCGCAAGCTCGACCTCGTAGGCCCGGTCATCCAGCGCCATCAGACGCTCGGCCGCGCGGCGGCGTTCGGACCAGACGAGGCCCGAACGATGCGCACCGTCCGGCCCGTCGGGCAACGGCAGCACAGCAAAGGGGCCGCCGGGAAAGAAGCTTTGCCAGGCGACGCCGTCATGGGGTCGCTCATGCGTGATGGCGGCGACGAGGCCGCTCTGGTCATAGCTTAGCACCTGGCGGCCCAGCCCGCCGAGGCCGGCGATCCGCGACTGTCGGCCATCGGCGGCGATCACCAACCCGGCGCTGACCCGGCCGCCATCGGCCAGATCCAGCGTGGCCACGGGGCCGTCGAAGCTGGCGGCGACGACTTCGGCGGGGGCGAGATGGCGGATGCCGGGCGCGGCCTCGACCGCGTCGAGCAGGGCCCGGCGGAGCCAGCGGTCTTCAAGGATCCAGCCGACGCGCCCCTCCTGCAGGGCGGCGGGGTCGAAATGCACCTGGCCTGGCGGGCAGTCGCCGGCGCGGCCTTCGCTGACGCGGATCGAGCGGATCGGCTCGGCCAGCCCTTCGAGCTCATCCCAAAGACCGAGCGCGCCGAGCACGCCCGAGGAGCCAAGCGCCACAGCGTAGCCGCGGCCGTCGAAATCGGGATCGCGGCGCACCGGCTCGGCCAGCCGGTCGATCAGCAGCACGTCGATCTCGAGCCGCGAGAGCGCGATGGCGAGCGCCGGGCCAACCAGCCCGCCACCGACAATGGCCACCTCGCCGCGATGTGTCGTCGTCGTCACCATGCCCTTGTCTTAAGAGCCCCGGCGCTGGAATGTCCATGCAACCTCCCGCGAAAGTGGCCGCCGCGGCTGCCCCGGGCGGATCGAGTTCGAGTGATCAAGGGCGTGGGTCATGACCAAGGGGCCGACAGGTGATGGGGCCGCGGATGCCGCGCGAAGTTGGACGGCGGCGCAGCAGGGCCGGGCGATCGGCGCCGGCACGCTGGATCCGAGGGCGCTGGTCGAGGCCTATCTGGATGCCGCTACGACACATCCCGACGCTGCGCGCGTCTATGCCCGCCTGACGCCCGGCCGCGCGCTCGCCGAGGCGGAGGCGGCGCGGGTGAGGGCGCGCGAGGGGCGGCGTGCCTCGGTCCTGGACGGTGTGGCGATCAGCTGGAAAGACCTGGTCGACACCGCGGGCACGGCCTCTGAGGGCGGCAGCCGCCTGCTGGCCGGTCGGGTGCCCGAGCGCGACGCCGAGATCGTCGCGCGCGCCACGGCGGCTGGGACGGTCTGCCTCGGCAAGACGCATCTGTCCGAGCTCGCCTTTTCGGGTCTCGGCATCAATCCGATGGCGGCGACGGCGCCCAACCGCTGGGATCGCGGTGCGGCGCCCGGGGGGTCATCGTCGGGGGCGGCGGCCTCGCTGTTTCTGGATCTGGCGGCGCTGGCGATAGGCTCGGATACGGGCGGGTCGGTGCGCATCCCGGCGGCCTGGAATGATCTTGTGGGGCTGAAGACCACGCCGGGTCTGGTGCCGCTGGATGGGTGCCTGCCGCTCGCGCCGAGCCTCGACACCATGGGACCGCTGGCGCGTTCGGTCGAGGATGCGGCGCTGGGGCTTGGCCTGCTGACCGGGCGGGCGGCACCGCCCATCGACGCCACGGCGCGGGGACTGGCGCTTTGCGTGCCATCGACCACCGTGCTGGACGGGCTGGAAGACCCGGTCGGCCCGGCGTTCGAGCGCGCGGTGGAGACGTTGGCCACCGCCGGCTGCCGGGTGACGCGGGGCCCTCTGCCCGCGCTGGCCGAGGTGGTGGAGGCAGCGGCCACCCTGTCCCCCGTCGTCACCGCCGAGGGGTGGCTGGCCTGGGGCCGCGAGATCGCCGCCAGCCCCGATACGCTGTGGCCGCCGATCGAGGCGCGGTTCCGGGCGGGCGAGGGCGCAGACCCGGCCAAGCTGGCGGCCGCGCTGGCGCGGTTCGACGCGCTGCGGGCCACCGTCGAGGCGCATATTGCCGAGAACGGCCTGCTGGTCGCACCGACAGTGCCCTGCCCGCCGCCGCCGGTGGCGCCGCTCATGGTCGATGCCGAACGGTTCCTGGAGCGTAATCTGAAGACGCTCAGCAACACGCGGCTTTTCAACCTGCTCGGGATGTGTGCGCTGACGATCCCCACGGGCACGCCCTCGGTCGGGCTTATGATCGTGGCGCCGGCGCATGGCGAGGACCGTCTTTTGGCCGCCGGACGGGCGGTGGAGCGGGCATTGGCCTGATCTGGCACGATCTGGCGGGGTCTGGCGCCGTCTGGCGTGATCGGGGGCGCCTTTCTGTGGCCGATCCGCCACGTGTTGCGGCTAGCAGGTCGCAGCCGGAACGGGTACTCTCAGCCGTGATGTGAGGGTGCGCTCAAAGACACCCCACGGTTGAGGACATTGCGATGCAGCTTCCGGCCCGCTTCGGCGATCTTCCGGAATATGCCTTTCCGCGCCTGCGCCGGCTGCTCGATGGCACGCCCGCCGGAGGCCCGGAGGCACCCATGTCGATCGGCGAGCCGCAGCACGCCGTGCCGGACTTCGTGATGCCTGAGATGGCGCGCCATGCGGCGACGCTGTCCAAGTATCCGCCGAACGATGGCATGCCGGAACTGCGCGCGGCGGCGTCGGATTGGCTCTCTCGCCGCTATGGCGCGGGGGAGGCATTTCGCAATCCCGATCGCAACATCCTGCCCCTGAACGGCACGCGCGAGGGGCTGTTCAACGCCTGCATCGCGCTCTGCCCCGAGACGAAGAACGGGCAGCGGCCGGTCGTGCTGCTGCCCAACCCGTTCTACCAGTGCTATGCCGTCGCCGCGCTGACCGCAGGGGCCGAGCCGATCTATGTGCCGGCGACCGAGGCGAGCGGTCATCTGCCCGATTTTGCCGCCCTGCCCCACGCGGTGCTGGAGCGCACGGCGACTGCCTATATCTGCTCGCCTGCCAATCCGCAGGGGACGGCGGCGGATGCCGGCTGGTGGCGAACGCTGTTCGAGCTGGCCGAGCGGCATGATTTCCGCGTTTTCGCCGACGAATGCTACGCCGAGATCTATGACGACGTAGAGCCTGTCGGCGCGCTGGAGGTCGCGACGGCGGCGGGTGTCGATCCCGAACGGATCGTGGCGTTCCACTCGCTCTCCAAGCGCTCAAACCTCGCTGGGCTCCGCTCGGGTTTCCTGGCTGCCGGGCCCGGGGCACGGGCCGCGATCCTGCAGCTTCGCGCGTATTCCGGTGCGCCGCTGCCGATCCCGGCACAGCACGCCGCCGCCGTGGCCTGGGGCGAGGAAACCCATGTCGAGGCGAACCGCGCGCTTTACCGCGAGAAGTTTGCGCTGGCCGACCGGATCCTTGGCAACCTGCCCGGCTATCGGCGGCCGGACGCGGGGTTCTTCCTGTGGCTGAAGGTCGGCGCGCAGTCGGGCGACGGAGAGCGCGCGGCGCTGAGGTTGTGGCGCGAGGCCGGGGTGAAGGCGCTGCCGGGCGAGTACCTGTCACGCGAGACCAGCGCGGTGCTGCTCGCCGAGGGTTGGCCCGCCGATCCGGGCGCCGGGTACTTGCGGCTGGCGCTGGTGGCACCGGCAGACGACGTGGCGCGCGGTCTGACCGCGGTCAGGGATGTGTTGGCATGACGCTGCGGGTCTTGCCGCGGCGCGCCTGGGAAGGGTTTTGACGATGGCGTTTTTCTGGGGCGATGCGCGCGCAACGCTGGCGGTCGAGGACCTTGGGCCGGACGAACATCCCTCGGCCGGTCTCTTGAGCGCGCTGGCCGCCCGCGCGGCCGGGGCCTGTGCGCTGGTGCTGGCACTCGCGCTGGCAGGGGCGCTGATCAGCTATGACCCCGACGACCCCAGCCTGATGATGGCGACGGGGCGCGCGGCCGGAAACTGGCTGGGCGCGCCAGGTGCGTTGATTGCCGATGCGCTGATCCAGGGGCTTGGGCTCGCGGCATGGTCGGTCGCGGCGCTGATCGGCGTTTGGGGGTGGCGGCTGGCCACGGCGCGCGGCGATGAGCGGATCTGGGCGCGGCTCTTGGTGATGCTGCCTGCCATCGGCGCGGTCTCGATCTTCGCGGCGCTGAATGCCCCCTGGGACGGCTGGCCCATCGGCGCGGGGCTTGGCGGTGTGCTGGGCGACCGGGCGGCGACGGTGCTGCTCCTCAGCCTGCCGGTCCCGCCCGCCGATGCGGCGCTGCAGCTGATGCTGGGCATGGGGGCGGCGGCGGCGGTGCTGATGGCGGCGGCGCTTGGCATGACCTGGGCCGAGACGCGGATGATCGGGCGCGGGCTGGCGGGGTTGGCGCTGTCGGTGGCGATGCCGCTTTGGCGGATGGTCAGGCGGACGCCCGATATGGCCTCGGCCGCGATGGCCGGGCGCGAGGGGCCGCGGGCGCCGCGCTCCGAGACCATGGCGCCGGCCGAGCCGGTGCGCGGGCGGGCGCGGATGGTGGTGGAGGACGACCCCGACGCCGAGTTCGTGATTGAGTACGATGATGAGGACGCAGATCGCGCGCCCGGTCGGGCGGCCGGGCTGATCGGCTTCGCTGGCCGCTCGGTCAGCGGGCTTGGTGCGCGGCTTGCGGGGTTCGGCCGCGCTGGCGGCGCCGATGACGCCGAGCCCGCGGCACAGCCGGCCGCCCGGATGGAGCCCCGCATGGCCGAGCCGACCTTGCGCACGCTCGCCGGGCCAGAGGGGGCAGCAGGTGCAGCCGGTGCAGGCGTCGGAGCCGCGATCCGCGGGTTGGACATGGGCACGGCGGACGATGACGACGCGCTCGACCGCCCGGCGGTCGAGATCGACGACGACCCGGCCGCGGCCCCGCCGGTCACAGCGCCGAAACGGGCGCCCATGCGCCGCTCGCGCCGGGCCGAGGCGGAGGCGCAGCCGAGCCTGTTCGATGCAGGTCTGGGGAACGACCCGTATGAGCCGCCCTCGCTGTCGCTGCTGACCCGACCGGTCGATATCCAGGTGCCACAGGCAAGCCAGGCCGCGCTGTCCGAGAACGCCCGCATGCTGGAGACGGTGCTGGACGACTATGGCGTGCGGGGCGAGATCGTCGCGGTGAAACCCGGGCCCGTCGTGACACTCTATGAGCTGGAGCCCGCGCCAGGCCTGAAAGCGAGCCGGGTGATCGGTCTCGCCGATGATATCGCGCGGTCCATGTCGGCGCTGTCGGCGCGCATCGCCACCGTGCCCGGCCGCTCGGTCATCGGCATCGAGCTGCCGAACCAGAGCCGGACGACCGTCTTTCTGCGCGAGACGCTTGAAGGCCCGGCTTACGGTGATGCCCGCTTCCCGCTGGCGCTGGCGCTTGGCAAGGACATCGGCGGTGAGCCGGTGGTCCAGAACCTCGCCAAGATGCCTCATCTGCTGGTCGCAGGCACCACCGGCTCGGGCAAGTCGGTGGCGATCAACACGATGATCCTGTCGCTGCTCTATCGGCTTAGCCCCAAGCAGTGCCGCCTGATTATGGTCGATCCCAAGATGCTGGAGCTCAGCGTCTATGACGGCATCCCGCACCTGCTGGCCCCGGTCGTCACCGACCCGAAAAAGGCCGTCGTGGCGCTGAAGTGGGTCGTGGCGGAGATGGAGGAGCGGTATCGGCGCATGTCGAAGCTCGGCGTGCGCAACATCGATGGCTATAACGCCCGCTGCCGCGACGCGATCGCCAAGGGGGAGAACTTCACCCGCGTGATCCAGACCGGGTTCGACGAGGACACGGGCGAGCCGGTCTACGAGCACCAGGAGTTCGAGCCCGAGGAGATGCCGCTGATCGTCGTCATCGTCGACGAGATGGCGGATCTGATGATGGTCGCCGGCAAGGAGATCGAGGCCTGCATCCAGCGCCTCGCTCAGATGGCCCGCGCCAGCGGCATCCACCTGATCATGGCCACGCAGCGCCCCTCGGTCGACGTGATCACCGGCACGATCAAGGCGAACTTCCCGACCCGGATCTCGTTCCAGGTGACCTCGAAGATCGACAGCCGCACGATCCTGGGCGAGCAGGGCGCCGAGCAGCTGCTGGGTCAGGGCGACATGCTGTTCATGGGCGGCGGCGGGCGGATCCGGCGCGTGCATGGGCCGTTCGTCAGCGACGAAGAGGTCGAGGAAGTGGTGCGCCATCTGAAGGCGCTGGGCGCGCCGTCTTATGTCGACGCCGTGACCGAGGGCGGCGACGAGGAAACGCAGAGCCTGGTGGACGAGAAGCTGGGCCTTGCAGGCGCGGGCGATGGCGACGACGTGCTGTACGACAAGGCCGTGGCCATCGTGGCGCGCGACCGCAAATGCTCGACCAGCTATATCCAGCGCAAGCTCGCCATCGGCTACAACAAGGCCGCGCGCCTGGTGGAGCAGATGGAAGCCCAGGGCGTCGTCAGCCCGGCCAATGCGGTGGGCAAACGCGAGATCATGGTGAGCGAGCGCTAAGCGCTAGGGACGACCGATTTGGAACCCGCTCCTCAGAACCCTTTGGAACCGTCGCGGAGGCCCTGGCGGTAGGCGCGGCGGAGGGCGCGTCGGAAGAACCGGCGCTCGGCCGGGGAGTAGCGGCGCGGGTCGATGGCGGCGCCATGGGGGCCGACCACGAAGGGCTTCGGGCGGCCGCCTCGATGCACGAAGCGATCATCGCGGAAGCCATCGGCGCCGAAGCGGTCGTTCTGGAAGTCGCGGCGGGCCACGGTGCCGGGCGGCGGGACCAGCAGCGCCTCGCCCGCGAAGATCCGCGACGGATCGTCGATCTGGGGATTGGCCTGAAGCAGCGCGCCGAGGCTGACGCCGCATTCCTGCGCGATGATCGCCAGCGTGTCGCCGGGCAAGACCTGGATCTGCTCGGGGCAGCTTTGCGCCGAGGCCTGGCCAGGCAGCGCGGCCATCACGGCGAGTGCCATCGCGACGAGGGTCAGGGTGGGCCGGAGACCTATGGCATGCGGGCGAGCAGTCGGGCGGGCGGCCGGGTGGGTGGGCGGCCGGGAATTGAAAGCCATCGGAACTCTCCTCTGAGCGGACGCGTCGCGGCGATGGAACGCGCGGGCGCTCACGTTCCGGCGCGTGATCGTGTCCATGAAGGGCGCGGGCGGGCCCGCCTGCGGGCCTTGCGCAGGCGATGGCACCATGCGAGCGATGCGCCGGCGCGCCGCCCACGCCGATGTGAGACCGGAAAATCGCTGCCGCACCGTGTTATCCTGGACCCGCGAGACAGGAGCCCGAGATGGAGCCCCAAATGGAGCCCGAGATGCAGAGACGCCGCTTCATGACCGCCCTGATGACCGCCATGGCCGGCACGTTGATCACCGCGCCGCTGGCCGCCCCCGCCATCGCGCAGTCGTTCACCGGGGATCAGGCGCGCGATCTGGCGCGGGTGACGAACTACCTGAACGGCACCTCGACGTTGGAGGGGGAGTTCGTGCAGGTCGCGCCCTCCGGCGATGTGTCGACGGGCGATTTCTTCCTCCGCCGGCCGGGGCGCATTCGGTTCGAATACGATCTGCCGAATTCCGGGTTGGTGGTGGCGGATGGCACCTGGGTCGGCGTGATCGACCGGAGGGCGCGGACGCTCGACCGCTATCCGCTGTCCGAGACGCCGCTGGATCTGCTGCTGCGCGATCGGGTGGACCTGCGCCGCGAAGGGGCGGTCACCAAGGTCGAGCGCAACGAGGAGCGCATCCGCGTGACCGCCATCGACCCGGATGCGCCGGACCAGGGCTCGATCACCATGGTGTTTGCCGACAGTCCGCTGGAGCTGCGTCAGTGGGTGGTGGTGGATGCGCAGGGCCAGACCACGACGGTGGCCCTGTCGGAGATGCGCGCCAATGTGCAGATCGACCCGCGGAAGTTCGTGATCGAGGATCCGGTCTGAGGGTTTGAGCCGGCGGCCCGGCCGGCCCACCGTCAGCGGGCTCGGCGCGGGCTGACGAGGGCGATCCCCGCGAATAACAGCGCCATGGCGAGCCAGACCGTCCAGGCGTGGCTTTCGCAGAGGAAGACGATGCCGGTGATCACGCCGGTGGCGGTCACGATATAGCCGACCTGGCTGCTGAAGATCGGCCCGGCCCGCCCAATCAGCCAGACGAACCCCAGATAGGCGGCTATGTTGAGGATCGTCACCGCGATCATGTCCAGCATGGCGCGCGAGGCGATCTCGCCCGGCAGCACCGGCAGATCGAGGATCAGGACCACCGGCAGCAGCATCGCCGTCGCCGACCAGAGCAGCCCGCAGCCGATGGCGAGCGTGCCGGTATCGGCGGGGCGGAAGCGGTCGATCACCACGTTCTCGGTGGCGTAGGACAGCGCGGTCATCGCCGGCAGTGCGATCCAGAAGGCCTGTCCCGCGCCCGGCAGGCTGGCTTCGGGCAGAATGATCATCGCGATGCCAAGAAAGCCGAGGGCGACGCCGCCGAGCCGCCGGGCGGTGACGCTCTCGAGCCCCAGCGGCAGGGCGAGGGCCACGGTCATCAGCGGCACGGTGGAGATCATCAGCGCCTGCACGCCGACCGGCAGGTGGACGATGGCGGCGAAGGCGAGTGAGGCAGGGAGCGCGGTGCCGAGCAGGCCGCAGACGGCGTAGAAGCCGAGATGGCGCGGCGTGCGCGGCAGGGGCGTGCGCGTCAGCCAGATCGCAGCGGCCGTGACCGCCGCGCCGACACCGGCCTGCCAGAGCGCGGCACCGACCGGGTGGAAACCGCCGGCCATGGCGCCCTTCATGAAGATCTGGGTGAGCCCCCAGGAGAGGCCGACACCGAAGAGGCCCGCCCATAGCCAGACCGGCGCCAGCGGCGTGGCTTCAGAGGAACGAGCCGGAGGGGTAGAGGCGTCGGGCTCTGCGCCGGCGGATGTCTCGGCGACGGCAGGCCCTGCACCGGGCGGCGCGTGTGCGGGATCAGGCTGCAGCATCGGCGCCTCAGGCGGAGAGCGGGTTGCTGTGTCCGCCGGCGGTCGCCGGTGCGCCGGCGCTTTCGTCGGGCAGGACATCGACCCCGACCACGAGTGTTTGCGCGCCCGAACCGACGACGAGGCCGGAGACCGGGCACACATCGCGGAAATCGCGGCCCCAGGCGAGCGTGATGTGGTCGAGCCCCGGCACGATGTCGTTGGTCGGGTCGAAATCCACCCAGTCGAGCACCGGGTCCCAGACCGACACCCAGGCATGGCTGGCATCCGCCCCCTCGAGCCGCGGTTTGCCGGGCGGCGGCAGCGTGCGCAGATAGCCCGAGACATAGCGCGCGGGCAGCCGGTGGGCGCGCAGGCAGGCGAGCATCACATGGGCGAAGTCCTGGCAGACCCCGCGACGCGCCGCAAAGCTCGCCACCGGCAGCGTATCGGCCTGGGTGGCGCCGGGGACGTATTCGAAATCGCGATTGATGCGGCTGCAGAGCTCGGCCGCGGCGGCGAGGTAGGGCCTGCCGGGGGTCAGGCTTTCGGCGCCATAGGCCTCGATCGCGGGGTCGGCATGGGTCATGGCCGAGGGGAAGGCAAAAGGCGCCGCCGCCATGGCCGGTGGCAGGTTGGTGTGGCCGAGCGCGAGGTCGCGCACCCGCTCCCAGGGCGCGCTGGTCTGAAGCATGTAGTCCTCGGGCGCGCGCCGCTCGACCGTGCTGGTGGCGGTGATGCTGAGCGAGCGGTGCGGGCGGGTGACGGTGGCCAAATGCTCGGCATTGCCGAACATATCGGTGGCACCCGACAGCGGATCGGTGTTGCGATCGGCGATGCGGTCCGCGTGGTGGGCGGCCATCCCATCGGCATAGGGGCTGATCTCGATGCGGGTGTCGAGCACGCGCTGCTCGGCGGTCTCGCGCGGGGTGAGGCGCAGCAGATGCTGGCTGAAGGCCGCGTCTTGCGCGTAGTCATAGGTGGTCACATGGCGGACGGTGTAGCGCATCAGCCCGGCTCGCCACGCTCGCCGCGCGGCCCAGCGCCAGCGCCATCTCCCGCTGCGTCAGCGTTGGTGTCGGCGCCGAGATTGGCCTCGGGGTCCAGATCGGGATCAAGATCGGGGGAAACCTGCCGGATGATCCCGGCATGGCCGACCGCGACCGGGGGCGCCGCATGGGCGAAGAAGCGCCGGGCGATCCGGTCGGAGATCTCCTGCAACCCGTTCTCGCAGGTCGTCATCAGTGCTTCCAGCGGGGCGCGCAGCTTGTCGGGGTCGGCCTCGGCCAGCTGCGCGGCGTCGAGCAGGCGCAGCTCGGTCAGCATGGCCAGCGCGAGGCGATGCTCGGGGCTGCGATAGGGCCCGTCGTTCGGCAGATCGGCCAGCACGCCCTCCAGGCTCGCGAGCTGATAGGCGAGCGCGCGGGGGTTGGCCTCGTCCAGCACCAGAAGATCGAGCACGGCGGCGGCGCGAGGCATCATCATGTAGCGGTTGCGATAGGCTGCGGTACTGTCGCTGAGCGTCAGCCAGGCGCGGAGCCGGCTCTCCTCGTCCGGTGTCTCTTCGGAGAGGAGCGCGCGCGCTTCGCGGGCGATGCCGACACCCCGCTCGATCCGGCGGCCCATCTCGAGGAAGCGCCAGGCATAGTTGCGGGTGAGGTTCTCCTGCGCGGCGCCCGAAAACGCCGCGAGGTTGCGGAGCGAATCCTCGAGAAGGCGCAACAGATCGGCCGACCGGCGCAGATCGAGCCCCTCCAGCCAGCGCCGGTCCGAGCAGAGCCGATCGATGGTGCGCCAGCCTTCCTCGGAGATCGAGAGGCGCGCGCGCACCACGCCGGAGCGGAGGGCCGCGAGCGTGCCCGGCAGGC
The DNA here is from genome assembly GCA_039027855.1 of Pseudomonadota bacterium. Lineage (GTDB taxonomy): Bacteria > Pseudomonadota > Alphaproteobacteria > Rhodobacterales > Rhodobacteraceae > Thermohalobaculum. Next base: position 31,278 of record JBCCJI010000025.1, on the reverse strand, counting down.
CGAAGGGTTCCTCGGGCGCGTTGATCAGGCGCTGTACCGCGTCGCGAAAGCGCTGTGGCGGGCTAAGATCGGGGCTGTCGACGGCACGGATGGTGATGAGATCGACCAGCATCGCCGGGTCGGCGTCGATCCGGTTGCCCGAGAGGTAGCGGCGCAGGCAAACGAGACAGAGGCGCAGCGTCGCCTCGGCCCGCTCGGCATTGCGACCGAGCCAGAAGACCTCGTCGGCCACGCGGCTCAGCAGATCGCGCCCGGTGCGGCGCAGATGCCCCTGGGCGATGCGCTCCGCCAACAAGCTGGCCGAGGGTTCGGAGGGCGGCTCGTTGCTGTCGGTGATGACCCAGACATCCTTGCCAAAGCCAAGCTCGGCAATGCGCCCGCCGCCGTCGCGCGGGTCCTGCGCGATCTCCGAGGCGACACCGCCCGGGGCGACCGACCAGCTTTCGCCGGTCCAACAGGCGAAGACGCGCATGATCCAGGGGGCACTGCCAAGCCTGCCGTCACGCAGAACCGCGGTCTCGGCGAGCGGCGGCAGGCGCGTGGCCACCAGCGTCTCGCCCCGGCGGGTGACGGCCTCGACCATATCCTCGCGCCGGGCCAAACGGGCGCGATCGGCGGGCATGGGGCGGCGGTGCAGCGGCTCGATCGACCAGCGGGCGGGGTTGTCCAGCACCTCTTCGCGGGCGCGTGCATCGCCCATCCAGAGGCACGGCGCGTCGGAAAGGGCGAGCGGGGTTTTCGTCAGCTGCTCGGCCAGCACATGCGCAAAGGGTGCCAGCGCCCGGTGGCCGAGGACCGAGGCGCCGATGGCATTGCCCATGACCAGCTGACCGGCCCGCGCCGCGACCGACAGCGCGGGCGCGCCGGGCAGTGCATCGGCCTGGCGGTGCAGGGCGTCCACCACCCGGTCGGGGGCCCCGCGCAGCATCACGTCGATCTTCTTCAGCCCATCCAGCGTTTTTACAAAGGCCGCGCCATCGCGCACGGTGACATCACCCGGCTCGACCAGCGCTGCGTTCAGATAGCGGGCGAGATAGGCATGGCTGAAGAAGCGCGGATCCTGCTCGCCCCGGGTGAGGAGCGCCAGCCGACCCTCCCACCCCGTCATGCTGTCGAGCAGGTCCTGGAAGCGGGCATAATGGCTGGCGAGCCGGCGCACGCCGAGATCGAGGAAGGGCTGGGCGAAACACTGCGAGGTCGCGATGCGGTTGGCGATCAGCCAGCCATCGCCGAGCGGTGCGTCCAACCGGTCGGACAGCACGATCCATGACCCGTCGGCGGTGCGCGCCACATCGGCCTCATAGACGTAGAGATAGCGCTCGGACGGCGTCTCCCATCCCGCGGTCTGGGCGGCATAAGCGCTGGAGCCATAGACGATGCCGGGCGGCAGGTGTCCGCCGCCGACCAGACGACCGGCATCATCCGCGCGACCGTAGATGTCGGCGAGCGCTTTTTCGGCCAGATCGGCGCGCTGGCGGATGCCGGCCTCGAGCGCATGCCAGTCCTGAGCGCTCAGCACCACGGGCAGCGGATCGGCGGCGGCGCCGGTATCGCGGGCGGCAAAGGCGATACCGCTCTCAGCCCGGGCCTGTTCGAGATCGAGCGCGGCGCGGGTCAGCCCCTCGGGCCCGAGGCTGGCCAGCCAGTCGACGAAGGGCTGGGCATGGGGGCGCGGCGTCCCGTCGGGGGCAAGCATCTCGTGATGCACGCCGGCGCGGAGGGGCGGCAGGGCCACCCCACGTTTCCCGCCGGCCGAGGTCATCACGTCGCTCACACCCATCCCCTTAACCTACGCCGTGATCTGGGCCGGCGCATGGCAGCCGCCCAGAGCCAGCCCAAGCCACCGAGCCTAAGCAACCCAGGCGCGAGCCCCCCTGCAGCGCTGCCCCGGTCTACCCCTCGCCTTATCCCTGGCGGCGCAGGTCGAGGGTTAGCGGAAAGGCCGGGCTCATACGCGGGGTCCGAGGGTCGTAGACGCCCGGACTGTGGCCATGCGGCACGAAACGCGCCATGCGGCGCCCCTCGGCCTCGAGATCGTTCACCGGCTGGTCGTCGAAACCGCGCCCACCCGGATGGGCGACATGGTGGACAAAGCCACCAACCGCCCTCCCGGACCATGTATCGTAAAGATCGAAGGTCAACGGTGCGTGCACGCCAATCGTCGGATGCAGGCACTGGGCGGGCTGCCAGGCGCGGTAGCGGATGCCCGCCACGGCCACGTCGCGCCGCTCGGTCGTGGTCAGCGGGACGCGCCAGCCGTTGCAGGAGACGACATAGCGGTTGCCGAGATCGCCGGTCACCTTGAACTGCATGCGCTCCAGCGAGCTGTCGACATAGCGCGCGGTGCCGCCGATGGCCCCGGTCTCGCCCAGCACGTTCCAGGGCTCGATGGCGTTGCGAAGCTCCATCGTGATGCCGCGGTAGCGCACATCGCCGGCCAGCGGAAAGCGGAACTCGAACTGCGCGCGAAACCATTCCGGGTCGAAATGGACGCCGAGACCGTTGGACAGTTCGTCCAGCACCTCGAGGAAGTCGGCCCAGACGTAATGGGGCAGCATGAAGCGGTCATGCAGCGTGGTGCCCCAGTGGACCGGGTCGCGGCGCTGCGGCGCGCGCCAGAACCAGGCGATCAGTGCGCGCAGGACGAGGGATTGCGCCATGGCCATGCGCGGATGGGGCGGCATCTCGAAGGCGCGAAACTCGACCAGGCCGAGCCGCCCGGTCGGGCCGTCGGGGGAGTAGAGCTTGTCGATGCAGATCTCGGCCCGGTGGGTATTGCCGGTCAGGTCCGTCAGAAGGTCGCGGAAGATCCGGTCGGTCAGCCAGGGCGGTGGGCAGTCACCCGCGCGCCCGGCCTCGGCCAGGGCGATTTCAAGCTCGTACAGGACATCCTCGCGCGCCTCGTCGATGCGGGGCGCCTGGCTGGTCGGCCCGATAAAGGTGCCCGAGAACAGGTAGCTGAGCGAGGGGTGCGCCTGCCAGAAGCGCACCAGGCTGGCCAGCAGGTCGGGCCGGCGGAGGAACGGGCTATCGGCTGGGGTGGCGCCGCCGACGACGATATGGTTGCCCCCGCCCGAGCCGACCATCCGCCCGTCATGCATGAACTTGATCGTATCGAGCCCCTCGTGCCGCGCCGCGTCGTATAGCGTGTCGGTGATCTGGCACTGCTCCTCCCAGCTATGGGCGGGCTGGATGTTGACCTCGATCACGCCGGGGTCGGGCGTCGCCTTGATGCTGTTCAGGCGTTCGTCGCCAGGCGGGGCGTAGCCATCCAGATGTACGGGCAGGCCGGTGGCGGCGGCGGCCTCCTCGACCGCGGCGACGAGGTCGACATAGGCATCGGCCATGGGCACGGGCGGCAGGAAGATCGATAGCACGCCGCCCTTGGGCTCGATGGAGATCGCGGTGCGCACGGCATCGACCAGGATCATACGGGCGGGATCGGCGGTTCGGCCGGGTCCGGCCGCGGACGCAGACCGAGGCCCCGTGCCGGCCTCGGTCTGCGACCTCGGCAGCGCCAGCGGCGGCATCCGGCGGGCCCCGGCGGGACCCGGGTCGTTGGCGGGTTGGCCCGGCTGAGCGTCGGCCTGGAAGCGGTAGCGGGCGGGCGGCGCGAGCGGCGCACGGTCGCTGAACGGGTCCAGCGCATGGATGAAGGGATAGTCGCCCTCGGCCAGATAGGGCAGCGAGGTCAGTGGCAGGCGGTAGCCGGCCGAGGCGTCGCCGGGTGCCAGGAACAAGCGCCCGCGTCGCGTCCGCCAGCGCTCGGTATCCCATCGATAAACCCTGCGCGGCCCCCGCCGGGCCGTCGCGCGGGACTGCGCGAGCTGGCAGGGCAGCACGATGGAGGTCGGCTTACCGATGCCACGGTCGAAGGCCTGCGCCATCTGCCGTCGCTCCAGCGGGTCGTCGAGATTGTTCTCGGCCGGATCGAGGTTTTCGGGCAGGCGGCCCTCGAGGAACATGTAATAGGCCGGGTCCTCGAAAGCAGGCGAGGCGGTGTCCTCGGGCAGATCCAGCGCCTTGGTCAGTGCATCGGCGAAGCGCGCGGCATCTTCGATGGTTGCCTGGCCAGGTCCTTCTGGGGCGATCAGCGCCGAGTCCTCCCACAGCGGGTGGCCATCGGCGCGCCAATAAAGCCCGAAGGCCCAGCGGGGCAGCTGCTCGCCCGGGTACCATTTGCCCTGACCGTAATGCAGCACGCCGCCGGGGGCGAAGGCCTGCTGCAGCCGGCGCATCAGACGGTCGGCGTAGAACCGCTTGGTGGGCCCGACGGCGGCGGTGTTCCACTCCTCGGCATCGCGGTCCGAGGCGCTGACAAAGGTCGGCTCTCCGCCCATCGTCAGGCGCACATCGTCGGCGGCGAGGCGCGCATCGACCGCGCGGCCGGCGGCGTCGATCCGGTTCCATTCGCTATCGGTGAAGGGCAGGGTGATGCGCGGTTCCTCGCGCACGCGCCTGACCTCCATGTGGTGGCTAAATGTCACTTCGGCCTTGGTGTGGGCACCCGTGATCGGCGCGGCGGAGGACGGCGATGGCGTCGCGGCCAGCGGGATATGCCCCTCGGCCGCGAACAGGCCCGAGGTCGGGTCGAGGCCGACCCAGCCTGCGCCGGGCACATAGGCCTCGGTCCAGGCGTGCAGATCGGTGAAGTCGGCGTCGGGGCCGCTGGGACCGTCGACCGCCTTCACGTCGGGGGTGAGCTGGATCAGGTAGCCCGAGACAAAGCGCGCCGCGACGCCGAGCCGCCGCATTAGATGGACCAGCAGCCAGGCGCTGTCGCGGCAGGAGCCGAGCGCCTTGACCAGTGTCTCTTCCGGCGTCTGCACGCCGGGCTCCATGCGGATCGTATAGGCCACCGCCTGCTTCACGGCGCGGTTGATCGCGACCAGCCAGTCGATGGTGCTCTCGTCCTTGCGCGGCAGGATGTCGAGGAACGCCTCGAACCGCTCGCCATAGGCGGGCGCGAGCTCGAAATAGGGGGCCAGTTCCTTGGCCAGCACCTTGCCATAGGCGAAGGGGAAGGCGCGGGCGTGTTCTTCGAGGAAGAAGTCGAACGGGTTCACCGCGGCCATGTCAGCCACAAGGTCCACCGTCACCTCGAAATGGTCGATCGGCTCGGGGAAGACGGCGCGGGCCAGCCAGTTGCCGAACGGGTCCTGCTGCCAGTTGAGGAAATGGTCGGCCGGCGCGATCTTCTGGCTGAACGACAGGATATGCGTGCGCGAATGCGGCGCCGGGCGCAGGCGAACGACCTGCGGCCCCATCTCCACCTGCCGGTCGTAGCGATAGAGCGTCCGGTGCGTGATGGCGGCATTGATGCTCATTGAGAGACCTTCGGGTGGCGGGCGACCGGCTGGCGCGGAATGATGCGCAGCGGGCCTGCCGCGCTGCACAACCTTTGCGTTGCCGGCAGCCCGACGCAACAGAGGAGGTGGCCCGATGGAGATCATCCGTGCCGGGGCGCGGCCAACGCGCATCCCCAACCCCGCTTACTTCACCGGCAGCGTGACGATGGACCCGGTGATTTCGGCGCCCGAGCCCGCGCGGCTGCAGGCGCTGGTCGTCAGCTTTGCGCCCGGCGCGCGGACACATTGGCACACCCACCCGCTCGGTCAGACGCTGTTCGTGCTGTCGGGGGTCGGACGGGTGCAGCGGGAGGGCGAGCCGATCCGCGCGCTCCGCCCGGGTGACACGGTTTGGATCCCGCCCGGCGTCAGGCACTGGCACGGCGCCGCGCCAGAGACCGCTATGCGCCACATGGCCATGCAGGAAGAGGACGGTACCGGCACCGACTGGGCCGAGGCGGTAAGCGACGCCGATTACCGGGCAGAGCCTGCGGAATAACACTAGCGCCAGCATTGCCGCGCGTCGCTCACCGTCGCTGCCGCGATTGCCGGTTGGGCGATAGCTCGGGTAAAATTCGGACCACCGTCCGAGCCATCGCTGACGCCGCCGGTCGGGCGGCCGCCCGGTTATTGGCCCGGTCAGGCGCGACCGGGCCCGCAGGGTCACATCGCGTTGCAGACACCGCGGCTTTGGCGCGCGGTCTCGACATTGCTGCCGATGGTCAGGCTGAAGCCGCCATCGACCATCGCGGTGACATGGGTTTCCCAACCGCTGCACTGAAGCGCCGTGACACCATCTTCGCCACCCTCGTGGCGTTCGGTGCAGGCCATGGGCAGATCGGCGTCGCCGGTACCGATGCGGCGCATCACGTAGCAGCTGCTCTTGGAGGGATCATAACCCGCCGCAGCGCGCACATCTGGGTGCAGGCAGGTCTCGGCCGGATCGCTAACCAGAGCGTAGATGTCATTGACCGGATCGCGGCGCGACCCGAAGATCCAGTCGCCCTGCCCGACCGACGCGCTCTGCTCCTCGCAGACGACGGCAGAGGGGACATCGGCACCTGCGCCCACGCTGCTGGCAGAGGCGATTGGCTGCCGCGCATCCACGGTCGCGGCCAGTGCCACGAACAATCCAGCCCCACTCAATGCGCCAATGAATTTCCACATAAACTTACTCCACACACAGTAACTCTCTGCGACATCAGTGCTACTTGCTGGAGATTTCGTGAACAACATTTTCTTTCACAGCCTCTTTTTGAGATATACCACAGATTGAAAGGCGCAATCCGTGGAAGAAAGTCGTCCCGCAACTGGGCGCCACTTAGAAGATGAGCACCGAATCGCGGCAACAGAATGGAATGCGGCGTAAACAGTTGTGCCCAGCATCGGCACAACACGCCCCGGGAGAATGCGCGTAGCGGTTGAAAGCAGGCCGCCGATCAAGTAGCGAGCGGCGACACCGAAAAGCAGGCGTGGGGTGACGCGATGGCACTGTCGGTCGAAAGGCTGGCGATCCCGGAGGTCTGTGTCATCAGCACCCGGAAGTTCGGCGACCACCGCGGATTCTTCTCCGAGACCTACAACAAGCGCGCGCTGGCAGAGACCGGCATCACGCTGGATTTCGTGCAGGACAACCACTCGCTCTCGGCGACGCCGGGCACGATCCGGGGGCTGCACTACCAGTCGCCGCCTTTTGCGCAGGACAAGCTGGTGCGCGTGGTGCGGGGCGCGGTCCTCGACGTGGCGGTGGACATCCGCGTCGGCTCACCGAGCTATGGCCGATGGGTCTCCGCCGAGATCTCGGCGGAGAACTGGAAGCAGATCCTCGTGCCGACCGGCTTTGCCCATGGTTTCATCACACTCCAGCCCGATACCGAGGTGATCTACAAGGTCACCAACTATTACGCGCCCGATCACGACCATGGTGTGCTCTGGAACGATCCGGCGCTCGGCATCGACTGGGGGCTTGAGGCGCTTGGCGGGATGGAGGCTGCGGTGCTGTCGGACAAGGACACCAAGCAGCCGCTGCTCGCCGAGATCGAGAGCCCGTTCACCTACGAGGCATCCTGATGCATGTGACTGTCACCGGCGCCGGCGGCTATATCGGCTCGATCCTTGTGCCCATGCTGCTGGAGGCGGGCCACGAGGTGGTGGCGGCCGACCGGTTCTTCTTCGGCGACACCCTGCCCGAGCATGAGCGGCTGACGCGCAAAAAGGCCGACAGCCGGTTTCTGACGGTCGAGGATTTCGAGGGAACCGAGGCCGTGATCGACCTGGTGGCGATCTCGAACGATCCTTCGGGCGAGGAGTTTCGCAAGGAGACGCTGGCGATCAACTGGCGGGCGCGGGCGAGCACCGCGGCGCTGGCCAAGGAGGCGGGGGCCAAGCGCTATATCCTGCCGTCCTCCTGCTCGATCTACGGGTTCCAGGACAAGGAGACGGTGGTCGACGAAAGCTGGCCGACCAATCCGCTGACCACCTATGCCGTTGCCAATGAGAAGGCCGAGCACGACTGCCTGGCGCTGGCAGACGGTGATTTCTGCGTGGTGATCCTGCGCCAGGCGACGGTCTATGGCCTGAGCCCCCGGATGCGCTTCGACCTCGCGATCAATGGCATGACCTATGGCGCCTACAAAACCGGCACGCTGCCGCTCATGCGCGATGGCACGCAGTGGCGGCCGATGGTGCACGTGGCCGATACCGCGGCGGCGCAGATCTTCATGCTGAGCGCCCCGGCCGAGAAGGTGAATGGGCAGCTGTTCAACGTGGGCTCGGCCGAGAACGTCTATCAGCTGGGGCCGCTGGCCGAGATCGTCGCGCAGCATGTGCCCCGCGAGGTTTCGGTCGAGTTCTACGGCGATGTCGATCACCGCAGCTACCGCGTGGCCTTCGACCGGATCGAGGCGCTCGGCTGGAAGGCGACGCGCACCGCCGCCGACGGCGTGGCCGAGATCTGCGCGGCGATGGATGCGGGGCTTGAGAAGGACGAGAAGACCATCACGCTGGCCTGGTACCGCCGGCTGGAGGAGATGCGCCGCGAAATTGCCGCGGTGGAGTTGCATGGGGGTATCTTGCGGCTGTGATGGTGGGGTGGAGCGTCATCTTTCGGGGGGAGATGAAATTCGCAGCACCGGTGGTGGGGTGGAACCCCACCCTACGAGGGGCCTGTGGCAGCTGTAGGGTGGGGTTCGACCCCACCGCCCTTAGACCAAACCCATGGCAGGTGGGGTGAATGCAACCCTACCAGGGACCTGCGGCGGCCGTAGGGTGGGGTTCCACCCCACTACGCCGGGCCCATCGGACAGGACGGGCTTCGACCCAATCACCCGCGCGGGAGGGCTGACGACAATGACCGACATCCTGCTCACCGGCGCGGCCGGTCAGCTTGGCTGGGAGATCACGCGCCGCGCGCCGATGGCGGGTCTCACCGTCACGCCGCTCGCCCGCGACGGTCTCGACATCACCGACCGTGCCGCGGTGCGCGAGACCGTGGCCCGCCATGCCCCGCGCGTGGTGATCAATGCCGCCGCCTACACCAAGGTCGACAAGGCCGAGGAGGAGGTCGACCTCTGCATGGCGGTCAACCGCGACGCGCCTGCCCATCTGGCCGAGGCCTGCGAGGAGACCGGCGCCGCCTTCATCACGCTCTCGACCGACTATGTCTTCGACGGCAGCGCCAGCCGGCCCTGGCGCGAGGACGACGCGACCGGCCCGCTCTCGGTCTATGGCCGATCCAAACTGGAGGGCGAGGCACTGGTCGCCGCGCGCTCAGCCCGCCACGCGATCCTGCGCACCGAATGGGTGTTCGGCGTGCATGGCCACAACTTCGTGCGCACCATGCTCCGCCTGGCGGAGAGCCATCCGCGCCTGCGGGTGGTGGACGATCAGACCGGCAGCCCGACCTTCGCGGGCGACCTCGCCGATGCCTGCCTGGCGCTCGCCCCCCGCCTGATCTCGGGCGAGGCCGGCGAGGACGGCCATGGCCTGTTCCACTGCACCGCGGCCGGGTCGGTCACCTGGTGCGGTTTCGCGCGCGCGATCATGGTCTGCTCGGCGGCAGCGACTGGGGTCAACCCGCCGGTCGACGCGATCACCACGGCCGAGTTCCCGACCCCAGCCCGGCGGCCCGCCTATTCGGTGCTCGACACCAGCCGCCTGGCCCGGGTGCATGGCATCGCGCTGCCCGACTGGTCGGACGGCCTCGACCGGATGCTGGCGGAGTACCTGCCCCAGTCGCAGCCCGAGGCCGCGTCGCGCACCGCCTCGGGCTGAGCGCCGAACAACGCCCGGGAGGAGCGACATGAAGGGCATTATCCTCGCCGGCGGGTCGGGCACGCGGCTGTGGCCGATGACGAAGGCCGTGTCGAAGCAACTGCTGCCGGTCTTCGACAAGCCGATGATCTATTACCCGTTGACCACGCTCATGCTGGGCGGGATCCGCGAGATCCTGATCATCACCACGCCGCGCGACAGCGATGCCTTTCGCGAACTGCTGGGTGACGGCGCGCAATGGGGCCTGGCGATCGACTACGCCGTCCAGCCGAGCCCCGATGGCCTGGCGCAGGCCTTCCTGATCGGGCGCGATTTCGTGGGCGACGACTGCGCGACGCTCGCGCTCGGAGACAACATTTTCTACGGCCACGGCCTGACCGAGAAGCTGCGCGGCGCCGTCGCCCGGGCCGCATCGGGGGGCGGGGCGACGGTCTTCGGCTACCAGGTGCGCGACCCGGAGCGTTTCGGCGTTGTGGAATTCGATGCGCAGGGCCGCGCGATCAGCATCGAGGAGAAGCCTGCGGCGCCGCGCAGCACCTGGGCGGTGACCGGTCTTTATGTCTACGACAACGTCGTGCTGGATATCGCGGCCTCCATCGCGCCCTCGGCGCGGGGAGAGCTTGAGATCACCGACGTGAATGCCGCGTATCTGAATGACGGCCGGCTAATGGTCGAGACGCTGGGCCGGGGCTATACGTGGTTCGACACCGGCACCCACGCCTCGCTCGCCAAGGCCACGGCCTTCATGCAGCTCACCGAGGAAGTGCAATCGCAGCGCATCGCAGTGCCCGAGGAGATCGCCTTCCGCGCCGGCTGGATCACCCGCGACAGCCTGCGCGCCCAGGGTGAGGCGCTGCGGAAGAACGGCTACGGCCAATACCTGATGCAGATCGCGGACGAGGCGGGCTAAACGGCAGGTCAGAGCGGCACGATCACCTTCCATGGCCTGCCGGCGGCCTGCGTCGAGCCGGGTCAAGGTTCGCGGCACGCGACCGGCGGAGCCGGCATGACCTTGACGCGGCCCGACGCAGGCCAAACGCTCGTTCAGAAGCCGCCTGCGGCTTCTCCCCAGCCCAGCATGACCATGACAGCCCTCCCGATCCTCATGACCTCGCGCGTCACGAGACGGCCAGCCAGCGCCCACGCAACCATCATCGCGGCGACCAGCCGCGATACCGTTTGGTCGGACCGCCTCTTGCTGTGACGCACGGCACCCGTGCGACACGGTGGGCGACGTATCGCTTCTCTCGGACAACGCCACGAGAAGCGGGAGACGTGCGATGACTGCCATCAGCCAGCCGATGATGTCGCCCTTTACCGAGATACCCATGCGCAACAAGCGCGCGCCGTTTCCGCCGCATAAGCCGGCGCTGCAGATCGGCTCGCCCGGGCTGTTGGAGGTGATGCGCGAGAAGGATGCCGAGGCGTTCTCCTACGCCGCGTGGTGGTGGGACTGCTATACTCTGGTGCGCCGCTCCAACGCGGCCTCGCGGCAGTATATCGGCCGGCCGGGCTTTACTGCGAAGCCGCCCTCGACCAAGGCCAAGACCGCGCAGAAGGATGTGATGATCCAGGTGGACGGCGTGCCCCGCCGATCGCTCGTGGCGGGGCTCGTCGCCAATCCGCATATCGTCGGCCGCGGCCCCTATGCCAGCGGTGCCAAGTTCGAGAGCGCGGTGAAGGAGTGGGACAAGTTCGTGAAGACCGGACGCCTGCTCAAGGTGAGCTGGGATGGCGAGGGCGCGCCCTCGCGGGCCTATGGTCTGGGGGTCAACGGGTCCTTCGCGGTCGATCTCCGCCGCGACAGCGAGCGCTATGGCGCGCTGATCGAGGATACCGGCCGCGGTTTTCGCCACCCCTCCTACATCAATGGCGACTACGACCTGTTCGCCATCGTCTCGGCCAGCCACAAGAAGCACAATGTGGCCGTCGAGGAGCAGCATGCGCTGAGCCCCGCCAACCCGATCCGCATGGTCGATGGCTCGCAGGTGCCCGAGCATGTGCAGATCAAGAACTACCGCGGCATGGAGTTCGGCGATGTGCAGCGCATGCTGATGCGCCGGATGGGCGTGCCGATGGTGCTGCATGGCGCGCAGGAGAAGGCGCATAACGCCTTCGACGAGGAGCTAGACGTGTTCTTCCCCGACGGGCGGACCTGCATCTATATCGAGGGCAGCGAGGAGATCGCCGCCTTTTATCGGACCGAACTCGAGGACCGGCGGCTCTACAGCCATTTCGACAAGAGTAACCCGGTCCATGGCAGGCCGCATGTCGGCAGGTGGCGTGTGCTCTGACCCTGGCGATGGGCGAAAGGGTGGGAGGAAGCGGCCTCGGCAACAGGGGTACCGGGGAAGATGGGAACTGGGGAAGACCGGAACCGGGGTAAAAGCGAACTGGGGTAAGAGCGCACTGGGGTAAGAGCGAACCGGGGTAAGAGCGAACCGGGGCATAGCACCTCGACGGCCTCCGGCCCCGGAAGCGCAGCACTTTCACCACTGCCGTTCGCGATTTCTAAAGGCATCCGAGCCCATTCTCTGCGACAGCACGGCTCGAGTGGGGGACGGACAATGAAGCTAGAGATCAACGATGTCGGCGGTTGCATCGTCGCCAAGCTCGAGGCGTCGCGCCTCGACCATGCCATCGCCGCGACATTCCGCGAGGAGATCCTGAGCAAGGCGATGACCAGCGGTCAGACCCTGGTCCTGGATCTCAGCAGCGTGGAGTTCATCGACAGTTCGGGGCTCGGGGCCCTGATGGGCCTGCGCAAGCGCCTGGGCTGGTCGGTGCGCATCGTGCTGGCCGGCCTGCGGAGCCCGGTTTTCCGGGTGTTCGAGCTGGCGCGGGTGACCTCGGTCTTCAGTTTCTACACATCGGTCGATGCCGCGGTCGGTCACAGCCTCGGCGAGGGCGCGGGCTGGAATGGCGATGCCGTGCGCCCGGCTGCCTCTGGCGGCTAAGGGTCGCCCGCGGCATCGCCACCGCAACCCGCGCCGCCAGCGATGCCGACTGGCGTGGCATCCGATGTGGTGACAGTAGATGCCGAAAGCGACGGCGGGACCCGTTCGGCGGCGGCTCGCACCGTCGAATTATGGCCATCCGGAGCCGGTACTGCCACGCATCCCGCTCTGCGTGACCGACGTCAGGCGGCCGTAAGGCAGCGCCGGCCAACCATGGCCAGCATGCCGAAGCCTGCCAACGCCAGCGGCAGGGCTCCCGGCAGCGGCACCGGTGTCACGGCGACGTCGATCGAACTGCGTGCAAGCAGGTTCCCGCCGGGACTGTCGAAGGCGCTGATGCGGATGGTGTAGAGGCCCAGCACCGTCGGATCGAAGCCGGCGAGCTGTGACAACTGACCAGGACCATTGAAGAACTCATAGTTCCAGGAGTTCTGCGCAACCGTGCTGTTGGCGATCAGGTTGGCGTACTCTGTAGGGTCGGCTGTTCGCTGATCGCTCGTCTCGGTCGTGGTCTCGCTACCGAAGCTGTGATCGGCGAGCGGCAGGTTGATCAGGTCGAAGGTATCGCTGAAATCGGTGCCCGCGGTCGGATCGCCGTCAAGCTCGATCACATAGGTGAAAGCGTCGAGACTCTGGCCGCTCGCGGTCGTGTTGATCGACCAGTCAAAGCTCCAGCGCGGGGTCGTCGGCGCGTTCGGGTCGAAGCTGAAGCCGGTGGGCGGCAGGCCGACGGGCTGGTTGTAGGTGCCGTTGCCCTGCGAGCCGTAGATCGGCTGCGGCTGGTTGTTGTCGTCAAAGCGGAGCTTGGCGCGCAGGCCAATCTCGATGCCGTTTGCACGGTCAACAGTGAAGGCTTCGTTCTCGTTGCCGGTGCCAAAGAAGACATTGGTGTTCAGCGTGTCGTCAAAGGTCGTCACCGCGCTGGCGAGTGCCGGCATGGCAAGCACAAGACCGGCGGCAAGCGTCACACAGCGGATCATCCTGATCTCTCCCCAAAGCGTGAATCGGGCCTCTCCCGAACCCGAACGATGGAAAAGCGAGGACTGTGGCACCAGTGAGTCGGGGTTGCCTCAGACCGGGACGCCTGCGCGGTGACCCGCGGAATTGTTGCCGTGTCCGTCGCTGCGCCGCCTGTCAGGCACGCTTGCGGACAAGCGCGAGCGTCCCGAGCGCCGCGAGCAGCAGGAACGCGGGCGCAGGCAGCGGTACGACCGTGGCCGAGAAGCTGGTCGCCGCGAATTCGGAGGGCGGTGGCCCCGGATCGCCCGCTGGTGTGCTGGTCGAGCCCGCGCGGAACACCTGCACGGCGTCGCTGATATCGGGCAGCAAGGCCGCAGCCGCGTCGGGCGCCGTTATCCGTGTGACGAAAGTGATGAGATCTGGCGGGCCTTCGAAGAAATCATCTGCCGCATCGAAGCCGATGAAGAATTCGGGCTGACCCTCGAACGGTGTGTCGAGCGCCCCGCTGATCGTGATCCCGTCCAGCACGAAAGGTGTGATGTCGGTGACATCGTCGAACACGCCGAAGACCGCGTTCTGAACGCGGTTCTGGCCCAGCACGACGCCATTGGCATCGAAGAAGGTGAGCGCGATCTCTGCGGGCTCGGCAAAATTCAGGAACTCCGGAAAGAACGAGACCGGTTCGGGATCGGCGGTAAGGGTGGCGGTGATCCGCGCCTCCACCTGCCTGACGCCGCCTGGCACATCGGCTGGATCAGGCTCGACGCGGTCGCCGGTGATCAGGATCGACAGCGTTACCGCGGCGGCGGGCAGCGGCAAAGCCGCCGCCACGGCGGCAAGCAGTGTGAAAAGGCGCATCTGGACAATCCCCCGGCTCCAATCGGCGGGACATCCAACCCCCCGGACCCCGCCCAGCGGGAGCTAGTGGGTGCCGCGTCGCGGTAAAGCGCGCTCAGAGCACATAGCGGCGGAGATCGGCCCCGCTGCCGAGACCTTCCAGACGGCTTTCCACGAGTGCAGCGTCGATGGTCACCCGCTCACCGTCGCGATCGGGCGCGGTGAAGGACAGCTCCTCCAGCACCCGCTCCAGCACAGTGTGCAGTCGCCGGGCGCCGATATTCTCGACCTCGGCATTGACCTCGGCGGCGATCCGAGCCAGCGCCGCCACCCCGTCCTCGGCGAAATCGAGGGTCACGCCCTCGGCCAGCAGCAGCGCCTCGTATTGCCGGGTCAGCGCGAAATCGGTGTCGGTCAGGATCGCGCGGAAATCCGCTTCGGTCAGCGCGCCGAGCTCCACCCGGATCGGCAGGCGGCCCTGAAGCTCGGGCAAGAGATCCGAGGGTTTGGCGACCGAGAAGGCACCCGAGGCGATGAACAGCACGTGGTCGGTCTTCACCGGCCCGTGCTTGGTGGTGACGGTCGTGCCCTCGATCAGCGGCAGAAGGTCGCGCTGCACCCCCTCGCGGCTGACATCGGCGCCCTGGCGCGAGGCGGAGGCCGCGACCTTGTCGATCTCGTCGATGAAGACAATGCCGTTGTCCTCGACCAGGCGCACCGCGTCGCGGGTGATCTGCTCCTGATCGATCATCTTGTCGGCTTCTTCGGCCACGAGCACCTCGAAGCTTTCAGCCACGCTCATGCGGCGCCGTTTGGTGCGGCCCGAGAACGCCTTGCCGAAGATGTCGCCGATATTGGCCATGCCGCCCTGCTGGCCCATCCCGGGGATATCGAGCGCGGCGAGCGGGTTGGCAGTGTCGGCCACGTCCAGCTCGATCTCGGTGTCGTCGAGCTGCCCGTCGCGGAGCTTACGGCGGAAGCTGTCCCGGGTGGCAGCGCCGGCATGTTCGCCGACGAGCGCGGTCAGCACGCGTTCCTCGGCCTCTTTCTGGGCCGAGGCCTTCAGTTCCTCGCGCTTCTGCCCGCGGGCCATGACGATGGCGCTTTCGACCAAATCGCGAACGATGCTCTCCACATCGCGGCCGACATAGCCGACTTCGGTGAACTTGGTCGCCTCGACTTTCAGGAAGGGCGCATTCGCGAGCTTGGCGAGGCGGCGCGAGATCTCGGTCTTGCCGACGCCGGTGGGCCCGATCATCAGGATGTTCTTGGGGCTGACCTCCTGGCGCATCTCCTCGGGCAGCTGCTGGCGGCGCCAGCGGTTGCGGAGCGCAATGGCGACCGCACGCTTGGCATCGCGCTGCCCGATGATGAAGCGGTCGAGCTCCGACACGATCTCGCGGGGTGTCAGGGCACTCGTCTCAGCCATGGTGGCGCTCCCGCTCGGCCGGTTCACATCGTCGGGAGCTATGCCAGCGCGGCGCTCAATCCAAGACCTCGCCGGCGACCGGTGGCAAGCGGGTGCGCCATGTCCCACCTGGCAGAAGCCGGAACAGCCGGCGCCTGATCCTGCGCCAGCCGAGGCCGAGAACCACGACGCCCGCGCCGAGGATGGCGAGCGAGAGGGCCGCGCTGGTCGCCTGCCCGCCCCGCGCGCCGGTGTCGATCAGCGAGAAGATGATCGCACCCTGTGTGGCGACGCCGGCCATGACGAAGGCGCGGCGGTCCACGATCAGCGCGATCACGGCTGCCGTGGCGATCACGGCCATCATCGGAAGAACCGGGAAATCCCCGTCGATCCGCAGCAGCGCGAGCGGCGCATTCACCAGCGCGGCGGCTGACAACACGTGCAGCCAGAAGCCGCAATGGGCGAGCCGGGTCACCCTCAGCGGATCGCGGATGTCGAAGGCCATTGCGGTCACAAAGCCGGCGATCCCGCAGCCGATGCCAATCCATGCGGCCTCCATCGCGAAGGCCGTGAAGAGCTCGCGGTCGAAACCGGCGCCCATGATGCCCTGTGTCGATGCCCAGACGACGATCAGGGTGCCATAGGTCCCGAGACCGGCGACGAAGAGCGAGAAGGGAAGGCGATAGCGGAGGTAGAAGGCGACCGCCGAGGCGAGGCCGATGAGGGCGAGGATGATCGGGGTATTGCCTGCCATGACCTGATCCTTGCCGACGAGCCCGCCGGCGGTCAGCAGCACGCTGAGCGGGACAGCGACGGCCAGCACCAGGCTTGGTGCGATCATGCGGCGCTGCCGGGTGATGATCTCGGCGAGCCCGACGAAGACCGGGATCATCACGCCGCCAATGGCCGGCAGCAGCGGCACGAGGATCAGCGTCGCCGCGAGAAGCAGGCCGACGCCGAGCGCCACAAACAGGTCGTTGAGGCCCCGGAAGAAGGCGACCGGCTCGATCTCGCGGCGGGTCTGCCGAGCGCGGGCCAGGGCTGCGATACCCGCCGCCTGCCCCTCGGCAATGATCCCGGCCTCGACCGAAGCGGCCAGATCGCCGTCGAGGGCATCGAAATCGGCACTCGTCGCGTCGGTCATGATACCGCCCCCGGGTGGCACCCTCAGATGCTCGACAGGTCGCGCGGGGGCGGCCAGATTACCCGCTCGGGCCAGTTTTTCTGGATATGGCGGGGTTGCATGGTCCAGCCGCAGGTGACGAAGACCGGTTGTCGCGTCAGGCCCCAGAGCACCAGGCTGAACGAGGTGACCGCGGTGATTGCGTAGCCGAGCTCCCAGATCGAGAGGGAGATGCCTAAGATCTCGGCCGTGACCACCACCAGCGGGCGCGCCATGGCGAGCCAGATCGCGACCAGCACCGGCACCCGGTCGATCCGCATGGCCCAGAGGAGCCCCACGAAAAACAGGATCAAGAGCGACACGAGATCGAAGACCGGCGGCAGCGCCTCGGCCCAGCGCCCGACGATCAGCGCCACGATGGCCGAGCAGATCACATGCAGCGGCCGCGCCGCCTGCGCCGAAAACCAGTCGCCGAAGAGGTCGAGCTGGCGCGCCTTGATCATCCCCAGCGCCGCGAGCCCGCCGAAGAACGCGATGTTGAGCGGGTTGTCGATGAAGGCGGCGAGGAAGCCACGGGGGCTGAACCCCTCGATCTGGGCCCAGTTGGCGGGGTTGTGGCCCTTGAAGAACAGAAAAAGCGAGATCACCGAGAAGGTCACGATGGGCGAGATCAGCCCGGCGAGGCGAAAGCGATAGGCATAGACCATCATGCCGAGCGTCGTGGCCGAGTAGATCAGGCAGATGTATTTGAGCCCCGGCAGCTGGCGGAACGCCTCGGTCGAGAGCGAGATGGCAATGGCGAAGCTGACCGGCCCCAACAGCCCCAGCATAGAGCCGGGCCAGACCATGCCGCGCCGCCGGACCAGCCATTCGGCCAGGAACCAGGTCACGATGCCGATGGCGACCATGTAGGGGATCGGCGCAGGCGTGCGACCAACACCCCAGCCGGTGATCAGAAAGGTCAGCGCGGTGTAGCCGATCCAGCCGAAGAAGATGATGTTGACCCAGCCAACCTCGAGCTTCTTGTTGCGCTTCGGCTCATAGACGGGCGTGGTCGCGGCCAGCTCGCGCCCGTAAGACAGGCGTCGGCCGAGCAGCCGCTCAATCGCCGCGCCCATGGCACCACCCGGCACCGGCCAGGCGCGCTCCTCGCGCGTGTCGCTTTCGAAGGCGGTGGCGGTCATCCCTCCAGCACCTCCACGGTCGCGTTGCCGTTGGTATAGACGCAGATCCCGGCCGCGATCTCGAGCGACCGCCGGGCGATCGCCTCGGCATCCATATCGGTATCGGCCAGCGCCCGGGCCGCGGCCAGCGCATACATGCCGCCCGAGCCGATGGCCGCGATCCCGCCCTCGGGCTCCAGCACGTCGCCGACACCGGTCACGACGAACAGCGACTGACCGTCCGAGACGATCAGCATCGCCTCCAGATTGCGGAGCATCTTGTCGGTGCGCCATTCCTTGGCGAGCTCGACGGCGGCGCGCATGAGCTGCCCGGGCGCCTGCTCCAGCTTGGCCTCCAGCTTTTCGAGCAGGGTGAAGGCATCGGCGGTGGCACCCGCGAACCCGGTCACCACGGCGTGGCCGCCGGGCGTCAGGCGGCGCACCTTGCGGGCATTCGCCTTCATGATCGTCTGGTTGGCGCTGACCTGACCATCGCCCGCCACCGCGACCTTGCCGCCCTTCAGCACCGCCACGATGGTGGTGCCGTGCCAGCCCGGTCCGGTACTGCCGGTCATGGTGCCGCGCTCGCTCATCATCCGTCCTGTCGTCTGCCGATACCGGGAAAGGCGGCGATCCTGCCGCATGCTGGCTTGGCGAGCCCTTAAAGGCCCGGCGGGTTAAGTGTAACTGGCCGAACGCTCTTCAACCTCGTATAGCCGCGTGGCGAAACCAAGGAGAGGTGGCATGCGACATGCTGACCGCCAGCGCCGCACCGCCGAGACGACCATCAGCGTGGCGCTCAGCCTCGACGGCACCGGCAAGGCCGACAACCAGACCGGCATCGGCTTTCTCGACCACATGCTGGATCAGGTGGCGCGGCATGGCCTGCTTGACCTGACCGTGCGGGCCGAGGGCGATCTGCATATCGACGACCATCACACGACCGAGGATACCGGCATCACACTCGGCCAGGTGCTGGACGCGGCGCTGGGCGATAAGCGGGGCATCCGCCGTTATGGCACGGCCTATGCCCCGATGGACGAGGCGCTGGTGCGGGCCTGCGTCGACCTGTCGGGCCGGCCTTTTCTGGTGTGGGATGTGGCGTTCCCCACCCCCAAGATCGGCACGTTCGACACCGAGCTGGTGCGCGAATTCTTCACAGCGCTGGCGATGAACGCGCGCATGACGCTGCACGTCACGGCGCTCGCCGGCGCCAACAGCCACCATATCGCCGAGGCCTGTTTCAAGGCACTCGCCCGGGCGCTCCGCGAGGCGGTGGAGATCGACCCGCGCCGCGCCGACAGCCTGCCATCCACGAAAGAGGCGCTCTGATGGAGACGACGCTGTTCACGATCCACCAGCGCCGCGGCGGCGACCGGCTGCGCATCGTCGGCGACGGGCGGCATGTGCTGGCGGTGATCCCGCCGATCTGGGCGCTCTGGCGGGGGCTCTATCTGACGCTGATCACGATGATCGGCGGGCTGGTCGCCATTGCGATGGTCGCCCCCGCCGCCATCGGCACACTCTATCTCGGCTATGTCCTGCTCGCCTATCTGGAGGGCGCCTCGCTGGAGCGCGCCGAGCTGAAGCTCCGGGGCTGGGGCGAGGTGGGTCTGGCCGAGGCGCGCACCGAGGAAGGGGCGGAGGAGGCCTGGGTCACCGGCCATGCCGTGATGACGCGCTAGCCCATGACCACCGCGATAATCGATTACGGCTCGGGCAATCTGCGCTCAGCCGCCAAGGCGTTCGAGCGGATGGCGCGCGAGACCGGGCAGGGCGGGCCGATCCTGGTGACCAGCGATGCCGAGGCGGTGGCCCGGGCCGAGCGCATCGTGCTGCCCGGTGTCGGCGCCTATGCCGATTGCCGCGCAGGCCTGATGGCGGTCGACGGCATGGCCGAGGCGGTGGAGGCGCGCATTGCCGCCGGCCAGCCGTTTCTCGGCATCTGCGTCGGCATGCAGCTGATGGCGACGCGGGGTTTGGAGCACGGCGAGACGCCCGGTTTCGGCTGGATCCCGGGCGATGTGGTTCGCCTAAACCCCAACGAGCCAGATCTGAAGATCCCCCATATGGGCTGGAACGAACTGGTGCTGGGCGATGGCGGCCACAAGGTGCTCGCCGGGATCGAGACCGGCGCCCATGCCTATTTCGTCCACTCCTATCACCTGCGCCCACGCCAGCCCGAGCATCGTCTCGCCCATGTGGCCCATGGCGAGCTGATCTCGGCCATCATCGGCCGCGACACGATGGTGGGCACCCAGTTCCACCCCGAAAAGAGCCAGGAGACGGGCCTGCGCCTGATCGCCAATTTCCTCGCCTGGGAACCATAAGCGCCGAGCTGAGCATGCTGACGGCGGCTGCTCCGCATAAACACGACCACGATGTGCAGGATGCAGGTGTGGGGCCGGGTCAAGGCTCGCGAAGCGACGGGCAGCGCCCGGGTGGTGGGTCAGTTTGAAATTCGCCGCTGACCGCACGATCCAACACGATCACTAGCACCGCCCCCGGCAAGGTGCCATATTCACCCCATGGCACAGAGACCCAAGAGACCGCGCGACACCAACCAGTTGGCCAAGCACATCGTGGACTTGGCAACGGGAGAGGCTGACGATGTTCAGCCAAAAGCAAAAGACCCCGCTGCGGTCGAGCGGGGTCGTGAAGGCGGGAAGCGCGGCGGTAATGTCAGGGCTGGTCGAATGAGCGCAGAGGAACGATCCGAGGCGGCCCGTCGTGCGGCTCTGGCTCGCTGGTCTCGTTGAGGCCACGCTCCGCCTCTCTGTCATCCGCGGAGGCTTCGTCCTGCTTTTTTGTAAATGTGCGGCCGGGGTACCATTCCTTGAGGCCCCACATTCCTCGCTTGGGGCTAACGATATCACCAACTTGCCGCTGCCTCCTGTTTAGAACGGACCCAACAGTGTTGGGTTTGTTGGTGCCGGAAAGAAGAAGCCCCCCCGCCTCAAGCGCCTCGACAAGGTCTACGGGGGACATGGCTTTGCGACGTCGACCAAGGATCGACTTCACCGCATCGACAATGCTCATCCCCAGGAAAGGGTTGTCTTGCTCGTTGTGGCCAGTGGCTGCGGGCACGTCGTGATGCTGGGCGTTCGGATCTACGCCAGAAGCGGCTGGTGCGGAGCTAGAAGACATTGTCTCTAGCTTCATAATCATGCGGTCCAGCTCATCTCGCTGCGCCTTAAGGTCTGCGATCACCACTGAGTAGGCGATCTTGCTGTCGGGCATTGCTCTCAAGCCTCCCATCCGCTAAAAAAAACGCGTGGGAACCAGCGCACGCTGTCCCCACGGCCAGCCACCGATGTCTGAGGTTTCGGTGGGTCATTGAACTCTCAAGGCCCGCATCTTCTTAACCGCTCACTGGCTGGCGGTTCGGGAGACCAGTTGAACCCACGGCGGGTCGAATCCGCCGTGGGTTTTCTATATCTGGGGCCGCTTAGACCGACAAGCACAATTCAAGCAGCCTGCATTTTTCTTGCTGTTTTTGCGGTGCGCGCCGGTTGAAAGTGACCGTTGGCTTAAGCATATCTGCTTTATGAACAGGCTGCCTACCAAAGACCGTGTCCAGATCTTGAAGATGCTTGTTGAAGGCAACAGCATACGCGGCACAGCACGGATTGCTGACGTCAGCAAAAACACTGTGACCAAGGTGCTGGTAGACGCGGGCAAAGCATGCGCTGCCTATCACGATAAGCACGTGCGCAAGCTGACGTGCGAGCGGGTCCAGGTGGACGAAATCTGGTCGTTCACCTACGCCAAGGCCAAGAACGTGCCGAACGCCAAAGCGGCGCCGGAAGAGGCTGGCGATACATGGACGTGGACGGCGCTGGACGCTGACACGAAGCTGATCGTGTCCTATCTCGTGGGCGACCGCGACACCGAGTATGCCGAGGCGTTCATCTACGACATTCAGGACCGCGTTGACGGGCGCTTCCAGCTTACCAGCGATGGCCTGTCGCTCTACCGCGAGGCCGTCGACCTCGTGTACGGCCCGCACCGCATCGACTTCGCGATGCTCCAGAAGATCTACAGCACTGATCCTCGGGCCGCACGTGGCCGCTACAGCCCGGCTGTCTGCACAGGTGCCGACAAAAAGCGGGTCTTCGGCAACCCCGACCCCAAGCACATCTCAACGTCGTATGTGGAGCGGCAGAACCTGACAATGCGCATGGCGATGCGTCGGTTCACGCGCCTGACCAATGCCTTCTCCAAGAAGCTGCAGAACCACGCCCACGCGGTGGCGCTGCACTTCATGCATTACAACTTCGTGCGCATTCACAAGTCGCTCAGGGTCACGCCTGCGATGGCGGCAGGCGTCACGGATCGGCTGTGGGACATCGAGGATATCGTGAAGCTGATGGACGAAGCGGAGCCGGCGCCCAAGAAGCGCGGGCCGTACAAGAAGCGTGGTCAGGCAGATGCTGAGAATTCAAACTGACCCACTACCAGCGCCCGCTTGGCCTTGACGCGGCCCGGCACCTGCAAAACGCTTGGTCAGAAGCCCTCGCGGCTTCTCCTCAGCCCCACTTACTGCGACGCCCCACCAAGCGATACTGCCCGGAGCGGCGTGCCGGGCCGTGGCCGGGCACCCCCGCAACCCTCATCGCGGCGACCAGCCGCGATACCGCATGATTGAAAGCACAATCGGAGACGACGAGGGGCCAGTCGGGGGCCCTGGTGGGGCCTCTTTCGGGGGCCCTGCTCACACGATCTGACAGGCGCGTGACAGTCGTGAGAAGCGTCTCGCCCTGAGACCCTTGCCGCCCCATATGCCGCTCGGTCCGACATCGCCGCAGCCCGCAGGGAGTACACCCATGATCCGTTCCATCATCGGCAGCGCCGCACTCGCGCTCGCCCTCGTCGTCAGTGCCGCCCCGACCGAAGCTGAGGCGAAAGAGCCGATCTACCAGACGCTCTTTGGCACCGCGATCGACGGCACCGACCCGGTCGCCTATTTCACCGAGGGCCGCCCGGTCGAGGGCTCATCTGAGTTCACGCATGAGTGGAACGGCGCGACCTGGCGCTTTACCTCGGCCGAGAATCGCGATCTGTTCGTTGCCGAGCCCGAGAAATACGCGCCTCAGTACGGCGGCTACTGCGCCTGGGCCGTCAGCCAGGGCTACACCGCCTCGACCGATCCCGACGCCTGGGCGATCGTCGATGGCAAGCTCTATCTGAACTACAACCAAAGCGTTCAGGATCGCTGGAACAAGGACGTCCCCGGTTTCATCGCCTCGGCCGACCAGAACTGGCCCACCGTCCTCGAGTGAGGTTGTGGGCTCAGGACTTGGGCCAAGGCTTCTGACTGTGAGGGGCGGGGCTGAGAGCCCGGCCCGCGTCCTCGACCTGAGACGCTGAACCGACGGACCGAGCCCCGGCGGTGCGGGTGACACCCACGCCGCCGCTGGCGCTCAAGGCAGCCGGGTCCAGTCCTGGCCGCGGCAGATCAACCCGCCCAGGATGCAGCCCGATAGCTCCAGGACATCGGCGCTCTTCATGGCCATCTTGGCACGGTAGGTTTCGTCTTCGTCCGCCGCCCAGACGCGGCCATCCTCCCAGGCACCGGGGCCGTTGGGCCGCATGTCCCAAATGATCGGCCGGCCGACGATGGCGGTGTCTGCACCGCCAAAGGCACCCTCGATGGTGCCGCAGAGCGTGGGCTGGCCGGTCGCGCAGGGTGCGATTCGCACATGGAGAAAGCGCCCCTCGTCCACCGCCGTCTTCCAAAGCCCGACCGCCGGCGCCGCGGCGTGCGGTGCATCGCTCGCCATGGCCAGACCACCGCCGCCCAGCATCGCGGCGAGCGCGAGAACTAGGGCAGACACCCGGACAAGGCGTCCGCCTGCCCGCCTCCTCGCCATCGTTTCTGCCGTCATTGCATCCTCCCAGCCGTTGTTTTCAGCTTTCGCTTCGACCTCGCCGCAGGGATGACTCGAAGGTCAATCCGTCACGTGGCGTCGCCCCCGGTCATTCGTGCGCTGCCATCGGCGTCCTCGCAGCGGAAATCGCCCATTGCGCCGTGAAGCAGGGGCTGGCCCACAGCCGGCGTGGGTCGGGCTTGAGCCAGACCCACGCCTGGCTGGGCTGGGCCGTCTGGCGCCGGCGGCGTGACGGGGCTAGAGAGCGCGCGGGTATTCCTGCCCAAGCGTCACGGGGCCCCGGCATGATCCTCTATCCCGCCATCGATCTAAAGGACGGCGCCTGCGTGCGCCTGCTGCGGGGCGAGATGGCATCGGCCACCGTCTTCGGCACCGACCCGGGCGCGCAGGCGGCCCGATTTGCCGAGGCGGGCTGCGGCTGGATCCATGTGGTCGACCTGAACGGCGCCTTTGCCAGGCGCCCGGTCAATGCCGCGGCAGTTGAGGCAATCCTCGCGGCCGTGTCGGTCCCGGTGCAGCTGGGGGGCGGCATCCGCGACCGCGCGACCGTCGAGATGTGGCTCGAGCGGGGCGTTGAGCGCGTGATCCTCGGCACCGCCGCGCTGCGCGACCCTGCGCTGGTGCGCGAGGCGGCGGCGGCGCATCCCGGCCGGGTGGCCGTTGGCATCGACGCCCGCGCCGGGCGCGTGGCGGTGGAGGGCTGGGCCGAGGTCAGCGAGATCGAGGCGACCGATCTCGCCAAACGCTTCGAGGATGCCGGTGTCGCAGCGCTCATCTACACCGATATCGACCGCGACGGCGCCATGGCCGGCCCCAATATCGACGCGACCGCCGCGCTCGCCCGCGCCGTCGAGATCCCGGTGATCGCCTCAGGCGGCGTGTCGAGCCTCGCCGATCTGACCGCACTGCGCGACACGGGCGTGATTGCCGGCGCCATCTCGGGCCGCGCGCTTTACGAAGGCCAGATCGACCTGGCCGAAGCCGTCGCCCTGCTCGCAGCCTGACGCTTCGTCATCGGCGCCGGCACCGGAGGCCCGGGCGGGTCAATCCTGGCGCCAGCGACGGGCGGCGCCCGCTTGACCTTGAATAGCGCACGGGCCTTCGAACACGCTCGATCAGGAGCCCCCTCAGGCTTCTCCTCAGCCAAGAAAGCCATGGCGACGCCGCATCCGTCGCCGCCATCCCGGGCACCCCCGCAACAAGCATCGCGGCGACCAGCCGCGATTCCGCTTACTCCGGCTTGATCGCGTGGTCGGTCAGTTTGTCGAGCTGCCCGGCCGCGCCGTTGGCGAGCTTCTCCAACCCATGGTCCAGCGCCCAGGTCGAGGGGGCACGGTAGACCACGACCGAGCCTTCGCCCTCGGCATAGGCCATGACCTTCAGCGGCAGGTCGATGGCCAGCGCCGGCTTCTTGTCCATCAGCCCCGTGCCGACCTTGGGATTGCCGAAGATCAGCACCTGCGTCGGGCGGAGGCTCTCGCCGTATTGCTCGGCGGCGGCGGCGTGGTCGAGGCGGACGAAGACCTTGCCGCCATTCGCCTCGACCGCGGCCGCGATCCGGTCAAGCGTCGTGGTCACGTCATGCGGGCTGGTCTTGGACACGATGGCCTCGCCATGATCGTGGGCCAGTGCAGTACCGGGGGCGGCGGTGACAATCAGGGCAACAGCCGCGAGGGCGGCGATCAGGGCACGGCGCATGGGTCTCTCCCGCTCAGGTCATCCAAGCCCCTCTCTTCGGCCGAAACGCTGTCCGGTTCCATCGCCTTGTCGCAACGCATCCACCCGACTAGGACACGTTACCGTCAGGCGGTCGTCGCCAGCGACCCTGAGCGCATCCCCTGATGCCGATGGAGACGCCCATGCTGAAGATCCGCGTGATCCCCTGTCTCGACGTGGCCGAGGGCCGCGTGGTCAAGGGCGTGAATTTCGTCGATCTGCGCGATGCGGGTGACCCGGTCGAGCAGGCGGCGCTTTATGATGCCGCGGGGGCGGACGAGCTCTGCTTTCTCGACATCACCGCCAGCCACGAGGATCGCGGCACCCTGCTCGACGTGGTTGCCCGCACGGCCGAGCGCTGCTTCATGCCGCTGACAGTGGGCGGCGGGGTGCGCGCGGTCGAGGATATCCGCGCGCTGCTGCTGGCCGGGGCGGACAAGGTCTCGATCAACACCGCCGCCGTGCGCGACCCGGACTTCGTGGCCCGCGCGGCCGAGAAGTTCGGCAGCCAATGCATCACCGTGGCGATTGACGCCAAATCGACCGGCGGCGAGGCGGGGGATGCGGCCACGCCCTCGGGGTTCGAGATCTTCACCCATGGCGGGCGAAAGCCCACCGGGATCGACGCTGTCCACTTCGCCCGTCTGGTCGAGGCGAAGGGCGCGGGCGAGATCTTGCTGACCTCGATGGACCGCGACGGCACCAAGGCGGGCTTCAACTTGCCGCTGACCCGCGCGGTCTCGGATGCCGTGTCGATCCCGGTGATCGCCTCGGGCGGTGTCGGCACGCTGGACCATCTGGTCGAGGGCGTGGCTGAGGGCCATGCTTCGGCGGTGCTGGCGGCCTCGATCTTCCATTTCGGCGAGTTCTCGATCGCCGAGGCCAAGGCGCATATGGCCGCCGCCGGCCTGCCCGTCAGGCTGTGAGCCCGCCGATGGAGACGGGCACGCCGGACGGTGATGCCGCCATGCAGGCGACCGCCGAGGCAGTGGCGCCGGAATGGCGGGCGCGGATCGACACGGCGCTGGAAGCAATCGCGCACGAGGAGGACGTGACCCTCCTGCTCGCCGTCGAATCGGGCAGCCGCGCCTGGGGCTTCCACTCGCCCGACAGCGATTACGACGTGCGTTTCATCTATGCCCGCCCGGTCGACTGGCACCTGAGCATCGAACCTGGGCGCGACATGATCGAACGGCCGATCTCGGACCTGCTGGATCTGTCGGGATGGGACCTGCGCAAGACGCTGGGCCTGATGCTGCGCTCCAACGCTGTCGCGCTTGAATGGCTGCAGTCGCCGATCCGCTATGCCGCGGCACCGGGCTTTGCCGAGGATCTGAGCCGCTTTGCCGCCCGCGTCCTGCAACGCCGGCCAATCACCTGGCATTACCTATGCCTGACCAAACGCCAGCGCGAGGGGCTTGACGATGAGGCCGGGCGGGTGCGGCTGAAGCGCTATTTCTACACCATCCGCCCGGCACTGGCGCTCCGCTGGCTGCGGCTGAACCCCGAGGACCGGATGCTGCCGATGTGCATGGCCGCGCTGGTCGCCGGCACCAACCTGAGCACCGAGGAGACCGCGGCGCTGGACCGGCTGACCGAGGCCAAACGCGCGGCGGTGGAGAAGGCCTCGATGGACGAGACACCCGCCGTTCTGGATGCGCTGATCGCCCATGAGATCGCCGAGGCCGAGCGCTATGTCGCGAGCGCCGAGCCGCGCCGCGATACCCGCGACATCGCCGCCGCCGATGCGCTGCACCGCGACTGGACGCACCGGGTCGACCATGGGCGCATGTGGGGGCCACGCCATGAGCGATGATCACGCCGACTGGTCGGTGCTGGCCCGCCTCGCCGCCACGATCGAGGCACGCAAGCGGGCCGATCCCGACAGCTCCTACACCGCCAAGCTGCTGGCGAAGGGGGCGCCGAAGGCTGCTCAGAAGTTCGGCGAGGAAGCGGTGGAGGCGGTCATCGAAGCGGTACGCGGCGACCGCGACGCGCTCGCGGGCGAGGCTGCCGACACGCTCTACCACATGCTGGTGATGCTGGCCGCGGCCGGGGTGGCGCCGGGTGCCGTGCTCGACCGTCTAGCCGCGCGCGAGGGCGTGTCGGGCCATGAGGAGAAGGCCGCGCGCCGCGCCACGCCCGAAATCCGCCCCGCGACCAGCGCCGAAGACATCGCCCGCTGCCTCGCACTCCGCGTCGAGGTGTTCATCGTCGAGCAGGGGGTGAGCGCTGCGGAGGAGCAGGACGGGCTCGACCCCGACTGCGCACATTGGATCGCGACGCTCGGCCCGCGCACGCTGGCCACGGCAAGGCTGCGGCCGGTGGCGCTGACGGACGGGACGGCAGCCACCAAGATCCAGCGGGTGGCCGTGGCGCGCGCGGCCCGCGGCACGGGGCTCGGCCGGGCGCTGATGCAGGCGATAATGGCCGCGGTGCCGGGCGTCCTGATGCTCGACAGTCAAAGCGCGGCGATCGCGTTCTACGAGCGCCTCGGCTTTGCGGTGGAGGGGCCCGAATTCCTCGATGCCGGCATCCCCCATCGCCATATGCGCCGCATGCCGGCCTCACGCGACCAGGGTTGATCTGGGCAGGCCGGCGACGCCGGTCGCAGGACGGCGGGGCTCGATGCCCCGACGGCCTGTCCCTGCCGGCTCTCAGACGGGCTGCACCACGAGACTGCACTCAAGGGCCCAACGCGCGGATGCTTGGCTAGGCGCAGCTTTCCGCAATGAACCGACCGGCCCGCTCGACGGTGGCATCGGCTGCCCGGATCCAGCCCCGAAAGACCGGCCAGACATGCGGCAGGCGGTAGCCCGTCTCCAGCGTGACCCGGCCACCCGCCGCGGTCAGCCGGTCCGCCAGCACCGCAGCGTCGTCGGTCAGGATCTCATGGCTGCCGACCGCGATCATCGTCGGCGGCGGGTCCGCATAGGTCGCAAAGATCGGCGAATGGGCGGGATCGGCGGGATCGGCCCCCTCGGCGAGGCAAAACCCCAGCAGGTCGCCGAAGCGGTGTGCCGGCAACATCGCATCCGCCCGGGCATGGGCGGCGAGCGAGGCCGCCGTGCCCGTGAGATCGGCCCAGGGGCTGAACAGGACCATGGCCCCGGGCAGCGCCGCGCCCCGGCCGGTCAGCCGGCCAAGCAGCGCGGCGGCAAGCCCGCCGCCGGCACTGTCGCCGGCCAGCGCGATCTTCCCCGGGGCGATGCCGGCGGCGATCAGCGACTGCCAGGCGGCGTCGGCATCGTCGAGCGCTGCGGGCAAGCGATGCTCGGGAGAAAGCCGGTAGTCGGGCACCAGCGCGACCCCGCCTGCCACGCCGGACAGCGCCGCCGCAAGGTGGCGGTGGGTGTTGGGTGAGCCGGCGATATAGGCCCCGCCATGCAGATAGAGGATGACCGGACCCGCCAGCGGATCGCTGGGCGTACCCGCCGCCAGTGCCCATTGTGCCGCGATCAGACCCGCGGGGCCCGGCAAGGTCGCCGGCGCATAGCGCGCGGTCTCTGGGTGGCGGAAGAGGCGCGCATCGGCCTCCATTGCCTGTCGCAGATCACGTGGATCCTCCAGCCCCGAGAGCAGGCGCTTTGCCGTGGCCCTGAGCGCGAGATCCAGGGCCAGCCGGGGCACACGGCCCGGCAGCCAGCCGAGCGGCCGCGGCGGGGCCGGTGTCAGCGGGCCGGTCGCGCCGGGCAGCGGCAGGACCGCGGCGTGGTTGTCTGCGCTGGTCGTCACGCCGGTCAGGAGGACGCTCGGGTCGCCGCGTGGCGGCGCTCCACCGCCTCCCAGATCGCCGCGGCGGCGTTGATGCCGGAGAAGCGCTCCAACTCCTGGATGCCGGTGGGCGAGGTGACGTTGATCTCGGTCAGCCGGCCGTCGATCACGTCAATGCCGACGAAGATCAGCCCGCGCTCGCGCAGGACCGGGCCGAGACGGGCGCAGATCTCGCGGTCGCGCTCGGTCAGGTCGCTCTGCTCCGCGCGGCCGCCCACATGCATGTTGGAGCGATCCTCACCCTTCTGCGGCACGCGGTTGATCGCGCCGACCGGCTCACCGTCGACCAGGATCACGCGCTTGTCGCCCTTGGTCACCGCGGGCAGGTATTCCTGCACCATCAGCGGCTCGCGCGAGATCGCGGTGAACATCTCGTGCAGCGAGGCCAGGTTGCCGTCCTCGGGGCGCAGGCGGAAGACGCCCGCCCCGCCATTGCCGTAGAGCGGCTTGACGATGATGTCGCCGTGGCGGGCGCGAAAGGCGCGGATCTCGTCAAGGGTGCGGGCAATGGCGGTCGCCGGCATGAGATCGGCGAAGTCGAGGACCATCAGTTTCTCGGGGCTGTTGCGCACCCAGAACGGGTCGTTGACGACCAGCGTGGCGGGGTGGATCCGCTCCAGCAGGTGGGTGTTGGTGATGTAGGCCATGTCGAAGGGCGGGTCCTGGCGGAGCCAGACCACATCCATCGCGGCGAGATCGAGCGTCTGCGCGGCACCGAGTGTGAAGAAGTTGCGGTCGGCCATGCGTACGCTGAGCGGCCAGCCCCGGGCCGTGACCCGGCCAGCCTCCCAGACGAGATCCGGGGCGTGGTAGTAGAACAGGCTATGGCCGCGGGCCGCGGCCTCGACGGCGAGGCGGAAGGTGCTGTCGGCGCGGGGATCGACGCTTGCGACGGCGTCCATCTGGAAGGCGACGGTAAGGCCCATGACGTGGATCCCCGGGGTTGTCCTGCGCCGGTCGACATGCCGGCTTGAGCGGTTGGAGACTGCCCGAACGGGCCGTCGAGACACCCGGGAGAGCACCAGGCCGCGCGCGCCCGTTGGCCCGCCTCGCCTGCATATAACGACGCGCCGGCGGCGCAACCACCCACCAGGCACCGAGGGCCGCCGCGCGGTGCGGTGCCTCGACACGCCCGAGCCCCATCTCCCCAACCCGATGAGCCCCCAGCCCTCTCGGCTCAGCGCGCTCGGCTCAGCGCGCTCGGCCAGTGCGCTCGGCTCAGTGCGCTCGGCTCAGTGCGGTCGGCTCAGTGCGGTCGGCTCAGTGCGGTCGGCTGAGCCGAGTGAGCCGCGGCTCAGCCAACTCCAGCGCTCTCGGCCACCACCCAGTAAGCCTCGACGCTGCTTGCTCCAGCCTCGCGACAGGTTTGGCGAGCACGTGGACTGGCAGGACGCCGCCGCGCCTCGCTGGTGTCTTGGCTCTCCGATCAGGCACGGCCGCTGGGCATGCCGGCGAAGCCTTCAGGCAGGCAGATGGATAATCATCCTGAACACTGACCCTTATGCTGGCCCTTATGCTGGGCCCGCACCGACGGCCCCGCTCGAAGAGCAGACCCAGCGACCTCCCCAGCGATCTCCCCAGCGATCTCCCCAGAGACCTCCCAAGCGACCTCCCCAGCGGTCCCCTCGGTCGAAGCCGGGAGCAGAAGCCAGTCCGTCGTGGCGCGACGCACCTACGGACGCGGGATCGTCCGGGCCTTCTGGTCCGGGCCTTCTGGTCCGGGCCTTCTGGTCCGGGCCTTCTGGTCTGGGCCTTCTGGTCTGGGCCTGCTGGTCTGGGCCTGCTGGTCTGGGCCTGCTGGTCTGGGCCTGCTGGTCTGGGCCTGCTGG
>JBCCJI010000024.1:0-52670 GCA_039027855.1 Pseudomonadota bacterium | reverse complement strand
GTCGACGCGCATCGGACACCTCCAGGCCGCCATACTTCGCCTTCCATTTGTAGAACGTCGCCGTTCAAACGTCGCCGAGCTGACCCCGTGCTTGCGGCAGATGTCGGCGGACGCAACGCCCGCCTCCTGCTCCTTCAGCACCGCGATGATCTGCTCCTCGCTGAACCTCGATCTCTTCATCCGTCCATCTCCTTCTCAGGGACGGTCTCTACCCAAATCTGGCGGAGAAGACGGGGCTCAGGTCAACAAGCACCCGATGCAGAGCGCCAGAAACCGCTGTGATGCCCCACGACGAAAACGCCCTTGCGGCTAAATTCTGAACAAAATTGGGACACTTTCTGCGGAGAGATACAACCAAAGTTAGAAGGTTCGCGGCGAGGCGCGCATGTCCAGTTCGACCAACTTGGCCCGGCGCGACGATGACAGCGCCCCGTCTGAGCCAGCCGTGGAACGCGGGGCCAGCGCGCGCTCAGCGGCCGGTTCGCAGAGTGACGGTCATTTGAGCATCGTCGCACCACCGGCAAAGCGGCACCCGCCATTCCTGCTCTACGGCATCTATCTCTTCTGCCTCGG
Source organism: Pseudomonadota bacterium (assembly GCA_039027855.1). Classification (GTDB taxonomy): domain Bacteria; phylum Pseudomonadota; class Alphaproteobacteria; order Rhodobacterales; family Rhodobacteraceae; genus Thermohalobaculum. The sequence continues at coordinate 52,097 of JBCCJI010000024.1, read as the reverse complement.
CACCGTGATGTACCTCACCGGCGTTCTGCTGGTCTTCCCGCGCTACGCCGGTCTTTACGAGAGCCTGACGCCGATCAGCGAGTGGCTGGTCTGGTATAGCGGCACCCCGATGCTGATCGCCCTCATCCTCGCCCTCACCGACTTCTTCATTCTCTTCGAGGGTCGACGGAGCGGCCGCGACATCCGGCATGACCCGGTCGACGACTGCAAAGTGACGGTTGTCCTAACCGCCTATAACGACGAGGAAGCTATCGGCCCGTCGGTCGCGGACTTTGCCGCGCATCCAAGGGTAGAGCGGGTGGTGGTCGTCAGCAACAATTCGACCGACCGCACGATGGAGGAAGCCGAGAAGGCTGGCGCCATCGCCGTGAATGAAACGATGCAGGGCTATGGCAGCTGCGTCTATCGCTGCTTTCAGGAAGCGCTCGGCCATGACGACAGCGACCTGATCGTGCTCTGCGAAGGCGACTGCACCTTCCGCGCCGATGACATCGACAAGCTGCTCGCCTATGCGCCCCATGCCGATATCGTCAACGGCACGCGCACGGTCGAGCGGTTGCGCCAGCAGCGCACGCAGCTCACGACCTTCATGTTCTACGGCAATGTGTTCGTCGGGAAATTGCTCGAAGCCAAACACCTTGGCCGCGGGACGATCACCGATGTGGGCACGACCTATAAATTGCTCCGCCGCGCGGCACTGATTGAGCTGATGCCCCTGCTCGACCGGCGCGTGAACCTGTCCTTCAACGCGCATTTCCTCGACCGCGCGCTCGGCACCGATCTGACCCTGGTCGAGATACCGGTGACCTTCCATGGCCGTGTCGGCGAAAGCAAAGGCGGCAACACCAGCGACATGCGCGCCTTCAAGGTCGGGTTGGAGATGATCCGCGGCTTGACCTTCGGCTGGAAGCCCACTGCGTGATGCCGTTCGGTGGGCCCACAGCGCTGGACAAGACCGACGAAGACGCGACGGCGCAGGACGCCTATCACGAGACCCGCTTTGCCGCCGATCCACGCCGCGACGTGCTGTGGCACACCCTCTGCCGCCATTTCTTCGACGCGCGCGTGCCGAGCGATGGCGCGGTGCTGGATCTCGGTGCCGGGCAGTGCCAGTTCGCCAACAACATCACGGCGCGTCGGCGCGTGGCACTCGATCTCTGGCCAGGGGTTGCCGATCACGCCGCTGAGGGGGTCGAGACCCTTGTCGGCCCCGCCGATGATCTCTCGGCGCTCGATGACGCCAGCATCGATTTCGCTTTCGCGTCCAATCTGCTCGAACACCTGCCGAAGGACGTGATCGCTGGCCTGTTGGACGGTCTCACCCGCGTTCTCAGCCCCCGTGGCACGCTGACCCTGCTGCAGCCCAACTACCGCTACGCCTATGCCGAATACTTCGACGACTACACCCACGAGACGATCTTCAGCCACGTCTCGCTGGCCGATTTCCTCGAGGTGCACGGCTTCGAGGTGCTGGAAGTGCGCCCCCGCTTCATGCCGCTCTCGATCAAGCAGGGCGGGCTACCGGTGCATCCCTGGCTGATCCGCGCTTATCTCGCCTCGCCGATCAAGCCGATGGGCAAGCAAATGCTCGTCGTCGCCCGGCCGCGCGCCGCCCCCGAACGTCTCACCCAGCGGTAGAGAGGGGGCATGGCGTCCGTGGACAACACCAGCGCTGTTCCCAGAAGCGATCGTCTCGGGCAACTCAGCCTGCTGGTCTTCGGACCAACGCTCGTGCTGCTTCTCGGCAGTGCCGTCGTGACCTGGCTCCAGCACGCGATTGAGACCATCCACTACCCCTACCAGCTGAGCTACGGCGAAGGCGTCGTCTGGCAGCAGGCCGCGATGATCCTGCGGGGGGAAGGCTATGCACCGCTCGAGGACGATCCGCATGTCGTCTTCCACTACCCCCCGGTGTTCCACCTCGCCTCTGGGCTGACGTCACTGATCACCGGCGATTTGTTGAGCGGCGCGCGGGTGGCGAGCGGGTTTTCCGCACTGCTCTGTCTCGTTGCGATCGCTGGCACGTTGCACGGCGTGGCACAACGCGGATGTGCCGACGCGCGCCCCGTCTGGACGATCAGCCTGCTGGTCGGTTTCGTCGCCGGGGCGCTGTTTCTCACGTCACCAGCGGTCGCTACCTGGGGCCAGTTCGGCCGCGTCGACACCATGGCCTTCGCCGCCGGCCTTTGCGCGATGTGGGCAGGTCTGAACGCGCTGGACCGGCCGCGGAACGCCTGGCTGTTGATCGCCTTCGTCGCGCTCAGCCTTTATTCGAAACACAGTGCGCTCGCACTTCCGACGGCGCTCTTCTCGATGCTTCTGCTCGCCGATACGCGGCGCGCCCTTGGGATCATGCTGCGCTGTCTTGCCCTCGGGCTGATCGTCCTCGCCGTGCTGATGATCTATTCCGAGGGGCGCTTTCTCACCCATATCATCGGCTACAACATCAATCGGATGGATCCCGCGCGCCTGCAGCTCGGCCTGCGGATCATAACAACCGAGCGCTACATCCTGCTCTGCGGGGTGCCCACCGCGATCTACATCGCGTATCGGCTGCTGGGACAATCGCTGCCAAGCGGGCTGTCCGGGCTGTCGGCGACGCTTCGAGCCAGTCTCGCCGCGCGCTTCGATCTCTTCCTGATCCTCTACCTGATCCTGGGCAGCCTGAAGCTGCTGCTGATTGCCAAGGTCGGCTCTGACACAAACTACGCGTTCGATTTCATCGCCGCCCTGTCACTGCTCACTGGGCGAGGGCTGCTGTTGCTGCTGGCACCGGGGGCCCTCGCAACTCGCCGGCCGGTTCTGTTTGCGGTAGCGGCACTCACTCTGATCCTGGACGCCACGAGACTTCCGGTGCTCGACCGTCAGCCAACACCCGCCGAAGACGCGCTCTATGCGCTGATCCAGTCGACCGACGCCCCGCTGATCTCGGACGAGATGGTGATGCTGCGCCGATCGGGGAAAGAGCTGTTCTACGAGCCCGCGATCTTTGCCGAGCTGGAGGCGATGGGCGTCTGGGACTCCGCGCCCGTGATCGACCGGATCGAGCGCGGCGAGTTTCCCTTCGCTATCGCGCGCTACTACGGCGACTTTGAAGAGCGCAAAGAGTGGTTTCCCGCATCGGTGCGCGCCGCGCTGGAGGCGCATTTTCCGGTACTGCGACGGTTCGGCGCCTACATCGTCTACATGCCGGCGGGATCCGCTCCAGCAGGCAGCGAGCCGCTCGATCCCAGGACCGGCCGACCCTTCGTCGCATCTGGGTCGGAGACACCGTAATGCTCTCGCTGCAGCTTCCGGCGCTGACCTGGGTTTTTCTGATCGGCACGCCGATCCTGATTTCGCTCGGGCAGCTGTTGTTCAAGGTGGTCGGCAGCCGTTGGGGTCCGGGGCGGCCGATCCAGGAGATGCTGCTCGACCCCTACCTGTTTGGCGCGATGGTGGTCTATGCGATCGCCTCATTCACCTGGATCTATGCACTCCGCACGGCACCGCTCGGGCTCGCCTACACCTTCAACGCGCTCGGCTTCATCGTCGTGCCGGCCCTCTCGCTGATGGTGTTCGGAGAGACGCTGGACTGGCGCTATGCGCTCGGTGTGACGCTGATTATCGCCGGCATGCTGATCATTCACCTGTAAAACAGGACCGCTTGGCGAGCGTGCTTGCCCCGCGCCGGGGAATCCCATACCACTCAAGTCCCGTGGAACATGATGGGGCGCCCACTGTAGGCGCACACAATATCTACGGGGCGCACAGCAGGCATGGCACGGTATATCTTCATCACGGGCGGTGTGGTCTCGTCCCTTGGCAAGGGGCTGACCGCCGCGGCGCTCGGCGCCTTGCTGCAGGCGAGGGGCTATACGGTGAGGCTGCGCAAGCTCGACCCGTACCTGAACGTCGATCCCGGCACGATGAGCCCGTTCGAGCATGGCGAGGTCTTCGTAACCGACGACGGCGCCGAGACCGATCTCGACCTCGGCCATTACGAGCGCTTTACCGGCGTGCCCGCGCGCTGGACCGACAGCGTCTCGTCCGGGCGGATCTATTCCAACGTGCTGGAGAAAGAGCGCCGCGGCGATTACCTCGGCAAGACGATCCAGGTCATTCCCCACGTCACTGACGAGATCAAGACGTGGCTCGCCATCGGCGAGGATGAGGTCGATTTCATGCTGTGCGAGATCGGCGGCACCGTCGGCGATATCGAGGGGTTGCCGTTTTTCGAGGCAATCCGACAGTTTGCGCAGGATCGCCCGCGCGGGCAGGCCATCTTTGTGCACCTGACGCTGCTGCCCTGGCTCGCGGCCTCGGGCGAGCTGAAGACCAAACCGACGCAGCATTCGGTCAAGGAACTGCGCTCCATCGGCATCGCACCCCACGTCCTCGTCTGCCGCACCGAGGAGCCGATCCCCGAGCGTGAGCGCGCCAAGATCGCGCTCTTCTGCAATGTTCGTCCCGAGGACGTGATTCCCGCAGAGGATCTCAAATCGATCTACGAGGCGCCCCTTGCCCTGCATCGCAATGGCCTCGACCAAGCGATCCTCGACGCCTTCGGCATCCACCCCGCGCCGCGGCCGCGCCTGGAGATGTGGCAGCAGGTTGTCGACGCGATCCACCATCCAGACGGCGAAGTGCGCATCGCGGTGGTAGGCAAGTACACTCAGCTTGAAGACGCGTATAAATCGATTGCCGAGGCGCTGACCCATGGCGGCATCTCCAGCCGGGTGCGCGTCAGGGCCGAATGGCTCGATGCGGAGGTGTTCGAGAAGGACGACCCGGCCCCCCACCTGGAGCGCTATCACGGCATCGTCGTGCCGGGCGGCTTCGGCGAACGGGGTACTGAGGGCATGGTCCGTGCGGCGGAGTTCGCGCGCACCCGGGGCGTGCCCTATCTCGGGATCTGCCTCGGCATGCAGATGGCTGTGATCGAGGCGGCGCGGAACATGGCCGGGCTGGAAGGCGCGGGCTCGGAAGAATTCGACCACGAGGCCGGGCTTGGCCATAACGAGCGGCGCTTCGAGCCGGTTGTCTATCACCTGAAGGAATGGGTGCAGGGCGAGAAGACCGAGCGGCGCAGGGTCGATGATGCCAAGGGCGGCACGATGCGTCTCGGCGCCTATACCGCCTCACTCGCCGCCGACAGCCATGTGGCCGAGATTTACGGCGACACCTCGATCTCGGAGCGCCATCGCCACCGCTACGAGGTCGACACCAAATATCGCAAGCCACTGGAGACCTGCGGGCTTCGCTTCTCGGGCATGTCGCCCGACGGGCGCCTGCCCGAGATCGTCGAGATCGGCAAGCACCCGTGGTTCGTCGGCGTCCAATTCCACCCCGAGCTTAAATCCAAGCCGTTCGAACCGCACCCTCTGTTCAGATCCTTCGTCAACGCCGCACTGGCGCAAAGCAGGCTCGTCTAAGGTGCGAAGAGCGCGCAGCGGCCCCTTCCGACGAGATGATGCCACAATTCAGGCCTATTTCTCGGGGATCGAAAAAGCGGTGGAAGCGGTGTGACGCGAGGGATTTTCCATGGGTGGGATCAAGACATTCTTCGGCATAGCGATCGTCCTCACGGTGTTGATCATGTACGGCGCCAACGGCCTGCTGGTGGAGGACGAGACCAGCAATCCGGGTCAGCTGATCAACAGCCGCAACCAGCAGAGCAGCTCGCTGTCGCGCTCGATCAGCGGCGGCGGCAACGGGAATAGCCGCACCAAGGCCGCCCCCGGCGCGCGCAAGGGCGACGACTACAGCTTCTTCGATGAGATCGCCGAGATGTTCGGCATGGGCGGTGACGACACCGAGAACTAATCGTCAGTTCCTCTCCAGCGCACGCTCGCGGAGCGCGGTGATGGGGACGACGTCAAGCGCGCGCTGATGCGTTGCGACCAGCGAGACGCGGGGCGCTTTGCCCGCCTCGTAGGCCTCGAGGAAGCGCGCGGCGCATAGGCACCAGCGATCTCCTGCCTTGAGCCCGGCGAAACCGAACTCCGGCCGTGGTGTCGACAGATCGTTACCGCGGCTCTTCGAGAAGGTCAGAAAGTCGTCCGTCATCACCGCGCAGACGGTGTGGCTCCCCCGGTCCGTGGGGTTGGTGTCACAGCACCCGTTGCGAAAGAAGCCGGTCATCGGATCGGTCGAACAACTGGCCAGCGGTTCGCCGAGGACATTCACCGACGGGTCGATCTCGATCTCGCGCATGGCGTCCTCCCCGGACTTTGCTGGCTTGATGTAACTTTGATCAACGACGCTAAGCGCGCCGGTGCCCCCCGTCACCCGGCCATCACCGAATTGCGACGCGAAAATGCAAAACTCGGTACAGCGGGGCGTTGTGCGCCGGAACTGGCAGCGTCATATCGTTGCATGTCCCGATCCGGCACGGTCGTGATGCCGGACGGCGAGGCATCGAGGAGACATGGCGCGATGATCAAGAGTGACGACACCAATCCCATCTCGGCGGCGCTTAGGCGTCGGAGCCTGATCGCGGGTCTCGGCACGCTGGGTGCAGCCGGCCTGCTGGCAGCCTCGCCGCTGGCCACCCCCTTGGCCGCGGCGGCCGAGGGGGAGGTAATCGACCGACGCGTCGACCTCGCCCTTCGCGAGCTCTACGCCACGGTGCCGGGCGCGCGCGAGCTTGCGAGCCGGGCTGTCGGCGTGCTGGTGATGCCCAAGGTCGTCAAGGGCGGCTTCATCGTTGGCGCGAGCTACGGCGAGGGCGCACTCCGCCTGAATATCGGCGGCGACGGGGTCGGTCAGACGGCGCAGTATTACTCCCTCGGCGGCGCGTCGGTCGGTTTCCAGGCGGGAATACAGGAATCGAGCCACGCCCTCTTTTTCCTGAGCCGAGATGCCCTGGAGAAGTTCCGCCGCGCCGATGGCTGGGAGGCCGGCGCCGATGCCGAGGTCACCATCCTCGACGCGGGTGCTAATCTGGGCGTCGACAGCACAGTGACCCAGCGACCGGTGGTGGCCTTCGTCTTCAGCCAAGGCGGCCTGTTGGCGGGTGCTTCGGTCGAAGGCGCGAAATACACCCGCGTGGTCCGCTGAACGCGGCGATCGACGTCGCGGTTCTGAGAGCCGCGATGCTGACCATACCACCCGGACGGCCAGAGAAGCTTCGGTGGGCGCAGGGGGTCGGTGGCTTTGCCACCGTGAGGCGCTAGCCGAGCGGTCGCGTCCCGTGCTTCGGCTCGTCGCCTTCTGCACGCAGGCGTCGGCGCGGTCGACAAAAACCCGGCGGCCGAAGCTTATGCGCTGGCCGCTGGTCGCGCGTCCCTGCCATCCCCCAACGGCATTTCCGGCCGGTCGGTCTGATCCGCATCGGCCAGGACCTCTGGGCGCCGGCTGTTGGCGACGAGGCTCTTGAACAGTGCGACATCCCTGCGCGAGGCGATCAGATACTCGGGGTGCCATTGGACGCCGATGACAAAGCGCGCCCCGCCCGTCCCTTCGATCGCCTGCACCACGCCTGCTTCGTCCCAGGCGACGGGTCGGATGTCGCGGCCAAGCCGGTCCACCGATTGGGAGTGCAGCGCGTTCACCACCGCCGGTTCTTCGCCGATCACTTCGGCCAGTCTCGACCCCTTTGCCACGGTGATGCTCTTGCGCGGCAGCGGCGTGTGCAGGCGGCGCGCCTCGGGATACTGGGCATAGATGTCCTGGTGCAGCGAGCCGCCCCTAACCACGTTGAGGAGCTGCGCGCCGCGGCACACACCCAGGATCGGCAGCCCGCGCTCCTCCGCCTCGGTGATGAGGGCGATCTCCAGCGCGTCACGCTGATGGTCGACGCGCGCATTTGGCACAAGCTTGCCGCCATAGAGATCGACGCCGATGTCGTCGCCGCCCCCGATGATCACGCCATCGAGCCCCGCGAGGTTATTGCGCTTGCGCCGAGGATTGATCTTCACCCCATGCGCACCCGCCCGCCACAGCGCGAAGGCGAAGAACGGGAAGACGCGCCATCCGGTGCGGGACGAGACCGAGACGCCGATCCGCGGCAGGTTCTGATCTTTCTCTGTCATACCCTGTCAACGCGCGCGACGGTCGACTGTTCCTGCGGCATCCCCGCTCAGGTGGCTCTGCGTCTTTCCGACCCGTGACAGACGGACTTAGCGCTTCAACCGCTTGATCAGCGAGGAGGTGTCCCAACGCCTGCCGCCCATATCCTGCACCTCGCCGTAGAACTGGTCGACCAGTGCCGTGACCGGCAGGCGGGCGCCGTTGTTCTTGGCCTCGTCCAGGCAGATGCCGAGATCCTTGCGCATCCAGTCCACGGCGAACCCGTGGTCGAAGAAATCCTCCAGCATGGTCTTGTGGCGGTTGTCCATCTGCCACGACCCAGCCGCGCCTTTTGAGATCACCTCGACCACCTGCATCCCGTCGAGCCCCGCGTTTTGCGCGAAGTTCAGCCCTTCCGAGAGGCCCTGCACGAGCCCTGCGATGCAGATCTGGTTGACCATCTTGGTGAGCTGCCCGGCGCCGACAGGCCCCATCAGGCCGCAGAACTTGGCATAGGCGTCGATCACCGGCGCGGCCCGGTCGAAGGGTCCCTGCTCACCGCCGCACATGACCGTCAGCGCGCCGTTCTCCGCCCCCGCCTGACCGCCCGAGACCGGCGCGTCGACGAAATCGATACCGACCTCCTTGCCGGCCGCGGATAGCTCGCGCGCCACATCGGCCGAGGCGGTGGTGTGATCGACGAACAGGCCGCCCGAGGTCATCCCGGCAAAGGCCCCCTCGGCGCCGAGCACGACCGAGCGCAGATCGTCGTCATTGCCGACGCAGCAGAACACGATCTCGCTGCCGGCCGCAGCCTCGCGCGGGGTCGCTGCATGGGCGCCGCCGTGCTCGCCCGCCCATTTCTCCGCCTTCGCTTCGGTGCGGTTATAGACCGTGACCGCGTGCCCCTTGGCGGCGAGGTGACCCGCCATCGGATAGCCCATCACGCCCAGACCCAGAAAAGTGACCTTCGCCATCGCCAGCGTCCCCCTGCCCTATCTTTCGGTATGCCGGCCGGCGGATGCGGACGGCGGTGTCATCCGGTCGGCCACAGCCGACAGCGCCCGGGTCCATCGCATGCGTGGTGAGTGCCGCGCGGCCGGGCGTCGCGGGCGCAGAGTGACCCTCATCGCGTGGCGGTCAAGCCCGCTTGCCGTAAGTTGGAACCTTGGGCATGTGACGGGGACGCACCGGGCGTAGAGAGGTGGGCGCCGGGCATCCGGCACGGCAGCATCGGCTGCGGATCGGGCGAAGGGGGACGAACGGCGTGACACTCCTGCTGACCTGGCTGCTCCGCATCGTGGGCGCATTGGCGGCGGTCGGTGTGCTCGCCCTCGCGCTCGGCTGGTATCTCGTCGAGCGCTCGATCCCCGATTTCGACGCCCGCCTGTCATTGCCAGGTCTAGCGGGCGAGGTGCGGGTCATCCGCGACGCCAATGCCGTGCCGCATATCCGCGCCGAGCATGCCGAGGATGCCTTCTTTGCCCTCGGTCTCGTCCACGCCCAGGACAGGCTTTGGCAGATGGAGCTTAATCGGCGCGCGGCGCAAGGGCGGCTATCCACGCTGCTCGGCCCGCGCACCACCGGTCTCGACCGGCTGGTCAAGACGCTCGATCTCTACGGGCATGCCCGCCGGGCGGTCGCGCACCAGTCGCCCGAGGCGCAGGCCGCGCTGGAGGCCTATGCCGAGGGTGTGAACGCCTGGATCCGTACCGTCTCGGCGGAGGCGCTGGGCCGGGGCGCGCCAGAGTTCTTCGTTTTCGGCACCGATGGTCTGGCGCCCTGGCGGCCGGCCGACAGCATCGGCATCGTCAAGATGATGGCGCTCAGGCTAACGGGCGAGGCGCGCTCCGAGATCCGCCGGGCGCGGCTGGCGCTTGAACTGCCGCCCGAGCGCCTGGCCGACATCCTGCCCGATCCGCCCGGGGGCGGTGGCCTGACCCTGCCGCGCTATGCCGATCTATTCGAGGGTGCGCGCTTTTCCCGGGCGACCCGCGCCGAGACGACCGACCGGATGCTCGCGACGCTTGGCCCGGCACCGATGCCCGAACTGGCCGGCGCGTCGAATGCATGGGCCGTCGATGGCAGCCGCGCGACGCTCGGCCAGCCGCTGCTCGCCTCGGATCCGCATCTTTGGTTGTCAGCGCCCTCGCTCTGGTACCTCGCCGATCTCCAGGCGGGCGTGGGGAGCGACGCCATCTCGGTGATCGGCGGCACGCTGCCGGGCACGCCGCTTGTGTTGATCGGGCATAACCGCCGCGTCGGCTGGGGTCTCACCACCGTCAATGCCGACGACACGGACATCATCATTGAGCAGCTCGACCCCGACGACCCTACACGCTACCGCACGCCCGATGGTTGGGAGGCGTTCCGCACTCGCCGCCTGCTGATCGAGCGTGACGGGGCCGATCCTTTGGTCACCACCGCCCGGTACACGAGGCACGGCCCGGTGCTGGACGGAGATCTGATGGGCGCCGATGCCATTACGCCCGACGGGCATGTCGCGGCGCTGCGCTGGACCGCGCTCACCGACGAAGACAAGACCGTCAGCGCCGCCCTGGCCTTGATGCGGGCCGGCACCGTGCGCGAGGCGATCGACACGGCCAAGGGCGTCGTGGCCCCGGCACAGAACGTGGTGCTCGCCGATGTCGCGGGCGATATCGGCATGATCGTCAGCGGCGCGCTGCCCCAGCGTCGCGCCGATCATCCGACGGCGGGGCGCACGCCCTCCCCCGGCTGGCTGGAGAGCACGGCCTGGCAGGGCAGGCGCGACCCGGCGCGTGTGCCACGGGTGATCTCGCCGCGCTCGGGCGGGGTGGCCAATGCCAACAACCGGGTCACCGACGCACCCTTCCCCAACCATATCGGGCACGACTTCGACCTGCCCTATCGCCTGACACGCATCGAGAAAGAGCTGACCGCGCGCGAGTTCCACACCGCCGACGGGTTCCTCGCCTTGCAGACCGATGTGGTCTCGGAAATGGCGCGCGCGATCCTGCCGCTGATCGCCCGCGATCTTTGGTGGCGCGGCCGGCAGGAGGTCGAGAGCCCGACCGGCCCCGAACGACGGCGCGCTCAGGCGCTGGCGCTCCTCGCCGACTGGAACGGCGCGATGGACCGTCACCGACCCGAGCCGCTGATCTTTGCCGAGTGGATGCGCCAGCTCACCCGGCGGCTCGCCGCAGACGAACTCGGCCCGCTGATGGGCCTGATGGAGGGCCTGCGCCCGCTGTTCATCGAGCGGGTGTTCCGCGATGTCGAGGGCGCCGCGGTTTGGTGCGATGTCGACAAGACGCCCGATACCGAGACCTGCGCCGAGATGGCCGAGACGGCGCTGGACGACGCGATGGCGCGGCTCACGCGCGACTACGGCACCAACGTTCAGGGCTGGCGTTGGGGCGAGGCCCATGTGGCCGACCACCGTCACCAGCCGCTCGGCCATGTCTTCCCGCTCGGTGGGCTGCTCTCGATCCGGCAGGAGACGTCAGGCGGGTTCTACACCGTCATGCGCGGCGCAATGCGCGGACGGGGCGAACGTCCGTTCGAGAACGTCCACGCCTCGGGCCTGCGGATGGTGCTGGATTTCGCCGATCTCGACCGGTCTCGGATGATCATCGCCACGGGACAATCGGGCCATCCGCTGTCGCGCCATTACGACGATCAGTCCATCCTGTGGGCGCGGGGCGATACCATCCCCATGACGATGGACGATGCCGAGATCCGCTTAGGCAGTCTTGGGGAGATGGTGCTCACGCCCTCGCCGGGCGGCTGATTGCGGCGCCGGACCGATCATCCCGGCGCCGGTCTTGCTCAACGGCCGGGGCGCACTGCCTCGCTCATCACCACCATCATGGCGCGCATCGGCAGCGACCACATCAATGTCATCTGCCGCATCCCGGCCGCGATCTGCGCCTGGTCACCGAAGGCGAATGCATCGGTGGATCCGCCGGGCAGATGCTCGGTCGTTTTCGTCGAACACGTCATGCGTCCCTCGTTTATTGTTCATGCCTTCATCATAGATTGCAGTGCACCATAGAGACGACGTTTTATGACGCAGCGCAACCTAGGAGGATAATGATGTTTCACACGATCTCGTAAAATAGCGCGAAAGAGCGGGTGTTTCACCCATTGACAGTTTCTTCCAAAAGCCAATCGGACGTGCAGGAAACCGCGCGCTTACTGGGACGAAGGATCGGTACGAATCGCCGCCATTCGGCATCGCATCAAAATCAGTCGAACAGGTCGTGGCAGAGTTCCAGCGCATCGACCAATGCATCAACCTCGGCCTCGGTGTTGTACATGCCGAAACTGGCGCGACAGGTGGCGTTGACGCCGAGATGCTCCATCAGCGGCTGCGCACAGTGATGCCCCGCGCGCACCGCCACGCCCTTACGGTCGACCACCGTCGAGACGTCATGCGGATGCGCTCCCCCCTGCAGGCCGAAGGAGAAGATCGCCCCCTTCGTCTCCGAGGTGCCGTAGGTGTTGAGCCAGTTGAGCCCGTCGAGACGCGTCCGCGCGTAATCGCGCAGATGCGTCTCGTGGGCCGCGATGTTCTCCATCCCGATGGTCGTCAGATAGTCGATCGCAGCGCCAAGACCGATCATCGGCACGATGGCGGGGGTGCCAGCCTCGAATTTCATCGGCCCATCCTGATAGCCGACGCTGTCAGTGTGCACCTCACGGATCATGTCGCCGCCGCCGTTGAAGGGCTGCATCTCGGCCTGCCGTTCGGGCCGGGCATAAAGCGCGCCAGTCCCGTTCGGCGCGTAGAGCTTGTGTCCGGTGATCGCGTAGAAATCGACGCCCAGATCGGTGACATCGACCGGCATGTGAACGGCGGCCTGGCTGCCATCGACCACCGTCACGATGCCCCGCTCGCGTGCCGCAGCGGCAATCGCCTTCACGTCGACGACGGTGCCCAGCACGTTGGACATATGCGTCACCGCGACCAGCCGGGTCTTGTGGCCCATGGCCGCGATCACCCGCTCGGGATCCAGATCGCCGCGATCATCCACCGGCACCCAGCGCAGCACCGCGCCGAAGCGTTCGCGCAGGAAATGCCACGGCACGATATTGGCGTGATGCTCCATGATCGAAAGCACGATCTCATCGCCCGGCTCGATCCGCGGCATGGCCCAGCCATACGCCACGAGGTTCAGCGCCTCGGTCCCGCCGCGGGTGAAGATGATCTCCTCGGCCGAGTGCGCGCCAAGGAAGCGCGCGATGGTCTCGCGCACGCCCTCGTACTTCTCGGTCGCGAGGTTCGACAGGAAATGAAGCCCGCGATGGACATTGGCGTATTCCTCGCCATAGCCCCGTTGCACGGCCTCCAGCACGGCGGCCGGCTTTTGCGCCGAGGCCGCGTTGTCCAGATAGACCAGCGGCACGCCGTTCACCTCGCGAGAGAGGATCGGGAAATCGCGGCGGATCTGCTCGACGTCGTACATGGCGGTGGGTCCTCTGCCCGTCAGCGCCGCGGTGTGCCCGCGGCTACTCTGGAATGGTTCTAACCTACACCGAGCAGCAGGATCGAGAAAAGCATCGCGACTGCGACCATCACGCCCAGCACGCCCCACGGATTGCGAAACCCGTGCAGTTCGGCTGTGTAGAGCGACAGCAGCCAGGCCCAGGCCGCAACGCCGGTCGCCAGCATCAGGACGACCCAGCCCGGCGCCTCGCTCATATCGACGGGCATGCCGTTGGCGAGGTCCGCGTCCTCAGGCAGGGTGGCACGCATTGCCGCCGACCCGATCTGGAAGAACGGCGCCAGAAAAACCATGACGAGCGTGTGCCAGCCGAACAGCACCATCGCCTGATCGCGCGTCCCGCTCCCGCCGAACATCCGGCCGATGCCCCAGATCAGCGATCCCGTCGCGCCGACCACGAGGACCTGGACCACCATGTTGATGATGTGGAGAAGCACAAACGAGCCAACGACATCGTCCGGACGGGCACCGGGAATGATGGTGGCGAAGATTGCGCTAAGCGCATAGGCTAGTAGGGCGAAGAGGACGGCGGCATCCAGGCCCCAATCCTGATCCAGCACCCGGCGCGCCGACGCACGCGGCGCCAGCAGCCCCTCCAGCATCTGGGCAAAGAGAACCCGACCCGTCTCCAACATCACTCGTCCACTGCCCTGCCGGACGCGCCCGTTCGCGCGCCCGGCAGAGAGCTATCAGGCGAGCGCGCTCCGCGCCATGTCGGCCAGGAAGATCGCGGCGAGCAAGATGGTCAGCGACAAAGCCGAGAATGCGATGAAGAGCGGCGACGTCCGCGTGTATTGCTGCGCTTCGGCGACCGCTGCCGAGACAAAGTAGACGAAGGCAACGACACCGATCAGCTGCGCCGGCATCTGCAACAGCTGCGAACCCGCCAACGGGAAATGCGGCTCCAGATAGCCGAGGCCCACCACCAACAGCGCGCCGAGTACGCCGATGGGCGCTGCCACGAGCGATGCCCAGAAAATGCCCGCGCGCGTGTCGCGCCATGTGCCCCGACCGCCCATGATTCGGCAGATGCCCGCCACAACGCCCGAGAACATATAAAGCGTTGCGGTGCGCAGCAGGAAGCAGATGACCAAGATGCCGCCGATCATCTCGGCAAAGTTTGCGGGCATGCCGCTGTTCATGTCTTCCGGCGGCGCGACAACGAATTTCACACCGAAATTCAGGAAGAAGATGATGTCCGAGAGCAGCACGAAAAACAGGAGACGCTGCTCTGACGGCTGATCGTCCAAAAGCATGCGTGTCGCTTCACGCATATTCACAAGGCTCATGCGGATGCGCGCGCTTAGACTTTGCTGGCGCAGGCGGACGATCTCCGGATCTTCATCCAGGTCGGCCAGTGTGACTTCCGGCAGTGCACTTCCGGCATAGCCGGTGTCGGTGATCGTCATGGCGGTCCCTCCGCTCTGCCCGCCCCTCTCACGGCACCCCACCGAGAGAGATCAGGCAGCGCCTTCCGTGACCGTCAGTGCGCCGGCGTCTCCGATGGCATTCAATCCACCGATCAGAGCGCCCGCGACGATCGCGGCTGCGCCACCCAGGACGAGAAACACCATCCAGACGCGACGGAAGCCATTCGCTTCCGCAAGGCAATACGACAACGCGAGAACAAAGACCGCGACACCCGCGATGCTCAGCACGAAGCCAAGATCGATTGGCAACGGCACCAGCACACCGGGTACGGACAACGCGAACGACACGGGCGCCGAGATCAGTGCCGCCCAACAGACGGCAGCCCTGTTTCCGCGCCAAGAGGCTGAGCCGCCAAACCACCGTGCGACCGACCCTGCCAACCCTGCGAGAGCATACAGCAAAAGCGGGCGCAAAATCAAAAAAGCCGTAAAACCCGCTGCAACCTTTGCCGAAAGGCTCGCCCGCTGTTCCAGTATCGGACCCGGTTGGCTCATGACACGGGCCGCTTCGACGCCAACTTCCAGGGTATAGGCCGCGAACAGAATCAGCCCGTGCAGCATCGCGAACATCAGGATCCGGCCTTCGGGCGGATCAGTGTCGAGGATCGAGCGCATCGACTGTCGAGGGTCGATCCACGCGGTGAAGATGCGGGCGAAGAAGCCGCTCTCGCTGGGCTGTCGCATCGGGCGTTCCGTACTGTGCACGCTCACAAGGACGCCAAGGATGGCGAAAATTGGGCCGTATTGCCCTGAAACGCCTGAACGCGCCGCTGGAAGGGACTCGTGGTGATCGCTGTGTGTCAGGCAGGTGCGTTGTGCAACGTCATCGCATGCAGAAATCCGGCGAGGTTCCGGTTAGGCACTGGCGAGGCACGGTGAGGGTCCGGCGAGGCATTGGCCCCGCCGGGCCAAGATCAGGTCCGGCTTGCCATCCAGGCACGCACATGATCGCGCATCGCCTCGGCCAACGCGTCGTCATCGATCTCCTCGATCGCCTCGTCGGCGAAGGCCTCGATCAGCATCGCCTCGGCCATCCGCCGCGGCACGCCACGCGCCATCAGATAGAAGAGCCCATCCGGGTCGAGCGCACCGGTCGTCGACCCATGCGAGCACTTCACATCGTCGGCGTAGATCTCAAGCTCGGGCTTGACCAAGAACTCGGCCCCATCGTCCAGCACGACCGACTGGCTGATCTGATACCCATCGGTCTTCTGCGCCGGCTGACGTACGAAGATCTTCCCTTGGAAGACCGCCGTCGTCTTTTCGGTCAGCACATTCTTGAAGACCTGCCGGCTCTCGCCGTTCAGCGCCGAGTGCGTGATGAAGATGGTGTTGTCGATATGGCTGTCGCCTTTTCCCAGCACCGCGCCCGCGACATGGCCAACCGCATCGTCACCGACGAGATCCATCACCGTCTCGTTGCGGGTCAGGCTGCCGTCGGCGCTCAGCATGAAGGACTTGAAGACCGCGCCTTCACCCACCCGCGCAAAGATATGCGATACGGTGGGGGCCTGGTCACCAAGGCTGACACGCAGGTGACGGAACGTGCCCCCCGGCGCGACATCGACCTCGATCAGGCTGTTCGTGGTATGGCCGCTTTCGATCAGCGTGATCTCGCCGCCGCTCTCGACCCGAACGAGATGGCGCAGCATGGCGGCGCCATCCCCGATCTGGCGATGGCTAACATGGAGCGTTGTCGCCACCTGTCCGGTGACCTGCAGCACCAGCCCCTCGCGCGCCGTCGCCGTGTTGAGCATGGCGAGCGGGCGCAGGACCTTCTCATGCCCCGCCAGCTCGAGCTTGCCGAAAAGCTCGCGCGCGATGGTGATATCCTGCGCCAAGACGTCGGATAGCTGGGCGATCGCCACGCCGTCGGGGGCGCCATCTGAAGAAAGATCCCCGCGGTAGGTGCCGTTGACGAAGACCGCGGCATGCGCCTCGACCCCTGGATAGGGATCGGCCCCCTCGACCGGGGCAGCACCAGCCTCGGCCACGGGTGCGGGCTGCGGCTTGATGAGCCGGGCCGGGTTGGTGAAGCGCCAGTACTCGTCGCGTCGGTTCGGCGCGCCAGCCTCGAGCAGGCGGGCACGGGCCGCGGCGCGTACGTCACGGACCCAGCCTGCCTCACCCTCGGGCTGCGGCAGTGCCGCCAGCAGGCTTTCCGCCGCCTTGCGGTTGGTATCGCTCGCCATCGCCGCCACGCTCACGCCTCTGCCTTGATGCCGGCATAGCCTTCGCGCTCGACCCGCAGCGCAAGGTCGGGGCCGCCGGTTTCGATAATCCGGCCAGCCGCCATGATATGCACGACGTCGGGCTGAATATGGTCGAGCAGGCGCTGGTAGTGGGTGATCACCAGAAACGCCCGATCCGGAGAGCGCAGGCGGTTCACGCCCTCCGACACTAGCTTCATCGCATCGACATCAAGACCGCTATCGGTCTCGTCCATGATGCAGAGCTTGGGCTCCAGCAGGGACATCTGCAGGATTTCGTTGCGCTTTTTCTCGCCCCCTGAGAACCCGACATTGAGTGAGCGCTTGAGCATCTCGGCCGGCATCTCAAGTTCGGCCGCCTTGGCGCGCACGAGTTTGAGAAAATCCGGGGCCGAGAGTTCCTCCACCCCGCGGGCCTTGCGCTGCGCGTTCAGCGCGGTGCGCATGAAGGTCATGTTGTTCACACCCGGGATCTCGACCGGGTACTGAAACGCGAGGAAAACGCCGGCGGCGGCACGCTCGTCCGCCTCCATCTCCAGCAGGTCCTCGCCCTCGAACGTCGCGCTGCCGTCAGTGACCTCGTAGCCCTCGCGACCCGCCAACACGTAGGACAGGGTCGACTTGCCGGACCCGTTCGGCCCCATGATCGCGTGCACCTTCCCCGGCTCCAGCGTCAGGTCCACGCCCTTGAGGATCTGCTTGTCCTCCTCCTCCAGCTTCACCTGCAGGTTCTCGATCTTCAGCATTGACGCGTTCCTCCGTCCCCGTCTCGCCCTGCCCGTCGGTCCGTTCCAACATTCCGTCCGACACGCCGGCGGCGTCTTCGTCATCTGCCGCGGCAAGATGGGGCGCGGCGTCGTCCTGTCCCGTGTCATTCTGCAGTGCGAGCTTCGCGCGCAGATCAGCCGCTAGGCGCGACACCGGATCATCGGTTCTCTCGTCGGCTTCGGACGCAGTCTCCCCGGTGTCGACATCGCTGGGATGGCTGTCAGCTCCGGGTTTTGCCGCGTCGCCTCCCTCGGCGCCATCCTCCCAGATATAGAGGCCGGCCGCCATCGCAGGCGTCTGCTCGTCAGTCGTTACCACCGCCCCAGCGTGGTCCGGCGTGGTCGGTGTCGGCTTTGGATCCGCCTTGATCGTCGATGCGAAATCAATGGCTCCCGTGTCGGTCCCGAACCGTGCCGTCGCAGCAGACCGAACCAGCTGCTCCGCGGCCGCGGGCACCGTCGCCGCCTGCCCTGACGCACCGAGCTCCGCCAATACGCGCGTTCGGTCGAAACCGAAGCTGTCCTCTAGTATCGTTGTGAAGTGGCGCAGGAGCGCCAGACCCAGCGCCTCGCGCAGTCTCGGATCCTCGTCCATGGCGCTGACAGTATCGACCGCCTGCACTGCCGCCGTCGCGATCCGACCGCTCAACGAACCCGCGAGCGAAGCCGAAAAAGGGCCGGCCGCCACCCCGGCGGCCGGCGCCCCTACTTCGTGAAATGCGCCGTCATGCATGTCCCTCTCCCCGTCATCCGATAGCTGCGTCGGAAAGGGCCAGCCCGATCCTGGGCGACCCCGAGAACAGAGACTGAGCGATCACTCCTTCAATAGCGTTGATGGCGCGGACCCGTCGGCCAATCAGACCGGGTCAGTGGCTGTCTACCACGCGCTCCAGCATGGCGAGGAAGGTCTCTTCATTGCCGATGCCCGTGAGCGTTTCGCCGTTGGCGCGGACCATCTCCCAGCTCTCGCGGCCGATGGCCTGCACGCGCACGACGCGCTCGCCCTCGGTGGGGTTCACGTCAAAGGCGGTCAGCTCGTCATTGGCAGCGACCGAAACATTGTGCCCATGATCCTTGAGATGCTTCTCGGCGGCCTCGGCCAGCATCAACAGGCGCGCGCCTTCCTTAACGTCATTCATCATATCTGCTCTCCGTTTTTGGGCGGCAGCCACGCGCGGCGCCGCTTCATGCCCGGCGGCGCGGCCATCTCAGGCGCGTCGTCAGGTTTGGCGATGCACCCTTGCGCATCACCGGCGAGCGACCGGCACCTCCTCCGTGGCGACGGCCGTCGTTTTCAGGAAACGCCCGAGCCGGCACCCAATGCCAGATCGGACGCTCGCGAGCCGGTCAGCCGACCGAACCCTCGAGCGAGATCGCAACGAGCTTCTGTGCCTCGACTGCGAATTCCATGGGAAGCTCCTGCAACACTTCCTTGCAGAAACCGTTAACCACCAGCGCGACGGCCTCCTCCTCGTCGAGACCGCGTTGACGGCAGTAGAACAGCTGGTCCTCGTCGACCTTGGAGGTGGTCGCCTCGTGCTCGGCGCGGGATGAGCGGTTCTTCACCTCGATGTAAGGTACGGTGTGTGCACCGCAATCGTTGCCGATCAGCAGACTGTCACATTGTGTGAAATTCCTGCTGTTTTCCGCGCGGCGATGCATGGAAACCAGACCGCGATAGGTGTTCTGCGCGCGCCCGGCCGAAATTCCTTTCGAAACGATACGACTGCGCGTGTTCTTGCCCATATGGATCATCTTGGTGCCGGTATCGGCCTGCTGGGCATTGTTGGCGATGGCGATCGAGTAGAACTCGCCCTGGCTGTCGTCGCCGCGCAGGATGCAGGACGGATACTTCCACGTGATCGCCGAGCCGGTTTCGACCTGGGTCCACATGACCTTGGCGCGGTCGCCACGGCAATCCGCCCGCTTGGTGACGAAGTTGTAGATGCCACCCTTGCCGTTCTCGTCGCCCGGGTACCAGTTCTGCACCGTCGAGTACTTGATCTCGGCATCGTCCAGCGCGATCAGCTCGACGCAGGCGGCGTGGAGCTGGTTCTCGTCGCGCATGGGCGCGGTACAGCCCTCAAGATACGAGACATAGCTGCCCTTGTCGGCGATGATCAGCGTCCGCTCGAATTGCCCGGTATTCTCGGCATTGATGCGGAAATAGGTGCTGAGCTCCATCGGGCAGCGCACCCCGGGCGGGATGTAGACGAAGGAGCCGTCCGAGAAGACCGCGGCATTTAGCGTGGCAAACTTGTTGTCACTCGCCGGGATGACCGAGCCGAGATACTGCTTCACGAGCTCCGGATGCGTCTGCACCGCCTCGGAGATCGAGCAGAAGATGACGCCGTGCTTGGCGAGCTCGTCCTTGAAGGTCGTGCCGACGCTGACGCTGTCGAACACCGCATCGACGGCGACCTTGCGGCCAGCTCCCTCGGCGGGCGCCATGTTCTCCGCCCCCTCGACGCCGGCCAGGATCATCTGTTCGCGGAGCGGAATGCCGAGCTTCTCGTAGGTGCGCAGCAGCTCGGGATCGACCTCGTCGAGCGACTTCGGCTTCTCTTTGAAGCTGGCCGGCTGAGCGTAGTAGTACTGCTCCTGGTAGTCGATCGGCGCGATCTCGAGCAGCGCCCAATTGGGGTCCGGCTGGTCGAGCCAGCGCCGATAGGCGGCTAACCGCCATTCAAGCAGCCACTCGGGCTCGTTCTTCTTGGACGAGATCAGCCGGACGATATCTTCGCTCAGGCCTTTTGGCGCGTACTCCATGTCGACATCGGTCGACCAGCCGTACTTGTACGTGCCCATGTTCCGCACCGCATCGATCGTCTCCTGATCGACGCCGTCCTTCACCTCGACATCAAGAGCGGTCATGTCCGTCTCCTTGCCCTGCGCGCCAGCCACGTCCTGCGGCAGTGCCCTGGCGGGCGCGGCGCCTTCGATACAGTCCCGTCCAGGCCTCTACAAAGGCTCGAACTTCCGCCTCGGTCGTCGTCGGGCCGAGGCTGACCCGAATGGCACTGGACGCGGCGTCGCCGTCCCAGCCCATGGCCCGCAAGACGCGGCTTTCGCGCACCTTGCCGCTGGAGCAGGCCGAGCCGGCGCTCACGGCGAACCCGGCCAGATCCAGCTGCATCACCTGCGTCTCGCCCCGCCAGCCGGGGACTGCGAAACAGGTGGTGTTCGGCAACCTGCCTGCGCCTCGCCCTGCGAAGATGACGTCCGGCGCCGCCGCTTCAAGCGCGCTTTCTAGAATATTTCTAAGTTCTGCGACGCGGTCCCACAAGCCCTGTTCGAGATCGCGCAACGCCGCAGAGGCCGCCGCGCCGAACCCGGCAATCCCGATCACGTTCTCGGTGCCGGAGCGGCGCCCCTGCTCTTGCCCGCCACCGGGCAATCGCGGCGCGGTCGGTATGGGACGACGAGCGATCAGCGCACCAACGCCCTTGGGCCCGCCGAACTTATGGCCCGAGACCAGCGTGAAATCAGCCTCGACCCCGATCTCATCCTTGGCGAGCCGGCCCACGGCCTGCGCCGCGTCGCAAACCAGACGATCCGGCGCCAGCGCCAGCGCATCGCCATGCTGCAGGACCCCGGTCTCGCTATTGGCTGCCTGCAGGCAAATGCGCGCCGATGGGTGTTGATCGAACCCTTCAAGCCCGGCAGCGGTCAGGCTGACCCGTCCTTCCGCTGAGATATCGAACCACTGCGCGCCGATGGCGAGGCGCCCCGCGAGGTCCACATGCTGCAACACGCAGTCATGCTCGATCTCGGTGGCGACCTCGTTGCCGTCTGCGACAAGGGCCATGGCTTCGGTGGCGCCGCTGGTGAACACCACATGATCGCGGTCGACATCAAGGAGGCGCGCCACCTGACCGCGCGCTGTCTCGATAATCGCCTTCGCCTCGCGGCCTTCGCCATGCACGCTGGACGGATTGCCGACCGCGTCCATGGCGCGCAGCATCGCCTCGCGCGCCTCGGCGCGCAAAGGGGCCGTCGCGTTCCAGTCGAGATAAACGCGCCGTAAGGTCACACCGCTCACGCGCGTGCCTTCTTCTCCTGCTCGAGCAGCGAGAGATCCGGCACGGCCGGACAGGGCATCATGCGGTCGCCCACCACATCCGCGATGCTGGTCTGGCTCAAGAAGACATGGACATGCGCCGAGAGCTGTTCCCAGAGCGCATGGGTCAGGCAGGCCTCGCGGGATGAGCCGCAGCCGACCCCTTCTTCGAACTTGCCGTCGCACCCCATGGCGTTCAGCCGCTCATCCACGGCCGACATCACGTCCGAGACCCGGATCTCGGCGGCCGGGCGCGCCAGCCGATAGCCCCCACCCGGTCCACGGGTCGACGTGACGAGCCCGGCGCGGCGCAGACGGACAAAAAGCTGTTCGAGATAGGCGACGGAGATCGACTGCCGCTCAGCAATATCGCCCAGGGAGACGGCGGAGGAGGTGCCGTTTAGCGCAATATCGGAAAGCGCAGTCACGGCGTAGCGTCCACGGGTGCTGAGCTTCATCACAATCCTCCCAAAGGCCGCGCTACACAGCGACGGCATGGGTGCCCTGGCGATGTGGCGAGGCGCCCTTTCAGCACAAATGACGCGCATTAAGTTGACGCCTGCGAAACGGGGACCTACCCCGGCGAGGACTGCGCATCCAAAGATTAGAAGCGTTCTAGATTGACCGCGCGTTCGGGTCAACCTTGCAACGCTTGCACGGCACGAGGGAACTGAATGCCCGAGGTTATCTTTCCGGGTCCCGATGGACGACTCGAAGGCCGCTATCACCCGCATGGCGACCGTGACGCACCGATCGCGCTGATCCTGCATCCGCACCCGCAGTTCGGCGGCACGATGAACAATCCGGTGACCTACAATCTGCACTATGCCTTCCGCGATCTCGGCTTCACCGCGATGCGGTTCAATTTCCGCGGGGTCGGGCGCAGCCAGGGCGTGTTCGACCAGGGCATCGGCGAGCTGTCGGATGCGGCCGCCGCGCTCGATTACCTGCAGGCGCTGAACCCGAATGCCCGCGCCTGCTGGGTGGCGGGCTTCTCGTTCGGCGCTTGGATCGGCATGCAGCTTCTGATGCGCCGACCCGAGATCGCGGGCTTCGTCTCGGTCGCGCCGCCCGCCAACATGTACGATTTCAGCTTCCTTGCGCCATGCCCGTCCTCGGGCTTGATCATCAATGGCGAGGCGGATCGCATCGTGCCAAACAGCGAGACCGAGAAGCTCGCCGCGAAGCTGAAGCAACAGAAGGGCATCACGGTGACCCATACCACCGTGCCGGCGGCCAACCACTTCTTCGAGGCGGGCATGGAAGAGATGATCGATATCGTGAAGGGCTATGTGCATGCCCGCATGATCGAGGGTGGCCGCTAGACCGGGCCTCGCAGCAATCGCCATGCGCCGCAGCCAGGGCGTGGTCTCACGGCTGCGCCAGGCGCCCGCCGCAGACCGGATGGCGCGCGCCCGTGGTTGCGGGCGCGCTGGTCGGCAACCCACGCAGCACGCGCACGGCGAGGTAGGCGAAGGCCTGCGCCTCCAGCATATCGCCATCGAGGCCCACCGCCTCGACCGGATCGACCGGCGCAGCCAGCGCTTCGGCGAGCCAACGCATCATGGTCGGGTTGTGGCGCCCACCACCGCAGACCAACCAACGCTGAGGCTGCGGTTGCAAAACACGCTCGGCCGCCGCGACGCAATCGACGGTGAAGCGGGTCAGGGCCGCCGCCCCTGCCTCGGTATTCGCCTCGGCAATCAAGGCTGGCAGACGGTTGAACGCGTTGCGATCCAGCGATTTCGGCCCAGACCGGCGCTGAAAATCCACGACGAAGTTCGTCTCGAAGCGCTGAGCAAGCGCACTCGCGCGATCGGCGCCAGATGCCGCTGCTGCGCCGTTATGATCCAGGGCCCGCCCCACCCGCGCCGCCATCCAGTCATTGATCAGCGCGTTGCCCGGACCGGTGTCAAAGGCCGTGATCACACCGCCCAGCGCATCATCGGCGCCGGGATCGACCAGCGTGACATTGGCCACACCGCCAATGTTGAGCACCGCGACCGGCCCATCGATGCCCGCCCCCCGCAGCGCCGCGTAGTGAAAGAAGGGGGCGAGCGGCGCCCCCTCTCCGCCAGCAGCCACATCAGCAGAGCGAAAATCGAACACCACCGGCCGATTGAGCGCCCGTGCGAGCGGAGCGCCATCGCCAAGCTGCCACGTCCAGCCCTGCTCGGGCGCGTGAGCAACCGTCTGGCCCGGGAACCCGACCAGGGCCGGTGCTTCCACCGCTGGTGCCCTCGCGATCAACCCTGCCGCCACCCTGGCATGGGCCTCTTCCACCTCGCCCACCGCCGCGGCCAGTAACGCCTCCGCCTCAGGGGCGCCGGTGTCACGCAGCGCCAGCGGATCCGCCATTACCCGCCGCAGCGCCGACAGCTCCTCTGCTGCGTAGGGAAAGAAGACCGAGGCGCCGGTTGCATGGATCGTCTCGCCATCGGTCCGGATCAATGCCGCGTCGATCCCATCGAGCGATGTCCCCGACATCAGCCCAAGCGCCCAGACCGGCTTACCAGGCGCATCCAAGACCGATGTCGTTGGCGCAGCACCGCTCTCCGGCTGCACGCCCCGATCCCGATACGCTTCATCCACGGCTTTCATCCCAGGCCCGCCCGCAGTAAGGGCGTATCGCGCGCGCCGCCGCCCGGGCCAACCCCCGGCATGATGCGGCAGCAAGCGCGAGCCGTAGATCGAGACCGACGCCGCAGACCGCCTGCACAAGCCCACAGGACCAGCCGATGAGCTACCAGCCGCGCTCCGATTTCCTGCAGATCCTGACCCAACGCGGGTTTGTGCAGGACTGCACCGATCTGCAGGGCCTCGATGAGCGGCTGATGGCGGGCACCGTCTCGGCCTACATCGGCTATGATTGCACCGGCCCGTCGCTCCATGTGGGCCACCTCGTCAACATCATGATGCTGCGCTGGTTGCAGAAAACCGGCCACCGCCCGATCGTGCTGATGGGCGGGGGCACCACCCGCATCGGCGACCCCTCGGGCAAGGATGAGACGCGCCAGCTGCTGACCGATGCCAAGATCGCCGAGAACATGGCGTCGCTCCGCGGCGTCTTCGCGACATACCTCGATTTCGAGGAGCATGGCGGCAACGCGATCCAGCCCAACAATGCCGACTGGCTGAACACGCTCAGCTATATCGATTTCCTGCGCGATTACGGCCGGCACTTCACCATCAACCGCATGCTAACCTTCGAAAGCGTCAAAGGCCGGCTCGACCGCGAGCAGCCGCTGACCTTTCTCGAGTTCAACTACATGCTGCTGCAGGCCTACGACTTCCTGGAACTGCACCGGCGCGAGGATTGCGCGCTCCAGATGGGCGGCTCGGACCAGTGGGGCAACATCGTCAACGGCATCGACCTCACCCGCCGGATCGAGGGGGCCGAGGTCTTTGGCCTCACCACGCCGCTCCTGACCACCTCGGACGGGCGCAAGATGGGCAAGACCGCCTCGGGCGCTGTCTGGCTCAACACCGACATGCTGTCGCCCTACGACTTCTGGCAGTTCTGGCGGAACACGACCGATGCCGATGTCGGCCGGTTCCTGAAGCTCTTCACCGAACTGCCGGTCGACGAGTGCGGGCGGATGGGCGCGCTGGAAGGCGCCGAGATCAACGCGGCCAAGGAGCGTCTCGCGACCGAGGTCACCGCGCTCGCCCATGGTCGCGAGGCCGCCGAGGCTGCGGCCGCCACGGCGCGCGCGACCTTCGCAGGCGGCGGCATGGGCGCCGATCTGCCGGTGGTGGTGTTGGCCGCCACCGATCTGCCGATCTCAGCCACCCAGCTTTTGGTGCGCGCGGGTCTCGCAGCCTCGGGCAAAGAGGCAAAGCGCCTGATCGAAGGCGGCGGCGCCCGCCTCGGCGAGCGCATCCTGGATAACCCGGGCGAAATGCTGGGCGCCGAGACCCTTGCCGAACCACAGCGCCTCTCGGCCGGCAAAAAACGCCACGCCATGGCCCGCCTCGCCGGCTAGCGGACGGCGCAGATCGCCACTACGTTCGCACGGGCAGCCTATGGACGAGCGGCCGACGCATGCCGTCTACGAAAGTTGTGCCCGATACCATCCGATACACCGCCTGCGGCGTCACACTCCGCCGCCTGCTGTCCAAAGCCATGATCCGCAAATCCATCGAGGTCTGCTACGACATCGCGGAGATCCCCGGCCTCGGGCCCGATGATCTTCGCGGCGCGCTGGACTTCCGCAACGCGGCCTCGGCGCTGATCGAGGCCGCGGTGGAAGAGGCTGGCATCGGCGCATGGGAGGGCACCGAGATCGGCGGTGGGCGTGTCAGCTTCGGTTTTCAGGTCCACGACTTCGAGCGCGCCGAGGCGCTTGTCCGCCAGACGGTGGCGGGCACCGAGTTTGCGAAGATCGCCGAGATCGAACGAAACGTCTGGGACGATGACGCAGCAGACCCCTGAGGCCACCATCGCCTAGACTTAGCACGGCAGCGCAAGGAGCGGAGCGGGTCAAGGATCGCGCCAGCGACGGGCGGAGCCCGCTTGTCCTTGACGTGCTCTGGTCCTTGCAAACGCTTTCACAGCGCCCCTTTGCCCCGCCAAAGGGGCCTGCCAAGCGGCGAGCGTTCTTTCGAGCCAAACCTGCAACCGACCGAAGCACTGGTGCATCGACCGGCCCCGTCATGGGGCAACCGAGCACGACTCATCGCGGCGACCAGCCGCGATACCGTTTGGCTCAGGTTTCGGGCGCCATGATCTCGACCTCCGCGCCCGCGCGCACGGCCGTGTAGAAGCAACTCCGGCGGTTCGTGTGGCAGGCCGGGCCCGTCTGCTCGACCAGCATCAGCAGGCAGTCGCGGTCGCAATCGATCCGCGCCTCGATCAGCCGTTGGATGTTGCCCGAGCTCTCGCCCTTGCGCCAGAGCGCCGCGCGCGAGCGTGACCAGTAGGTGACGCGCCCCGTCTCCAGCGTCTCGGCAAGGGCCTCGGCATTCATCCAGGCGAGCATCAGGATGTCGCCCGACGCGGCATCCTGGGCGATCGCCGGGATCAGGCCTCGCGCATCCCATTTGACTGTCGCCGGGTTAAGAGGCCGGCCCGGCTGCGGCCCTTCCAGCCCGTGTTGCTGCGCCATCACGTCACCTCCGCGCGGCAACGCCCGGGTTTGCGTCCCCGCCCGCTGCCGCTACATCTGCGTTCTGTTCGGACGGAGGCCCATCATGACGGCGGCGCCCACGCAAGACCTAATGAAGCTCTACAGCGAGCGGATCCTCGCGCTGGCGAGCGGCCTTTCGCATGCCGGCCGCCTGTCTGCGCCGAGTGGCTCGGCGACCAAGCGCTCGCCACTCTGCGGCTCGACTGTCACCGTGGACGTGGCACTCGCCGACGGCCGGGTGGCCGATTTTGCCCAGGATGTGAAGGCCTGTGCGCTCGGCCAGTCCTCCGCCGCGGTGCTGGGCGCCGAGGTCATCGGCCGGACCCGCGACGAGATCGAGGCCGGTCGCGATGCGCTGCACGCCATGTTGAAGCAGGGCGGCGATGCCCCCTCGGGCCCCTTCGCCGCGCTGGAAGCCCTGACGCCAGCGCGTGACTACAAGAACCGCCACGCCTCGATCTTGCTGGCCTGGGATGCGACGCTCGCCGCCATGGACAAGGCCGGGTAACAACGACTGTAGATGAGCAGAGCGTTCAGGTTAGGCGTCGAGGCCACGATCGCGGTGCTACTCGGTGCGTCTTGGGGCTACATGCTCGCCAGTACCTGGCTCCATGTCATCTGGTACGGGCGCGAGGCCTTCGACTATGTCGATCCCTTGATCCTCGCGCGGGCCATGATCGCGTATGGCCCCGGCAACCTGCCGAGTGCTCTGGTGACGAATAGCCTCCTGCTGTTTCCCACCAACGTCTTCTTGCTGCTGTGGGCCACCGTGAGATGGCCGTTGCAGCACGGGGATCTCGGTCGGCGCTGACACGAACGGGACACCAACCAGCACTCGGGCCGGCAGAGCGCGAGCCGCAGCGCCGCTCCGGCTCCATGCCGGACCATCGGACATGGCCGCCATGCCTTCGCCCGGGTTTTCTCTCGCCACGCGTCATGCTAGCCGCGCCGCGGTTGAGAGGCGACGCAGAGGAGCGACCCCATGAACATCGACGCGATACCGGCCGGCAAGAACCCGCCCTCCGACATCAACGTGGTCATCGAGATCACCGGCGGGTCCGGCGGCGGCGCGCCCGTGAAGTATGAGATCGACAAGGAATCGGGCGCCGTCTTCGTCGATCGCATCGTCAATACGCCGATGTTCTACCCCTGCAATTATGGCTTTGTGCCCAACAGCCTGCATGACGACGGCGATCCGACCGACGTGCTGGTGATCTGCGATTTCGACCTCGCCCCCGGCGTCGTCATCCGCTGCCGCCCCATCGGCGTGCTGAAGATGGAGGACGACGGTGGCATGGACGATAAGCTGATCGCCGTCCCGGTCGAGAAGGTCGACCCCTTCCAGGCAAAGGTGCAGAACCTCTCGGACCTGCCGGAAAAGCAAGTCGAGCGCATCCAGCACTTCTTCGAGCACTACAAGGATCTCGAAAAAGGCAAGTGGGTGAAGGTCATCGGCTGGGGCGACAAGGCCGAAGCGGAGGCGATCCTCACCAAGTCGATCGAGGCCGCCAAGAAGGGGTGAGCCGGGCGCCTCGGGCGCAGGTCTTGCGCCCGGTGCCAGCACCGGGGTCATCGTCCTTCGGGGAGGCCGCTGATGGCTGCACAGAACGCCATCACCCTGCTGGACGGGGGGACCGGGCAGGAGTTGATCGCGCGGATCGGCGAGGATCCGCGCCCGCTCTGGTCGGCCTGGGTGATGATGGAGCGGCCCGATCTCGTCGCGGCCGTCCATCGCGACTTCATCGCCGCCGGTGCCGAGGTGATCACCCTCAACACTTATTCCGTGACGCCCCGCAGGCTGCAGCGCCACAGCGCCGGAGAGCGGTTCCTCGAGCTACAGCAGGCCGCCATCGAGATCGCGCACCGTGCCCGGGAAGGCGCGGCACATCCCGTGCGCCTCGCCGGCTGCCTGCCGCCGCTGGTCAATAGTTACGTGCCGCACCTCGCCCCCAACGCCGCGGATGCCGCGCGCGAGTATGCCGAACTCGTCGCGCCCCAGGCGCCCCATGTCGACATCATCCTTGCCGAGACCATGGCGACGATCACCGAGGCGGTCGCGGCAACGCGCGCGGGCGCCGATAGCGGCCTGCCGATCTGGACAGGGCTGACGGTCGACGATCATGACGGACACCGCCTTCGCTCGGGCGAGCCGCTCGACGAGGCCCTGGACGCCGTGGTCGAGGCCGGTGCCGATGCGCTCCTGCTCAACTGTTCGCGGCCCGAGGCGATCGGGGCTGCGCTGCCCACCCTCGCCCGCCACGGCTTGCCCTTCGGCGCTTACGCCAACGGCTTCACCGCGGCGGTCGACCTCGACTATGCGACGACGGTCGATGTTCTCGTCGCGCGCACCGATCTCGGCCCCGCCGCCTATGCCGACCATGTGGACGGCTGGATCGCCGCTGGCGCAACCATCGTCGGCGGTTGTTGCGAAACAGGGCCCGCCCATATCGCGGAGATCGCCCGCCGCCTTGGCAAACCCGCGCAGATCTGAACGGCAACGAGCAACGCAGAACGGGGCCGACAGGATGGATGAGGCAACCAAACACCGCGTCAGGCGCCTGATCGAAACCCGCCTTGCCGAGATCGCGGCCGAGGACGCCGCAACCATCGAGGATCGCCAACCCGTCGCACTCGATCAGCAGTCGGTCGGACGGCTAAGCCGCATGGATGCCATGCAGGTACAGGCCATGGCGACCGCGCAATCGCGCTGCCGCGCCGTCATGCGGCAGCGCCTTCGTACGGCGCTTGCGAGGCTCGGCAGCGATGACTTCGGGTATGGTAACGACTGCGGCGAGCCCATCGCCGAAAAGCGCCTCGCGCTCGATCCGGCGCATACCCGCTGCGTGGATTGCGCCAGCCGCTAACAGACCCGCGGCCGGCCCTTCATTGAGCGGCGCACAGGTCCAACGGCAGACGACCAAGCCCGGCGAGTGCCCCAGCGTACCGATCGCATTGCCGTTGCTCGCCCCCTCGGCTAGACGCGGAGTGGCGGTCGCAGGGCCGTCCAGCGACCGGATCGGCAGCATGCTCTACCCCACCCCAGCCGCCTATCTGGAGGCGCCGAACAAAGCCGTTGCCCTTGTCGGCATGTCGGGTCTTGGCAAGACCACCACGGCGCGCATGCTCCGCGCGGGCGGCGACTGGTTCCATTACTCGGTCGATTACCGCATCGGCACGCGGTATATGGGCGAGCGCATCACCGACAATTTCAAACGGGAGGCGATGAAGAACCCTTTCCTGCGCGACCTGCTGCGCTCGGATTCGATCTACATCGCCTCGAACATCACCTTCGAGAACCTGGCGCCCCTCTCGACTTATCTCGGCAAACCCGGCGCGCCTGATCGGGGCGGTATTCCCTTCGAGGCCTACCTGGAGCGCCAGCGCCAGCACCGCGAGGCCGAGATCGCCGCGCTGCACGACACGCTGACCTTCATCGACCGCGCGCAGGACATCTATCGCTATGACCATTTTCTGGCCGACACAGGCGGCTCGATCTGCGAGGTCGTGAACCCGGCGGACCCCGATGACAGCGTGATGCGCGCCCTGTCGGAGCGGGCGCTGATCGTGCAAATCCGGGGGACCGACGCGCTGGCCGACGAGCTCGTCGCCCGCTTTCGCCGCGATCCTAAGCCCATGTACTACCCCGAAGATCTGCTGATCTCTCTCTGGTCAGACTACCGCGCACGCCACGGCGTGGCGGAAGACGCGGTGGACCCCGACGATTTCGCCGCCTGGGGTTTCCGTGCGCTGATCGAGCACCGGGTGCCGCGTTATGACGCCATC
Organism: Pseudomonadota bacterium; assembly: GCA_039027855.1. Taxonomy (GTDB): domain Bacteria; phylum Pseudomonadota; class Alphaproteobacteria; order Rhodobacterales; family Rhodobacteraceae; genus Thermohalobaculum. The sequence goes on along the minus strand of JBCCJI010000024.1, from coordinate 21,237 downwards.
GGCCGCTGGGGCGTCGTCGTCGAGGCGCATGAGATCGCAGCGCTCCGCAGTACGGAGGACTTCGACGCCCTGATCGCCCGCGCCATCGAACAAAGGCTTCCTTTGGCTTCCGCGCGTTCGTCCGGCTAACGTATCGTCGACGCGCCAGCTTATTGCGAGCCGAGGAGATGAGTACGCTGTTTCAGAAGTATGGCGGGTTCTCCCGGATCAGCCGCGTTGTTCTGGCCTTCTATGACCGGGTGCTCGACAGCGACCTGATCGGCGACCGGTTCGAAGAGACCGAGATGACCCGCCTCATCGACCATCAGACCAAGTTCATGGCGGCGCTGCTCGGCGGACCGGCGAGCCACACACCCGAGCATCTGCGCCAGGTCCATCACCCCCTTGGCCTGTCCGAGGCCGAGTTCGCCGAGATGGCCGTGCTGCTTCGCGAAACGCTGGATGAGCATGCGTTCGAAGAGGCCGATACCGACGAGGTCATTCGCTCGTCGGAAGCTACAAGGACATGATCGTCGGCCCCACGCCGGCGGCGAGACCCGCCAGAGCGCCGACAGAAAGCTCCGGTGAGGCCCCCATGAGCATCGAGGCGATCAAGGAACGACTGCTCGCCACCGTGGGCGTCGGCATCGCCATCGCCCGCGCCGATGATCTGGGCATCGTGTTCTGCAACCCCGTCTTCGCCGGTTGGTTCGAGGGCGCGGCCGAGGGGGGCAGACCTTGCGGTGGCAGTCGCCGGGGCTCGATGTCGGTACGATGCGTGCCGGGCTGCAAGAAGGCAGCCCCTTCACCACCGAGATCAGCTTTAAGCGCAAGCGGCGCACGCTGGTGATGGCCCTCACCGTCACGCTGAGCGGCGATGAAGACGCCCTGCTGGTCGTCGAGGCCACCAATGTGACGCGCCTTCGCGAGCTTGAGGCGATGATCGACAGCTATGCCCGCATGGTTGAGCGCAACACCCGTGAGCTTGAGCGGGAGAAGGAGCGGGCGGAGAAGCTCTTGCTGAACATCATGCCGCGGGAGGCCTATCAAGAGTTCAAGACGTACGGCGTGGTGACACCGCAGCTCTATGACGACGTCTCAGTCTTGATGCTGGACTTCATCGGCTTCACCCAGTTCTCGGCCGAGCATGACCCTACGGTGACGCTGTCGGAGCTGAACGAGATCTTCACGACCTTCGACCGCATCACCGAGCCGTTCGGCTGCGAACGGATCAAGACCATCGGCGATGCCTATCTCGCGGTCTCGGGCATGCCATCCCCCAACCCCGATCACGCCAAGATGGTGGCCCGCTGCGCCGTGCGCTTCCTGCAGTACCTTGAGCGGCGCAACCGCAGCCACCGCTTCACCTTGAGGGCTCGCGTTGGCCTGGCGAGCGGCAAGGCCGTCGGATCGGTCGTGGGCATTCAGCGTTATGTCTATGACGTGTTCGGCCCCGCGGTGAACATGGCCTCAAGGCTGCAGACCCGAGCCGAGCCCATGACCGTGCTGGCCCACGCGGGGATGCGCGATGATCTGATCGATGAGTTCCGCCTGACCGACTACGGCACGCATGAGATCCGCGGCTTCGGGCCCGAGCCGCTTGTGGTCGTTGCCCCGATCCATAACGTCTCGGTGATGTAGCGGGGCAGCCGGCCTGCCGGTCACCCCTTCCAGGCGCCTGCCGCCGGGCGGTCGCGTGTCGGACAGACCCGGTTGAGGCCCCCTCTCGGTCGATCGCGCGGGGCGTCGCGGCCGTAGCACTCGGCCGTGCGCACAAAGCCGAGAGAGGCCCGAAAACCCTTCTCGGGATAGGTGGTTGGTTGGGAGATCAGATCGACGAGGGCGCCAGCGCTCGGCCCGATCCGCTAGCCCGCTCCGCAAGGCGTACCGCGCGACCCAATCCAAAAGGCCCGACATTGAATCTCGCCCGGGGTCCCGTCGGCACCGCGGAGGTTCTTCAGAAAAGTACTTGGTTGCCCTGCTGCGTGGCTTGGCAGGGCGCGTCGGGCGGGCACTCTCCGGCCGTCTCAGCTTCCGTGATCGCGGCCTCGTCGGCTCTCGCCTACCCGCCCTACGCATTGTCACGGGCAAGACCGCGACCGGCACGCTCACAGGCGTCGTGCCGGTCGCGGGTAGCGCGCGGTTCCTCAGAACTTATAGCTTACCGTTCCGCCGATCTGGACATTCTGCAGGTCGCCGAAGCGACCGTAACCAATGTCGATGCCAGCCTCGAACGGCCCCGACGCGATCCCGAGGCCTGCCGACGCGCCCACGCCGATCGTGCCAAGATCGGAGATCCCGCCATCCTCGCGCACGAACTCCCGCTCATTGCCGAGGTTCATCGTCAGATCGACACCGAAGCGCGGCGTGAGGCTCCCCTGCCCGTCGAGGATCGAGAAGGTGCGCGTCACGCTCGGCCCGGCGCTGATCGTCAGCCGGTCGGTTGTCGTTGCGTCCACATCGGTGCCGTCGGACAGGGTGAAGCCATCACGCTCGATCCGGCTGAAGCTGACGCCCAGCCCCGGCGTGACCTGCCAGCCGGCCAGATCGAAGCTGCGGCTAAGCCGGCCCTGGATCTGGAAGGCATCGGCATTGGTGTCGCCCTCGCCCGTCACGCCGTTCTGGGTGATCAGCGTGTCGATATCGGTGCGGGTATAGGCCGCGACGACGTCGAGGCGGAGGCGATGGGGCAGTTGCAACTGGCCGAAACCGGTGATGCCGAAGCTGTCGGCCTCGTTCTCGACTGCCGGACCCTCGGCCTCGGCATGCTGATAGGCGAGGTTGAGGCCAAGGGTCAGGTCCTCGTTCACGAGATAGGCCGCGATGGCGCCGACCGAGATCGTGAAGCCGTCCTGATCGGCGGCCGCGTTCTCGGAGACAAAGCCGCCATTGACGCGGAGTTCCAGCACCAGCCGTTCGTCAGACAGGAACCCCGGCAGCGGCCCCGCCTTGCCAGCAGTCTGCCGGCGATACTTGGCCAGGCTGAAGCCCGCCGCGAAACTCGCCGCCGTGCCGCTGGCCGAAAGGCCGGGGAGGGCTGCGAAAACACCGCTGGGCTCGTCGGCAATCTGGTCGGGAGAGAGACTCCCAATCGTTCCGCCTCGCGGCTCCAAGACGCCGGGCCGGATGTCCTTCGGTTCATCACCAGAAATATTGAGGTTATCGTCGGGCGGTAGATTACGACGGTCGGGCGCAGAGTCTACGGTTTCGGGCGCTGGATCAACGAAGACAGGTTCAACGCGTTCCAGAATTTGAAGCGGGCCATTGGCGGCCTCCTCCCGCTGCACCTGCTCGCGGAGCTCGTTCCGAGTAATCGTGGCGTCCGGGTCGCTGATCGGTTGACCCTGTTCCAGCCGCACGATGTCCCGCTCGATCAGGTCGCTTTGTTGGTTCGCCGTTGCCAGCAACTGCTCGCGGGTCTGGGTCTCGACGGCGGCAATCGTCAGCGCCTGGTTGCCCCCGAAAAGCGGCTGTAGCGGCTCACCCGACAACCCGTTGACGGTGCCGTTCTGCAGGGCATCGCGGGCGCGTTGAACTTCGCGACGGCGAAGCTCAAGCAGAACCCTTTGTTCCGCCACGCTGAGGTTGGTGTCGACCGGGTTGCGGCGGGTGAGGCGCAGGCTGTTGAGCGCCGCTGTGGCGGATGCCGTCTCGGCACTGTCAGGAAATGCTTGGCCCGCGTCCCCGACGATCTGGCCAACGCCCTGCGCACCAGCACCCTGTTGGCCAATGCCCGCACCGGCGTCTCCGTTGACGTTACCCTGTTCGATGTCGATCCGGCGGCGCTCCCGCTGCAGCGTGTCGAGCGCCTGTTGGGTGGCGGCATCGGCTTCAGCGTTGGGCACGGCGTCAGTGATCTCGTTCTGTTGCGGGCGGATGTCGAGGGGGCCGAAGCGGCGCTCTTCTTCCTGCACCTGTTCGCGCAGCTCGCCGCGCGTGATGCCGGCATCGGGGTCTGCAATCGGTTCGCCGCGTTCGTTGCGCTCGATGTCCCGCTCGATCAGAGCGATTTCGCGCTCGCGGGCCGCCAGCGCATTACGCGTGTCCTCCAGAGCCGCGTCGGAGGATGCGAACGGGCCGCGACCAAGCTCAAGGATCTGCGCATTCTCATCGGTACCGGGCGTCAGCCTGCGCACCAATCGCTCGCGGGCGCGCCGGGCCTCGCGGAGGCGGAGTTCCAGGAGCACGCGCAGCTCGTCCTGGGTCAGCCCCTCTTCCTCGCGCTGGCCGACGCCCGGGAAACGCAGATCGTTGAGCGCTGCGCGGGCCTGTGCCTCGGGGCCAAGACCATTGCCGACGGGCACGTCGAACTGCCCGACGCCCTCGTCGCCGGCTTCCTCGACCGGCGCGGGGCCGGGGTCTTCGCCCCGCTCGGCGGCGATGCGACGGCGCTCCTCCTCCAGCGCTTCGGGCAGCGGCTCATCGTCAGCGCCCGGCGCGGGCGGTGGGGTGTCGTCTTCCACGCCCTGTTCGCGCGCGATGCGACGACGCTCCTCGAAGATCACCTCGTTCAGGGCATCGATCTCGTCGAACACCCCGTCGCCGATGCGCACGAAGCCGCCGCCAGGGCCGCCATTCAGGCCGGGCGTGATGCCCTGGACGAAGGCATCGACCGCGCCGCCGGCGAAATCCGGGTCGATCGCGCCCTGATCGTCATCGGCGCCGTCGTCCTGGCCCAAACCGTCGTCGTCATCATCGTCGTCGTCGTCGTCATCCTCGGCCGGGTCGCAGGAGGCCGTGATCGACACGCTGCTGTTGGCCACGTTGTTCAGGATGCGGACGAACAGATCGCCCTCGATCACGCCCGAACCGTTGTTGACGATACTGACCTGCAGAAAGCCGTTCTCATTGGCATCGGTGCCGCCGAGCAGACCCTGGTTGCCGACGGTGACCTCCTCGATCCGCACGGCATTGTTGCCGGGGGGCGGGCCGGCGATGACGATGCTCAGGCTGTCGCCTTCCTCCAGCCGGATCGGGCCGAGATTGATGAGCTGCAAGGCCTGCAGAGCGTTACCGCCCTGGGGAAACACCTCGGTCGCGGCGCTCGCGATGAAGTCAGCACAGGCCTCCATGGCGTGGGCGGGCGTGACGACGGCGGTTGAGCCGAGCAGACCGGCGACGAGCGCGGCGGCGGGGCTGGCGACGGCAAATGGTATCGTTCTGAAGCGCATGATCTCGGCTCCTCTGATTGCGGAAAGCCGGGTCGTGCTAACGGAGGTGGATAGTCGGCGAACCTACCCGTTCATGCAGGACAATAATTTGAACCAAATGCTGCCGATCGAATACGTGACATTCTAAAATGATTATCGACGGTATTATTGGAATCAGAGCGGGAATCCACCGGGATCCGTCGACCAATCAGTGGATTATTCGGTGCGATGCAAGGCTGAATTCTCGGATCGAGAATTACCAGATCAAGGCTCGATCAGGCCGGCCTGAATAGCGCGCATCACCGCAGAGGATCGGGAGGTCGCATCGAGTTTCCTGAAGGCGTTTTTCAGGTGGAAACGCACGGTGTTCTCGCTGATCGACAGAATGCGGCTAACTTCCCAGTTGGTCTTGCCGCGGGCCACCCACTGCATACAGTCGATTTCCCGCGCGCTCAGCACGGCTGCGTCCGACGCGCAGGCTTTCGCCGGCGCGCTCTGGCGGGTGAAAGCGTCGAGGAAGGCCACCGCCAGCAGATGCGCATCGTGGCGGGTGGCCTGGAAATACTCGCTGTCCCGGGCGGCCGATCCCTTCAGATAGAGCGTCACGCCGCGCATTTGCTCGACGGTGTTGAGCGGCACGATCCAGGCATGGCGAACGCCGAAGAACGCCAGCGTCCGCTGCTGCCATTGCGAGGAGGCGTTCTGCGGCCCGGTCTTCAGCGCCTCGACGTAATCAAAGGGCGTCGCGGTGTGCGAGGCCATGGCCGTCACGGGACAGGTTTCGGCCAGGCCCAGCTTGACGAAGGACTTGATGACGTCCGGCGCGTAATCGGCCGCCCAGAGGTTCTGCGCATTGTGGATGTTGCCCATGGTGCTGCGCGTGACGGCCCAGGCGTCGAAGCCGTGATAGCCGAGCTGCCGGACCGAGGCCGACATTTCGCTCTCAAGCTCCTTGCAGGTCGTGACGGTTTCCGACCGCGCGGTAAAGGCATCCGCAATGGCGCCGAGCGCGTGCTCACCACGCAGCCCGCGCCCGCGGGCGGGGAGTTGGCCGAGCTCACCCATCCTCGGGCTCACGCAGGAAAGGCGCCACGATGTCTTGGGCGACCATTACGTCATGCAGGCCCGAATAGTGGTCGTGGCCGGCAAGTCGCTTGACGCAGACGTGCTGAACGAGCGCTGCCAGGGTCTCGGTCTCGGCGACGGAGACGAAAGGGTCGGCCTCGCCGATCATCAGCAGCATCGGCTTGCGGATCTTGGCAAAATCGCTCTCACTGAGCGTCAGCGGCCGCACGCGCATGGGCCAGAGCTGACCGAAGAGCTTGAGCGCCGATGTCTGCCGGTGGGCAAGCGTCATGGTCGCGCCCGTGAGAGGGTTGCGCCGCAGGAACGGCAGAGGGCTCGGCGCGACATCCAGCGTCTTGGCCGAGAAATGCTGGCGCAGTGCCTCGGCATAGCGTTCCGAGCGCCCGATGAAGGGTTGCGCACCGAGCAGCGCCAGACGCCCCACATGGCCCGGTTCGTAGACCGCCATGTGCAGCGCGATGATCGCACCGCAGGAATGGCCGACGATGTGCGGCGGCGCGTCAAGGTCGAGCGTTTCGATGAAGCGCAGCATGTCCCAGGCCATCGGCCCGAAGCCGATGAACTGCCCGGCAGGGTTGCTGGTGCGGCCATGGCCGCGGATATCGGGGGCGATGACCCGGTGATGCGCAGCCAGCGGGCCGGTCCAGTGGCGCCAGGCCAGCGACCCGGTCGCCAAACCGGCGTGCAGCATCAACACCGGGGGCCCGGTGCCGCCCGCTCGGAAATAGACCTGCATGCCCTCGACATCACGCATGCTGCCGCGCATCTGAACGCCCATCAGGACACCCAGCCGCCGCTTGCCGCGCGGCGCGTGCAGCCAACCGGCGGTGTCCGGATCGTCATCGTCACAGATCTCTGCACGGCGCCTCCTTCCTGTCGCAGCGGCATCCTCTAAGGCACGCTAGCCGTGGTCGAGCAGGATCTTTTCGGCGTTTCGGGCACAAGTGGCGCAACGACGACGAAGGGACACGAAGGGAATCGGATCCGCCAACGCATGTCGCCGCACGCCGCAAGAGACTACTGAAAGCGGTTTCCACGCGAACCTACCCGATCGGGTACTTGCCTTTTCGCCCGATTACCGATGCTCGTCGGTGAGGGTCGCCGGGCGCGCGCTTGGTTCACTGTTCAATGACGGTGCACCAAGCGACGACCTCGATACCCAAGATGGACCCGGGTTGGCCACGCAGTGTCCCGCCACCGCGCGGTGAAGAGCCTCCGAATGAATAGGGGATGCATCGGTCCGATCGACCGCACCGGAGGCAGCACAACACCACGATGCGCGCCGTTGCCGACAGCGTCGCGCGTCCGATCATGCGCTCTGTGACCGCTTGCAGGCTTGGCGACGACATCGCTGAGCGGGTTCTTCGCGTCCCACATCAAGGTCTAGCAGCCAGGGAAGGCTCTCTCTACACAGGGATTTGTCGTCAACGGCATCCTTGGGTCGATGGACAGCCTTTCAGATCTGCGTGTGTTCATTGCGGTGGCGCGCGCCTCCGGGTTCGCGGGGGCATCGCGCCAGTTGGGCATGACCACCTCGGCGGTCTCAAAATCCGTGCAGCGGCTGGAGGGCGAGATCGGCGCCAAGCTGTTCAACCGCACAACCCGCTCGGTGGCCCTGACCGTGGAGGGTGAGAGGTTCCTTGAGGGTGCGCGCCGGCTGGTCGAGGGCGCCGACAGCCTGATCGACGACTTCACCGACAGTCTCGAGCACCCGCGCGGGCGGCTCGTGATCTCGGCTCCGGCCGTCTTCGGCCGCGTATGGCTGACCGAGCGGGTGCTGGCCTTCATGAGCCGATACCGCGAGGTCGAGGTCGAGCTCAGCTTCGACGACCGACAGGTGGATCTGGCGAGCGACGGGATCGATATCGCGGTGCGCATCGGCGCCCTCGGCGACGGGGCCAACCTAGTGGCGCGCAAGCTGATCGACGACCGCGTCTATACCTGCGTCGCACCACGCTACCTCGAGAGCGCGCCGGTGTTGAAGCGGCCCGAGGATCTCGACGCGCACCGCGCCATTCACTACCGCATCCGTAACACGGGCCGTCTTTTCCCTTTTATGTTCAACGTCGATGGGCAGGTGGTGCGTCGCACGCTCGACCCCGTGCTGGTGGCCAACAGCGTCGATGCCATCATGCAGGCCGCCATCGCCGGGCTTGGCCTGGCGCAGTTGCCGAGCTTCCTGGCGATCGAGGCGATCAACGCGGGCCGTCTTGTGGAGGTGCTTCAGCCCTGGCGTATGGACGCGTTCCCCTACTCGATCATCTACCTTGATCGCCGCCTCGTCGCCCCGCGCGTGCGCGCCTTCGTCGACTTCCTGGTGGCCGAGCCTCCGCGCTTTCCCGACCTCATCGCCTGAGGAAACCAGCAGACCGGGCGATCCGTCTATTGGGCAAAGGTTGGCGTGGCGACCGGCCGTGTCGGCTTTTCTCCGACATGGCGAGCGCGTCGATTGCACCGCAAAGACAACGCCTTCGGCTGCTGATCCGCCCGAGCCTGCCGTGAAAAGAGCCCCTGGCTGGACCGCCGCAGCGCGGTGCCATCGCTCGGCAGCGATGTCGCCGGCAGCCCGATTATGTCTCATTCGGAAACAGTGATGGTCCGACAGCCCCGGTACCCCACGCACAGGTCACGCGCACATTGATCTCCAACACGAGGGCCGAAGGCGCCCTCGAGGTGAGGAGATGACTGATGCAGAACACCAAGACCCAGGCGGCGGGCACTCTGCTGACGGGCGCGGCCCTCGGTGCGCTGATCGCGGGCGGGCTCTGGTACGGCGCCAGCCGCATCACGCCGCCGAACTTCATCGCCACGGCCGAGGCATCCACGGCCGCGGCCCCGGCCCCCACCGTGGATGTCGTGCGTGCCGAAGCGCGGGTCGTCACCGAGTGGGACGAGTTCACCGGCCGTTTCCAAGCAGTCGACGAGGTCGCGATCCGCGCCCGCGTCTCCGGCTATCTCGACGCCGTGCATTTCGAGGCGGGCCAAGTCGTCGAGAAGGGCGATCTGCTCTTCACCATCGACCCGCGCCCCTTCGAGGCGGCGCTGGCCGAAGCCGAGGCGCGTCTGGCCGAGGCCGAAGCCGCGGCTGAGCTTGCCGATACCGAGCTGACCCGGGCCGAGCGGCTGCGCGCCGGCGGCCATGTCGCACAGTCGGTCCTCGACACCCGCGCGCAGGAGGCGGCGAGCGCCGCCGCCAGCATCGCCGCCGCCGAGGCCGCGGTCGAGCGCGCGCGTCTCGATCTCGGCTTCACCGAAATCCATGCGCCGGTCACCGGCCGGATCTCGGACGATGCGGTGAGCCCCGGCAACCTGATCGCCGCCGGCGCCGGTGCCGAAGCGCTGACCACGGTCGTCTCGCTCGACCCGATCCATTTCGTGTTTGACGCGACCGAGGGGCAGTACCTCGAATACCTGCGCGCCACCGAAACCGAGGGTCTGCGCAGCCGTGCCGGCGAGACGCCGGTGGCCGTGCGCCTGATCGACGAGGTGGACTTTGCCCATCCCGGCACCATCGACTTCGTCGATAACCGCATCGACCGGGCGACCGGCACGATCCGCGGTCGCGCGGTGCTGCAGAATGACGACGGCGTGCTGACCCCCGGCATGTTCGGCCGCCTGCGTCTGGCTACCGCCATCGACACCACGCGCGTGGTGATCCCCGAGACCGCCATCGGCTCGGACCAGGCCGCGCGTTTCGTCCTGGTCGTCGACGAGGCCGGCACCGTGCATCGCCGCGCGGTCGAGCTGGGCGATCGGCTGACCGTCCCCGGCGCGGTCACGGCCCGCGTCGTCACCGCCGGCATCGCGCCCGGCGAGCAGGTGATCACCGGCGGCCTGCACATGGCGCGCCCCGGCGCGACCGTCACGGCGCGCCTAGACGACGCAGTCGACAACGGCACCGAGGTCGCGGCGCGCTGAGCGCCCGACCCAGTCCATTTGGTGAGGGAAAACCAATGAAACTGCCGCGATTCTTTATCGACCGGCCGATCTTCGCCATCGTGCTCTCGGCCTTCATCACGATCATCGGCGCGCTCAGCGTCTTCACCCTGCCCATCGCGCAATACCCCGAAGTGGCCCCGCCCACGGTGCAGGTGACCGCGCAGTATCCCGGCGCCTCGGCCGAGACGATCGCCGAAACGGTGGCGACCCCGATCGAGCAGGAGATCAACGGCGTCGAGGGGATGCTTTACCTGTCCTCCCAGGCGACCGGCGACGGCAACCTGACGATCACCGTCACCTTCGAGCTCGGCACCGATCTGGATGCCGCGCAGGTGCTGGTGCAGAACCGCGTCTCCATCGCCGAGCCGCGCCTGCCCGAGGAGGTGCGCCGTCTGGGCGTCGTGACGCAGAAGGCCTCGCCCGATCTGCTGATCGTCGTCCACATGTTCTCGCCCGACGCCTCGCGCGACGATCTCTACATCACCAACGCCGCCCAGCGCGTCCGCGATCAGCTGACGCGCCTCGAGGGCGTCGGCCAGGTCACGATCTTCGGTGCGCGCGACTACTCGATGCGCATCTGGCTCGACCCCGAGCGGATCGCGGCCCTCGACATGACCCCGGGCGAAGTCGTAGCGGCGCTGCGTGCGCAGAACGCCCAGGTCGCCTCGGGTCTGTTGAACCAGCAGCCGACGCCCGAGGCCGCGTCCTTCGAGCTGTCGGTCGAGACGACCGGCCGGTTGGTCGACGCCGCCGAGTTCGAGCGCGTAATCGTCAAGCGCGGCGATGACGGTCGGATCGTCCGCCTCGCCGATGTCGCCCGGGTCGAGCTGGGTGCCGCCAACTACACCACCCGCGCCTATCTCGAAGAGAACAGCGCGGTCGCCATCGTCATCAACCAGCGGCCGGGCACCAACGCACTCGCGACCGCTGACGAGGTGCAGGCGCTGATGCAGGACCTGTCGGCGGAGTTCCCCGACGGTCTGGGCTACGACATCATCTACAACCCGACCGAGTTCATTCAGGCCTCGATCGACGCCGTGGTCCAGACGATGGTCGAGGCGGTGATCCTGGTCGTCGCCGTGGTGCTGCTATTCCTCGGCACCTGGCGCGCGGCGGTGACGCCGATCCTGGCGATCCCGGTCAGCCTGGTCGGCACCTTCGCGGTGATGGCCGCGCTCGGCTACTCGATCAACAACCTGTCGCTCTTCGGCCTCGTGCTGGCGGTCGGCATCGTGGTCGATGACGCGATCATCGTGGTCGAGGGGATCGAGAAGCATATCCGCGACGGCCTCGCCCCGCGTGACGCCGCGCGGCGCACCATGCGCGAGGTGTCGGGCGCGCTGATCGCCACCTCGCTGGTGCTGGCGGCGGTGTTCATCCCGACGGCGGCCGTGGCCGGTATCTCGGGCCAGTTCTATCGCCAGTTCGCGGTCACCATCACGGCGGCCACGGCGATCTCGCTGATGGTCTCGCTGACCCTGTCGCCCGCGCTGGCCGCGATGCTGCTGAAGCCCCATGGCGAGAAGAAGCACGGCCTGCTGATGCGGCCGGTGATGTGGGCGCTGGCCAAGTTCGACCGTGGCTTCGACAAGGCCTCGGACGGTTATGCCGCCACCACCCGCCGGTTGGTCCGCGCGCCGATCATCATGCTGGCTCTCTTCGGCGGGCTGATGATCGCCACCGATGCGCAGTTCCAGAAGGTCCCCGCCGGCTTCATCCCCGAGCAGGACCAGGGCTACTACATCACCGTGGTGCAGCTGCCGCCGGGCGCCTCGCTCGACCGCACCGACGCGGTGATCCGTGAGGCGACCAGCGAGCTTCTGGACATCCACGGGGTCGAGCATGCGGCGGTCTTCGCGGGTTTCAACGGCGCGACCTTCACGACCGAGAGCAACACGGGCGTGATCTTCTTCACCACCACCGCCTTCGAGGACCGCGCCGAGCAGGGCGTCGTCGCCGAAGAGGTGCTGGGCGAGGCGCGGGCCCGCATGGCCCAGATCAACGACGCCGCGATCTTCGTCATCGCCCCGCCGCCCGTCCGCGGCATCGGCACCGGCGGCGGCTTCAAGATGATGCTGCAGGACACCGGCGATCTGGGCGCCGTGGCCCTGCAGGACGCCACCCAGGCCCTGGCCGCCGAGGCCAATGCCGACCCGAACCTGGTCGCTGTCTTCTCGCTCTACTCGACCGGCACGCCGCGCGTGTTCGCCGAGATCGACCGCGAGCGGGCCGAGATGCTGAACGTTCCCGTGGCCAATGTAACCGAGGCACTGGAGGTCTATCTCGGCTCGGCCTTCGTGAACGACTTCAACCTGTTCGGTCGGACCTACCGCGTGATCGCCCAGGCCGACGCGCCGTTCCGCGAGACGGCCGATGACGTGGCGCGGCTGCGCACCCGCTCGGACGACGGTGCCATGGTGCCGCTGGGGGCGGTCGCGACCTTCCGCGACACGACCGGCCCGCTGCGTCAGCCCCGCTACAACCTGTTTCCGGCCGCAGCCGTACAGGGCCAGGCGATGCCCGGCGTGTCCTCGGGCGAGGCGCTGGCCGCGATGGAGGCGATTGCCGAGCGCGTGCTGCCGGCCGGCATCAGCTACGAGTGGACCGAGCTCAGCTTCCAGGAGAAGAACACCGACGATACCGCAGCCCTGGTGTTCGCCTTCGCCGTGCTCTTCGTCTTCCTCGTGCTCGCGGCACAGTACGAAAGCTGGGCGCTGCCTGCGGCGGTGATCCTGATCGTCCCCATGGTGCTGCTGTCGGCCATCACCGGCGTCTGGCTGGCCGGGCTCGACAACAACATCCTGGTGCAGATCGGCTTCGTCGTCCTGGTGGCGCTGGCATCCAAGAACGCGATCCTGATCGTCGAGTTCGCCCGCCAGGCCGAGGACGAGGGCCAGGACCGCTGGAGCGCCGCCGTCACCGCCGCCCGGACGCGTCTGCGGCCCATCGTGATGACCTCGCTCGCCTTCATCCTCGGCGTGGTGCCGCTGATGATCGCCACGGGCGCCGGTGCCGAGATGCGCCAGGCTCTGGGTGTCTCGGTCTTCTCGGGCATGCTGGGTGTGACCGTCTTCGGGCTTTTGTTCACCCCGGTCTTCTACGTGGTCGTCCGCGCCACCGAAGACCGGCTGAGCGGTCGCAAGGGTAGGCCGGCGGGTACCGACGCCCGCACCGACGAAGCGCCGATGCTCCGGCTCGGCCCTGAGGATGAAGCGATCCCTGGTTTCGGCGTCTGATCCCTCACCCTGACGCCCTCGAGGGGCCCGGAGCCAACACCGCTGCGGGCCTCTCACCTTTAGACCGCGCACAATCACTGCCCTGATGCTCAGCGTCCCGATGCGAGATCAAGCTGCTCCATCACCCTCCTCCGCTTCACGCGGGTTCAGCCACGGCTGTCGACCCGTGGAGTTGGAGGTCCGTTATTGCGATCAGAGGATCGCGAAAGCCGCAGACGGCGACCGTCGGCGCGGTGTCGTTCAGAAGCGGAACAGCGCCTCCACGCCGAAGCGGCGCGTGGGACCGGGTACGAGAAACCGCTCACCTTCGAACCCAGGTGGCAACGCCGCGTTCGCCACGGCTGCTGGCACGACATTCTCCGTTGCGTAACCCTCGTTGAACAGGTTCTCCACGAAGAACGTTACTTCGTAATCGTCACCACGAAGACCGGCACGGAGATTGGTGACGTCAAAGCCGCCAAGGTCATCGTCACCGCCGACACCACCGGAAAAACCTGAACGAATGGAGTATTCGGCCCGCGCAAACGGCCGCATTTGTCCAACGATCGGTTCCGGATGCTCATAGTCGCCGATAAAGCTAAAGCTCACCCTGGGTGCGCGCGGTAGGCGATCTCCGGTTTGATCCCCGGCGATGGACGCCTCGAAATCGGTGAACTTGGCAAAGGCCAGACCCAGATTGGCTTGCAGTGCCAACCCGTCAATCGGTTGAGCGCCAAGCTGGATCTCTGCGCCGATGCTGCGCGCCTCTGCCGCGTTCTCGATGCCACCACCGAACGCCTGACTGATGGGAACCTGGATATCATCGTAGAAGAGCGCAAAACCGCTACCCGAGGCAGACAGCCGACCGTCGAGGAATGTGGCCCTGATGCCCCCTTCGAAGTTGCGCACACGCTCCTCGTCAAATTCGATGGGTGCGCCGACCAGCGTTCCAACCAGCCCCCCAGGCCGATACCCCGTGGAAAAGCTGAAATACGTCGTCACCTCATCAGTGATCGCATAGGTGATCGACGCATTGGGTGTGACCGCGGTGTAGGTGCGATCATCGTCGAACACCAACGGCTCGACAAACGTCGTGAAGGTGCCCGTGGGCGCCACATCCAAGGCAAAATCGGCTTTATCACGCGAAAAACGCGCGCCAGCCGTGATTTCCAGTCGATCAATCGGGCGCCAGCGCACATCGCCAAACACACCGATATTCGTGATTTTCAGGGAATTGATCGTCTGATTACCACCTGGCCCACCAAAAAAGTTTGTCTCGAAGAATGGATTATTTTCACGCTCCATATCACTGTAGATGAAACCGAGATTTGTGGAGATTTTACCCAGTCCGTCTAGCATCGAAAACTCAGCACTCTCAAAGCGGAGTTCCTGAGAGAATACGCGCTCGAATGAGTCTCGGACGATGAAGGAATTGTCTGGTGGCGTGAAATCGAAGTCTTCGCCACCCTCGAAATTCGTGAAGTTGTAGGCTGAGGTGGCACGCAGGGTGCCAGATTCGAACTCATAGGCGACCTCACCGCGCAGATTAAGCCGCTCTATGTCGAGCTCGTCTATTGTCCCGTTGAGTGACGCAGGATCCGAATCGAGAACAGAACTCTCCACCGCGAAGGTCGGTGCATCGACGCTTGTGGTGTCGTATTGCACCGAAGCGTCGACTGTCAGCCGATCTGTGGGCGTGAAACGGGCGCTTAGCCGGCTGCCGGCATTCGTGGCGCCGATTGAGTCTTCGGTATCGCCAAAAGGCAGGTCAACGAAACCGTCCGATAGCTCGCCGTAAGCGACGGCCCGCACGGCGACTTGATCGGACAATGGCACGTTGATCACGGCCTCGAACGATCCATCCGGGAGGCTGCCGAGCTCGGTGCGCAGGCTCGCCTCGAAGGTGTCGGTGGGTTTGTTGGTGACCACGTTTATCGCACCGCCGATGGTTCCTCGCCCGAAAGCCGTGCCTTGCGGCCCGTAGACAACTTCGACCCGATCCACATCGACAAGCCCGCGATTGCTGTTGATCGTCAGCGCGCTGTTGTTCTGCAGGATGCCATCCTGGAAGAAGCCCAGCGTAGGTCCGGTCGAGGCGCCGTTGAGATCGCTGATGCCGCGGATGGCGAAGAAAATCCTCCCCGGATTGTCACCGCCCGAGAAGTCAAAGTTTGGCGTCAGCAGTGACAGGTCGTCAGTGTCGGTGATGTTGGAGCGGTCGATCTCTTCGCCATCGAGGACGAACACGCTGGAAGGCACGTTCTGCAGCGCCTCTTCGGTGCGCCGGGCGGTCACGATGATCGGGTCAAGGAGCATGGTGCCCTGATCGACGCCTGCGGCGCCACCGCCGGGTACAGCGAGGGGCTGGATCGTCACCGTATCGGCGCTCGTGAAGCGGTAGGTGAGGCCGGTGCCGTCGAGCACCTCGACGAGGGCTTCCTCCGCGCTCAGCGTCCCGCTGACCCCGCCACTTATCCGGCCCGCGGCGATCTCGCTGTCATAGACGAACTGCACGCCGCTTTCGGCGCCGAACTCGATCAGCGCCGTGTTGAGAGGCCCCGCCGGAACGGTGAAATCGGTGCTGCCGCCCTGTGCCAGGGCGACGCCCGGATGGGTCACGCTGAGTGCCATCGCAAGGGCAGTGGCGGTGAGCGCAGGCCGCACCGCAAACGGTATCATGGAGCCGGACAGCTCCGTCTTCTGTACGCGCATCGTGTCCCTCGTGGCATCGCCCGGCCGTACCGCCGGTTCAGACGTCGTTCATTGAGAGACGAGCGAGTGCGCCGAACCCGAAAGGCCGGCGCGAATTTTTTAGCTGAGGATGACGATGCCCGCAGGCAGGTTGCGGCGGTCGAGGCCGAGACCATCGGTCAGGTGATCGACAATCTGATCGGGCCGGGCGAGGTGGAAGATGCCGCTTACGCTCCGCTCGGCGAGGGCCGGGCGGGCGATCATCACCCGGCCGGTGCGGTGGCGGTTGAGATCGGCGACCACATCGCCGAGGCGCCGCTCGCGAAATGAGAGCAAGCCCTCGCGCCAGGCGGCGATCTCGTCGGGATGGCGGATGTGGTGCGTCACGCGACCGTCGGCCGTGGTGCGGAGTGCCTGGCCCGCGGCGATCTCGACCCTTGTGGGCTGAAGCATCCGGACCCTGCCCTCGGCGCAGGCGATTTCGATATCGGTATCGCCATGGCGGAGCTCGACCGCTCCATCGGACAGCGCGAGACGCGCATCGCCCGCAGTCAGCGTCACGGCATCGCCGCTTGCACGCAGGAACACGGCGCCGGCAACAAGGTCCAGCGCGCCGTCCTGGCCGGTGTCGAGCGCCGAGGCACCATCGAGCGTTCCCGCGCTTTCCCCGCCCGCGATCGAAAAGCTTTCAGGCACGCCGGTCGCGGTGACACGGTCGGCCGTCAGGGCACGGAGCCCCGGCAGATAACCGAGGAACGCCACTGCCTGTTGCGCCGCGAACGCCGTGGCGACCACCCCACCGGCCGCAAGGAAGTGCCGGCGCGTGGTCCGCGCCGGGCGTGCCTCTGCCGCAAGCGCCTCTCCGATGGTTTGCCAGAGGATCACTGCCCGTTGAAACGCCCGTTCATGACGGGGCGAGAGGCCCCGCCACTCGGCCAGCGCATGGGCCTCGGCCTCGGTGAAGGCGCCGCTGTTTACCCGTGCAACCCATTGGCGGGCACGCAGGTCTAGGGCGTCGTCCTGGCTTGGTCGGCTGGGTACAGATGTCATCGGGCATGGTCTCTGCGGTCACCCTCTAGGCAATGGGTGTTGAAGCCGGGCGGCGCAATGATCCAGCGCTCGGCGTACGTCGTTTTCGACCGTGCGCGTCGTGATGCCGTGCCGAGCGGCGATAATGCTGTAGCGCTCGCCCCGCAGGCGGGCGGCGATGAAGACGGCGCGCCGGCGTTCCGGCAGCTCTGCGATGGCTGCGAGGACGGTACGCAGCTCGTCGCGCGCGATGACTGCGCGCTCCGGCTCGGGCAGGTCGGCCGGCACACTCATGATGTCGGCGATCTCCACCGTGCCGAGGCGGCGCGACCGGCGGCGCGCTTCGTCGATCACCAGGTTTTCGGCTGTGCGGTGCAGATAGGGTCCGGGCGCCTGCAGCGCGGCTGCGGCGTTGCGCTCAAGGCGGAGCCAAGCGTCGTGCGCCAGATCCTCGGCCATCTCGATCGAGCCGGTACGCCTGGCGAGCCGACGGCGGAGGCGCGGCAACTGCTCGACGAAAAAGCGCGCGAGGGGCCCGGTCGGGGCGGTGTCGTCGTCGTTTCGCACAGCAGCCGCCTCGCATGTCCGGTAAGGGGCAGTCGGTGGCTGGCGCGGTCGGCGCATGGCTTGCGTCATTGTTTAAGGCGACATTCAAAACCGTCCAGTGGGTCGTCGCGAAACGGCGGCGCGGCGCGGGTCGTCTGTGACGTCACCGCCGCAAGGGAAGTGGCGTGGCCTGGAAGATGAGCAGGCGCCGCACTAGCTGACGTCGCCGGGTGTGCCGGGCAAGTCCGACAGGCGCACGACGCCGGTTTAGGAGCGCGCCCATGTGGTATCCGAGACGCTGCAGCATCGTCTGGCGCCTGTGCCGCGACGCCTGTTTTGCCCTCGTCATCGCGATGACGGGCGGCAGCGTGGCAGGCGCCGGAGACGGGCATGGCATCGCGACGCACGGCGATCTCAAGTATCCGAAAACATTTCTTTTTTTCGACTACGTCAACCCCGAGGCACCCAAGGCTGGAACGCTCAACCTCGGCACCATGCTGACCTTTAACAGCACCAACATGATGCGCTTTCCGGGCAACACGCCGAATGAGTTCGCCTATCTCTACGACAGACTGATGACCAAGGCGGCGGATGAGAGCGGTTCGTATTACGGGCTCCTCGCCGAACGCGCCGAGATGACGGGCGATGGCAGCACGCTCCGCTTTGCGCTCCGCAAGGGTGCGCGCTGGCATGACGGCACGCCGATCACGGCGGCGGATGTGGTCTTCACTTTCGAGACGCTCGGCAGAGAGGGTCTGCCGGTCTATCGCAGTATTCTGGAGGGGGTCAGCCTGAGCGCGCGCGGCAGCCGCGTGATCGAGGTGACCACCACCCGCCCCCAGGACAGGCGCTTTATCGGGCTTGTCGCCACCTTTCCGATCCACCCGGCGCATGTCTGGTCGGCGCGTGACCTGTCGGCTCTGACGCTTGAGCCGCCGCTTGGCAGCGGCCCCTATCGGCTCGCGTCGATGGCGCTGAACCAGCGCCTCGTGCTGGAGCGGGTGCCCGACTACTGGGGCCGCAGCCTGCCGGTGAACCGTGGGCGCTGGAACTTCGACCGGATCGAAGTGCTGTATTTCCGTGACCGCGCCCCGATAGTTGAGGCGTTGAAGGCCGGGCGGCTGAACCTGCACCGGGAATACGACGCGACGAACTGGGCCGAGCGTTATGACGGCCCGGCCTTCGTTGCCGGCGATCTGGTCAAGACCGAATACCCGACGACCGGCCGTCTCGATGCGCTGGTCTTCAACCTACGCCGGGCGCCGCTTGACGATGTCCGAGTGCGCGAGGCGCTGACGTTGGCTTTTGATCGGGAATGGGCGCGCGAGACCTTCTTTGCGGGGCTCTATCCGCCGCCGGGATCGCTCTACGGCAAAGGTTCGCTCGCGGCGGTGGGCGCGCCGGGACCGGGTGAGCGTGCGATCCTCGAGCCATTTCGCGCCGAGCTGCCGGCCGGGCTGTTTGACGCCGCCGCACCGCCGGACATGGCAGCGCAGTCGCGTCGGCAAAGGCTGGCGCGCGCCGATGCCCTGCTGGTTGAGGCTGGTTTCGTCGTGCGCGACGGGGTGCGGGTCAAGGCTGAGAACAACACGCCGCTCCGCTTCTCGTTCGTGGGCGGCGCCACGGGGATCGAGCGCACGCTTGGTGCTTTTCGGCAGTCACTGCAGCGGCTTGGCATCACGCTCGATATCCGACTGATGGATTATGTCACGCTGCGCAAGGCCATGCTGAGCCATCAGTTCGACATCGCGCAGAGCGGCTTCACGCCGTCTTTTCCGCCCGGGACGGAGGAGCGGCTGGGCTGGCACAGCGAAAGGGCGGGAACCGAGGGTTATGGCCTGGCCGGCGCCGTCGATCCGGTGCTGGACGCCGCGATCGAGGCGATGAGCGACAGCAACGATCCCGACCGGGTCATCGCGGGCGCGAGGGCTTTCGACCGCGTGATGCGCTGGCGCCGCTACCTGCTACCGCTCTGGCAGCGCAGCGGCGCCTGGATCGCCCATGACCGCCGGATCGCGTTCCCAGATGGCTACAGCCCCGGACGGGGCCTACCGATCTCGACCCTCTGGTGGGAAGACTGACGCGAGAGGCACGCGAAACGGAAATCGGCACGGTCAATCGCTTCGTCGGGCGATTGTGCTGAGGATAGCCGGGCCAAACCGCGCCAGCGCCGTCCGAGCCGTCCATTGTTTCGGATAACTCGGTGCCGGCCTATTGCGACGTCGTAAGGCGACCAAGCGTAACGGTTGCTGCTTGTCGATCGCCCAACCGGCGTCGATCTCCGCCACAGACCGGCCAGGTCGTTTTCCAGCATTTTCAGAGCGGCCGAGTGGGGTCAGCCGGACGGGATGTCGTGCGTTTCGTTCAGCACCCGAGACATGGTCATGCGCCAGGCTTCGCGCGTGTTCCGCAGACCTGCGGGAGCGGGTTTTGGGCACCGTCTCCGACGGGAATTCGACCCGCGCGGCCGCGGCACGGTTCGGGATCGGGGTGGCGACGGCCATCCGCTGGGTCTGCCGATGGCACGAGACGGATCACCCAGGCGCCTGCCTGGGGGGCCACCCGACGCGCTCGCCCTTCGATGCCGACGAGGCGTTCCTCATCGGGCGTGTCGAGAGCATGCCGGATGCAGCTCTGGAGGAGAGGCGAACACGGCTCAACCGGAAGCGGGGAGTTGCGGCTGCGCGCAGCACCATCTGGCGCTTCTTCTCTCGGCGCGGCTGGACGGTGGAAAAAACTTCGGTCACGCCGAGAAACAGGCGGGCGCCGGCGTTCCAGCCGCCCGGCAGAGCTCGGTCGAGGCTGAGCCCGATCTCGATCCAGATCGCCTGATCTTCCTCGATGGTGCGGAGGATCAGAAATCGATTCGGCGGACCGACTTCCCGACGAACGGGTTGAACACGAGCATGGCGCGTCTCACGGGACGGGCGCTTCGGGGCGAACGGTTGCGCGGGAGCCTGCCGAACGGCCATCGGTGGACCACCACCCTCGTGGTGGGCCTGCGCTTCTACGGCATCGAAGCCCCGATGCCCAGCGATGGCCCGATCAGCGGCGAGATCTTCCAGACCGATATCGATCGCCTCCTCGTGCCGGCGCTGCGTCCGAGCGACGTCGTGATCATGGACATTCTCGGCAGCCACAAGGGCGCTGGCGTGCGTGTCACGACCGACCTAGCAGGCGGCCAGCACCGCTTCCTCCCGCCCTTCAGTCCCTACGTCACCCCAATCGAGAACGTCTTTGCCAAGCTCAAGGCGCTGCTCCGCAAGGCCAGCGCCCGCAACCGAGACACCCTTGGGGATATCGTCGCTGCGGCCATCGAGAGATACCACCTGAGCGCGTGCGCCAGCTCCTTCGCAGCCGCAGCGTATGAACTGGAATAGGTAGAATCTGCACTAGGGTCAGGACCGATTGATCAGGTAGTTGAGGTGTGCTTCACGGCTCGGAAAATGAGCGGTGTGGAGTTGGAGTTCCCCCGGTTTCGTGGACACCGATTGGCTTTGAACGGAAGGTGTCCGAATGCCGAGAACGAGGGACCCGTACCCTGCGGCTTTCAGGGAGCAGATTGTCGCGCTTCACCGCGCCGGTCGGAGCATCGAAGAGCT
>JBCCJI010000023.1:0-53755 GCA_039027855.1 Pseudomonadota bacterium | reverse complement strand
GGTGATGCGAAAGCTCGTGGTCCTAGCCAACACGCTCGTGGCGGAAGACCGACATTGGCAGCCGGAACCACCAGCTTCTCAGCCCGCATCCGCATGACATCAGAAACGTCATTGGGCTTGATTTCAGACACAGTTGCTTGCTGTATAAAAAATATGCATCGAGATTATTTGTGGAAGGTCAGAGTATTTTCTCTTATACAAAAGTGATTTCGGACTTCGCGAGAAGCCAGCCTCGCGCATTCGCCCATCACCGGACGACGCGAGAGCATCGAGAACATCTGCTTTTCTCTCAGGGCGCGAGCGCATAGGCCTCTCTCCACAACGCCTGCTGGGTCGATATCAGGGCAGCTCTCCGACGGGTTTGGAGAGCGATGTCCGACGCCCGTTTTCCATCGATAGGCGCGACCGATATGGGCAAAACAAAGCCGGTGCCCATCAAGCGCTTGCGGAAGTCAACCGCTCAGGTCAAGCCGGACCAAACGGAGGCCCGAATGACCGACACCCCGCAGATCCTGCTGCACAACTACCCGCAGAGCCCGGTGGCTGAGAAGGTGCGGATCGCCTTCGGGATCAAGGGGCTGGGCTGGGCCTCGGTCGAGATACCGCGGCTGGCGCCGAAGCCGATGCTGACCGCGCTCACCGGCGGTTACCGGCGCACGCCCGTCATGCAGATCGGCGCCGATATCTACTGCGACAGCCTCTGCATCATCGAGGAGCTCGAGCGTCGCTTTCCCGATCCCAGCTTCTTTCCCGGCGCGACCCGCGGCCTCGCCACCGCCATCGCGCGCTGGACCGACGGCGCGCTGTTCGCAGCCTGGGTTAAGCTGATCCTCGCGGGCCAGGGCGAGAACCTGCCGGCCGATTTCGCAGCGGATCGGGGGCGGCTCTATCTGGGCCCCGACTGGGCCGAGGCGCTGGAGCGTGCGCAGTCCGACCTGCCCCATATGGCGGCGCAGGCGCGCCAGGCGCTCTCGCTGCTGGACGACATGCTGGCGGGCGACCAAGCGCATGCGCTGGGTGCGGCGCCCTCGCTCGCTGATCTGGCGTTCTGGCATGTCGTCTGGTTCCTGCGCGGGCGCTGGGAGGGCGGGCCGCCGCTGATCGCCGAGTTCCCCGCCATCGAGGCCTGGGAGGCACGCATGGCCGCCATCGGCCACGGCCCGCGCAGCGACGATGTCGACCCGGCAGATGCGATCGCAATCGCGGCCGCCGCCGAGCCGACCGCGCCCGAGGGCACGGACCCGCGCGACCCCCAGGGCCTGACGCCCGGCATGGCGGTCACGGTCGTGCCCGACACCGACGGGGGCGAGCAGCCGGGCGAGGGCATCCTCCGCTACGCCTCGCGCGACCGGATCGTGATCCTGCGCGACAGTGCCGAGGCCGGGCGGCTGGCCGTGCATTACCCCCGCGCCGGCTATCGCGTGCGCCCGCTGTGATGGATCTGGGGCCGCCATCGGCACCGGATTTCGGGCTGAGTGGACGGAGGGCACTGATCACCGGGGCTGGGCGTGGGCTCGGGCTCGCGATCGCGCGCGCCATGGCGGCGGCGGGGGCCGAGGTGATCCTGAACGGCCGCGATCCCGCGCCGCTCGATGCCGCCGTCACCATGTTACGGGCCGCGGGGCACACGGCCGTGGCCGCGCCCTTCGACGTGGCCGACTGGACGGCAGTCGAGGACTGGGCCGGCGGCGCCATCGCTGCGGGGCACGCACCCGATATCCTCGTCAACAACGCCACACTCCGGGACCGGCGGGCGACACCCGATCTGCCCGTCGAGGCGGCGGAGCGGGTGATCGCGGTCAATGCCACCGCGGCCTATGCGCTGATGCGCGCGCTGGCGCCCGCGATGGCCGGGCAGGGCGGCGCGGTGGTCAATATCACCTCGATCGCCGGGCCGAGGGCGCGGCCGGGCGATCCGGCCTACACCATGGCGAAGGGCGCGCTGGAGGCGCTGACCCGCTCCCACGCGGTCGAGTTCGGTCCCGCCGGTATTCGCGCGAACGCCGTCGCCCCGGGCTTCATGGCGACCGAGGCCAATGCCGCGATGCTGGACGATCCAGGCGTCGCGTCGTTCCTTCAGAGCCGCGCCGCCGTCGCGCGGTGGGGGCGGCCCGAAGAGGTCGCCGCCGCCGCCGTCTTCCTTGCAAGCCCCGCCGCCAGCTACATCACCGGCCAGGTGCTGACCGTTGATGGGGGGCTAAGCATCCGGATGTGAACGCCGTGGCGCCGTACGGCGACCACAACGCCGCATCGGTGCACTCGGACCGCGAAAGGAGAGCGCCTGCATTGGACGCACCGACACCGCCCACCCACGCGGCGATCCACGGCGCCGCGGGAGCGCCGAGCGGTGCGGCTGTCTGGCTGGCCTGAGATCAAGCCGCCCCGACGACGGCGCCGTCGCGGTCCAACAGGCGGAGGCCGCAGTCCTGGATCACCGGTGAATGGTCGGACAAGCGGTACCACCACTCCTTGCCGCTACCATCCGCGTTCTCGCCCGCCAGCACCTGAAAACCGGCAGGCTCGCCGTCGGGGCGGGCGCTGCTCAGCACCAGGCGATATCGCGCGCGGTCAATGTCATAGAGCGGCATGGGGCGCGAGATGGAGAACTTGATCGGCCCGGGCGACTTGTTGTTGGTGAAGAACAGAAATCCATCGATCCCCCCCGCACTGCTTGCTCCTTGGTTGGTAAAGGCCGCGGGCATCGACCACGCCCATTCGTTGCGGCGCTCGGTGGAGCTGCCATAGCGCCGCCCGGTGATATGGGCGTTGAAATCGCCGCCCACGATGAGGCCGCCTGCCCCCTCGCGCTTGGCGTATTGCTTGAAGATCTCAACGATCTCACGGGTATTTTCCGCACCGCTTTTACGCCCCGATGTGGCGTGCAGCGCCACGACCACCAGCTTGTGTTTCTTGGTCAGGTTGTATTGGCGGGCCACGGGGAAGCGATGCGCCGCGACGGCGCCTGAGGGTACGTCGCAGAGCACGTCCCAGGGTGCCCATTGCTTCATCCAAAGCGCGGGACGGCAGGCGCTGATCTGGTGCTGGTTGTCGGGCCGCATGTCCATCACGAAGAAGCCGCCGTTCACCGGTTCGGTGGCGGTGTTCTTGATCATGTTCCGGATATCGGCACCCGGTTCGGTGATCATGCCGAGATCGCCTTGGAAGCAGAGATCCTGAAGCAGATCGTAGCGGAGGCTGTCGACCCGAAAATCATCGCTCGCGACACCGTAGCGGCTCAGCACGGTGGAGCCCCGCTGCATATTCCAGGTGAACAGTCGCATTGCCGCTCTCCCACCGCGCCCGGCCGAAATACGCCAAGCAAGGCGGGAGCGTCGGGAGAGACTATCGCCAGGTCAACCCATCAAACGATGACGATAGGGCAGGTGGAGCGTTCGGCGGACGCTCGAAAGGCAACCGCGCCAGCATGATGGCACCCCCCGGTGTTATCGTGAGGCGGGATCAAGGGCGGCCGCACCCTGGTGGTCTGACGGCGAGATGGCGGCGTTGAAGGGACGAGACCGCGACGATGGATGCCTTTGCGGCCAATGCCCGGGGCACGCGATCCCCAGCCATCCCAGTCGCCACCGAATCGCCACGACCCGCCGTATGGTGTAGGCGATGATGGAGAGACAGTCCGACCGCCAGGTGCTCGACACGGCCGCGTCGTGGGTCAGGTCGTGGTGCCTCGTTGTGCTGCTTGCCGCGGCGCTCACACCAGGCCTTGCTGTTGGCGATACTCCGTCCGCCGAGCAGATCCGCCGGGCGCAGGTTGCGCTGGCAGATGCTGGGCACGATCCCGGCGATCCCGACGGTGTGATGGGTCCGCAAACACGCACGGCCATCTTCTCATACCAACGGGCAGCGGACCTTCCGTCGACCGGTGCGCTTGACACCGCAACGCTGACAAGCCTCCACGCGCAGGGCGCCTTGCTGGGTGACGGGGCCGGCGCGCAGGGGCGGGAAGGAGCGCAGCCGGCGCTCAGCGGTCGCCGGTTGGGCGCGCGCGCGGCACCGGCTGGGGATCAGCAGCGGCTGAGCGGCTCGCGCCTGCCGGGCCGTGCCATCCCGGGCGACCGCAGGCACCACCGTGCGCCATCGAGCGCGGGCGCGGGCGCCAGCACCGACGACACCCCCTCTCTGATCGACGCCCTGCCATTTCCCTTTGAGGTGTCAGATCAGGAACCCGGGTCAGAGCCGGCATCCCGGCGCGGCCCGGTGACGCGCCGCCCAGGCGAGCCGAGTGGCCCGCTGGGGCGCGGCGAGGATGCGCGCGCGCCGGTCGGTGGCGACGGTCGGTTCATGACCCTGCCCAGCCTGTCGCTGCCGACAGTCGAGGATCTACGCGCGCTCGGCGTGCCGGCCTTTCCGATCCCCGACTGGCTGACACCCTGGCGCCTCGTCCTGATCGTGGTCGGCCTCGCGCTGTTCTCGGCACTTTCGGGGCGGATGGCGGCGCGCAGGCGTCATCCTGGTGCCCGGCGACGCCCGCACCGCCGGGATCCGGACGATGTGATGCAGGATCCGCCGCTGCCACGAGACCTGCCGCGGGGCCTGCGCCCGGCACTGCAGAGCGGTATGGCCGGCGGCGGGCCGCGCGGGGGCTAAGCGCTCGCTCGAGGCGGCGCTTAGACGGCGGACATGACGGCGCGCGGCCACGGGCCTGTGATAGCGGCCGACGTGGTGACGCAGGCCTGCGCACCCTATACCTCTCCATGTGCGCCGCGCTTTGGCTGACGCGCCGCCTTCGAGAGGAGCATCAGCATGACCGCCGGGCCCGAAGCCGCCAACACGGAGCGCGCGCCTGCCGCGACCGACACGCATCGCTGGCCCGAGCGGCGCGACGACCTGATGACACCGGCGGGCATCGGCACGATGAGCGGACTGGACTTCATCCGAGGCATCGTTGAGGGGCGTCACCCCGCACCGCCGATCCTGCGGTTGATGGGCGCGCGGTTTGTCGAGGCCAGCCATGGCCGCGTGGTGATCGCCGCCACGCCGAGCTTTGCCCATTACAACCCCATCGGCACGGTCCATGGGGGCTGGTACGGCACGCTGCTCGACAGCGCGCTGTCCTGCGCGGTGCAAACCGCGCTCCCGCGCGGTCGCGGCTACACGACGCTGGAGTACAAGGTGAACATGCTGCGCGCCGCGTCGGAGGACACGGGCGAACTGCGCACCATCGGCGAGATCGACCATGTGGGCCGATCGACCGGCATTGCCCATGGCCGGATCGAGGGCGCGGACGGGAAGCTCTATGCCACGGGCAGCGCCACCTGTCTGGTGGTTGCCCTGCCTACCGATGGCTGAGCGACGGATTGGACCGATCCGCAGGGGCACCGATGGGTGAGACGAAAACCGTCCGAGCCCAGATCAGCGGGCGCGTGCAGGGCGTGGGCTACCGCGCCTGGACGCATGGCATGGCTGGCCGCCTGGGGTTGTCCGGCTGGGTCCGGAACGAGGCCGACGGTACCGTCACCGCGGTCTTCTCCGGCCCGGCAGAGAGCGTGGACACCATGCTCGCTGCATGCCGCGATGGCCCGGCGCTGGCGCGCGTCGACAACATCGCCCTGGATACGCCCGAAGAGGCACCGATAGGCCCCTTCGGTCAAACGCGACCCGGCTGTTGACCCGACGCAGCCGCTCCTTTGGCCACGTCGCAAGGGGACTGTCAGGAGGGCGGGAGCGCTGCAAGACGGTCGAGCCCGGCGGCGAGATCGGCGATCAGGTCTTCGGGATCCTCGAGCCCGATATAGAGGCGCATCACCCGCCCGCCCGGTCGGCCCGGCCGGGGCCAGGTGGTCGCGGTCCGGGCCGCTTGGGGGTTGGTCGGCAGGATCAGGCTTTCGTACCCGCCCCAGGAAAAGCCCATGGAGAACAGCGCGAGATCGTCCACCAGCGCCGCCACATGCGCATCGCTCGAGCGATCCTCGGGCAGCACGAAGGCAAAAAGCGAGCCCGCACCCGTGAAATCGCGCTGCCACAGCGCATGGCCCGGGTCGTGCGGCATCGCGGGATGGATGACCTCCGCCACCTCGGCCCGCGTCATCAGCCATGCGCCCACCCGGACACCGGCGGCATGGTGATGGCTGAGACGGGTCGGCATGCTGCGCAACCCTCTCAGCGCGAGCCAAGCGTCGTCGGGCGAGACCCCGGCGCCGAGATCGCGCCAGAACGGCTGCAGATAGCGGCTGTAGACTTCCTCCGAGGCCGTGACCGACCCGAACAGAAGATCCGCATGGCCGCCCACATATTTGGTGAGCGCCTGCATCGAGATATCGACGCCATGGTCAAAGGCGTTGAAATAGAGGGGCGTCGCCCATGTGTTGTCCATCATCACCAGCGCACCGCCCGCATGTGCCGCCGCGGCGATGGCCGGGATATCCTGCATCTCAAAGGTCCATGACCCCGGGCTCTCGACCAGGATCAGGCGCGTGGTCTCGCGCATCAGCACCGCGATCTCTCCGCCGATCAGCGGGTCGTAGTACTCCACCTCGACCTTGAGCCGGGAGAGCGTGCGGCGCGCGAAGTTTCGGGTCTCGCCATAGACGCTGTCGGGCAGCAGGCAGTGATCGCCCGGCGAGAGGATCGCGAGCATCGGCATCGTGACCGCCATCAGCCCGGTCTGTGTCAGGCGTGTGCGGTAGCCGGCAGGATCGCGATCGCCGATCTCGATGGCGCAGAGCGCTTCCTCAAGTTCATAGGTCGATTGGACGCCATGCAGGCCATAGGTCAGCCCGTCTCCCGACCGCGTGCGGTTTGCGGCCTGCAGATCGGCATAGGTCGGAAACACGATCGTCGAGGCGCGTGTCAGCGGCGGGTTGACGGTGCGGGCCTCCTTGGCCGAGCGGCGACCGCCGATCACGGCACGGGTGGCGTTTTTCATCGGTCCTGTCCCCTCTCGCACGACACTCGGGTCTCGCCTGGATCATACGGTCTGACCGGCGCGAACCCGCGTCTTCATCGAAGCGCTTCGAGCCTCCGTCAAGGCGACACCATCGGACGCTGCGTAAAGTCAGCCTTGCCGCATAACTGTGCGATCTGCCCGGTTTTTGGACGTTTTGCAGAGCTTTCCACCGCAGAGCGGAAGCTCTGCAAGATGATTGGGCAGAACCGCCGCGGATGCCGCCGTCTTGGCTTGACGTTTGCTGATGGGCGAGGTCACAAAAACGCGGGATGCGGCGGCCCACCACGCCATCGCACTCGGCATGCGCTGTGCAGGCGCGGCTGTAACTGACAGAGAGGCACAAAAATGAAGACTTCTGTTTTCCTGGGCGCGGCCACGGCCGTTGCACTCATGACGGGTGCGGCGAGCGCGCAGAGCACGCTCGACATCGTGAAGGAGCGCGGCACGCTCAACTGCGGTGTGTCGACCGGCCTCGCCGGCTTTGCGTTCACCGATGACAGCGGCACCTGGTCGGGCTTCGACGTGGCGGTCTGCCGCGCGGTCGCGGCCGCCGTGCTCGGTGACGGTGACGCGGTGGCCTTCGAGCCGACCACCGGCAAGACCCGCTTCACCAAGCTGGCGTCGGGCGACATCGACATGCTGGCCCGCAACACGACCTGGACCTTCACCCGCGACGTCGACCTGAAGTTCACCTTCGTCGGCGTGAACTATTACGACGGCCAGGGCTTTATGGTCCCCGCTTCGCTCGACGTCTCATCGGCGCTGCAGCTGGACGGTGCGACGGTCTGCATCCAGACCGGCACCACGACCGAGCTCAACCTCGCGGACTTCTTCCGCGTGAACAACATGAGCTACGAGCCGGTCCCGATCGAGACCAATGCTGAGGCTCAGGCCCAGTATCTGGCCGGTGCCTGCGACGTCTACACCACTGACGCCTCGGGCCTCGCGGCGACCCGTGCCACCTTCGAGGATTCGGCCGCGCATGTGATCCTGCCCGAGATCGTCTCGAAAGAGCCGCTGGGCCCGGTTGTCCGCCACGGCGACAACGAGTGGGGCGACATCGTCCGCTGGACGCTGAACGCCCTCATCGCCGCCGAGGAATACGGCATCACCTCCGAGAATATCGAGCAGCTGGCCTCGGCCGCGGGCGACAACCCGGAGATCAACCGTATGCTCGGCACCGAAGGTGAGCTCGGCGCCAAGCTCGGCCTCGACCCGGACTGGGCCAAGCGCGCCATCGCCGTGAGCGGCAACT
This sequence comes from Pseudomonadota bacterium, assembly GCA_039027855.1. Lineage (GTDB taxonomy): Bacteria > Pseudomonadota > Alphaproteobacteria > Rhodobacterales > Rhodobacteraceae > Thermohalobaculum. The sequence continues at coordinate 45,596 of JBCCJI010000023.1, read as the reverse complement.
ACGGCGAGATCTTCGCCTCGAACATCGGCACCGAGACGCCGATCAACCTGGCCCGTGGCCTGAACGCGCAGTGGACCGAGGGCGGCCTGCTCTACTCCCCGCCGTTCCGCTGATAGCGGCCTGACATGGGGCGCATCCGGCTGAGCCCGGGTGCGCCCCTTTTCCGTTCTTCATCAGTAGTAACTTGCAATTGATACGTAGCGGAAAACCACCACGGCATGGCTTTTGCAGGCCGATTTGATTGACGATGGCGATCTATGCGACGTCGCTGACCCGCGGCACGAGCGCCCCAAGATAAGACGCTGATCCGGCGCGATCGATGGGGTACTGCGACGGGGCGCGGCCCGGCACCAGAAACAGACCGGCAAAGCCCGGCACCAAGACAGGGAACACGCGTATGGCAGTGATCGACCCCCCGAGCGGAGGCGGCGGCTTCCGTGTCGACATGCTGTGGAACGACAGCCGATATCGATCCACCTTCATCCAGATCGTGGCGCTGTTGGCCACCATCACCGTCTTCTGGCTCATCGTCGATAATGTCGTCGCAAACCTTGCCCGGGTCGGGAAGGATTTCGCCTTCAACTTCATGACGAACCCGGCGTCCTACGACATCAATCAGCGCCCGCTTGACTATACGAGCCGCGACAGCCATGCGCGCGCGGCGATCATCGGGATCATCAACACCCTTTTGGTCGCGGTCGTGGGCTGTGTGCTGGCGACCATCATCGGCGTCCTCGCCGGCATCGCGCGGCTCTCGCGCAACCTGATGCTGCGCGCCATCATGTCGGTCTATGTGGAGGTGATCCGCAACGTGCCGCTGCTGATCCAGATCCTGCTGGTCATGGCGGTCATCACCGAAACCCTGCCGGTGCCGCGCGACTTCCGCGGTGAGGATGCCGTCGCCTCGATGCTGTTCTGGGACAGCGTCGCGCTGACCAACCGCGGCTTCTACTTCCCGGCCCTCATCTTCCAGGAAGGATCATGGGTCGTCGTGGCGGCCTTCATCGCCGGCATCGTCGCCTCGGTGGTCTTCAGCCGCTATGCCGCGGCGCGCCAGGCGGCAACCGGCGACACCATGGCCGTGCTGCCGATCAATGCCGCCATCATCATCCTGACCCCGCTGGCGATCTTCTTCGTCTCGGGCATGCCCATCGGGCTCGATCTGCCAGCCTTTCAAGACTTCAACTTCCAGGGCGGTTTGTTCCTTCGAAACAGCTACCTGGCCCTCGTCATCGCGCTCGCCGTCTATACCGGTGCCTTCATCGCCGAGAACGTGCGTGCCGGCATCATGGCGGTGAATCGCGGTCAGACCGAAGCGGCCTCGGCGCTTGGCCTGCAGCCGGGGCGCACGATGAGCCTCGTGATCCTGCCACAGGCGCTGCGCATCATCATTCCGCCGCTGATCTCGCAATACCTCAACCTCACCAAGAACTCCTCATTGGCGCTATTCGTCGGGTACATGGACCTGACGGGCACGCTGATGGGGATCACGCTCAACCAGACCGGCCGCGAGTTCGAGACGCTGGGTCTCGGCATGGCGGTCTATCTCACGATCTCGCTCAGCATTGCCGGCGTGATGAACCTCTATAACGAGGACGCCAAGCTGGTGGAGCGGACCTCTGGCACGGGCGGCGGCCTCTCGCTCAGCACGCTGCTGGCGGGTTTCGGCGGCCCGTGGGAGCGTATCAGCAAGGGCGATGCCCAGATGCGCCCGACCTACGGCCTGCGCCTCGAGATGAACCTGTTCTGGCTGTTCTACGCGGGCATGCTCCTGCTCATGGTGGACTATGTGTTCATCCAGGGCGCGTCAGAGCTTCGGCCGAGCTATTGGGACTGGGGCATGGGCACGAAGGTCGCGGCCCTGACGATGACGGTCGCAGCCTTCGCGGCCCTCGCCACCTGCCTCTTCAAGAACCCGCGCTTCATCGACATCATCGCGGCCGAGTTCTGCTTCTTCGTGCTCGCGGTGCTTCTCGGCTTCCCCTTCGGAGCGCTGATCCCCGGTGTGGACGGGACGATGTTTGTCTTTGCCACCGCCGCCATGCGGCTGGCGATCTTCGGCTACACGGTACTCGGCCCGCGGCCCAACCTGACGTTCTTCCACCGCGTCCGGCAGGAGGCCTGAGCCATGACAGACATGCCAAACACCGGAAACTCGGCCCTCTACGTCCGTCGTGAGATGCTGGCACAGCAGCCGCCGCCCCCCTCCACCGTGGGTGTCGTCGGCTGGCTCCGCGAGAACCTCTTCCGGGGCCCGGTCAACTCCACCATCACCGTCCTGATCCTGCTGATGATCCTCTGGCTCGCGCCTGGGATCGCGAGCTGGGCCTTCATCGACGCGACCTGGAATGCCAAGTCACTCAGCGAGTGTCGCCAACTCGGTGAGGGGGCCTGCTGGGCCGTCATCGTCGAACGGTTCGGCCAGTTCATCTACGGGTTCTACCCGGCCGAGGAGCGCTGGCGGCCCAATCTGGCGTTTTTGCTGATGCTGCTGGCCTTCGCTTTTGCCCTGTTCGACGAGGTACCCGGCGTCAGCAAGGAGGTCTGGGCGCGTATCCGTCCCGGCGGCCTCGTCTTCTCGGCGGTCTTCCCTTTCATCGCCTACTGGCTGATCTGGGGTGGCTCCATCTGGGGACCGATCGGGCTGGTCGCGACACCCGTCGTCGGCTATTTCGCGGCGGTCGGCGTCGACAAGCTCAACAGCCAATACGGCCCGTTCCTGCCCGACACCCTGCCTGTCCCAAGCATCGTCGGTCTTGTTGCAGCGCTGGTCTGGCTGCTCGGCGGCATGCAATTGGTGGCGGGCGCGCTCACAGCGATCAGCCCCGAGTTCTTCCCGCTATGGCTGCCTGCGGTTGAGTCGAAATCGCTCGGCGGCTTCCTGCTGGCCACGATCATCGGCGTCGCCGGTATCGTGCTGTCGCTGCCGATCGGCATCCTTTTGGCGCTTGGCCGGCGCTCGGGTCTGTTCTTCATCCAGACCGTCTGCATCGTCTTCATCGAGTGCATGCGCGGGGTGCCGCTGATCACGCTGCTGTTCGTGGCCTCGACGACGCTCAGCTTCCTGTTCCCGCCCGACTCGAACTTGGATGAGCTTCTGCGCGTCGTCATCATGGTGACGATCTTTGCCTCGGCCTACATGGCCGAGGTGATCCGCGGCGGCCTCGCCTCGCTACCGCCCGGCCAATACGAGGCGGCGGATGCCATGGGGCTGAATTACTGGCAGGCCACGCGGCTCATCATCATGCCGCAGGCTCTCAAGGTCTCGATCCCTAACATCGTCAACACCTTCATCGGGCTCTTCAAGGACACCACGCTCGTGGCGGTCATTGGGCTGTTGGACGTGATCGGATTGATCACCGCCACCCGCGCGGACAGCGCCTGGAACGGCATCAACTGGGAGCTCTACATCTTCGCGGCGCTGTTCTTCTTCATCGCATGCTTCGCGATGTCCCGATACTCGATGTACCTTGAGCGCAAGCTCGCAACGGACCGGCGCTAAGGTCCGGCAGTCAGGGAGACAACGACAATGAACGAAGTTGCACAGGACATGACCGCCGACCGCGCAAAGATGGCCGTCTCTGACGAGGAGGTCATCCAGATCCGGTCAATGAACAAGTGGTACGGGGATTTCCACGTGCTGCGCGACATCAACCTGACCGTGAACCGTGGTGAGCGGATCGTGGTCTGCGGGCCATCGGGCTCGGGCAAGTCGACGCTGATCCGCTGCATCAACCGGCTGGAGGAACATCAGGCCGGCGACATCATCGTCGACGGCACCGAGCTGAATTCGGATCTGAAGAACATCGACAAGATCCGGGCCGAGGTCGGGATGGTGTTCCAGCACTTCAACCTGTTCCCTCATCTCACGATCCTGGAGAACTGCACGCTGGCGCCGATCTGGGTGCGCAAGACGCCCAAGAAAGACGCCGAGGAAACGGCGATGCACTTCCTCACCAAGGTCAAGATCCCCGAGCAGGCGAACAAGTATCCCGGCCAGCTCTCGGGCGGTCAGCAGCAGCGCGTCGCCATCGCCCGTGCGCTTTGCATGCGCCCGCGCATCATGCTGTTTGACGAGCCGACCTCGGCGCTTGACCCTGAGATGATCAAGGAAGTGCTCGACACCATGATCAGCCTCGCCGAGGAGGGGATGACGATGATCTGCGTGACACACGAGATGGGCTTCGCCCGCCAGGTCGCGAACCGCGTCATCTTCATGGACCAGGGCCAGATCGTCGAGCAGAACGAGCCCGAGCCGTTCTTCAACGATCCGCAGTCCGACCGAACCAAGCTGTTCCTCAGCCAGATCCTCGGCCACTGACAACACGCCCGGCCCCGGTATTGGGGCCGGGCCCGCCCCGGCCCAACTGCGGTTGCGACCGCGGCGGGGTTATGCCCAATCGGCATTCACCACTCCCTTACACCTCGCCGAAACGTGCCCCTGCTTTTCTCGATGAGGGAGAGAGGAGGAGGTGCGATGTCGACGACCGATCCCGCAGCACTGACGACGCCGGTCCTGCTGGCCCCCCGCGCGCTGGATGGCGCGCTGGCCGACCGACTGATGGAGCGGGCGGCGGTGCGCCTCACAGGCGGCAGCGGCGATGGAGGGGGTGCAGGCGCCACCCTGCCCCGGCGACCTGCCAACGCGATGCGACCGGGCGATACGCCACCATCCGCGCCGTCTCGCGGCGCCAACGGCCCCCCGCAATCGGGCGATCTGCTGAGCGAAGGCGAGCGGGCCATGGTCGATGCGCTGAAGGCGCGCGATCGCGAGGTGCGCGCCCATGAAGAAGCGCATGCCCGCGTTGGCGGCCGCTACGCCGGCGAGCCGAGCTACACCTATCAACAGGGCCCGGATGGCGGCCGATATGCCGTGGGCGGCAGCGTCGCCATCGATGTCGCACCGGTCGACGGCGACCCCGAGGCGACGATTGCCAAGATGGCCGTCGTGCGCGCCGCCGCCCTCGCTCCCGCAGAACCCTCGGCCAGCGACCGTCGCGTCGCGGCGATCGCCGAGGCCGAGACGCGGCGTGCAGTCAGCGAGCTGGCCCGCCAGACCGCGCTCGCGCCGACCGGTGCCGCCGGGCCTAGCGAGAGCGCTGCGCCGGAAGGCGATCTTGGCGGTGGCGAGCCTGGTCAGAAAACGGCATTCGACCTCGCCGCAACGCGATTTCTCGACAGCCTGCGCGCGCTGCTGGAAGCCGTTGATGCCGATGCTCTGATCGACCGCTCGGCCTGAAGCACGGCACCAACCAGGGCGTGTTGAGCCCGGCTACCGGCGGCACTCAGGCCTCGACAGGGTGGCGCTCCATCTGGCTCTGCGCCTCACTCAGATCGCGCGGCCGCGCGAAATCGATAAAGGCGGCACTCGACGGGCGCAGGTCGCCCCAACGCGTGATACCGATCTGCAGCACCGCCGCCGCCGCCGTCGGGAAATGCTGAAAGGCCCGGGCGCAATGGGGGCGGATATGGCCGTTGGCCAGTCGCCGTGCGAATGCCGACAGTCCCGGCTGATGACCGAGCAGCAGGATGCTTGTTGCGCTATCGGGCTGCTCGCCCAGAATCTCGAACATCACGCCCGGATCCGCGTGATAAAGCCGCGGCTCCAGCTGCGCCTCCGGAAAGCCGGGCTCTGCCGCCCGCATCCGCTTGAGGGTCTGACGCGTGCGACGCGAAGACGAGACTAGCGCCCGATCCGGGCGATAGCCATGGCGCCAGAGCCAGGCACCGATCAGGGGAGCCGCTGCCTTGCCGCGGCGGTTGAGCGGCCGCTCGTGGTCCTCCAGCGTCTCATCGGCCCAGCTGGATTTGGCATGGCGGAGCAGAATCACTGTTTTCATCACACCGACATGACACGGGCGTCATGGGGAGGCGTCAACTCTCCCATAGCCTGCCCACCGATTTACGAACTGCGAGGCACCGCGCCGTCTGCAACGGAACGGCGCGTCGGGGTGAGAGATCAAGCGCCCGTCGCGCTGCTCCGGTGGAAAGCGGCGAGGTGGAAGGCACGCTCCGCCTGGGGCAGGTCGAGCGAGAGCGGACAGGCGCTCCGGGCGATGCACCCGCCCTCGCGGCAGGGCGCCCCCGCCGCTGACGAGAGATGCGCCCGGCAGCGCCCGGGATCGAAACCACCATCGGCGAAGGCGCCTACCGGGCAAGCATCGGCGCAGGGCCGGAAACACTCCGCGCAGGGCACCCCTGACGTCGCCGCACCGCCCGTCCCCCGCCCCGCGCCTTTGCCACCGCCACCAACACAGCCTTGGGGCTCGTCGCCCAAGCCACCCGCGGCACCGTCGGGCACATGGCGAAACGCCAGCGCGCCGCGCCAACTCGCCATCAGCCCGCGCTCCGGTGTCACGACCATCCCGAGCGGTGAGGAGACCGCCCCCTCCGCCGCCATCGCCCAGGTCAGGAAAGGCCGATAGGGCGGACCGCCGAAGGGAAAATGCGCCTTCGCCGAGAGCGCACATGCAGCGCGCCCGATCACCCGGCGCGACCAGCGATCCATGGGGTGGGGGCGCGCGTCACCATATTCGGGCGCCGCCGCAAAAGCCTCCCACATGGCCGGTCCATTGGCACCGATGAGGGCGAGCGCCACGGTGCCCGGTGCCGCCCCCTGGACCGTGTCCTCCGGCGCCGCCCGCACCCATCCGGTCACCGCCAGCCCATGCCCAGCGAGCCGCGATGAAACTGCTGACGCCGTCGCTGGCGCTCGCGAGCGCCGGGGAGCGTTCGTCGTGCGGGCAGACATCGCCGCGCCTCAGGCCCGGATCATGGTGCCGGCACCATGCTCGGTGAAAAGCTCCAGCAGCACCGCATGGGGGGCGCGACCGTCGAGGATCACCGCCGCCTCGACCCCGCCATCGATGGCGTCAAGCGCGGTCTGCACCTTGGGTATCATGCCACCCGAGACGGTGCCGTCATCGATCAGGCGGCGGATATCGGCGGAGGACAGGTCCGAGATCACCTCGCCATCGCCGCTTTTGACACCGCTCACATCGGTCAGCAGGATCAGGCGCTTGGCCCCGACCGCGGCCGCCACGGCTCCGGCGGCGGTGTCGCCGTTCACGTTGTAGGTCTCCTCCGGCGCCTCACCCGCGCCCACCGGCGCGATCACGGGGATGAAGTCCGAGGCGATCACCGCCCGCAGCAGGCTGGCATCGACGCGCAGGGGTTCGCCCACGAAGCCGAGATCGAGCACCCGTTCGATATGGCTGTCCGGATCGCGGGTCGTGCGGGCGAGCTTGCGGCAGATCATCATGTTTCCGTCCTTACCGCTCAGCCCCACGGCGCGCCCGCCCTGGGCGCCGATCTCCCCCACGATACGCTTGTTGATGCTGCCCGACAGCACCATTTCGACGATCTCCACCATCGGTCCGGTGGTGACGCGCAGCCCGTCGCGAAACTCGGTGGGGATCTCCAGCCGCTCGAGCATGGCGTTGATCTGGGGACCACCGCCATGCACGATCACGGGGTTCACGCCACATTGCTTCAGCAAGACGATGTCGCGGGCGAAGCGGCTCATGCTCTCGGCATCGCCCATGGCATGGCCGCCGAACTTCACCACGACCACCGCGCCGTCATAGCGCTGCAGATGGGGTAGCGCCTCCGAGAGCGTGCGCGCCGTGGCCAGCCAGTCGCGTTTCAAAGGCTTGCGGATTTCCATGGCGCGTCCTCCGGCTCGTGCGGCCAGCGTGATAGCGCCCATCGCGCGGGCCCGCCAGAGCGGGCGCGAAGCCGGGGCGAGCGGGCCGGTCTCGGACCCTGCTCGAAGACGCGCCGCGGAGCGCCCCCTTCTCCAAGGGAACGGATCCGCACCCCGCGCCGTTTCCGCCGACCGGGCGCCCATGCAACGAGTATCGCGGCGACCAGCCGCGATTCCGTCTGGCTCAAAGGCCCATGAGATCGGCGATGACCGCGCGCAGATCAGGCATGCCCTCGCCGCTTTCCGACGACGTCACGACCAATTCCGGAAAGGCGGCGGGGTGCTTGGATAGGGCGGCATTGACGGCCGCCAGCGCGCGCGCGCGTTCCGCCGCCTTGGCCTTGTCGGCCTTGGTCAGCACCACCTGGAAGGTCAGCGCCGCGCGGTCCATCAGCGCCATCATCTCGGTATCGGCGGGTTTAACGCCGTGGCGGCTGTCAATCAGCACGAAGGCGCGCTTCAGGCTGACGCGACCCGAGAGATAGGCGCGCAGCAGCCGTTGCCAGGCATCCACCTTGGCCTTGGGCGCCTCGGCATAGCCGTAGCCGGGTACATCGACGAGGTAGCCCCGCCCACCATCGACACCGCCCTCGACACCGCCGAGGGCGAAGTAGTTGATCTCCTGCGTTCGCCCCGGCGTGTTGGAGGTCCGCGCCAGCGCCCGCCGCCCGGTCAACGCGTTCAAAAGCGAGGACTTGCCCACATTTGAGCGGCCGCAGAAGCAGACCTCGGGCCGGTCGGGCGGCGGCAACCCGTCCATTGCCACGACGCCCTTCACGAAGTCGCACGGGCCCGCGAACAGCCGGCGCGCCGTCTCGGCGGCCTTGGGTGCGGCCGGGGCCATGGGTCGGAATATCAGCCGGGGCGGCGCTCGCGGCTCTTCGGGCGCCATGGGCGCGCTCAGGCCGCGGCGGTCGTGACGGCGTCACCGAGGGCGATCTCGCCCCCCTCGATCACCGTCGCGTAGACGCCGAACTCGGTATGGCCCCGTGCGGCGCGCAGCGTGTCGAGCGTCGGGTGGTCATAGGTGCCGCGCGGCCCGGCGGTCGTGGCCTTGCAGCGGCCGACCGGCTCATCGACGCGCAGGCGCACGGCGCCGATGGTGATCTCGCGGCCGATCCACTCTTCCTCGGCCCAGGCATCCAGACCGTCGAGCCAGAGATTGCCGCGAAAGCGCCGTTCTCCCAGTGCGATCCCGGCGTGCTGCGACAGCGCGCGGAGCGAGGCGCGCGACAGGATCGAAAGATAGGGCGGCTCCATATCCGTCATCGCCTGGCCGGGCACATGGGCGACCCGCCAAGGGCCGGGCTGATAGAGGCCCCCCAGCGGTTCGATCCAGGCCGCGAGCGCCTCGGCACCGGCCGCGCTCGCCGGATCGGCGGTCAGCGGTTCGGCGGTCGGGTGGGTCAGGGTCACGGTGCCCGCGGCCTCGTCCAGGCTGGCCTCAACGCGCATCAGCTCGGCCACATGGGCCTGCACGACAAAGTTTGCGCGCCGCTGCCAGGCGGGGGCCGCGCTGTCATAGCGCGAGCGGCCATGGGCCAGGGCAAAGCGCCGATCCCAGGGCATCGGTGCCCCAGCCGTCAGCGCGACACGCTCGATCGCCTCGGCGCCGATGCCCTTGATCGGGTGGCGCCAGAGCCCGGCAAGATGCGCGTTCATCGCCGCCGCTTACCCTTGCCCGCACCGCGACGCTTGCCGCCCCTGCCCTGTGCCCGGTCAGCGCCGTTGTCCTCGCCAGAACCCCCGGCGCCGTCGTCGCCGGGATTCGGCTCGCCATCCCGCCGGTCCGCACCATCCTCCGCGCCCGATGCGTCGAGTTCGACCGCGTCCTCCACATCCGGGCCGGTCGCCGTGGCGGCGCCCGATGCTGGCTTGTCGGTGCGGCGGCGGAAGCTGCGGGTGACATTGCCGAAGAAATCGACCTCCACGCCCTGGCTCCGCATGATCGTGTATTGCTGCGCGAAGGTCAGCACGTTGTTCGCAATCCAGTACACCACGAGGCCCGAGGCGAAGGTGCCCAGCATGAACATGAACACCCAGGGCATCCAGGCGAAGATCATGCGCTGTGTCTCGTCGGTGGGCGCGGGGTTCAGCTTTTGCTGCATCCACATGGTGATGCCCATGATCACCGGCAGGATGCCGATGGACAGCAGGCCGATGATGCCGACACCCGGCTCTGGCGCCGTGAAGGGCAGCGCGCCGAACAGGTTCATCCACGAGGTCGGATCGGGCGCCGAGAGATCGTCGATCCAGCCGATGAACGGCGCATGGCGCATCTCGATGGTGACGAACAGCACCTTGTAGAGCGAGAAGAAGATCGGGATCTGCACCAGGATGGGCAGGCAGCCGGCAGCGGGGTTCACCTTCTCCCGCTTGTAGAGCGCCATCATCTCCTGCTGCATCTTCATGCGGTCGTCGCCGACCCGCTCTTTGATCTTCTCCATCTCGGGCTGGAGCTTTTTCATTCGGCTCATCGAGACGTAGGATTTGTAGGCGAGCGGGAAGAGCGCGGTCTTGACCAGGAGCGTCAGAGCCAGGATCGAGAAACCCATGTTCCCGATCATGCCCTGGATCCAGATGAGCAGGTTTGCGACCGGCTTGGTCAGGAAGAAGAACCAGCCCCAGTCGATCGAGTCCTCGAAATTCTGGATGCCGAGAGCTTCTTCATAGCCCTGGATGGTGCGCAGTTCCTTGGCGCCGGCGAACAGGCGGGTCTCGATCTCGCTGGTGGTGCCGGGGGCGATGGACTGGACGGGCAGGCGCATCTCGGTGCGGTACTCGACCTGCCCGCCTGCGCTCAATGCCTTATAGACCGCGTCGAACTGGGTGCCGGGCGAGGGGATCAGTGTCGTCATCCAGTATTTGTCGGTGAAGCCCAGCCAGCCGTTTTCCTGAACGCTCACCGCCTCGGCCGGCCCGCCCTCCAGCGTATTCGGCGAAAGCTCGGTCAGATCGTCGTAGCCAAGCTCGGTCAGCGTGCCGTCGATCACGGCCACGACGCCCTCATGCAGGATGAAGAAGGGCGTCGTCGCGGGTGTGCCGCGCCGGGCGAGATAGCCATAGGGCGCCAGTGCCACCGGCTCCTCGGTTGCGTTCTCGACCGACTGCGCCACGGTGAACATGTATTGCTCATCGACGGCGTAAGTGCGCCGAAAGGTCAGCCCCTCGCCATTGTCCCAGGCGAGCGTCACGGGGCTGCCGGGCGCAAGGGTCGTGCCGCTTTCCAGGGCCCACTCGGTATTGGGCGTCGGCAGCGGCCCGGGATCGCCGGTCTGGGTGCGGAGCCAGCCATAGACGGCGTAATAGGGGTTGGGCCCGCCGGTCGGATTGAGCAGCGTGACGGTATCGGCGCCCGGGTCCAGCGTCTCGCGGTAATCGTCGAGATGCAGATCGTCGATCCGCCCGCCCGTCAGCGAGATCGAGCCCGAGATGGACGGCGTGCTGATCGCGACCCGGTCGGACCGGTCGACAGCGGCGGCGCGGTTCATCGTGACTGCCGGCGCATCGGCAAGACCACCGGCACCCACGGCCCCTTCGGTCAGCGTACCATCCGCCGCGCGCTGCTGGACCGGCGGGGCCGGCGGCTCGGGCGGGAAAAGCGCATACCAGGTGAAGACGACACCCATCGAGAGCACCGCTGCCAGGATCAGGTTGCGGGTCTCTTCCTTCTTGTCGCCGCCGAGCATGCGTCTCTCCGGTCCTAGGGTCTCGCGGGGTTCAACCGGGCCGGGCGCCCCGCGTCAAGGTCGCCGGGCCGAAACGACGGCAGATCAATGCCCAAGGGGCGAGATAATGATCTCGGCAGGCCCGCGCATCGGGTGGAAGGTCTCAGCGGGGCAGTTGGGCCGCCAGTTCTTCGGCTTCCCGCTGCGACGGGGTCGCGTCCCCGCTCCCTGGCCCGTTCCCTGGCCCGTCCGCTGGCCCGTCCGCTGGCCCTTCGCCTGGCCCGTACCGAGATGCGCAGCAGCCGCAGCGTCCGGGCACCGGATCATATCCCCAGGCTGCGCCCGGGCGGCAGCGCGACAGACGGTTAAGCGTCAGCCAGGTGCCGCGGATCGGGCCATGGCGCTCCAGCGCCTCGAGCGCATAGGCCGAGCAAGTGGGCTGGAAGCGGCAATACATGCCGACCCATGGGCTGAGGATCAGCCGATAGGCCCGGATCGGCAGCGCCAGCACCGAGGCAGCGAGAAGCCCAAAAGGGGACGGCCGGTCAGCCTTGAAACCGGGGGGGCCGTCCATCCCCACATCGTTCAGCGCTGCGTCCTTGAGGGTGCGCATGGTCACGACGCCCCGCGTCGGGGCCGTGCCGGTGCGTGCACTTTCTCCAACGCCAGGCGCAAATCGGCGAGGAGCGCGTCGAAGGGCCGTTCGACCGTCGCGCCCGGCCGACCGATCAGCACGTAATCATACCCCGGTCGCCCGGCCTCGGGCAGCACCTGCGCCGCCGCCGCGCGCAGCCGCCGCTTGGCGCGGTTGCGCGTCACCGCATTGCCGATCTTTCGCGAACAGGTGTAGCCAACCCGGGCAGCTCGACAGGCACTCTCAACCTCGCACCGCAGGCGGGCCTGCAGCAACAGCCCCGCCGCCGTGTGTCGCCGCGCGCGGGCACAGGCCACGAAGTCACGGCGATTACGGATCACCGTGGGCTGCGACGGACGCGGCGCGTCAAATGCGTCGGGGTGCGTCAGGCCGACAGCTGCTTGCGGCCCTGACGGCGACGCCGGTTCAGGATCTTGCGGCCATTCTTCGTCGCCATGCGCGAGCGGAAACCGTGGCGACGCTTCCGCACGAGGCGGCTGGGCTGATAGGGGCGCTTCATCGCATGCCTCCGGGGCGATTAGATCCGTCTACAGTACCGAGGTCGCACGACGATACGCCCGCGCCATGCGGGCGTGTGCTCGGGAGAGCGCGCGATACGCCGCGATGGCAGCGCTGTCAACGACGAAGCCGCCGCTGCGGCCCAAATCGGTAGGGCTTTCAGGACCCATTCGGACGCATCATGCAACCCGCCGGGCGAAACCGGCCCGACCAGAACGCGCCGCGCTGGCCAAGCTGGCGGTCACCGCCATCATCACGTCTGCGGGATCGGCGCATGACAGAGTGTGTCACGCCTTCAACCCGGTGTGAGAGCGGTGGCCACCGCGCCCAGCCACCACGATATGCCTGCCAACGCAACATCCGAGGGCGTCGCCGACGCGGCTCGCAAAGGCCAGGAGACCAGACGATGTCGAGCACGATCGAGACGACGACACCGGAGACGGCCGAAGAGGCGAAGGCCAAGGGCGGCATTGCACGCTATGTGCCGATCGCGCTGATCGCGACGGGGGCGGCGGCGGCCGTCTACTTCCTCGGCGACTACCTTAGTTTCGAGACGCTGGCGGAGAACCGCGGCGAGCTGATCGCCTGGCGCGACGGCAACTACCTGTTCGCGGCGCTGGTCTTCGCGCTGGTCTATGCCGTGGCGACCGCGGTCTCGATGCCCGGGGCGATCTGGTTCACGATCACCGGCGGCTTTCTGTTTGGAACGTTCCTCGGCACCGCCTTGTCGGTGATCGGCGCCACCATCGGCGCATCGCTCATCTTCCTCGCCGCCAAGACGTCCTTTGGCGAGGTGCTGAAATCAAAGGCAGGCGGTTGGCTGACACGCATGGAGAAGGGCTTCCACGAAGGCGAGGTGAGCTTCCTGCTCATCATGCGTCTGGTGCCGGTGGTGCCGTTCTGGGTGGCCAATCTCGCGCCGGCCTTCCTCGGCACCAGGGTGATCACCTTCATCTGGACCACGCTTCTCGGCATCATTCCGGGTGCTGCGGTCTATGCCTCGCTTGGCAATGGTGTCGGCGCACTGATCGACGAAGGGCAGACGCCCGATCTCGGCATCATCTTCTCGCTGCCGGTGCTCGGCCCCCTGCTCGGGCTTGCGGCCCTCGCTGCCCTGCCGCTGATCATCAAAAAGCTTAAGGGGCGCGGCGAGGCCAGCTGAGCCCGCCGCCTTGGCCTGCGGCGGCGGCCGAGCACCGCCGGAGCCGCAGGCGGCGGCGCCGGTCGTCTTAGCCGAGGCCGCCGACCGACGCCCCCGATCCCGACAATCCCATTCAAGGAGCAGCGTCATGCGCGCCCCCACCGAACGTCACACCCCCGACCTCGCCATTATCGGTGCCGGCTCAGGCGGCCTTTCGGTCGCGGCGGGCGCCGCCCAGATGGGCGCCAGCGTCGTGCTGATCGAGGCCGGCGAGATGGGCGGCGATTGCCTCAACTACGGCTGCGTCCCCTCCAAGGCGATCCTGGCGGCCGCCAAGAAAGCCCATGCCCACCGCCACAGCGCGGCCTTCGGGGTGGCCGACCATGAACCTGAGGTCGACTATGCGGCCGTCATGGACCACGTGCACAAGGCCATCGCGACGATCGCGCCGCATGACAGCCAAGAACGCTTCGAGGGGTTCGGCATCACGGTGATCCGGGCCAAGGCTCAGTTCATCAGCCCGACCGAGGTCGAGGCCGGCGGCCACATCGTGGCACCCCGCCGTTTCGTGATCGCCACCGGTTCTTCGCCCATGGTGCCGCCGATCCCGGGGCTGGGCGAGACGCCATACCTCACGAATGAGAGCCTTTGGGAAAACCGCACCCTGCCCGAGCATCTGATCGTCATCGGCGGCGGCCCTATCGGGCTGGAACAGGCGCAGGCCCATGCCCGCCTCGGCAGCCGGGTCACCGTGCTGGAAGCCTTCAAGGCGCTCGCTAAGGACGATCCCGAATTGGCGGCGGTCGCGCTCGACGGGCTCCGCGCCGAGGGGATCGACATCCGCGAGGGCGCCAAGGTCACCGGGGCAAGGAAGACCGAGACCGGCGTTGCCTTGACGCTGGAGGACGGCACCGAGATTGAAGGCTCGCACCTGCTGGTCGCAGCCGGGCGCCGGGCGAATGTCGACCTCAATCTGGAGGCCGCGAACGTCACCTATACCCCCCGCGGGATCGAGGTCGACAAATCGATGCGCTCGCCGTCCAACCGCAAGGTCTATGCCATCGGCGATGTCGCGGGCGGGCTGCAGTTCACCCATGTGGCCAACTACCACGCGGGCCTCGTCATCCGGAACGCGCTGTTCCGCATGCCCGTCACCGCCTCGACCGCGCATATCCCCTGGGTCACCTATACCGACCCCGAGATCGCGCAGGCCGGCATGACCGAGGCCGAGGCACGCGAGGCGCATGGCGACGTGCTGGAAGTGCATCGCTTCCCCTTCGCCGATAACGACCGCGCAGTGGCCGAGGGGCGGCGCGAGGGGCTTGCTAAGGTCATGGTGGGCAAGAAGGGCAAGATCCTAGGCGCCTCGATCGTCGGCCCCTCGGCGGGCGAGCTGATCCTCCCCTGGGCCATGGCGCTCGCCAACGGGCTGAAGATCGGGGCCATGGCCAACACCGTGGCCGCCTACCCGACGCTGTCGGAGGTGTCCAAGCGCGCCGCGGGGGCCTATTATGCCCCCCGCCTGTTCGAAAGCGGCTTTGTGAAGACCGCGGTCAAGCTGCTCGCGAAACTGGGCTGAGGCCCGAGGCGAAGACAGGGTCGAGGCGGCTCCGCCGCCCGCGACCCGACAACGGGCAAACGCCGGCCCTTGCAGGCCCCCTGCACGGCTGCGGCAATCGCCCCCTGAAGGCCAAAGCGCATGTTTTCCTCGATCTCCGCCCGGCTGCTCGTCGTGACCGTCGTGATCGTCATGGTGGTGGAGATCGCAATCTTCGTCCCCTCCATCGCCAATTTCCGCAAGCAGTTCCTCGAAGAACGCCTGGTGCGCGCCGAGATCGCGGCGCTGACCGTCATGACGGCGCCAGGTGGCCTGCCGCCCCCCGAGACCACGCGGGTGCTGCTGCAATCCGCCAGCGCCGAGGTCATCGCCGTGCGCCGCGACGGGGTGCGCATGCTGGCGCTGGTGGGCGACATGCCGCCGATCCCAGCCGCCAGGTTCGACCTTCGCGATGACATGGCGCTCGACCTCGTCGTCGATGCGATTGCCTGCCTTTTCTTCACCCGCGCGGGAGATGTCCACCACGTCACCGGCAGCACGCAGGCGGCGCTCTACGACACCGTCGAGGTCACCTTCCGTGCCGATGAGCTTCGCGCCGAGATGATGGACTACGGAATCCGCATCCTGCAGCTCTCGTTGATCATCTCGGCGATCACAGCCGGGGCGGTCTTCATCGTGGTCCGCCGCTTTGTCGTGGCGCCGCTCTTTGGCGTGATTGGGGCCGTTGAGCGCTTCCACGCCGACCCGGAGGATCCGGGACGCGTGCTGGAACCCGGCCAGGGCCTCGACGAAGTGGCCGAGGCCGAGCGGGCCATCGCCGCCATGCAGTCGGAGGTGCTGCGCGCGCTGGCCGAGCGACGCCGCCTCGCAGCGCTCGGGGAGGCGGTGGCGAAGGTCAACCATGACCTGCGCAACATGCTGGCAGCTGGTCAGCTGATGACCGAGCGGCTTGGCCGCAGCGAAGACCCGATGGTGGCCCGCGTGCTGCCAAAGCTGGTGGGCTCGATCGACCGGGCGGTGGCGCTTTGCACGCGCACGCTAGACTACGGCAAGGCCGAGGAAGCGCGGCCCGAGACCGGCACCGTCGTCGTCGCGCCACTGATCGAGGAAGTGGTCGAGGGCCTCGGCCTGACCGGCGCGGCCGGCGAGGTGAGGGCGGAGGCCAAGGGCGACGCACACAGCCCGCATCGGCGGAAAATCGGCAAAGCCGATGGCGCGAGCGAGGGCGCTGAGGGCGGCAAAGCCGACACGGACGGTGGCGTCGTGCTCGCCGACGGGTTGGTGCGGATCGTCTCGCGTCTGGGCCCGGACGTGCGGGTCGAGGCCGATCCCGACCAGCTCTACCGGGTGATTGCCAACCTGCTGCGCAATGCCGCCGAAGCGCTGCGCGCGCGTGCCATACCCGGCAGCATCACCATCGCGGCGACGTGGCGGGAGAGCGGCGGCGCAGCACCGGGTGCCGCGCCCCAGGCCAGCGGTCCGGGCAGCGTGCCGGAAGGGCCCTCGTGGTGCATCGAGATCACCGACACCGGGCCCGGCCTGCCCGGCAAGGCGCTGGAGAACATCTTCCGCCCCTTCATCGGCGGGGCGCGCCGGGGCGGCACGGGCCTTGGCCTTGCGATCGCTGCAGAGTTGACGGCGCTGCAGGGTGGCAGGCTGTGCCTGGTCTCAACCGCCTCGACCGGCACCGTTTTCGCGATGATCCTGCCCGCCAGCACGCCTGTGCCGGCCCGCCAGACGCCCCACGCCGCCCCGGCAAGCGAAGTGGCCGCGAGCAACGCCGAGAGCGGTTGACGCCAGCGCGGCCCCCGATGGCGTTGGCGTCAGGGGGTCGGACGAGCTGCGGTCGGTGCTCGCCATGGGCCATGGGCAGTGCCAGGGCATCATGTGGCGACGCATGTGTCGACGGGGCCGTGCTGCCGAGCCGCCGGCGGCTGCTAGGTCGCGGCGGTCTTCAGCCGTTTGATCTCGGCGCGGGCCAGCGCGTCGGCCCGTTCGTTCTGTGCGTGCCCCGCATGGCCCTTGACCCAAAGCCAGCTCACCTTGTGGCCCGTCTGCGCCGCGTCCAGACGCTGCCAGAGCTCGGCATTCTTTACCGGCTTCTTCGAGGCCGTCTTCCAGCCGTTTCGCTTCCAGCCATGGATCCAGCCGGTGATGCCGTCCTTGAGGTAACTCGAGTCGGTGACGACCGTGATCGTCGACGGGCGGTCCAGCGTCTCCAGCGCCGCGATCGCAGCCATCAGCTCCATGCGGTTGTTGGTCGTCTCGGCCTCGCCGCCCGCGATCTCGCGGCTTTTGGCCAGCGCACCGTCGCGGATCGCCTCGAACACCACGCCCCAACCGCCGGGGCCGGGATTTCCCGAACAGGCCCCATCGGTATAGGCGTAAAGGCCGTCGGCCGGGGGCGGTGCCCCGCTCTCATCGGCCTGACCCGGCTCCGCAGCCTCGCTCATTCCGCCAGCCTCGCGTGGAAATACAGGAAGGTCTCGGTCGCACCGGTCATGCCCTGCCCCTCGTCCGAGGTGGCGCGCAGAATGTCGAAACCGGCGTCGCCGAGGGCCTCGATCACCTCTTCGGGGGAAAAGTATGCATAGAAGCGCCCGAGGCTGTCGCGCTTTTCGCCCGTACCCGCCTTCAGCCCCACGAACAGACGCCCGCCCGGCACCAAGGCCGTAGCGATACGCGAGAGGTGCCCGGGCAACGCCGTGCGGGGTGCGTGGAGCAGCGAGAAGGACGCCCAGACGGCGTCGTATTCGCCGTAAGCCTCCAATTCCTCGAAGGTGGCACACTGCGTCTCTACCCCCGGCTTCGCGGCCGCGAGTTCGAGCAGCCCCTCGGAGGCGTCATAGGCGACCACCGCAAAACCCTCGTTGGCCAGCCAGCCGGAGGCCCATCCATCGCCAGCGCCAAAATCCAGGATGCGCGCGCCCGAGGGCAGATCGGCGGCGAACAGGGCGAGATGGACGAGCCCCTGCTCCGTCTCGGAACAGGCCGCATAAGCGTCCGCATTGGCGTCGTAGAAGGCGACGGTACCCGGATCGGAGGATGCGGTCTCTGGCGTATCGGTCATCGGCGCGTCTTCCAGATGAAGCCCTGTGTGATGCCAGGACAATGTCCTCGCTGCCGACGGGCTATCATGCCGAAGGGGCCAGGCCCAATCAGAAGCGGTGATCCTTTGGTTTCCTTCGGCTGAAGGAAAGGCTGAACCGACCAAAGGAAATCACCATCGCCGCACCAGTCCACAGCCTCGGGTCGCAAGCCGATGCCCTGGCCCATCATGAGCTTGTGGCTGACGCCGACATCCGATGCGTGAGCGAAACTCGGAGCGATCAGGCGGTCTTGCGCAGGATGCGGGGCACCTTGAAGTTCACGCGTTCCTCGGCGGTGATCACGTCTTCCACCGTGACCTCGTAGCGGTCGCGGAAGGCGTTCACCACGCCCTCGACCAGCACTTCGGGTGCGCTCGCACCGGCGGTGATGCCCACCGTCTTGATGCCGTCCAGCGCGCGCCAGTCGATGTCGTTGGCCGTCTGCACCAGCATCGAATAGCCGGCTCCCGCGGCCTCGCCGACTTCGACGAGGCGCCGCGAATTCGATGAGTTCGGGGCACCGACGACCAGCAGCGCGTCAATCTGCGGGGCCATGACCTTGACCGCCGCCTGACGATTTGTCGTCGCGTAGCAGATGTCTTCCTTGTGCGGGCCGACGATCTCGGGGAAGCGCTCCTGCAACGCTGCAACCACCGAGGCGGTGTCGTCGACCGACAAGGTGGTCTGCGTGATGAAGGCAAGCTTGGAGGGATCGCGGGGCGCGATCTCGCCGACGTCATCCACCGTCTCGACCAGGATCACCTCACCCTCAGGCAGCTGCCCCATGGTGCCCACCGTCTCCGGATGGCCGGCATGGCCGATCATCACGATCTGCAGCCCCTGCTGGTTATGGCGCTCGGCCTCGATATGGACCTTGGAGACCAACGGGCAGGTGGCATCGAGATAGAGCATCTCGCGGCGCGCCGCTTCGGCCGGCACGGCCTTTGGCACACCATGGGCCGAGAACACCACCGGGCGGTCATTGGGGCATTCGTCGAGTTCCTCGACGAAGACCGCGCCCTTGTCGCGCAGACCGTCGACCACGTGCTTGTTGTGCACGATCTCGTGGCGGACATAGACCGGCGCGCCCCATTTCTCGAGCGCCATCTCCACGATCTCGATCGCGCGTACCACCCCTGCGCAGAAGCCACGCGGGCCCGCGCGGAACAGGGTAAGCGGCGGTTTCTCCATCAGTGCGTCCCCTGAGGTCGGCCTTCACGTCACGACACAGGTCGCTGGTTCCCTGCGCCCTACCCGATGGGCAGGCCTACGTCCACGACCAAGGTGATGCGCCCGGGCGTTCACGGCAAGTCTTCATCGCCCGCACCGCGGGATGGCGGCGCGTTTGCGTGGCGGATTTGTGGGGCTGCAGCCCTGATCGGTCGGCCAACCGGGCCGACGCGGGCCATCGGGCGCTCAGCCAAGCCCGCTGCGCCGTATCCAGGCTGATGAATCGAACTGCGGCCCCGGCGTCTCGCGCGATGGCATCTCGGCGCGACGGAGTGCTTCAAGCAGACGGTTTCGAGCCTCGGGCAGCCCTTCACGCTCCATCGCCGGACAGACGCGGTGTTCGAGAAACCAGCCGGTCATCCTCAGGCCCGCGCGCACGCCCGACATGCTGGGTCCACCTTCGCCGGCCATGAAGGCAGGGAGCGGCAGCAGCTTGTCGGCGTAAGGCCCCCCCGCCTCGCGCGAGACCGCCCTGCCCGTGCGTGGGCTGACAAAGGCCAGGTCATGGCGGATGCCGGTCGCCGCGCAGCGCCCGAGATCAAGGCCGAAACCGAGGGTGGTGAGGAACGCGACCTCCCAGAACACATAAGCCGCCTGCCAGCCCCGCGGCCGCCGGCACAGCGTCTCCACGAGATCGAAGCTCGCCTCATAGAGGTCGAAATCCGGCTCACGCTCGGGCACAAAGGCGATGACCAGCGCGGCCATCGCGTTGAAGGCCGCGAGCGCCTGGCGATCCTCCATCAGCATCGAGGCGCGCATCGAGACGGGTTCGATCTTGTAGCTGCCGAGATGGTCTTCCAGCCGGCCGCGCCATTCGACCGAAAGCTGAGTGCCGGGCTGCATCGTGGCGCCGAGGCGCGAGGACTGCCCGCCGCGGACGACGCCAGCATGGCGGCCATGCGCCTCGGTCAGCACCTCGACGATGATGCCGCTCTCGCCATGCGGGCGCGCCGTGAGCAACACGCCCTCGTCCCGCCATTCCATCGTCGTCTTCGCCTCGTCCAGATGAAGGCCCATGGCATCCGATCCCTGCCGAACGCCGTTTTCCCGCCCGCTTCAAGCCGGAAAGCAGCTGCCGATCGCGCCCGGTTCTCCGGACAGGGGCCGATATCAGTCGTTCAAGAGGTGGCGCCCATGGCGATCCTCCACCTCCACGACCCAAAGGTCCCGATCGCGCTGGCGCCGGCGGGCGATGAGGGCGTCGATCTCCGCCTCGGCCGCCGGTGCCACCTCCTCCTCGAACGCGCCGGGCTGGCCGGTTTCGGGATCGGGGATGGGGGTGCGCGACCATAGTGATGCGCGCCCATCCATGAAGGAAAGCTTGACGAGGATGTCTCCAGCTGTCCGTTCACCACGATGAACCACATGCAGGTAGACGCCTGCCGCCTCGCAGCGCACGCGCCATGCCGAGATCCAGAGCTCGCTGGTCAGCCGCACAGCATCGCCCCGCCTGGCGTCAAGCTGTCCAACCGGCTCTCAACCGCCATCGCGGAAATCGAGGCCGATCTCGCGATAGCGTTCGGCCTCCTCCAGCCAGTTCGGGCGAACCCGTACAGTCAGGAACAGGTGGCAGGGGCGGTCGATCAGCTCGGCGATCTCCTGGCGCGCCTCCATCGACACCTGCTTGAGCGTCGCGCCCCCCTTGCCGAGCACGATGCCCTTGTGCCCGTCGCGCATGACGTAGACCACCTGCTCGATGCGGGCCGAGCCGTCCTTGCGCTCTTGCCACTGCTCGGTCTCGACGGTGAGCTGGTAGGGCAGCTCCTGATGCAGGCGGAGTGTCAGTTTCTCGCGGGTGATCTCGGCCGCGATCACGCGTAGCGGCAGGTCGGCGATCTGATCCGCTGGGTAGTGCCAGGGGCCGGCCGGCACCCGCCCGGCGAGCCAGGCTTTCAGATCGGCGACGCCATAGCCCCGCTCGGCCGAGATCATGAAGCTGGCGGCAAAGCTCCGGCGTTCGTTCAGCGCGGCCGACAGCGCCAGCAGGCTGTCGGCCTTGACCCGGTCGATCTTGTTGATCGCGAGCGCCAGCACCGCGCCGGGGGCGAGATGGTCGTCGAGCGCCTCGAGCACGGCCTCCACCCCCTCGGTAATGCCGCGATGCGCTTCGACCATCAGCACGGTCACATCGGCATCAGCCGCGCCGGCCCAGGCGGCCGATACCATTGCCCGGTCGAGCCTGCGGCGCGGGCGGAACAAGCCCGGCGTGTCGACGAAGACGATCTGGCTGCCCGCTTCCAAGGCGACGCCGCGGATGCGAGCGCGTGTGGTCTGCACCTTGTGCGTGACGATCGAGACCTTGGCGCCGACCATGCGATTTAGCAGCGTGGATTTCCCGGCATTGGGTTCTCCGATCAAAGCGACAAAGCCGCAACGCGGCGCGTCCTCGCCGCCGGCGTCCTCGCTGTCGCTCTGCCCCGGATCGCCCTGCCGCCCCATCTCGGCGTCCTCGCTCATACCTCGTCCTTTGCCAGTCGTTCCAACAACGTGGCCGCCGCCGACTGTTCGGCCAGGCGCTTGCCCGACGCCTCACCCTCGGCCGAGCGGCCGTTCTCCAGCCGCACCGCCATGGTGAAACGGGGTGCGTGATCGGGCCCTCGCCGCGCGATCTCCACATAGTCCGGCAGACCCATGCCACGCGCCTGCACCCAGGCCTGCAGCGCACTCTTGGCGTCGGTCGGCGCCTCTTCCGTCGTTGCCCGGTCGAGATAGGGCGCCCAATGCGCGAGGATCAGCTGCCTTGCCGCCGCCAGACCGCCATCGAGATAGATCGCCGCGATGACCGCCTCCATGGCATCGGCGAGGATCGCCGATTTCCGCCGGCCACCCGACAGGGTCTCAGAACGGCCAAGCACCAGATGCGCCCCGAGATCGAGCCTGCCCGCAACCTCGGCCAGCGTCTCACGCCGGACAAGCGCATTCAGGCGCGGCGCCAGCGCGCCCTCGGCGTCGTCGGGAAAGCGCGCCATCAAGGCCTCGGCAATCACCAGGCCCAGCACCCGGTCGCCGAGGAATTCGAGACGCTGATTGTCGGGCCAGGCAGCCCCCGCGGCTGAGGCATGGGTCAGCGCCGAGGCAAGCCGCTCGATATCCTTGAACCGATAGCCGAGGCAGCGGGCGAAGGTTTCGACATCGCGGGTGCTGCCGGGGCGCGCGCGCATCAGTGCACCTCCTGCAACAGGCCGGCCCAGCGCCTTTCGGGCGCGGTCGAATAGTGCAGTCGCGTGATCACCGCTGCGACATCGACAACCGGGATCGGACCGCGCGCGGCAAAGCGGCTGTCGAGGGCGTTGTCGCGGTGGTCTCCCATGATGAAGACATGCGCCTCGGGCACCTCGAAGATCGGCGTGTCATCGCCCGGCGTGCCCTGCCCGGCGGTGCTGGAGCCGATCTCGCCCTGGATATTCAGCACCACATGGGCATGTCCGCCCGGCAGGGTCTCGCGCCAGCGCTGCTGGCTGCAGGGGCCCGCGCGCACGCTGCCCTCGACGCATCGCTCCGTGCGGGCACCTGCGTGCAAAAGGCGCCGGCGATCCTCAAGGCGCTGCATCTTTGCGGGCTGGTCATCGATCCGCATCACGCCACCGGTGATCTGCACCCGCTCCCCCGCGAGCCCGATCACGCGTCCGATATAGGATTGACCGCCACTGCGGTAGACGACGACATCACCGCGCGCGGGACCGTCCTCGTCCAGGGGCCAGCCAAGGACCACGTCACCCGGGAGCAGCGTGGGCGCCATGCTGGCGCTCGGCACCGAGTGGTAAGCCCCGCCCGTGGCGCGCGCCATGAACGGCGGAGCGAGAACGACGCCCACGACCGGGGCGCCGGCGACAAGGATCCCCGCGACGACCAGCGTCGCGGCGTCCGGGCGTCTCACTCGATGACCTTCAGGAAGCGGTCCCCCCGCCAGTTCCAGATCTGCCAGAACGGGCCGTCAGAGGAGATCGCGATCACGTCGGCGCGTCCAATCAGGTTCTCGAAGGGGACATAGCCGACCTCGTTGAACCGGCTGTCGACCGAGTTGTCGCGATTATCGCCCATGAAGAAGAAATGCCCCTCGGGCACTTCGAAGACGGGCGTGTTGTCCTGATTGCGGCGCTGCGTGCCGGGATTGCCGCCGACCTCGCCCTCGATATTCAGGATGCGGTGGACCGGGCCGCCGCCTGGCAGCGTCTCAAGATACTGTTCCTTGAGACAGGTCTCACCGGTCCTGAGCGCGCGGTTGGCGCAGCGCGGTGGCCGCAGCGGCGTGCCCCGGCGGACGAAGGGTTCGACGAAATCCTCGATCCGGTCGGTCTGAAGCGCGGTACCGTTGATGTGCAGAATGCCAGCGGTCACCTGAATCTGGTCGCCCGGCAGGCCAACCACGCGTTTGACGTAATCCTGGCAGTCATTGGGTCCGACCGGGCGCGCCGAGACGATCGAGCGGGCAAAGTTCACCACCGTGTCGATGGGACCGGCTGAACAGGCGTCATGGCGCGGATGCTTGAACACGACGACATCGCCGCGCTCGGGCATGTCGGACCAGAGCCGCCCGCCGAACAGCGACGGTGCGAAAGGGAAGGAATAGCGCGAATAGCCGTAGGAGTACTTGGTCACGAACAGGTAGTCGCCGACCAGCAGCGTTGGCTTCATGGAGCCCGAGGGGATCGAGAACGGCTGGAACAGGAGCGAGCGGAACGCCGCCGCGATCACCAATGCCCAGAAGACGGTCTTCACCGTGTCCCAGACCCCGCCGCGGTCGTCACCGTCTGTCTTGTCGGCAGTGGTCATGTACTCTCCCGGTGCGCCGGTGGCGTGGCGGATGCCGGCCCGACGCCGGGTGATTGCGGTGCAGCTCGGGCGGTGTCAAGCGGGCGGACCGTCACCCGTCTGTCAGATCCCGTCGGACGGATGGGCCTCGATCACCACGAAGGCCTGCGCGTAAGGGTGGTCATCGGTGATCGTGACGTGGATTCGTGCCTCATGGCCGGCAGGGATGATGGCCGCTAGCCGGGAGGCCGCACCACCGTGCAGACGCATGGTGGGCTGCCCACTTGGCAGGTTGACGACCTCCATCTCACGCCAGTTGACGCCCATGCGCACCCCCGAGCCCAGCGCCTTGGAGCATGCCTCCTTGGCAGCCCACCGCTTGGCATAAGACGCCGCCCGCTCACGCCGCCGCTCGCTCCGCTCCTGCTCGATCGCGGTGAAGACGCGATTGACAAAGCGCTCTCCAAACCGCGTCAGCGTGCCCTCGATCCGGCGGATATCGGCCAGATCCGTTCCAATCCCGATGATCATGCGCCGTTGTCGCCAAGCACCGCCGCCGGCGCAAGACACCTAAGCCGCCACCCCTCCCTCAGTGGCCGCTCAGTGCAGCAGCAGGTAGAGCGCGTTGTCCGGCAGGGTGAGATTGATCGTGCCACCCTGGCGCGCCAGCGGCACATCACCGACGGGCATGCCGTTGCCATCCAGCACCGTCGCGCGCGAGATGCCCGGGTTGCGCAGGCTGAGTGTCGCGCTCACCCGGTCCACCTGCCAGGGCGCCTCGCCGAACGAGGCGACCTCAAGCGCGGGTTCACCCTCATGCTCCACCGCAAAGGCCTCCCACCCCGTCGGCCGGACCATGCTGCCGATCTGCACGAGCAAGCGCGTGGATCGAGCGATGGGAAGGCCGTCGAGCGGCGCCACCACGATGCTGGCATAGGCCGCATCGCTCTCGATCGTGAGATCGCCGAGTTCGATGCGCCCACGCTCAGACAACCGGCCGACGACGCCCTGGGCACGCGGTGCATCGATGGTCACCACCGCGTCACGCCAGTCCCAGACAAGCTGCCCGTTCAGGCTTTCAACCCGGCCACGCTCTTCGTCGATCAGGCGGTCGAGATCGGGATGGATGACATCGGGCGCGGCGCTGCCGAATGCCACCTGCACCGGCCCCACCAGAAAGCTGTAGGGGCTCGCGCGGGCGGCGTCCGGCGTGTCCCGCCCGATCAGCGATCCGGCCCACTCCAGAAGACCGTCGCGATTGGGATCGTATCCCTGACCCGCGGCCGCGATCGGTGGCCGTCGCGACCAAAGCTCGTCGAGTTCGCGATGCTCGACGATGACCGGTGGCGCCTCATCGACCAAACCCTGCCTGAAGATCAGCGCCGCCGCCGGGAAGGCCCCCATCTGCTGCGGTGAGGAGGCGACCCATTTGCCGACGCTCGGCAGGTAGCCATTGGCGCTTTCGGGCGCGCGCCATTGCGGCCTGTGGCTGATGAACCAGAAGCTGATGTCGATCCCCGTCAGCGCCTGATAAGCCGCCATCAGGATCGGCCCTTCGGACTGCTGCCACATCGGCGGCACCCAGAGCGTCTCGGGAATGATGTAGGGAAAGCCCATCGGCTGCCGCAGGGTGAGAGGCAGGTCGAGGGGGCGATGCAGCACGCCCTCCTCGCGGAACCTATCCTGCGCGATGATCGCCCAGCCCTGTTGCTGCCCCTTGTGGAGCGCGTTGACGTACCGGTTGACCCCGATCACGTCGCCGGCGGTGTAGGCATAGCGCTCAAGATCGTCGAGCAGGACATCGTCGGCGGTGCGCCAGTTGCCAGCATTGAAAAGCTGCGGCGCGCCGATCTCCTCGCGCAGAAAGCGCGCGATCTCGGCGTGCCAGTCATGCATCAGCCGGGTGAGAAACTCCGCCTGATCCGCGCGCCGGCTGATCGCGTTCTTGCCGCGATGCGCGCCGGTCAGGTGCCAGATGCCCGAGAGGGCGATCACCCCGCTTTCCCAGTCGTCGTCCATGCCGTCGACCGGGCCGGGCGCGGTCTCGTTGTCCCAGGCAGCGCGGGCAGCATCAAGACTGCCGTACTTCTCGGCCAGGAACTCTCCGAAACGCGCGCCAAGCAGACGAAGTTCGCGTCCTTTGAGGTTGTTGAAGGTCCAGAACAGGAGGGAATCCTCGTTCTGCATCTGGATGATCGCCAGGGCAGGATCGTCCTTGAGCGCGATCCCGGTGTGGGGGTTCGGGGGTATCAGCGTCTGGCGGAGCCAGCCCTTATAGGCCTCCTGCACCACGGGGTCGAAATAGAGCAGCCCCGTCATGCTGGTCCCGTCGGTCGGGACGCCCCAGCGCGCTTGCGCCTCGGCTCGCACAAGATGGG
Organism: Pseudomonadota bacterium; assembly: GCA_039027855.1. Lineage (GTDB taxonomy): Bacteria > Pseudomonadota > Alphaproteobacteria > Rhodobacterales > Rhodobacteraceae > Thermohalobaculum. The sequence goes on along the minus strand of JBCCJI010000023.1, from coordinate 18,922 downwards.
GGTAGTAGGGGCTGAAGGTGACGTAGATCCCCTCCTCTTTCATCGTGGCGACAAGCCGCCAGAGATGCTCGCGCGTTCCGGCCTCGATCGCCTCGATCCCCCCGCCCTTGCGCCCGCCCTGGGGCAGCTGGCCGTGAAGGCGCACCATGTTGACGCCACGCTTAGCGAGGAAGCGGGCATGCCCCCCGAGGGTGTCGATCCCCTTGACCCCGGTATTGACCGCCCAAAACCGGATCGGTGTGCCGTCGCCCCGCACAAAGCCGGCGCCGTCGGGCGAGCGGCGCACAAAACCGGTCGCGCCGGCCGTGTCTTCGTTGAGTGCGGACAGGTCGAGGAGCGCCTTGTCGGAGAACCGGTCAATCCCTGGATCGAAGGCCCAAGTGCCCGGCCTCTCGCCCGGCTTTCGCTCCGCGCCGACCGCTCCGGCAGGCCCCGTCACCTGCGCCGTAATCGGCCCCGTCGCTGCGGCGGCGGTGAGGATAAGTGTAAGGGCAAGAGCTGCGAGTCTGACTTTCATGCACCGCATCATAGCGGTTATCGCCAAGCCGCTCGACCGCGAAGGCTAGGGTGTCTCACCGCGCACGGTGATCAACCGGAAGCCCACAAGGCCGAAGACAAGCGCGGCAAGGGCTTCGATCCAGCGGCGCCCACTGGCATAGCCGGCCATCATCGCGGGGCGCGAGAAGGCCATGGCGTAGCTGAGATAGATCGCCAGACCGAGCAGCGCACATGCGGCGGTCATCAGCCACAGCGTCCCCGGCGTGCCGCCATCGGGCAGACCGATGGACAACACGGCAAGCCATGCGAAAACCGCTTTCGGGTTCGTGGCATTCAGCATCGCGCCACGCCGAAACAGGTTTCCCCCGAGCAGGTGGCGCGTTTCATCGGCGGCCGAAAGGGCGGCGCGGGCGGCCTGCCAGGCGAGATACAAAAGATAGGCACCGCCGATCATCCTGACCACGACCAGAGCCCAGGCCGAGGTCTGCATCAAGGCCCCGAGCCCCGCAGCCGCCACGATGCCCCAGAGAGCGAGCCCGACCGCGAGCCCGGTCGCAAAGGCCATCCCCGGCCTCAGTCCACGCGACATCGCAGTGGCGGCGAGCGCGAGTGTCGCGGGCCCGGGCGATGCCGCAGCGACAAAAAAGGCGATCAATGCCGGCAGCATGGCCTCAAGGATCATGCCGCCCCTTCGCCAAAGGCACCTCGCCGGGCGCCGTCCATCACCTCGCGCATCCGGCGGATGGCGCTGTCGAGGCCCGAGAAGATCGCCTCACCGATCAGGAAATGGCCGATATTCAGCTCCATCACCTCGGGAAAGGCAGCGATGGGAGCAGTGGTGTCGTAGGTCAGCCCATGGCCGGCATGGACCTCCAGGCCGAGATCGTGGGCGTAGCGCGCCATGCCACGCAGCCGCTCAAGCTCACCATCCCGGTCATCGTAGCGCCCCTCGGCGTGGGCGTCGCAATAGGCACCGGTGTGCAGTTCGATGATATCGGCCTTGATGCGGGCGGCGGCCTCGATCTGACGCGCGTCGGCGGCGATGAAGATCGACACGCGGCAGCCGGCATCGGCCAGCGGCGCGATGAAATGGGCCAGCCGGTTCTGATCGGCCGCCACCTCCAACCCGCCCTCGGTCGTGCGCTCCTCACGCCGCTCGGGCACGATGCAGACCGCGTGGGGTTTGTGGCGGAGGGCGATGGCCTGCATCTCGTCGGTCGCGGCCATCTCGAAATTCAGCGGCAAGCGGAGTTCGCGGCTGAGTGCCTCGATATCGGCATCGGTCATATGCCGCCGGTCCTCGCGCAGATGCGCGGTGATGCCGTCGGCGCCCGCAGCCTCAGCCAGTGCGGCGGCACGGAGCGGGTCGGGATGGGCGCCCCCGCGGGCGTTCCGGATCGTGGCCACATGGTCGATGTTAACGCCTAGGCGAAGGCGACCGAGCGGCCGGGCCAGCGATGTCGTCTCAGGCATTATCTCCCTCCCTGCCGTCATGGGCGGCATAGGCTTCCTGCTCGCGCAACAACTCGGCCCTCAGCCGGTCGGCCCGCGCGGCCAGCTTCTTGCGCCGCCGCTCCTGATAGGCGGCGACGAACGGGCCAACGACGAAATAGCACACGATGCCGGTTGTCAGCCCCGGCAAGATGCCGCCGACGGCGTAGGGGTAGAAGATGGCGTCGATGTTCTCGGTCAGCCAGCCGAAGGAGAGATTGTCCTGGTCGCCCACCTTCTCGCCGGTGATCCACCAGCCGACCGACAGCGATGCATAGGCGATCAGCGGAAAGGTGATCGGGTTGCCGACCGCCGTACCGAAGGCCGAGGCCAACATGTTGGCGCGCACGCACCAGGCGAGGAACACGGCCACGAAGAAATGGAAGCCGAACAGGGGCGTGAAGGAGGCCACCGCCCCGCAGGCAACGCCAAGCGCGATGCGATGTGGGCTGTCGGGCAGGCGTCTGATCCGCTTGCCGAGATACGACACGCCACGCTTGAGGCCCTTGCGCGGCATGAACACCTCGCGCAAGCGCTCAATCAGGGGCGGTTTTTCTCGGCGCTTGAAGATCATCGGATGCGTGCCACTCGGTCCGGGGCGCAGAGGCCCACCCGCATCACCTACTCTGCGAGGGGTTGTCGTCGCCATAACTCGAAGGCGCGCTGTGATCCAGAAATAGGGCGGCGCGCGGGCAATGCCGCCCGTTCAGTCGGGTCGCAGTAGTGATTTCTGCGTGATGGGCATCGCAGCGGCGCCACCGCCCTGCGCTTGCGAGGCCGCCTCGGTCGCCAAACGCGCGCTTTCTGCGCCGGTCTTTCGGTCCGTCTTGCCGGCACTCGAGAGAGCGTCAGCCCGGTCCGCCGGCGCCGCCGCGCCGGCTGCAAGGGGCAGACGCGGCTGCTGCGCCGCGGTATCGGCGGCCTCGCGCACCCGCTCCGCCGCGGCCACGAAGGACTGCGCACCAAGCGCCGTGAGCAGATCCGAGATGTGGCGCAGATCGCAGACCTCGACATCGAACATGACGCGGTACATGTCCGGCCGCTTCTCCACCACGGCGACCTTGTCGATATTGGCGCGTTGCTCGCCGACCAGCAGGCAGACCTGGCCGAGGGTGCCGGGCTCGTTCACCATCCAGACCGCGATGCGCGCCAGGTTGCTGGCACTCACCGCCGCATCGGGTGCCCAGCGCAGATCATACCATCGACCGAGATCCTCCTCGTAGTCGGCCAGCACCGCGCAGGAGGCGGCGTGGACGCTCATCTCGCCGTGGCGCCTCAGGCCGATGATCCGCTCACCGGGCAAAGGTGCGCAAAGCGGGCAAAGGCTGATGCTGAGCCCCGGCGGTGCACCATGGACGCGCCGCCCCGGCCCTTCCGCCAGCGGTGGCTCCGGCCCAAAACCACCGGGCGGCGCCGGATAGACGGCTTCCACCATGGCGCTGCCCGACAGGGTGCCACGGGCAAGTGCTATCAGCATCGCCTCGACCGAGGGCTGGCCAAGCCTGCTCGCGGCAAGTTCGAAGGTCTTCGGGCTCGCCTCGCGGTCGAGCCGGGCGAAGGCCGCCTTGGCGATGTCACGGCCAAGCGTCTCCTCCGCCTCGCGCCGCTGTTCGCGGAGCGCCCTGCGGATCGCGTGCTTGGCCCGGCCGGTCACGACCAGTTCCTCCCAATGGGGCGAGGGCGCCTGACCGTCGGCGGTGATGATCTCGACCTGCTGGCCGTTGCGAAGCCGTGTGAACACCGGCGTGCGTTGCCCGTCGACCGTCGCGCCGGCACAGCGGTCACCCACACTGGTATGGATCGCATAGGCGAAATCCAGCGGCGTGGCCCCGCGCGGCAGACCGATCACCGCGCCCTTGGGGGTGAAGCAAAAGACCTGGTCATTGAACATGTCCAGGCGCACATGCTCGAGGAATTCCTGCGGCTCATCCCCCTTCTCCAGACGGTCGACGAGGTCGCGAAGCCATGCATAGGGCTCGACCGCGAAACGGTTCTTGACCCGCTCACCGTCGCGATAGGACCAGTGCGCGGCGACGCCAGACTGCGCCACCATGTGCATCTCGTGCGTGCGGATCTGCACTTCGACCCTGACCGCACCGGGGCCCGAGACGGTGGTGTGCAACGAGCGATAGCCATTGGCTTTGGGGCTGGAGATATAGTCCTTGAACCGACCCGGGACGGCACGCCAATGCCCATGCAGCCGTCCGAGCGCGCGGTAACAGTCTTCCTCGCTGCGGCAGAGCACGCGAAAGGCGTAGATGTCCGACAACTGCGAGAAGGCGGTGCGCTTCTCCTCCATCTTGCGCCAGACGCTGAAGCTGCGCTTTTCGCGGCCGTTGACCTCGGCCTCGATCCCGCCATCGACCATCAGCGCCTTGATCGCATCGACGATCTCGGGCACGCGGCCGCCGGTCTTTTCGCGCAGCGTCACGTAGCGCCGCAGGAGCGAGGCCCGCGCCTCGGGATGGAGTTCGCGGAAGGCGAGGTCTTCCAGTTCCTCGCGCATCGCCTGCATGCCCATGCGGCCGGCAAGCGGCGCGTAGATATCCATGGTTTCCTGCGCGATGCGCCGGCGCTTTTCGTCCTTCAGATGGCCGATGGTGCGCATGTTGTGCAGCCGGTCTGCGAGCTTGACCAGGATGACACGGACATCCTCGGCAATGGCGAGCAGTAGCTTGCGAAAGTTCTCGGCCTGAGCCACTTCGCGGCTGACGTTCTCAAGCTTAGTGAGCTTGGTGACCCCCTCGACCAGCGCGGCGATCTCGGCGCCGAACAGATGGGTGATCTGCTCTTTCGTGGCGTCGGTATCCTCGATCGTGTCATGCAGCAGCGCCGTGACGATGGAGGCGTCATCGAGGCGCAGATCCGTGAGGATCGCGGCAACCTCGAGCGGGTGACCGAAATAGGGCTCACCCGAGGCGCGGCGTTGATCGGCATGCGCTGTTGCGCCGAACACGTAGGCGCGGTTCAGCAGCGCCTCGTCCGTACTCGGGTTGTAGTCGCGAACCCGTTCGACCAACTCGAACTGGCGGATCATGGCGGCGATGCCCCCATGGGCATGGATGAGCCCGGCTGTACCCGGCGCGACACAGGCCGCGCTGGGCTGGCGGTTATGGTCAGCTTCTGTCCTGCTCGGCCATCAGGGCGCGGAGCAGCTTTTCCTCGTCCAGTTCGTCCATCGGCGAGCTCAGCGGCTGTGGCTCAACCCGTGGCTGGCGCGGCATCTCCGCCGGCTGACCACCGCCCATGAGCAGCGCCATGTTGTCCTCTTCCGGCTCATCGACCTCGATATGGCGCTGATGCGACTCGATCGCATCCTCGCGCAGGTCGTCGGGAACGACGCGCCGATCGGCAATCTCGCGGAGCGCGACGACCGGGTTCTTGTCGTTCTCGCGATCCACGAGAATCTCGGCCCCCGACGAGATCGTCCGGGCGCGATGCGCGGCGAGCATGACCAGATCGAAGCGGTTGTCGACCTTGTCGACGCAGTCCTCGACAGTAACCCGGGCCATGCTGTCACTCCTCGCTCGCCAGCTCGTCGGAAGCCGTCTACATGTCTCAGATCGCCGGGGATTTCAAGGAAACCGAGCCTTTTCGGCGCCGGGCTCCAGCGCGACGATCTCGGCACGCTCGACCTCGGGAAGGGCGTCGAGCATCTGGGAGACGGTGATGCCCAGAACGGGATGGCGCCAGTCCGGAGCGACGTCGCACATCGGCACCAAAACAAAGGCGCGTTCGTGCAGCCTTGGATGCGGCAGGACGAGGGTATCGGGCGCCCGCTCACGCTGTGCCGCTGGATCAAGCTGCATCCACGCCATGAGCGTCGCGGGATCCGGGAGGATCCGGTCATCCAGTGCCAGCAGGTCCAGATCGCACGTCCTGGGCGCCCAGCGTTCTAGACGGTTTCGGCCCAGCTTCGCCTCTACATCGTGCAACAACGACAGAACCTCGCTGGGCCCACGTTCACCGATGATCAATCTCGCGCTGGCATTCACAAAGTCCGGCCCGGAGCCCGGTGGAAATGCAGGCGTTCTGAAAAAACGCGAACAGGCGTCGATGACCAGGCCGGCTGACGTCAACGCCTGCAGTGCTGTGAGTAAGATGGACGAGGGTTGATCACCGTCATAGACAAGGTTGCCGCCAAGCGCGATGATGGCTGTCGGAAAGCGTTCTGTCCTCGTTTCTGACATCCGAAATCCGTTGGTGGACAGGCTCTCGCTTCTATGACACGAGAACGAACTAGACGATTCGCCCTGCAACAAGAAGAAAGATAGAGACGGCGCTCTATGTTTTACCGCGACGAACGCTTAGCCCTCTTTATCGATGGATCAAATCTTTACGCTGCCACTAAGGCTTTGGGATTTGACATCGATTACAAGCTTCTGCGCGCGGAGTTTATGCGCCGGGGCAAACTGGTAAGGGCATTCTACTACACTGCACTGGTCGAGAACGAAGAGTACTCGCCGATCCGGCCACTGGTCGATTGGCTCGACTACAATGGTTTCATGCTCGTGACAAAGCCCGCCAAGGAGTTCACGGACTCGACCGGCCGGCGGAAGATCAAGGGCAATATGGACATCGAACTCGCGATCGACGCGATGGAGATGGCAAGCCACGTCGAACACATCGTCCTCTTCTCGGGCGATGGCGATTTCCGCCCGCTCGTTGGCGCGCTGCAGCGCAAGGGCGTGCGTGTGTCGGTGGTCTCCACAATCCGTTCCTCGCCGCCGATGATCGCCGACGATCTCCGCCGGCAAGCCGACAACTTTATCGAGCTTGAAGAGCTGAAGGACGTGATCGGCCGACCGCCCCGTGACGACCGCCCCATTCGTGAGCGTGATGTGTCGCGCAGCGAAGACCCCGAGACCAACGGCACGCCTTAGCCGCGGGTCTCCGTCAGCTCCTTGGCGGCATCGAACCATCTGTCGCCTGCCTGAGTTCCTTGGCCGGCCTGAGCACCGAAAAGCCACCGACCATGATCGGGACATGCGGCCGTTCCCGTCGCGCTGCTGCTCGCGGGTTCTTAAAGTGTCGGCGGGTCCTCCGCGCGAATTGTCTTGATGTCGGCGCTCGCCGCCCAGGCATCGACACTCTCGTGCCTCAGCGCGCAGGCCATCAGATCGGGAAATTGATCGGGCGTGCAGGCGAAGACCGGAATGCCAAGCGCCGCCACTGTGCCCGCCAGGCTCGGGTCATAGCCGGGCCTGCCGGTGTCCGACAGGGCGAGCAGCACGATGACGTTGACCCCCATGCCCACCATCCGGGCAAGGCGGGCGACTAGTTCCTCGCGATTGCCGCCTTCATACAGATCGGTGATCAGGATCATATGCGACTTGGTCGGTCGCTCGATCCGGTCCTCGCAATAGGCAACGGCGCCGTTGATGTCCGTCCCACCGCCCAGTTGCAGGCCGAACAGCACCTCGACCGGATCCGACAGCTCTTCGGTCAGATCGAGGATGGCGGTGTCGAAACAGACGAGCTTGGTCTTCACCACAGGCAACGATGCCATGACCGCCGCGAAGATCGAGGCGTAGACGACCGATGGCGCCATCGAGCCTGACTGATCGACGCAGAGCACAACCTCGTCGAGATCGACGAGCCGGCGCTGGCGACGCATGAACCCGATCAGCCTGTCGGGCACCACGGTGCGTTGCTCGGGTTGGTAATGGCGCAGATTGGCGCGGATGGTGCGCGGCCAGTCGATGTCGTTGAAGCGCGGGCGAAAGGTGCGACGCGATTTGTCGACCGCACCGCGCAGCGCCTCGGCAGTGCGCCGCTCCAGCCGCGCCATCAGCTCGGCGACGACCTTGGCGATGACCTGTCGCGCCGTCTCTTTCGTCTTCTCGGGCATGACACCGCGGAGCGAGACGAGATCGGCGACGAGGTTCACATCGGCCTCGACCGCCGCGAGGAACTCGGGCTCCATCAGCATGCGCTTCAGGCCAAGGCGGTTATAGGCGTCGCGCTGGATGACCTGCACGACGGGGGTTGGGAAGAAATCGCGAATATCGCCCAGCCAGCGCGCGACTTGCGGGGCGGAACGGCCGAGGCCCGCCTTGCGCGGCCCGTCGCCCGCCGCATCGCCCTGATTGTAAAGGGCGGAAAGAGCGGCCGAGAGGCGGCGGTCATCGTCGTTGAGCGCATCATCTTCGCCGCCGAGGGCGAGGCGCCAGCGTCGTTCGCGCTCCATCTCATCGCTCATCGCGCCCTCCTGCCCCGGCGCCGGCCGATCCGCCGGCACGCATGATGCCGAGCACGCGGTCCATATGTTTTGGCCAGCGCGCCTCGGCCCAGGGGGCCGATGCGAGCCCGGCCAGCGCGGCGCCCCCGCGCCCGAGGACGACATCGAGAAGGCGCTTGCGCTCGGTCCGGTCGATGCTGCCGAAGACCCGGCGAAACAACGGCAGATGCTCGACGAAATCCTCCTCGCCAAGGCTAGTCAACCATGCGTCGACTGCGCCGCGCAGCCCTTCGTCGTGGACGAGGCGCAGGCTCGCTCCCTCGAGAAACCCCGCGAAGAACGCCGCCGCATCGGCCACCGCCGTGCCGGGTGAGAGCATGCGTTTCATCAGCGCCACGGCCTCGTCAGGGCTCAGCCGTTCGGCCTCATAGAGCAGGCGCCCTGCCCGGCCGGCCACATGGCGGCTGGCCTGCTTGTCCTCCACCAACCGGCCAAGCGCCGGCCACCATGCGCGAAGCAGCCGGTCTTCGCGGTCCACCAGGCGGATCGCGGCATCGGCACTCTGTAGCAGCTCGGCCATCTGTTCGGCCGTCTCGGCATCAAGCCCGCGCGCCGCGTGCTCAAGCGCAAGCGCCCCCTGCGTGGCGATCCGCGCGAACAGCGCGCCGAGCTGCCCGGTATCGGTGGCGCGGGCCTTGCCATAGCGAAGCACCTCGGCCAGCGGCGGCAACGCGGAGAGCATCTCGACGCAGTCACTGGTCTGCGCGGCGCGCGCACCGATCAGTCGCACGCCATGCGCCGCCGCTTCGCCAAGCTGCGCCGTCATCGCGGCGAAGATCAGATCGGCCAGCGCGCCAAGATCGGTCGCCCCTGCCATGCCGACCGTAAGCTTGGCATTGGCCGCCGTTTCGATGGTCGAGCCGTGGATCATGTTCTCGAGGAGCGCGACGGCGAATTCAGGCTCCCAACGCAGTACCCAACGCTCGCGAAAGGTGCCGCGGCTGTTGCCCGCATCCTGCAGCTCGCCCCACGGCGCATCGAGCGCCGCGAGACGGTGCAGCAGCGTGGAGCGGAACAGCCCACTGTCCGAGCGAAGGTCGAGGGACAGCTCGCGATCCAGCGCCTCCGGCTTGAGGCGCGCGGTTTTCTGCTGGCGCTTCAGGTCCTCCAACAGCGGCGCGGTCGGCACATCGTCGGGCACCTCGCCGACCTCGGATCCGACAAGCAGCCCCGTGGCGATGCTGTCCCAAAGTGGCCGGCGTCCGTAGCAGAGGGTCGCAACGGCAGCATCCCGCAGTTCCTCGAAACCGGGTTGTGGCCTGTCGCGGAGCGCTGCGGTCGCGACCGCCAGCCGTTCGGTCTCGATCAACGACGCGGTGGAGACGATGTGGCCCTCCTCGCGCAATGCCCGCGCGATGCGGGCAACCCAGCGCGTGGTCTGCGCCGCGCGCGGCACCTGCCAGAGATGGCGGCACCAGCCGGGTGCTACGACGCCAGCGCCGTAGCCGGAGGCGAAGGCGAGCCGCGGCGCTGTCCAGGGCGCCCAGGTCGCCTGCACCTTGCGCTTCGGCGCGCCCTTGATCAGCGCGCGGTCGTCCTTGGCCGTGTGCCGGGCGGTCAGTGCGGGGACGTGCCAGGCGCCACACACGACCGCGACCGACCCCTCGGCGCGCTTGCGTGCAGCCGCGATTTCACGGCGCATATGCGCCTCGCGCGCGGCCTCCAATCCCTCGGGCGGGCTGGTCTCGGCGCGGAGCGTCGTCATCGCCTCGGCCACGGCATCGAAGACCGGGCCAGGGGCCGGGTTCTGCTCGATGACGTCGTTCCACCAGCTCTCGCCATCTTCATAACCGGCCGCAGCGGCCAAGATGCCGATGGGATCGGCGAGGATCGCATTCGCCCGCTCGTCGGGCCCCTCGGTCGCGCTGTCGGTCGCGCTCTCTGTGGCGCTCCCTGCGGCGGCCTCCACCTCGAGCACCTCGTGCCGGGGTGCCTCCATCTGAGGGGCCTCCCCCTCGCCGTCTGTTTCGCCTGGCGCGCCATCCTCGGCCGCGTCGCCCGCGAGGCGCCAGGTGGATGGCAGGTCGATGAACCGCACCGGGACGCCCGCCCCGACCGCCCAGCGCACCGCCTGATACTCAGGCGAGAACTCGGCCATGGGCCAGAAAACGGCCCGCTCCGGCGCGTCGGCCGCATAGGCCAGCAGGGCGACCGGCGGTATCATCTCGGGTCGGGCGAGCATGGGCAGCAGATCGCTCAGATCCGCGGGCCCCTCGATCAGCACCTCGGCGGGCTGCAGCGCCTCCAGCGCCTCGATCAGCCGGCGGGCCGAGCCCGGGCCGTGATGGCGGATCCCGAAACAGGCAACCTCGGCCGGCATCAGATCAGGTCGGTCAGCGCGTGGTAGTAATCGGCGTAGTCGCGCCGGTGCTTCAGCACGGTCTCGAGGTACTCGGCCAGCACGGCGCGGTCCTGCACCGGATCCTTGACGATGGCGCCCAACACATTGGGTGCCAGCGTCTCGGCCTCCAGCGACCCGTCGGCGAAGAAGGCCGCATGGCTGATCCCGCCGACCATCACGGCGATCGCCTCGGCGGTGGACAGCGTGCCGGACGGGGTCTTGAGCGTCGTGCGCCCGTCCAGTGTCTCGCCGCCGCGCAATTCGCGGAACATCGCCAGCACGCGCTTGACCTCCTCGGCCACGTTCTTGGGTGCGGGAAGCTCCAGCGACACCGCCATCTCGGCGACACGCTTGGTGACGATGGCAACCTCTTCATCCATGTCGTCGGGCAGCGGCAGGACGACCACGTTGAACCGGCGTTTCAGCGCCGCCGACAGCTCGTTCACGCCCTTGTCGCGATCATTCGCCGTGGCGATCACGTTAAAGCCGCGCGCGGCAAAGACCGCGTCATTCAGCTCGGGGATCGGCATCATCTTTTCCGACAGCACGGTGATCAGCGTGTCCTGCACGTCCGATCCCATGCGGGTCAGCTCCTCCAGCCGGCAAAGGCTGCCGCTCTCCATCGCGCGGAACAGCGGCGTGGGCACCAGCGCCTCGCGGCTTGGCCCCTCGGCCAAAAGCCGGGCGTAGTTCCAGCCATAGCGGACCTGGTTCTCATCAGTACCCGCGGTGCATTGGATGACCATCGTGCTGTCGCCCGAGATGGCGGCGGCCAGATGCTCCGACACCCACGACTTGGCGGTGCCTGGTACCCCCAGCAGCAGCAACGCCCGGTCGGTGGCGAGCGTCGCAACAGCCGTTTCGATCAGGCGGCGGTTGCCAACATATTTGGGCTGAATCTCGGTGCCGTCGGCGGCCGAGCCACCCATCAGGTAGGTCAGCACCGCGCGCGGCGTCATGGCCCAGCCAGTGGGGCGGGGCCCGTCGTCTGCGGCGAGTGCCGCGATTTCGGCTGCGTGGCGCTGTTCGGCCGGTCGGCGCAGCATCTCGGTCATCTCAGATCCCCCACGATATCGGTCTGGCTGCATGCCGGGCTTCTCGCCAGCCCGGCATTGAAACGGAGCGCGGCAAGCCCCGGGTCCATCCGGGCGAGACCGGCCGTGACGAACGTCTCGATCAAGTTTTCGGCCGCCGCGGCATCGGCGATCAGCGCCAAGTCGAAGAGGGCGCTGTTCAGGCCATACCACCGCTCGCCCTTCCTCTCGCCCACGCGGATCCGATCCGCCAGCGAGGTCACGATCGCCAGCCGCGCGCAGTCGGCCCGGCCAAGCGTGCCAGGACGGTGCGAGACCACCTCGACCAGCGCCGCGAGATGCATGACCGGGGCCATCAGCGGGATCAGCCTGTCGCGGGCCTCGAACGGCAGGCGGGCGATCAGCCGCGCAAGATGGGTCGGCGCCTCAGCGATGGCCCCTCGCGCAAAGCCTGTCACATCAGCATCTCTGCCGGTTCTGAGGATGAGCTCGACCATGCCGGCGGTCGCGCGGCTGTCCGCAAAGCGCCACCCCTCGATCAGCGTCTGCCGCTCCACCGACAGTGCCGCGGCAAACGCCGACAGCGAGACGACACCATAAAGCTCCTCGCGCCGGCGGCGCTGGGCATCGGTCTTGAGCGTTGACGGCCCGACCGTCGTCTTGCCGATGCCAAGAACGCCGCGCTTCACGCTGTGAAAAACGGCCAATTCCTGCGCCAGGGCACCGTCGTCGGCGGCGCGGTCGAGCCTTGCCAACAAACCGGCCGCCATCAGCCGGACCTTGCCGGAACGGTCGGAGGCCAGACGTTCGAGAAAGGGCACATCCTCCTCGCTCAGCCCTTTGGACAGCGTGGTGACCAGGGCCAGCCGTTGCTCGGCCGGCAGGCTGGCGCCCCGCGCCTCCAACAGGCCGCGCGCGGCGGCGGGATCCTCGGTGCGCAGGGCGGCGAAGGCGCGCCGACGCGCGGCATGGGGGATCAAGTCGAAACTCTCCTCGTCCAGCACTTCGGTCGCGACCTCGGCCTTACCTGCGGTGCGCGCGGCCCAGGCGACCCATGGGGCGTAGACCGGGGGGATCGCCTCATCGGTGTCTTCGGGCATGTGGTCGAGCGGATGCACCACCCAGCCCCGGGCGGCGATCATGGCGAGCACGCGATTGGTGTCCTCGCTCGACGGCTTTACCAGCGCCATGAGACTGCGGAAGGCTGCACGATCGCGCTCTCCCAGTACGGGCAGGTCGAGATCGGGCAGGCTTTCGATCGGCGACAGGGTGCCATCGGGCGCGGGCAGGAAGGCCGTGCGTCCCGCTTGGGCGGCGAGCGCCAAGAGCACAAGCTCAGGCTCCCCATCGCCCTCGGCCGCGGCACGCCAGTCTGCCGGCGCCGCGTCGAACGCACCGGCCCCCATCAGCCAGCGGCCCCGCATGGCCGCGATGCCAGCTTCAATCTCACGCATCGAAGCTAACACGACCCCACGATGAGCGCGCGGCGAGCAGGCCGAGACGCTCCCCGTCCCAGAGCGCCACCGAACACTCGAGCGCTAACCCCGTGGCGGCCCTCGGCGGCGGGGCGCGCAGGGGCAGCGCCTGGCCGCCGGTCTCTGCGCGCCACCAGTACCGGCCCCCAAGCTGGCAAAGCCGCCCGGCAGGCAGCATGACGGGGGCCTCGATGGACCAGGGGGCGGCGTCCTGTGCCGCTAGGTAACTGTCGAGCATCTCGCCCTCCGGCCCCTCCACCGGGGGCAGCACCCAAGGCAGCGGCGCGCCCTCGACCGCCCGCCGCTCGACGGGCTGCGCCCGCAGCGGGTGGGCGGCCGGGTAGAAGACCAGTGTCGCCTCGAACTGCTCGCCCGGGGTGAAGGCGCTGCCCCGTTTGCCGAGTGCTACGGGAAAGAAGTCGAGCAGCAGCGCAAAGGGATTCTCAGCGCCCGCATCGAGGCTTTGCAGCCACGTCTCCTGCGCCACCAGCCCGTCGCGCCGGGTCGTCACCCGTTCGCCAACGACCTCCCAGCGCCCGCTGGCTCGAGGCGCGTCACCGCTCTCAAGGAGCGCCTCACGCGTCTCAGCGGTGGCCACGGCGCGCCGCAGTTCCGGATCGGCCGGTGTGGCGCGAAAGGCGCGGCAGAGGATCACCAGCTTGCCAAGCTCGGCGATCAGCGCATCGGCGCGGAACTCGCCCGGCAGTGCGGCGATGCGCGCCGGCATCTCGTCGATCCGCCCGCCAAGAGCCTGTGCCTTGCCATCGACCATGCGCGCAGCGATGGCCCGGCAGCGCTGGTCAAGCTCGTCCAGAAGACCCGAGAGACCCGTGCGCAGCTGATCGGCAATCCAAGCTTCCAGGTCTTTTGCGGCCGCGATCAACGCCGCCTCGGTCGCTGCCGCGCGCTTCTCGGCCGCCGCGCGGGCGCGGGCCGCTGCCTTGGGATCGGGGGCCTTCTCCACCTCGGGCATGCTGGCGGCCGTCAGGCTTTTGCCCGCGGTTGTCGGAGCCGCACCGTCGCCCGATGCGGCCGGCGCCGTGCCGGTCTTCCGCCTGCGGCTCCGCCAGTCGTTCACCCAGTCGGGGATCTCCGCCTCTGCAAAAGCGCCCGGGTCGTCGACATGCATCCACATCAGCGCAAGCACATGTTTGCAGGGAAACTTTCGCGAGGGGCAGGTGCATTTGTAGCCGTGATCGGCGCTGTTGAAGACCGTGCGATACGGGTTCGCGCCCGAGCCCTGAACCTCACCCCAGACCAGGTCGTCGGCAGCACGCGTGCCGCGCAGCAACCACTTGCGCGGCTTCATCTGCCCATGCGCCGCCTTGAGCGATGCCTGGTCCGGGGCGAGCGCGGTGATGGTGTCGTGACTGAGTGGCATGGAGTTCGCGAGATGGCAGCGCTGCAAAAGATGATGAGCGGAGGATTGTCCCAATACTGGGCGGAATTAGGGACCCGCCAGCGAAATCCGTCGGCGCCGCGGCACCAACCCTCTGGCATCTCGCCCTGGATCAACGGCCCATGCCAGCCCAGGATGGCACCCATTGATCGGTGGGAGGCCGCCCTTCCGGCTCATCGAACCCGCGCAGAACCTGCCCGCGTGGGGCGCCGTTCACTCCGCCGGTGACAATTGCGACAGGCGGGGCATCAGGCGCAGAAGCTCTTGCGTATAGGGATGCTCGGGCGCGGCGAACAGTTTCTCGGTTTCCTGCACCTCGACCAGCTTGCCCTGCCGCATCACGCCGACCCGGTCGCACATCTGGCGCACCACCGGCAGGTCGTGGCTGATGAACAGCATGGTCAGGCCCAGATGCTCCTGCAGGTCCTTGAGAATATTCAGGATCTGCGCCTGGATCGACACGTCCAGCGCGCTGGTCGGCTCGTCGCAGATCATGAAGCGCGGCTGGGTGGCGAGCGCGCGCGCGATGGAGATCCGCTGGCGCTGCCCGCCCGAGAACTCATGCGGGTATTTGCGCCAGGCATCCTCGGCCAGCCCGACCCGGTCGAGCAGTTCGCGCACCCTCGGCATCGCCTCGCCGCGCGGCAGGATGCGGTGGTGCAACAGCGGCTCGGCCACGATGTCGCCGACGCGCATGCGCGGGTTGAGGCTGGAATACGGGTCCTGGAAGATCATTTGGATCTGCCGGCGATACCGCGCGATCCCCTCGGCATCCATCGCGGTCATGTCCTCGCCGTCGAACAGGATCTGCCCGCTGTCGACCGGGTAGAGCGTGGCGATCATGCGCGCCACGGTCGATTTGCCCGAACCGCTTTCGCCGACCAGCCCGAACACCTCGCCGTCGCGGATGTCGAAGGACACGTCGTCGACCGCGGTCAGGTAGGTGCGCCGCGAGCGGAGCATCGAGGACTTCAGCACAAAGCGCTTGGTCATCCCCCTGACCTCGAGCAGCGTGCCCGACCGCGCCGTGGCCGTCCGCTGCCAGTTGCGCGCGAGATCCTCGATCTTGAACACCGTCTCCCGCCCGCCATAACTGGTCTGGGGAAAGCGGTGCACCTTGCGATGGGGCCGGGGCACGGCCGCGATCAGCGAGCGGGTGTATTCATGCGTCGGCGCGCCGAGGATCTGGTCGGTCGTCCCGCTCTCGACGACCTTACCGGCATACATCACCGTCACCTGCTCGGTGGTGTCGGCGATCACCCCCATGTCGTGCGTCACTAGGATGACGCCCACCTGACGCTCGGCCGCGAGTTCCTTGATGAGGTCGAGCACCTGCGCCTGGATCGAGACGTCGAGCGCGGTGGTCGGCTCGTCGGCGATGATCACCGAAGGCTCGGAACAAAGCGCGAGCGCGATCACCACCCGCTGGCGCATCCCACCCGAGAACTGGTGCGGGTACTGGTTGAACCGCTCAGCCGGGTTGGGGATCGACACCCGGTCCATCAGCGCGATTGCGCGCGCGCGCGCCTCGGCGGCGGTGACGCGCAGATGCAGCTGGATCGTCTCGACCAATTGCTCGCCGACCGTCACGAGCGGGTTCAGCGAGGTCAGCGGATCCTGGAAGATCATGCCGATCTCTTTGCCGCGGATCCGGCGCTTCTCCTCCAGATCGAGATGGTCGATGCGCCGGTCGTTGAGCCAGACCTCGCCTTGGGTGATCCGGGCGGGGGGGTCGAGCAGGCCGATCACGGCGTTGCCCGTCATCGACTTGCCCGCGCCGCTTTCGCCCACGACGCCGCGAATCTCTCCGGGCTTGATATCGTAGCTGACCCCCTCCACCGGTTTGAAGATGCCGCGCCGGGTGGCGATCTCGACGGTCAGGTTGCGGATGGAGAGCACAGGATCGGTCATCGCGGTCTCGGGTCTCATTGGGTCCGCAGATACACGCCGATCCGAGGGCCTGTCGCCCGCCGGACGACACGATCGCCCACAGGCCAATCAGCCTTGGCTAGAGCATCTTCAGCCCGTCAGCCAGAACTTCCGCAGCATCGAGACCGCAGCGCGGCGCAGGCGGGCAGGTTTCCAGAATAGCCGGTCGGCATTTCTCGAGCGGAGGGTGGCACACCGCTCCGCAACCGAAGCGCCGCGCGCTCTGCGCCAACATGCGGGGAATTCCAACCACCATCGTAGACATGATATTCGAAGCAGGGCGCTCGCCTATCGACACCGCATCCCCCCTCCCATCGCTTCACGTAGCCGAGAAGGAAAAGGCCTTGGGCGTCGTCATGGCCCGCGCCGAAGCCGAGAGCCTGCGGGTCCGGCCCGGCGTGGCCTGACCCGCGCCTTTAGCCGGTGCGCAGGGTCATGATCGCGGCACCCAGTCCGATCAGGGCGATACCGACCGCTTCGGCATAGGTCGGTGTCTCGGCGAAGATCAGCAGGCTCCACAAGATCGCGAAGGCGAGGTAGCCGGTATCCACGACGCCGACGACCGGTGAGGGCGCGCTGCGATAGGCAAAGGCAACCAGCGTCGAGATCACCGCCAACAGCACGCCGAACAGCGCGATCAGCGCCGTTTCCTGAACGCCCATGGCGCGCCAGGTCACGAAGACGAAACTGTCGGGCTCTGCCGGGTCCATCAGGACGATGAGACCCAGCGCAACACTCGCCACCACCGCCAGACAGAGGTTCAGGTTGAAGGCCATCGCGCCCGCTTCCTCACCCCGGCAACACTGCCAGGTGATGGTGGCCGCCAGCGCATAGAACATCGCTGCAGCAAGCGGCAGCAGCATCGCTGGCACCGCGCTTTCGCCCAGCGGATCGACCACCAGCACGACACCAAGGCTCGACAACGCGATGGCGCCCCAGCCGCGAAGACCGATCCGCTCACCAAAGCCGAGCCGCGCCATCAGCGCCATCCAGACCGGCGAGGTGTAGTAGCAGGCCGCCGCCAACGCGAAGGAGAGCGAGGGCAGCGAGGCGAAGTAGCTGAGCCACATGGCCGTCAGGCTGAGGCTGCGCATCCAGACCCAACCGGGGCGCCGGGGTCGGAGCGCGCGCCGGCCCGCGAGCCAGACGATGCTCCCGCCGATCAACGCGCCTGCCACCAAAGAGCGCAGCAGGATAAGCTGGGCGAGGCCAAAGCGCTCACCGGCCAGTTTGACGAGGGCATCGGAGAGCGAGAGCAGGAAGACCGCCAGTGTGATGGCCGCAACGCCCCTCAGGGGACCGGCTCGGCCGTATCTTGAGATCGAAAACATGGGGCGATGGAAATCACCACAGAAAGCAGAGATAAAATGAGTCTCGGTCAGAATTGCATGAGTTTTCAGCATGGGTTTGCAGGCCCTACCAACACTCTCGCGTCTCCGCCCGTTCGAGGCGGCGGCGCGGCTTGAGAGTTTTACCGCCGCGGCCGGTGAGCTTGGGCTGACGCAGACCGCCGTCACCAAGCAGATCGCCGCACTGGAGGCCGATCTCGGCGTCAGCCTGTTCGAACGGCGCAACCGCGCGGTCTTCCTGACCGAGGAGGGCCGCGCCTTCGGCCGCGTCGTCACGGCAGCACTGCAGGATATCGCCGCTTCCGCCAGTCAGCTGCGCGGCGGCCGTCAGCCGGGCGGGCTGGTGCTGCACTGCCAGCTTTGCGAGGCGTTCTACTGGCTGATGCCCAGGCTCTCGCGCTTTCACGAGCGTTGCCCGGGGTTGGAGGTGCGCGTCGTCAGTTCGCTGGCGCCGATCACGCGGGCGACGGAACCCTTCGACGTCGCCATCCAGACCACGGGCCGGGCCTCGGGCAGTGCACGCCTCGCCTTCACGGCGGCGGATGAGGTCTTTCCGGTGGCGGGTCCAGCGCTGTTTGCGGGCGTCTCCCTGCCGCTCGCGCCACCGGAACTGACGCGCTTCCCACTGCTCGCGCACCGCGTGATCCCGCAGGACTGGATGGATTGGGCCGAGTGGTTCGCCGCCATCGGCACCCCGACGCAACGACCAGCGCAGGTCAAGCCCTTCGACAGCTATCCCGTGGCACTACAGGCCGCCGCCACCGGTCAGGGTATCGCCCTTGGCTGGCGGCGGACGGTGGAGGGGCAGTTGGCCGAGGGAAAGCTCGTCCGCCCCTGCCGAGAAAGCGTCGTGCGCAATGCCGATCTTTCGGTCTTTCGCGGCAGCAGACAGGGCGGCCATGGCGATACCGATCGCCTACTCGACTGGCTGCGCGAGGAACTCGACGCCTGAGATTGCCCCGGCGCGCCGATCAGCGGCGAGAGCTTGAGCGGCCGACCCATGGCCCGGACCGCCCCCGTGGACTAGCGTGACCCTATCCGGGCCACTACCGCCAGAGCCAGCCGTACCGGGGGGGGGGGGGGGACATGAACGAGGGTACCCACATCCTGCTGCATGCAGCCGTTGCCCGTGCGGCGTACTTCCCGACGGTGACGGGCGGCGGTT
>JBCCJI010000022.1:0-61590 GCA_039027855.1 Pseudomonadota bacterium | reverse complement strand
GGGATCCGGGCGAAGACACTCCTTTCGCTCCAGCGCTTCCAACGGGTGTAGAGGGTCTTGCATGGACCGTACTCCCGGGGAACTCCCGGGGCGCACCACACCAGCGCAAGCCATTGCGGTTGATGAAGATTATCCCGCTCAGCACAGGCCGACCGTCGATGCGAGGCTTGTCGTGGGACCTTGGAAAGCAGGGCTCGAGACACGCCATCTGCGCCTCGCTCAGCCAGAAGAGACTGCTCATGACACCGCCCGTTTTTCGAGCCGTGAAGCACCCCTCGACTACCCGATCAATCGGTCCTAACCCTGGGGTCAAGCAGGTTACGGACCGTTACCAAATCGAAGCCGAGATAGTCGGACACTTGGCCCGGCGTGATCTCCTTTATCATGCGCAAGCCATGCGCACTGACGGGGCGGTGGATCTTGGTCGTGCAGCCACCGCGAGAGCGGCCAAGACCATGTCGCGTTCGCCATGGTGCTTGAACCAATGGCGCATCGATGGCTCACCTCCCCTTCTCGCGCCCGATGCCTGCCGATGTGCGCGAACCGCGGATTTGTCGATCATCTGCAGCGCGTCTGAAACCGCGCCACGTCGGTTGAGCGCCTTAATGATGTCGTCCCAGAGCCCCGCCACGGTCCAGCGCCAAAACTGCCGATAGACGCTTGACCACTTGCCAGACTTGTCGGGTAGGTCTCGCGACGGAGCTCCGGTCTGCGTGTTCCGGTCAGAGCGATCCAAAAAAACCCACCAAGAACAACGCGGTGGTTGAACGGTTTGCGCCTGTTCGGGGCGCGGACAGCGAGGAGGAACTGATTGAAGAAGATCCACTCCTCCTCCTACGTCAGGTCTCGTGCCAAGTCGGTCTCCACCGTAGAGACCAGCTTGATTAACGCCTGTCGGACGCTGTGGATCCCTTTCGTCAACACGGCCCAGGAACCCATGAATGCTCGTCGAGATCGCGCTCGCCAACAAGATGCACATGGGCTCTGGGCGATGATGATCCGTGACGAGCCGTATCCACGTCCTGTGGCGGCCTAAGCGGCGCGTCTAAGGACAGAGACCGGAGAGAGGAGCGCCAGGACTGAGGGGCGAGCGATCGCCAGGTCGGGATTGGGACAGGCCGGAGCGACTCAAGGGCATTAAGCTCAGTTCGCGTATGCGCACCCAGCCGGCGTATCACCATATCGGCCAGCGGTCGTGATCCACTCGGGCACCGCACATGAGGCCTGACATATGACCGCAGCGATCTCTTAGCTCAGACGCTTGAAAGCACCTTGACCCGGGGGGGGCATCCACACAGGGGTCGATGCATCTGCGCCGTGCGCTGGCGCCATTTCACCGCAGAGATGGCGCCACATCGAAGCGCGCAGTGATGGCGCGTCAGCTCATGCTGGCGCGCATCGCGGCTACACCCCGCTCGCGAAATCGCCCAAGAATAGCTTGGTCATCAATGCTGGCCTCCCCACTGGTGATCGGGGTGACCGACAAGACCTCCGCCACGTGAACGCCCAAACGGTGCCGTCAAAGCCGGCGGCGCACTACGGGATCTGAATGACGATGGCGCTGATGTTGTCGGCGCCGCCGCCGCGCAGGGCCACGCGGATCAGCCGGTCGCAGACCGTCTCCACCGGCGTCGTCATCAGCACGTGGCGCAGCATGTCTTCGTCGGCATAGCGCGTCAGCCCGTCCGAGCAGAGCAGGAAGCGGTCATCGGGCAGGGCATCGCCGCGGCGCTTGTCGATCTCCAGCTCGTGCCCGACGCCCACCGCGCGGGTGATCGCGTTGGCCTTGGGGTGTTTCTCGGCCTCCGCCCAAGTGATCTGCCCGGCCTCCACCAGCTCGGCGACCAGCGAATGGTCGTGGCTCAGCATCTCAAGCTCGCCGTCGCGCAGGCGGTAGAGGCGGCTGTCGCCTACCCAGAGGCAGACGAAATGCTCGCCCGACACGATCAGCGCCACCACCGTCGCGCCGATGGTCACCCCGCCCCGGCGATGCGCCTCGGTCGAGATCTCCACATGGGCATCCATGATCGCTTCGCGCGTGGCATGCATCAGTTCGGCAGGCGAGAGGCCCGGGATCAGCGTCGCGATCTGCCCGGTGATCGCCTGGCTTGCGAAATCGCCGGCGGCATGCCCGCCCATGCCGTCCGATACCGCCCAGACGCCTAGCTCGGGCAGGGCGATGATCGCGTCTTCGTTCAGTTTCCTGACGGCACCGATATGGGTCTTGGCGCTATAGCGGAGACCGCCGGAAGCGAGGGTCATGCGGTGCTCCCGCTCAGGATGTCAGCCACCGGATCGGCCAGCGTATCGCCGAGGTTCTCGGGCGCCGGGTTGCCCCAAACGGGGGAGGCCAGCGTGACGAGAGCCAGACCCTCGTCCGCGGTCGGCAGCCCCTCCGACACGAGCAGCCGGTCCTCGCCCTGCAAAACCGCGGCGAAGATGCAGGGCATCGCGAGACGCGCCACGCGCTCGCCCGCCAGGGCGGCGCCCGTCTCACCGGGCCTCGACGTCACGGCGAGCACGCCCGATCCCGGCGCCACCTCGGCCACGGTGCGCGCGGTCGGTGCCACGAGGTCATGCAGGCGGTTGTCGAGCCAGGCCCGCTCGACACCGTCCTCCAGCATCGCGAGTGACGTTGTCTCCAGCGCCTCGAAGGTCTCGGTGGCGGCACGGTGCAGGGTCCAGGCATCCGGCGCCCCCGGTACGATCGTCGCCAGGGTGAAGGGAAATTGCCGGCCTACGCGGTCGACGCTTGGCATCAGCGTGCCGAGCACGGCATCCGGGCCGGCCACGCCCGCCGGCAGGGTGAACCGCCAGATCGGCGCGGTAAAATAGGCCTCTTGCCAGTCCTGGCCCAGCATCCCGCGCCCGTCGATGATCAGCCCCTGCAGCCAGGCATCCCAGGGCTCGGTAAAGCTTGGCTGCAGGCCACGGCGGATGAAATCCCCGGTGCTGGGGATCTTGCCGTAATAGCCGAATGCCGCTTGGCCGGTTGTGGTCATCGGGGTGTGGTCATCGACGGCGGGTCGTCCGTTTCGTGGACGGGATCAGAGCGAGGCGGGGCAGCGGAAGTTACGCAGGGCCGGCAACGAGAACGGGTTAAGCGCCGAGCCGGCACGGAGCTGGAACACGGCGATCCGCCCGCCCACATTGAAGATCACGCGATTGCGATCGGACACATTGGTCTTGCGCAACTCTGCGGCATCGAGAAGGCGGAACCACGCCCAGGGCCCTTCATGGCGCATCGAGTTCTCGATCCCGCTTTCCTGCGGCGCAAAGGCGACGCGTGCGGCGCCGACCGCACCACCCGGCCACTGGAAGGGCTGCGTCTGCGGCGGGCCATGGGCATAGGAAAGCTCCGAGCCATCCACCTCGAGGATCACCTGGTTCGCCTCGGGCGCCAGCGCCACGGGCGTCAGGTCGAAGGTCACCGTGGGTTGGCCGGGGGCGAGGAAGAAGGCATCGCGGATCTCGGCCGCGCGCTCCAGCTGGGTCAGCACCGACTGGCTGATGCCGAGATCGGTGTCGTTCACCTGCCGCCAGCGCCAGGGCTTCGTGGTGGTGTCGACCAGGGTGATCAGGTTGTCGTTGAAGAACCCGTCGATCAGGCCGCCCGGGGCAAACAGCTTGGCGAAATCCTGCAGCGTCGTGTCGGCGCGGGCCGAGCGGTCGAAGGGATAACGCCCGTTGAGCGCGCGCTGGCAGAACGGGTAGACCTGCGCCTGCCACTTGGCATTGAGCGTCGCGCGCGCGCCGCCGGCCGCGATCCCCGAGGCGCCCGAGGCCGTCTGCTTGGTCCAGCGCGCCAGGGGGCCGGGCAGGGTTGCGGCGGCCTCCAGCAGGCGGCCCGAGGCGCCCCCCTCGGTCCCCGGTTGGCCGAGCACCGCCTGACCGCCCGCCTGGCCGAGCGACATGCGATTGAGTTCGCGGTAGAGCGCCTCGTAGGTCGAGATCACCGTGTCGAGCTGCGAGGGCGCGCCCTCTTCGGCCACGGTCAGGTCGATGAGCCAGGTGAAGCGCTCGGCGACGTCCTCGCCGGGGGGCGGCGGCGCCTCGCGGCCTGCCTGAGCCCGCAGCGCGATGTTGGCGAGCTTTCCGGCCTTGCCCGCCTTGCCCAGAACCTTCTTGGCGCCCTTTTGCGCGTTGGGATCATTGGCGAGGCCCTCCTCCTCGGGCGGTTTGGTCAGCCAGACCTCGTCTGTCACCGCCTCCAGGATATTCTTGATCGGGCTCGACGGACCCGACAGCACGCCCGTGACCTCGACCGCGTGGTTCAGGCTGTCCATCGGGATCACGTCGACATCGCCGAGCAGCGCGTCGTACTTGGTGATGAAGTCGTTGTAATAGAGGTTCATCACGTCGCGCTGTAGCCTGGCGAGGTTGCTTGGTGTCGCCTCCTGCTGGCCACGCTCACCCAGAACCCAGCTCTCGGCCTGCACGCGGGCGGCAACCTCGGCGGCCTCGGGCAGCATCACCTGCTCGAAGCCAGCCCTGGTCCAGATCCCCTCGATCCCATCGCTGAGTGGCAGCGAGGAGGGGCGCACCATCACGCGCGAGGTGGCGGCGCCCCCGGCCTCGGTCAGGCGGAAGGTGGGCAGGGCACGCGCCTCGGCCGACTGGACGATGCCATTGTAGACGCGCTGTGCCAGCGGGGTTTCCGACAGGATCGCCTGGATCTGGTTCACCAGCGGACCGTTCAGCTCGATCTTCTGCATGGGCTGGCTCAGCAGCGTGTCGAGATGGGCGTTCAGCTGCTCGACCATCGCCTCCTGGCCCGGGTAGGTCAGTGACCAGTCGATCTCCATCCACTGGCGCACGAGACCGGTATCCATCGGCCCTTCGAGGCCCAACATCAGATAGACCTTGAGGGCCTCGTAAAGGAAATCGGCGTCGTTCATGTTGGACTGGAGCTGCTGCTCCAGTCGCCAGATGATGCGCGGCAGCAGGAGGCGATTGAGCGCCTCGCGATAGGTCTGCGCCGCCTCGGTGCCGATCGCCTCGCCCTGATAAAGGCCGAAGGTCAGATCGATCTCGGGGTCGGGATCGCCGAGCGCCGGGTTCCCCGGCATGTCGCGCAGGATGTCGAGTGCTGGCGCCACGGCAACGAAGTTGTCGTCCTTGATCGGGCCGGCGGGCAGGCTGGCCACGATCTCGCGGAACTCGGTCACTTCGCCCCGCGCCGCGGCGATCATGGTGCTGTTGCCGAGATAGCTGACCGTCCAGGCGCCGACACCGCCCGCGGTCGCGACGAGACCGGCCGCGAAGGCACCGCGCAGCGTCCACTTATAGCGCCGCTCCACCGCGTCATCGGCCGAGACCAGCCCCGCCTCGCGGAAGATCACGCCGTTCATCAGGCGCGTCAGGAAGAAACTGCGCCCCGTGCCCGTGCCCGAGCCGATGGCCTGGCGGCCGATGCCGAAGGTGCGCGCCATGCCCATCATCAGACGGTCGATGGGCGTCCCCTCCTGCGTGCCCGAGGTGAAGTAGACCCCGCGCAGCAGTTGATCGTCGGTGAACCGGCTTTCCTGGAAAATCTCTCCCAGGAAATCGGTCGCCACCTGCCGGAGCGAGGCGACCTGCGCTGGGAAGGACGCGATCAGGCTGCGCCGCTGCGGTTCCAGCTCGGCCTGCATCCGCTCCAGCGAGCGGTCGTTCAGCCGCTGCATCAGCGCCTCGAACTCCTCATTGAAGGCCGACATCGCCTGCGCGCCGCCGCGCTTGTGGTCCTCCAGCGTGAATCCCCAGACCTGCTCGCGATCCTCCTTGCCGAGATCCTCGAAGAACTCGGCAAAGCCCGCGATCAGATCGGCCTTGGTGAAGAGGACATAGATCGGGAAGCGCACGCCCAGCGTCTCGCGGAGCTCGTTCAGGCGAAGGCGGATGGCGGCCGCATGGTTCTGGCGCGAGCGTTCGTCCTGCTGGCTGAGATCGCTGAGCGAGATGGCGATCATCGCACCATTAATCGGCTGGCGCGGGCGCTGCTTCTTCAGCATCGAGAGGAAACCGGTCCAACCGCGGCTATCCTGCGCGGCATCGCTGTCCTGCGTGGTGTAGCGCCCGGCGGTGTCCAGCAGCACCGCGTCATTGGTGAACCACCAGTCGCAGTTGCGCGTGCCGCCGACGCCGCCCAGCGCCTTCTTGCCGAACTTCTCGGCCAGCGGGAACTGCAGCCCCGAATTCACGATGGCGGTCGTTTTGCCCGAGCCGGGGGGACCGATGATGATGTACCATGGCAATTGATAGAGGTGCTTGGAGCCCGCCATCTTGGATTTGCGAAGCGTGCTCAGCGCTTCCTTCATCCGGCCCTGCATCTCGGCCAGTTCGGCGGCGACGGCGCTGTCGGCCGGGTCTTCCTCGACCGCGGTCTCGACGATCTCTTTCTGGATCTTCTCGTCCCGACCCTTTCTCAGGATCAGGATCAGCATGATCAGGAACAGCGTGAACACCCACAGTCCGCCGATCACGTAGCCCCGGTTCCAGGGGCTGTCGAAAAAGCGGAACCCGTCCCAGCCCACCAGTGGGCCTAGGAACCAGGTGACCGCCGACAGGATCAGCGACACGATGATGATGATGCCGATCGTCGAGAAAATTGCTCGCAGGATCGCGTACATGGGCTCGGTCCTCAGTCCCGCTTCACCAGGATGACTTCGATGCGTCGGTTCTTCGCGCGCCCCTCGGCCGTGGCGTTGGGGGCGATGGGTTCCTTCTCGGCGCGGCCCTCGGCCGACATCCGCTCGTCTTCGGCGATCTGATCGGCCATGCGCGACATCACCGATTTGGCCCGCGCGAGGCTGAGCGCGGTGTTGTTCGGAAAACGCGCGGTGCGGATCGGGATATTGTCGGAATGCCCGGCGATGATTATCGGGCCGAATTCCTGGTTCATCGCCTCGGCGACCCGGTCGACGATGGGCTGATAGCGCTGGGTCAGCTGGTCCGAGGCCGAGGCAAACATGTTCGAGCCCTGGATCCGCACCGTGACCGTGTTGCCGAGCTCGAAGACATCCACCAGCTCCTGCTCGATCTCGGGCGCCAGGAACTCGCGGATCTTGAACTCGGTATCTTCCTCGGGCGGCAGTTCGACCACGATGGGCGGCGGCGGGGGCGCCGAGCGGGCCAGCGTGATCGGCCCGCTGCCGGCCAGGCCATTCAGCTGGCCACGCAGGTTCTCGGTATCGCCCGACAGCATGTAGGAGAAGCCGAAGAACGACAGGCAAAGCATGCCCGCTGTCACCCCCGTGATCAGCCAGACCGGCGCCCACGCCGAGATCGGCCGGTGGGCCAGTTCAAGCCCCTTCCAGCGCACGGCCAGATCACGCTCCAGCGGCCCACGCTGCGCCCGGATCAGGCGGGCCAGGCTGTCGCGGATCGACATCAGCTTCTCGCTGCCCCGGTTCTCGACCCGAAGCCGCCCTTCGAAGCCGAGCGTCAGGCAGACATACATGAATTCGAGCAGGGTGCGGTTCTTGCCCGGCTCCTGCTCCAGCCGCTGCAACAGGTCGTAGAACGCGTCGCCGCCCACGGTGTTTTTGTGGAAGGTCGAGACCATCGACTGCATCGGCCATGACGACTGCCCACCCCAGGGCGTGTTCAGCACCACGTCATCGATGGTCGCGCACATGGCGTAGCGCGCCACCTTCACCGTCTGCGGCGCGACGCCGGCCTGCAACGAGCGGCTCTCGAAGACCCGGATCTCGGCGATGACACTTTCGCGGAGCGCATCGGGATTGGCGTGCTGGGCCCGGTTGCGGATGCGCCCGACCAGCGAGAACAGCGTCGCCGCGGCGGCATTCAGTGGATTGAGACCGGTCGCACCCGCCGCCGGCGCGGTCGGCTGGCCCGAGAAATCGGCCTGTCCGCCCATGGGCGCCGCGGCCGGGCGGGGCGGCATTTGCGGGGCCGGGGCTGCACCGGCGCCTGGGCCGAAGGGGCCGGGCGCGGCGGGCGCTGCAGCCCCCGCGGGGCGACGCCCGCCCGGGTTCGGACGGATCACCGTCTTCTCGGTGTCGCTCGGCTCGGCGAACGGATCGTTGCTCATCCTGCCTGTCCCATTCGTCCCAACACGTGTCTCAGACGCCCATCCTGCCACAAACCTCGCCGGCTGGGGCCGGGTTCATGCACCCTATCCCGGCGGTATCGCCCAGAGCTCCATGGAAAGCCCTGGAAAATCGCCCGCCACATGCACCGCAAGCCCGCCCGAGGTCGACAGCTGCTGCCAGAACGGGCTGTCGGCATCGAGTTCGAAATACGTGACGCCGGTGTGATAGGGCACCTGGCGTGGCGCGACCGGCAGCGGCCGCAGGCCGATGCCCGGCAGGGCGGAGTTCACCAACTGGCGGATCTGTTCCACCGGGCCGACCTTGACCTGGCCCGGGAAGTGACGGCGGAGCGCCTCCACCGCCACATCGGCGCGCGCGGCGATGACGAAGCCATGCGCGCCCACCATGCGCCGGTCGGGGATCAGGCCGACCGAGATGCCGTATTTCCGCGGATCGAGGCGGATCAGCGTCGCGCGCGGCCCGGTCTCGGCCGAGAGATAGCGCCTCAGCGCCCGCATCACCGGCTGGAACGTCGTCGTCAGATCGTCATGGCGATAGGGCGCGAACTCGGGCGGTCGCTTGGCCGGGTCGACGAAGGTCGAGACCTCGCCCGCCAGCCCCACGAACATCCGGTAGAGCGCGCAGGGGTGCGCGTTCTCGATGCCGAGCATGTGCTTCATTTCGGGCAGCATGCGGTTGACCAGCTGCAGATACAGGAAATCCGCGATCTCGCCGCCCGCCTTGGGCCCGCCACCTTCACCCAGACGGCCGGCCAGGCTGTCGAGCCGCGCGGTCAGCACACCCACCATCTCGTTCAGAAAATCATGCAGCGGCGGCGCCGCGCGCGTGTCAATGCAGGACGCGATGAAGGCCTTGTCCATCAGCACCGAGCCGTCCGAGTTCTTCTCGATGATGCGCCCGACGGGGATCGTCAGCCGGTCCGACAGATCGTCGATGTCGAGCGCGAATTGCAGCCGCATCTTGCCGACCGCCACCACCACCGGCCGACGGTCGCTGCCCATGGTGTCGGTGATCTCGACCTCGGCAGCGCGGAACCGGGTCGTCAGTTCGGCTCCGGTGCTGTCGATCTCCACCGCGCCGGGGCGCCGGGTCGGCAGCGCAAGGTAGACCGTGCAATTCTGCACGCCGTCGGGCACGTCCAGCGCCTCGGGCAGATCGTCGATGGCGGGGGAGCGGAAATAGGCCCCATCCGGCGTGAGGCCGGTGCATTCACTCGCCGAGATCTTGCCGAGCTTCAGCATCTCCTCGTCGAGCTGAAAGCGCTGCACCCCCCAGCCATAGGACGCGAGCCCTCCGGCGAGGCCGCTGGCCAGCGTCTCGATATAGCGATCCTGCTGCTGGAAGTGGTGTGGCTGCAGGAAGAGCCCCTCGTTCCACATCACCTTGCTTTGCCAAGACACCGGTCGTCGTCCCTGTATGCGGCCCGCGCGGGCAGTCGTCGCAGTTTGGCCCGCAGCGCCGGCGGGTCAGCGCGCGCACCCCGCACCGTTGGGGGCCGCGCCAAAATCGGGCTACTGCCCGATCGTGACCGTATTCTGGTCGAGCGTAATCGTGACCGCGTTCGGCACGTTCTGCGCAAGCGGCATCACCGCGCGCCAGCCCGGCTGGTCGATGTTGCGAAAGCCCGCGATCACGCCGATGGCCGCGGGCGAGGTGGCCGGCTGGAACAGCTTGTTATCCTGCACGTTCGCGCCAGGGCTCAACAGGTAGCGATCCGACGCCGCGAGATCCTGACCCAGCGTCCCGTCCGGGTCCTCGAAGAGCGGGAAGAAATCCCCGCTTTCGAAGTTTGCCGTGGCGTTCAGGTAATAGACCCGCACCGCCGCCGGGGCGCCGCCGTTCATCGCGGCGGTACCCGTCAAGGTGAGTGCCACGGTGGTCGGTTCCGGCGGATCGGGTGGGCCGCAGGCGGCAAGCACCCCCGCCGAGGCGAGGGCCAGCCAGAGGGCGGTACGGCGTGTCAGGGCAGTCATCGGCATCGGCTCCCAGTCCCTTGTCATCGTGGTCTTTTTTCAGAGCTTCTTCAGCTGGTCTTCGTAGGCGCGCGCGAACTCGCGGCCAAACACGGTCTGGAAGTCATCCTCCACATCCGCGGCGATCTTGGCATAGGTCGTCTCATAGGCTTCCCAGAGCTTGGCCTTCTTGTTGCCAAACAGCCCGCCAAGACCACCACTCGTCTCGATCCGGGTGGCAAGCTCGGCCGGGTCGACCTGCGCCAACAGATGCTTCAGCGCGGCCTCCATACCGGTCATCGTCGCCACCTCATGGGCGCGGATGTCGCGCGCCGCCTCGCGCGCACTCTCGCTGGCCTCAAGGAAACCGCGGCGCGTCGGCTGGATCATGGCCTCCACAGCGCTCTCGGGCGTGATCGAGAACTTGAGCGGGTTGTTGCCGTCCGAGCGGATCTGCGTCTGCTGCATCCTGAACTCGCCCTTGATGGCGGCGCGGTTCATCAGCACGTCGCGAAAACCCTCGACCAGCGTCCGGAACACACCGCCCGCGCGCGCCATGGTCTCGACCATCTCCTCGGGCGACATGGCGCTGGTGTCGATGCCCGCGGCCTCGAGAAAGGCCCGAGCCCCGCTTTCGGCGCCGGCCGATACCGGTGCGCCCGGCGATGGGACGCCAGCCTGGGGTGGGGCCGGTGAAGACGGCGGCGCAGGCGCCGGGGTGCCAATCGCCGGACTCGGCGGCGCCATCGGCGCATCCTCCAATGCGGCGAAAGGATCATCCGCGCTGCCCTGCCGCATCGGCGCTGGCGCGGGCGCGGGTCTCGGTGGCGGCATCGGCTGCTGAGTGACCTGCGGCCCGGCAGACGCATCCGCAAGGAGATCGCCGATCGGATCGTCATCATCATCCGGCAGCCCAGGGATCTCCCCTGGGATCTCCCCTGGGATACCCCCAGGGATCTCCCCAGGGATCTCCGCTGGCGGCTGTGCCCGTGTTTGTGCCGGTCGCACGCTCTGCGCCACCGGTTGCGGTGCCTGCGCTTGCAGTGCAGGTCGGGCCGGGATGGGCGCGGCTGGTGCCGGCGAGGCTTGTGGGGCCGCGGCCGGTGTCGGCTGAGCCCGCGCAGGCGGTGGATCGAAGGCCGGGGATGCGCCATCGCCCAGCAGATCATCCTCCCAATCATCGGGGATCAGGCTACCGCCACCACCGCTGCCACCCATGCCCGGCGGGGTCGCTGAGGCCGGGTCGGTGCCCGACACGCTGCCAGGTAGGTGGATATACCCGGTCGTCGCTGACGCATGGTCGGGCGTTGCGCCGACACCGGGTTGAAAGGGATTGTCAGCCGGACCTTTCAGGAAGTCCTCGTCATCATCGGGGATCACCGGCCCTGCATCCGCCAGGCGGTCGCCCCGGCTGTGCGGGTCCTGCCAGTAGGGGTTCTGCGCCTTTGCGGCCGCAGCCGCAGGCGCAGGCGCCGCCGGGCCGTCGCCCAAGATATCGTCGAGGAAATCGTCACCGCCCCCGGCGACCGGGTCACCGGGCCCGTCCAGCACCGAGGCGATATCGTCGAGATCATGGCCCCCGGTCTGCACGCCGCCGCCTGGCGCACGCGCAAAGCTGTTCGGATCGGGCGCCGGGGCCAGCTGGGCCGAGGCAAAGGGGTCGGGTGTCGTCTCGGGCGCCTGGCCCGCCACTTCGACTACCAGCTCGTAGGGGCCGATCAGGATCACGTCGCCATGATCGACCGGCATGCCCATCTCGCCTACCCGGTCGGTGCTGTGATTGACGAAGGTGCCGTTGGTCGACACGTCGATCAGCACATAGCCGCCGTCGCGCGCCTCGATCACGCAGTGGCGCTTGGAGACCTGGCGCGTGGGGTCGGGCAGGGAGAGATCGTTCTCTGCGCCGCGGCCGACCGTGATCGCGCCATCGCTGATCGCCACGCTGTCGACCCCCGTCGGCAACGCCCCCGATCCCCTTAATCTGAGCGACAGGCTCATGCCCCGTCTCCGCTCATATCTCCGTCCTCGTTCCCGTCCTGCCGGCTCAACCGCCCACCAGGATCGTCACGGCACCCGGGCCCGTGACCGTGCCACCATGCGCCGTGGTGTCGGCAAGCCGAGCCCAGAGCCGGTTCTGAATCAGTGCCATGGTCGAGCCCTTGGCCGACACGCCCGGTGGGCCGACGCAGATGCAGGTATTGCCCGGCGCCGGCACCGCAGGCCGGTTCATCGCGAGCACCGTCGGCACGCCTGGGGGCGGGATGGCACCGCCCACATGCGGCACCACGCCCGTGACCAACGGGCAGACATGCGTGTCACCGACGACAGACCCTGGCAGGCACATCACGCGTTCTCCATTGTTCTTGCGGGACAAGCACCCGTCATTGTCGTGTAAGTGCCACTGTGGCGCCAGTGGTTCGCGCGTCCATTAGCCAACTTGGCCGTTCCCGCCCCGCGCGATGTCAAGCGCGCGCTCGACCAGCACGTCGCCGACCTCGGGTGCGATGTCGGGATCGGCCTGTATCACATTCATCTGCATCGCCCAGATCAGCGTGCCGAAGGCGCCCGGCGGATCGGGGTAATCGTCGAGGATCCCGGGGCCCATGGTGCCCTTGGCGAAGATCACGGCAGAGGCACAGAGATCGCAATCATCCGTCGGCTTGGCATTGTTCGCCGCCTCCCGCGCGGCCTCGCGTGTCTGCTCGTTCGGCTTGAACACCCAAGCCTCTGCCGCGGCGAGGGTCGGCGGCACGGGGCCGTCGGCGACAAGCTGCTTGCCGGCGAGGCAGGCCCACCAGACCGCCTCACGCCGCGGCAGGGCATGGGCCAGCAGACGCAGCCGGTCGATGGTGGCGAAATCGCCGCGCAGAACCTCCAAGAGCCGATCCACCTCGACTTCGGGGTCAAGCACGACTTCGGTCAACAGTTCGATGCGATCGCGCAAGATCATTTCCTGCGCGCGTTTGCCCACGATCTTGGTCAGGCCGTTGAAGCGGGCGGGATCATTGTTGATCGACATCGGAGCGTCCTCAGTTGATCTTTGTGATGCTGCCCTTGGCGATCAGGATACCTGATGCCTTCACATCGGTCTTAGGTGCTGATAGCTCCGCCGTCGCCGTGCCTTTGACCGACACCTGCGCACCCGAGATCTTGATCCCGGAGGCTGAGAGCTCGATCTTGCTGGCGCCCACCTTCAGCGTGATCTTCTGCATCGCGTCGATCGTGATCGAGCCACTTTCCGACTTGATATCGACGTTGCTCTTGACCTTTTGATTTAGTTTGCCGCTCTTGACCGTGACTTTCATGTCTCCCTTATCGACACCGATTATATAGTCACCTTTTTCGATCCCAAGCTGGCAATCGCCTTTCAAAACGCTGGTAATGTGCTCTTTCTCATTGAGCTTGAGAAAATATCGGCCCTCTTCGATCGTCGTGTCGTAGTCCTTCTTGATCGTGACGGTGCGCTTACCCTTCTTCACCTTCGTATGGTAATCGCCGTCATCGATCTCGATCTTCCGATCCCCTGGGATGCCCTTCACACCCTTGGTGACCGTCAGGTTCGAATTGCCGTGGATCGTCTCGTCCTTGCCGACTTTAGCGCCCAGCTTCGCCGAGATCGCGGCCAGCGCGGTGCCCATGGAAGCGACGGCGATGGTCGTGGCTGTGCCGACGATATCGGGTGAGACACCGAGCGCCTTGGCGGTGGTGTCGTTAAAGCTGGTCGCCGCGAGCCCAACGCCCGCGGCGCTCTGGGCGGCGCCAAGACCTTCCAGTTTGATCGATGCCAGATCGCGCGGCAGGCCAACGGTTTCCGCCTTGTAGAAACCGACCGTCTCGTCCTTGATGATCCCGGTAAACTCCGTCTGGTGCCCACCGACAAAAGTATCCTGAACCGCGCCGGTGATGTTGGCACGAATGCCCCAGCATAAATCCGTATTGAAGCGCATCGTCTTCTGGGTGAAGTCGTTGAGCACCTCGATGGTCTGGTTATGCTTGATCAACTCCTTCTGATCGCGCTGAGCCTGAGTATTGAACAGCTCAGCGCCCTTTTTGTCATCAAAGAAGATCTCGTTATATTCCTTCGAGACATCGCCGCCAGTGGTCGATTTGGTCTTGATGCCCGACTTGGTCTTTTCAGCCGGAAGTGGATAGGGCGGCATATTATCGCTGTTATACAGCATGCCGGTGATGATGGGTCGGCTTGGGTCACCGCCGACGAATTGCACGATCACCTCGTGGCCGACGCGCGGGATCGCGATCATCCCGAAATTCTTGCCTGCCCAAGGCACGGCAAAGCGCATCCAGCAGGTGGTGTGCTCGTTCTTCTTGCCCTTCCGGTCCCAGTGGAACTGCACTTTCACGTGGCCCATCGAGTCGGTGTAGATCTCGTCGCCAGAACTGCCGGTCACCACTGCGGTCTGCAGCGTTGTGATGTTGGGTGTGGCGTAGCGCAGCGTCGCGCGCAGGTTCTCGATCACCGTGATGTTGGTCTGGATCGAGGTCTGCGTGATGTGAGTGACGTCGATCTGCGTCGTGGGCGAGGGGGGCGGTGTCCGGTACTGCTCTTTGCTTTGATAGAGATTGCACTCGACGTGATAGCGCTCGGGCGTGCCGTCCAACTTGGTGCGGAGTTCGCCGCCAAACATCCTGAACAGCTCATCATAGTCGAACTCATCGAGATCGACCTGGAAGTCATGCACCGCCGCGGTGACCAGATACTCGGTGTTGAGCGCTTTTCGCGGATGATCGGTCAGCTCAAAGGTCTTGCCGACCTCGATCTCGCGGGCAAAGCCGCGCGCCTTTAGCTTGTAGTGCTGCGCGGCGCGCGCTTCCATCCGCACGCGGGCAAGACGATTGCCGTCATCCTCATCAACCTGGGTCGCGGAATCGGTGTATTCCTCCAGCTTGTTGTGCTTCTTGCCCTTGGCAATCTTGCTGTTGCCGGTGACGCTCGCGGTCGAGGTCTCGTAATTGTAGTCCTGCATCTGCACGGCGCCGGTCACGATGCGCTCGGTGCCGGAGATGGAGACGATGACGTCCTCGTGCTCCTTGATGTTGTCGTCGTCCAGCTCGAATTTGATCTTGCCCTTTCCGCCGCCGCCCTTGCCTTTGATTTTGTCATGCGCGCCGGGGCTGTCGGCGATCTTCAGCGTGACGCCGCGATCGCCGTGCTCGAACCAGTAATAGAAGCCGTCCTCGTTCATCAGCCGGGTCACAAAGGCGAAATCGGTCTCGTTGTACTGGGCGCAGTAGGTGCGCTTGGGGTCCGCACCCTTCACGTCGACTTCGACCTCGGAAAAGCCGATGTCGTTGAACACTTCCCGTAGGATCTCGGTCGTCTTCAGATCCTGGAAGATCCTGCAGTCGCTGGACTGTGTCAGCAGCCAGAACCAGTCATACAGCGTCGCGCGGTAGAGCGCGTAGAAGCCGTTATAGATGCCGACGAAATCGCAATGGGAACAGATGCCCCAGAATTTGCGCCACGACCCGTCGGCCAGTTCTATCTGCAGCCCGAATTCCTGGCCGACCACGTCCTCGAGCGGGATGTCCATGTCGGTGGAGACGAACTCCATCTGGATGGAACCCGAGATGCTGATGCCCTGGACAACGCGGGCACGAACGAGCCTGACCTTTGCCTTGGTCGGCCAGCTGTGGATCTCGATCTTGGCGTCATCAAGAACGTTGGTAACCATCGCTTCGCTCTCCGTCCGGGACGATGCCCGTTAGTCCGACAGGTCTGCCGTCGCCCGGCACGACATGCGCTCAACCGCCCCGCAACAGCATTGCGAGGTCAGGCGCCATCGTGCCGCCAGCGCGCTGGCCGACGCTCTCACGCGGTTTCAAGGTCTCGGCCAGCACGGCCGGGTCAAGGGTCGGGGCAGGCGGCCCGGCCGGGCGGGGCGCCGCGTTGATCGTCCAGGGGCCGCGCAGCGTTTCATGGCCGAGCGACTGAAACGAGCCGAGCCGGGCCTCGGGCATGCCGCGGATGCCGATCACCGGCATCAGGCCCCGTCCGATCAGAGCCTCATGCGCCCGCTCGGTCATCAGTCGATCCGTCACCGGGAGCGCCTGCTGGTCGCCATGTTCATCGGTCACGACGAAATAGGGCAGGTCGTCCAGCGTCGTCACCGGGCCCAGCACGATGCGCCCGTCACCGAGCGCCGCCGACTGCGCCATCAGCGTCAGCACCGCTGCCGCCGGGTTCATCCAGGGCAGCCCGGACAGCCCGTCGCCGCTCACGAATTCCTCGAAGGCGAAGGCGTCGATCGGGTCCGAGCGCTTGCCATAAGGCTGACGCGCCATCACCCGCGGCGCCGCAAGCCCGATCCACGCTGCTTCGGGCTGTCCGCGAAGCGCCGCCCAATGCGCCGCCGTCGCTTCGTGACGGTCAGCGAGCGCGCTATCGGCGACCGCGCTTTCGATGGCTGCGATGAACGGCGCGTTGGCCGCCGCCGCGATCTTGCCCATGCGCGCCAGCAGCGCCGCATGGGTCGGCGTCTCGTCGAAGGTATAAAGCGCGAAGACAGCCGAGAACGGCCCCGCCGCCTCGGTCTTTGGTCGGGTCGAGAGCAGGGTGTAGAGCCCGCTTTCCGCCAGATCATTAGCGGCTGCGAGATCGGCCGCCCATTCCTCGGCCGAGATGTCGAACAGGGCGATCTCGACACCCGCATCGGCCTCGACCCGGCGCGCGATCATGTCGAGCGCGCGCCACGCCCCCTCCACCGCCTGGAACTCGGGATGGTGCAGGATCGTCCGCATCGAGGAAGAGAGCGCCGCATCGAGCGCGGCGATCATGCTCTCGGCCCTGGGATCGGGCGCGGCGACGACATGCGGGCCGACGGCCATGCGCAGGATCTCGTCGATGGGCGATGCCTTGGGCGCGCGGCCGATGGGCGTGCCGGCGATCAGGCTGGCGAAATCGTCGAGGTTCTGGTCGGCCGGCACGCTCGCCCCGCGCGAGGTCTTGGGGAGCGTCGGCAGCGTTTCGCCCAGCGCCTCTGCCCAGCCCTGCATCGTGGCGATCGCCTTGTCGACGCCTGCGCCCGATTTCAGCCGCTGGCGGAGGGTCGAGAGCTCTGCGAACAGCGGATTGGCGGAATACAGTTCATCGGGATGCAGGTCGTCGATACTGCCAAGATCGACATCCACCGCCTCGCCCCCGGCGCCGAGACTGAGCGGCAGCACCATGCGAAAACCCGCGATCACATCGTCCAGCGTGTCGATGTCGAGCTTGATGGCTCGCCGCGTGCCAAGCGCCGCACCGGTCTCCACCAGACCGCGCCCTGCGCGCCCGGAAAAATCGCCGAGCAGCGCGATACGGGTGCGCCCCTCGCGACGGGGTTGCGGCGGTTCCACACCACCGAGACGGCCGAAGGATACCGATCCACCGGCCAGCCGGGCACCACCGGCGCCATTGTCGGATGGCGGGGCGAAGGCGGGCATCCGCTCCATATTTCTCGCTCCTTCGATAATACCCTGACGCTACGGACAAGCCGCAGACGCCACCACCTTTTTCTCGTTTGGCAAGCGCTGGCTATGGCGCTGGCTAAGGCCCGCGTGGCGGCCAGGCCGCGGAGGCGCCACGCGCGTTCGACACATCCGCGCCGTCTGGCCCTTGCATCTCGATCGGCTTTCGTGACCCCTGAGCGGGGGATACCAGCACCCGTTTGCAGACCGCATGGAGACGCCATGACGCGTGAGCTCACGTCGATCGAGGAGGCGCAGCATCAGCACGCCGCAATCCAAGAGGGCTTCCGCCGGAACATCGACGCGCTGTCGACCGAGATCCTGAAGTTCGAGCCGCGCAACACCGCCGGTATCCGCCTGCTGATCCTGAAACTCGATGAGCAGGTGCGCCAATTCCACCGCGACTTCGCCGGGCTCACGAAGGCGCAGATGAAGGCGCGCGCCGACGGGCGGGACGAGGACCAGGACGGTCCGGGCCGCGACAGCCCCGAATGGGCGTCGCTGATGGCCCGGGTCAACCTCACCCGCGTCGCGGTGAACTCCTGGCATGACATCCGCCCCGTGATCGAGGCGCAGGCCGAGCCATACCGCAGCGCGCTGTTCTACGAGGCGCCTGAGCAGGGCGATATCGTCGGCGCCCAGATGGCCGAGCTTGGCCGGCTGATCACTCAGCTGAACCCCGTGCTGAACCCCGCCGAGCAGAACGATACGGCCCATTCCCAGGGCGCCTTCTCCGATGTTCCGCTGCCGCATCAGGAGTTTCTGGCCAACCTGCACGCGGCCTATCGGCTTCGCCTCGCGCAGGACCAGGAGGGGCCGAGCTATTTCATCGATATCGGCTGCGGCGGTGGCATAAAGGTCTTTCAGGCGGCGCGCTTCTTCGAGCGGGCCTTCGGAATCGACCTCGACCCCGGCTACATCACGGCCGCCGAGCGTATCTTCGAGGCGACCGAGCGCGACAATGCCCGCGTCCTGCAGCACGACGCGCTGACATTTCCGAGCTACGACGAGTTCCACATCCTCTATTTCTACCGCCCGATCCGCCACCGCGAGCTGTTGTTTCAGCTTGAGCAGAAGATCGCGGCCGATGCCCGGCACGGCGCCATCCTGATCGCGCCCTACGAGTATTTTATCCCCGTGGCCGAGGACCTCGGCTGCGTGCGCGTCGGCGAAAGCGTCTACATCAAGGGCTACAGCAAGGAGGATGCGGCAGCACTGGTCGCCCGGGCCGAGCTTACCGGCCCGATGATCAACCCACCTCTGCCGCCGCTCATGCATCTCTGGGAGCCCCTCCTGCGTGCCTCTTGCCGGCGCGGTTTCGGCCTTACGCTAAGGCCCTGACGCCGGTCGCGGCGTCGCCAGCCGGGGCCGCATGAAGCGCGGCCCCGATCCCAAGTCTCAGTCGAAGCTGTAGGTGAACTCGTGCGCCTCGGTGCCGAGCTTCACGTGGTTCACCGCATCGCCCGCCATCAGCCGCTTCAGGAACTCGGCCGAGATCTCGGGCAGCATGGTGTTGGTGACGATGGCATCGATCATGCGCCCGCCGCTTTCCAGCTCCTGGCAGCGGCTCACGATCTCCTCCACCACGCTGTCATCGTATTCGAACGGCACGCCATGGGCTTCGGTCACCCGCTTCTTGATGCGGTTGAGCTGCAGCTTGGTGATCTCGGAGATCATGTGCGGGCTGAGCGGGTAGTACGGGATCGTCACGATCCGGCCGAGCAGCGCCGCCGGGAAGACCTTGAGCAGCGGCTCGCGCAGCGCCTTGGCGATGCCGTCGGGCTCGGGCATCAGGTCGGGATCGGCGCACATGTCCATGATCATTTCCGACCCGACATTCGAGGTCAGCAGGATTAGCGTGTTGCGGAAGTCGATCATCCGCCCCTCGCCATCCTCCATGCGCCCCTTGTCGAAGACCTGGAAGAAGATCTCGTGCACGTCCGGATGCGCCTTTTCGACCTCGTCGAGCAGGACGACCGAATAGGGGCGCCGGCGCACCGCCTCGGTCAGGATGCCACCCTCGCCATAGCCGATATAGCCCGGCGGCGAGCCCTTCAGCGTGGAGACGGTGTGCGCCTCCTGGAATTCGGACATGTTGATCGTGATGACGTTATCCTCGCCGCCATACAGCACCTCGGCCAGCGCCAGCGCCGTCTCGGTCTTGCCGACGCCCGAGGTGCCGGCGAGCATGAAGACGCCGATGGGCTTCGACGGGTTGTCGAGGCCCGCGCGCGCGGTCTGCACGCGCTTGGCGATCATCGCCATGGCGTGGTCCTGGCCGATCACCCGCTTGGCCAGATGCTGGTCGAGGTCGAGGACGGTCTGGATCTCGTCCTTCATCATCCGCCCGACCGGGATGCCGGTCCAGTCGCCGACGATGACGCCGACCGCCTGTTCGTCGACGATGGGCAGGATCAGCGGGCTCTCGCCCTGCAGCGTCTCCAGCTCCTGCTGCTTGGCCTTCAGTTCCGCCAGCGCCGCGGCGCGCTCCTCCTCGGTCAGCGGCTCCGGCGCTGCCGGGGCATCGACCTGTGCCTCGGTCGTGGCCGCCGCCGCGGCCTCGGGGGCAGGGACCTCGGCAGCATCGGGCGCGTCGACTGCGCCGCCGCCTGCGCGCAGTTTCTCGCGCAGGTCCAGGATCTGCTTCACGACGGCTTTCTCGGCCATCCAGCGCTCATCCAGCTTGGCCAGTTCGGCCTCGGCCTCGGTCTTGGCATGGGTCACCGCCTCACGCCGGTCGGCGACCTCATAGCCCGCGGTCTCGTCGCGCCCGATGATCTCCAGCTCAGTCTCCAGCGCCTGGATGCGCTTGCGGCAGTCATCGACCTCGGCCGGCACGGCGTGCTGGCTGATCGCGACGCGGGCCGAGGCGGTGTCGAGCACGCTGACAGATTTGTCGGGCAGCTGACGGGCCGGGATATAGCGGGCCGAGAGCTTGACCGCGGCCTCCAGCGCCTCGTCCAGGATCTGCACCTTGTGGTGCTTCTCCAGCATCGAGGCGATGCCGCGCATCATCAGGATCGCCTTCTTCTCGTCCGGCTCCTCGACCTGCACGACCTGAAAGCGCCGGGTCAGCGCCGGGTCCTTCTCGATGTGCTTCTTGTACTCGGCCCAGGTGGTGGCGCCGATGGTCTTCAGCTCACCACGCGCGAGCGCCGGCTTCAGCAGGTTGGCCGCGTCGCCCGTGCCCGCCGCGCCACCGGCGCCGACCAGCGTATGCGTCTCGTCGATGAACATGATGACGGGCGTCGTGCTCGCCTGCACCTCGTCGATGACCGAGCGGAGGCGCTGCTCAAACTCGCCCTTCATCGAGGCGCCGGCCTGCAACAGGCCAACATCCAGCGCCAGCAGCCGCGCCTCCTGCAGGCTGGGCGGCACGTCGCCACGCGCGATGCGGAGCGCGAAGCCCTCGACCACCGCGGTCTTACCGACGCCCGCCTCACCGGTCAGGATCGGGTTGTTCTGACGCCGGCGCATCAGCACGTCGACGACCTGGCGGATCTCCTCGTCGCGGCCGACGATCTGGTCGATCTTGCCGCTGCGGGCTTTCTCGGTCAGGTCCTCGCAGAACTGCTGCAGCGCCTCTTCCTTGCCCATCTGGGCCGGAGCGATGGCGCCCGATGCCTCGCCCGGGGCCGCGCCGCCCCCGGTGATCGTGCCGTCCTGCGGGACCAGCCCATCCTCGGGGCTGCCGCCGCAGATCTCGCCGAAATTCTCGGCCAGATCGTCGACCTTGATCTTCTTGAACTG
The DNA here is from genome assembly GCA_039027855.1 of Pseudomonadota bacterium. Lineage (GTDB taxonomy): Bacteria > Pseudomonadota > Alphaproteobacteria > Rhodobacterales > Rhodobacteraceae > Thermohalobaculum. Next base: position 40,364 of record JBCCJI010000022.1, on the reverse strand, counting down.
GTCGGAAATCCCCAGCAGCACGCCCCGCATGCCCGGTGTCTTCATCATCGCATAGACCAGATGCCCCGTCCGCACCTGGCCGGATTTGAACATCAGCGAGGCATAGGTCCAGGCTCGCTCGACCGCGTTTTCCAGATGCTCGGACAGATCCGAAATTGACGTCGCGCCGCGCGGCAACTGGTCGAGCGAGCGGGTGATGTCGCCCGCGATCCGCCCCGCATCGATGTCGTAATGGCGCAAGATGCGGTGGATGTCGCTGTCCTGTCCATTCAGGATCTGATGCAGCCAGTGCACCATCTCGACATACGGATTGCCGCGCATCTTGCAGAAGACCGTGGCGCTTTCGATGGCGGTATAGCCAAGCTTGTTGAGTTTGCCGAACAGGGCGACGCGGCTGATCTCGCTCATGGGTCTCTCTCGCATGCGGCCGGCATGGCCGTGGGTTGGTTGGGCCGCTCAGGCTCTGGCTCTGGCTCAGGCGGCAAAGGCGTTCTGCGTCGGGTGCGGCGGTGGCGGGGCGCGACGCCTGACGGGGGGCGGGCGCAGATGCAGGTCATCGGCGTCGCGCCCGGGCTCGCGCTGGCCGATCCAGGTGGTCTGGCCCAGCCGGCCCGCGGCACCCAGCTGGGTATCCGGCACCTCCTCGGCGGCGAGGACGAGGGTCAGGTCCCAGTCGAGTACTTCGCCCACGTAGTTGCGGACGATGGCCGATAGCCGCTCCAGGCTGTCGCCGCCCGGCAGCAGCCGGCGATAGTCGGCGAGGCCGAGCGGCCCCAGCCGGATGCGGAACTTGGCCTCGCGCGACCAGACCCGGCTTCCAAGCCCGGTCGAGCGACCGAGCGCGCCCGAGCCGAGCATCCAACGGTCATCCGGCTCAAGCTCCAGCCAGCTTCCTACGAACGTCTCGATCTTCGCCGGGGCGCGGAAAAAGGTGCTGACGAGCGCCAGAAGACCTTCCTCGCTGCGGCAATCCTGCGAGAAGCGGCCGGTGAAGTGACGCTTGGCGATGTCGGGCATGGCATCGCGATCCGCCATGGAGCGGCCCATCTGGCCCGCCATCGCCGCTAGGATCTGGGCAAAGCGATCGTCATCCGGCCTGTCGGCCGAAGGCGCCGGCTCGGCCGAGGCCCATGCCCGGTAGAACAGCGACAGCATGCGGTGGTGGAACACATCGGCGAAGGCCGCGAACGTCGGATCCTGTTTATTGCGCAGCCGATCGCGGGCGTATTCGGTCATGTGCAGCGGCAGCGGGCCGTTGGGACCGAACAGGCCGAACATGCGGTTGGTCAGCCGGATCCGCCCCTGCCGGTCGGACATGGTGAAATCGGCGATGGTCGAGGGTGGAAACGCAAGCTCGACCTCCTGACCCAGCCGCACCGGATCATCAGACACCCGGCGCGAACGGCCAAGGCGCGGCCGGTCTGGGTATGTCGCCTCGATCACGCGGAGTGCGTGGAAGAGGTGATAGGTCTGTGGGCTGGCCGCCAGCGCGCCAAGGCGCGTCAGAGCAGCCGGCGCCTCCCGCTCGTCGCTGGCCATCGCGCGATCTCTCCTCTGGTGTTCGATGCGAGTACGGTTTCGGTAAAGCTGTTGATCGTCACGTATTTGGCGAAGAACCGTTCCAGCACGGCGCCGAGCAGATAGCAGCTCGCACCCTCGTAGAAGCTCTCATCCATCGTGACCTTAACCTCGAGCCCGCGCACCGCCGTGGTGAGCAGCCCGTCGGACAGCCGGCGCACCATGGCCCGGCTTTCAACGCGCTGGATACCCTCGACCTGCTTGCCGAGCGCTCGATCACCGGGTGGCGCATAGAGGCCGACCATCTCGCGCAGGGCCGTGCCCGCCTCGCCCCGGTCGGCATCGGCGATGGACAGGTAGTTCAGGCTGAGATGGCTGATGATCCGCCAGGCGCTCTCGCCAAGCCCCGCCGAGGTGCGCGGCCGCGTTGGCGTGACCAGCGCGCGCACCACGGTGACCGGGCCACCCTCGGGCAGGGTAAAATCGCCCTGTGCACCGCCAAGCGACAGCAGCAGCGGCAGGTCGCGGTTGGTGCAAAGCGCGCCCACGGCAAGCTGCGAGAGCTCCTCGGCAAAGGGTGCCTGCTCACGGTCGACGAGGCTCAGATAGGTATCGGCGCCCAAGTACGTGGTGCGCGTCCCCTCCAGCCGCTGTTTCTCCGAGCGTTGGCGGAGCCGACGGCGGATCATGTAGAAGGTCTCATTCGCCCCGCCGGCGATGGTAAGATCATCGGCCGAGAAGAACGGGCGGAACGGCGTATCGGCCTTCCCCTCGGCGGAGATACCCTCAACCCGCTTGATGGCGAAAACCTCGAAATCCATGGGCGCCGTGCGATCCACCACCACGTGATGGTCGATATCCGCGCCCCGCAGCTGAACCCGGTCGCAGCGCTTGGGAAAGAGGTTGATCGCGGGCGTGGCAAAAAGCTCGAAGCTCTGCGGCGTCAGGCTACCGACAAAGCGTTCATGGCTCTCCGACAGCAGGATGTAGATATCCACCTCGCCACCCGGTGCGCGCTGCAGGGCAGGGGCGATGCCTTCGAGATCGAGGAAGAAATACCGCTGCGGAAGGGCGAAATACTCCTGCAGCATCCGGTAGCCGTCAAAGCTCTGACCGGGCGTTGGCAGCAGCGCTTCCTCTGGGTCGAAACCGCGGGGCGTGATCCCGCCCTTCGGCAGTTGCTGCACCCAGTCCGCACGCCGATCGGTCGAGCGGCCGACGACGCCGACGCTTTCATTGGCCAGCGTCTCATAGAGCGCCCAGGGCTCGGCGTCGGTGCCTGCGAGGAACAGCGTCAGTTTCTCGATCGGCAACTCAGACAGCGGCTGGTCCCCATGACGCCTGAGACGCAGGCGGATTGCGGCGCGGGCCTTGGGGTGCACGGCCACGCCGCCAGCGGCCAGTTCGCCGCGGGTGTCGACATATTCCACCTCGGAAATCGTGATCGGCCAGAGCGTCACGTCCTGCGAGGTCACAAAGCGAACCGCCGTGGTCGAGCCTTTGCCCGGCTTGGCACGTAGCTGCGTACCGCGCGGCATCAGAAAGCCGCCATCGATGCCGCCGGCCATGTCAGGTTCAAGCCGCGCGATCATCATCGATGGCGTCGGCGCCATGAAGTGGGGATAGACCAGCTCGAAAAGGTTCTGCGTGAAGACCGGATACTGAAGATCAAGTTCGAGCTGTACACGCGCGGAAAGAAATGCAAATCCCTCTAGCAAGCGCTCGACATAGGGGTCGAGAACTTCCAGCCCGTCGATGCCAAGCCGCGCGGCGATCTTGGGATACGCCTCGGCAAACTCGGCGCCCATCTCGCGGATAAAGCGGAGTTCCTGCTCGTATCGGCTGAGGAGGCGGGTATCCATGCCTTAACCCTGCCGCTCGACCTTGACCTCTCCGGTGGTCACGTCCATCGCCGTCCGGAGATACAGCTCGATCGGCAGTGGCTGCGCCCAAAGCTCGCCCCGGATGTCGAAGGTGACGATCGAGCGTTCCTTGACGGCCTCCTCGACGATCGAGATTTCAAGCGAGCCGGGCACGATCCGCGGTTCGAAGGCTTCGACAGCGCGCCGGATGTTTTGGCGGACCTCCAGCGCGCGGCTCATGCTCTCGATCTTTCCGGCGAGGTCGGGGACGCCGAAATTCACCGTCGAGGTCGCGACCTCGGGGTGGATTTCCATGTCGTTCTCGCTCTCGGCGTTGGTCGTGTTCAGCAGCCAGGCGAGGTCGCGCCGGATGATATCGCGCAAGCGCCGCGCGTCGATCACGCGGCCATCGCGGCCTTCCTGCTTTTCCCAGGCTTCGTCGTCGGTCAGCCGGTCGAGGAGCGACGGCTGAAGACGTTCGGTGAGCGTCTTGTCAGCCATTTCCCGCGTCCGCGGAGGCATCGTCCGCGCCGGTGTCTCCGATGGCCTCGGCCGGGGTGTCCGCCGCGCCCTCGATCGCGTCGAATTCGAGCGTTCGGACCTCCATCAGCGCGACATCGCCGCTGTCGGTGGCAAACAGCCGCTGGCCGAGCCCTGTCCAGGTCTCGGCGCCCGCATCCACCCAGGCCGTCTCGCGCGCGAGCTTGGCGGCATCGCTGCCACGCTCCAGCGTGCCGGCATAGCGGCTCGGGATCAGGGCGACGAACTCGCCACCGTTTTGCAGTGTCAGTGTGGCCGGGGTCCAGACGGCATCGCGCAGATCGGTCGGCGGCTCGATCGCGACCGTCTTCAGCGCGGTGAAGGGCATCCAGTAATACTTGCCGTTGATCACGATTTCCAGCAGTGGACCAAGGCGCATATCGGCGTCGGCGATCCAGTCGAAACGCGCGCCGTTGATCTCGCCGCCATTGGTCGGCGCTTCCTCGAAGGCGCGGGCGCGCAGGCCTGCCGCATCCTCCACGCGCCCCTGGGCCTGAACCTTCAGCGCCTCGATCATCAGCGCGACCCAGTCCTGCGGTTCACCGAAGATCAGCGGTTCTTTCTCGCCGGCGAAGACTTTCTCGCGGAAGACCTCGCAGATGATGCCCTCGCGGTAGGTCTGCGCCATCGGCACTGCTTCCGGCTCCATTTCGGCCGAGAGCTTGAGTTGAGTGACCGCGCGCTTCCAATCGCCAAGCACGGTCAAGAGTTGAAAGAGGAAGATGCGCAGCTTGGCATCGGCAGGGTTCTGCCGGATCGATGCCTGCAGCGCTTCCAGCGCGCCGGACAGATCGCTGGCCTTGAGTTTCTCAGCAGCCGCACCGCTCACAGGTATTCTCCGTCCTGGATGTCATGCCCGGCTTGAGTTCCGGGAGGGGGAGGGCAGGGCCCCGTGGGATCGGCGCTGCCCAGGTCGCCCCGGGCAGCGAAACAGTCTTTGGATCAGTGGATTACTTCGCTTTGTTCTTGTTGATCCACCACTTCAGCTCTTTCGGCTTGTCGCCGGTGCCGTCCTTCTTCTGCGGCGTGTAGGCAACCTCGAAGCCAGCGAAGTTCAGCGTGACGTTCTCGGTCAGGCGATCCTCGCCACCCGAACCACCGGTCGAGACCGACGTCACAAGCACGTCGTTCATCAGGATGGTGAGGTACTCGAGCGGGTTCTTACCGGCCTTGCGGACGATCAGCTCGGCCGTGTCAAAATGGTCGCCGTTCGAGCAGTAGAGCATCAGCTCCGAGCTGGATTTGTCGATATACTTGGTGATCGAGATGTCCTGGAAGTTCGCCTTGCCGGCGCCACCGCCACCGCCCATGTGGAACGAACCGGACTGCGAGATGCCCCACGACCAGGCCAGAAGGTCGATCGTGTTGGTGTGCTCGTCGTCCTGTGACTCCCCCTCGATCGCACCCTTGTCGATGATGAGGAACATATCCAAGGCCATAGCCATTTCTCCCTAGTTTTGCTGCCGACCCTCGCGACAGCATGGTGATGAAGGATAAGTCTGACCGGGCGGCACGGGGCCGCCCGATCATAGTCTCAGGTCTTCTCGGACGGCAACTTCGAGACAAGACGGAGTGACACCGAAAGGCCTTCGAGCTGATAGTGCGGCTTCAGGTAGAACTTCGAGGTGTAGTACCCTGGGTTCCCTTCGACCTCTTCGACCACGACTTCCGCCGCAGACAAAGGCTTCCGTGCCTTTTCTTCCTCAGAAGAAACAGCAGCGGTAAAGTCAACGTAGTTGTTGATCCACTTCTGCAGCCAAGCCTGCATCGCATCGCGGTCTTTAAACGACCCGATCTTGTCGCGAACCATGCACTTCAGGTAGTGGGCGAAACGCGTGGTCGCGAAGAGGTAGGGCAGGCGCGCCGCGAGGTTGGCGTTGGCCGTCGCGTCCGGGTCGTCATACTCGGCCGGGCGATGCAGCGACTGCGCACCGATGAAAGCGGCCATATCCGCGCCCTTGCGGTGCAAGAGCGGCATCAGGCCCAGCTTCGCCAGTTCCGCCTCGCGACGGTCGGTGATCGCGATCTCGGTCGGGCACTTCATGTCCACGCCGCCATCGTCCGACGGGAAGGTGTGCACCGGCAGGCCGTCGACCGTGCCGCCCGACTCGACGCCGCGGATGCGCGAGCACCAGCCATACATCTTGAACGAGCGGGTGATGTTCCGCGCCATGCCGTAGCACGCGTTTACCCAGCAGTACTTGTTGCTGTCCGCACCCTCGGTGTCCTCTTCGAAGGCGAACTCCTCCACCGGATCAGTCTTGGAGCCATAGGGATAACGGCCGAGGAAGCGCGGCATGGCGAGGCCGAGATATTTCGAATCCTCGCTATCGCGGAGCGAGCGCCAGGGCGCATATTCCGGCGTGCCCTGGATCTTGGTCAGATCCCGCGGGTTCGCGAGCTCGTTCCAGCCATCCATGCCAAAGAGAGACGGGTTGGCCCCGGTGATGAAGGGCGCATGCGCCGCCGCCGAGACCTTCGACATCTCGCCCAGCAGTTCGACATCGGGGGGGCTGTGGTCGAAGTGGTAATCGCCCACTAGGCAGCCATAAGGCTCGCCGCCGAAGGTGCCGAACTCTTCCTCATAGAGCTTCTTGAAGATCGGCGACTGGTCCCAGGCGGTGCCCTTGAACTTCCGCAGCGTCTTGCCGAGGTCCTTCTTGCTGATATCCATCACGCGGATCTTCAGCATCTCATCGGTCTCGGTGTTGTTCACCAGGAAGTGCAGGCCGCGCCAGGCACCTTCCATCTTCCGGAAGTCCTCGTGATGCAGCACTAGGTTGACCTGCTCGGTCAGTTTCCGGTCGATCTCGGCGATGATCCCCTCGATCGACTGCAGCACATCCTGGCTGATCAGGCTGGTATGGGCCAGCGCATGTTGGGCCAGCGTCTTCACCGCGTCTTCGACCGCCGTTTTGGCCGCGTCGGATTTCGGCTTGAATTCCTTTGAAAGAAGGCCCTGGAACTCAGAGGCCTCGATCGTCTCAGCGCCGGCTTCGGCGGCGGCGTTTTCGGTCTCAGCCATCGATCACTCCTCCTTCTCTGCGTCCGCTTCCTTCGCCTGTGCGGCCAGCGTCTCCAGCAGGGTGGGGTCTTTCATCACCTTGCCGAGCAGCTCTTCCGCACCCGATTTGCCGTCCATGTACGACATCAGGTTCGAAAGCTGGTTGCGGGCGTCGAGCAGCTTGCGGAGTGGCTCGACCCGCTGGGCGATGGCGCCCGGGCTGAAATCGTCCATGCTCTCGAAGGTCAGATCCACCGCCATGTTACCCTCACCCGTAAGGGTATTGGGTACCGAATAGGCCACGCGGGGTTTCATCGCCTTCATGCGGCTGTCGAAATTGTCGACATCGATTTCGAGGAATTTGCGGTCCGCAACCGGCGGGGGTGCGATCTCGGACTTGCCCGACAGATCGGACATGACGCCCATGACGAAGGGAAGTTGTACCTTCTTCTCCGCGCCATAAAGCTCCACGTCATATTCGATCTGAACGCGTGGCGCGCGGTTGCGCGCAATGAATTTCTGGCTGCTGCCTGACACTGTCTGGCTCCCTTCCTGCTGCCGTCATCCCGTACCGGACCCGCCTGATCGTGCTGTGTCGTGCGACACACGGGCCCGCAGTCTTCACCGTCGTCTTCGCCTGCTGCTGCTGCTTTCCTCCTCGTCCTCTTCATCCTCGGAAGAGGTCGGAGACACGCCACTGATCACGGTAAACTCACTCACGCCCGCAGGCGCGAGGTCCTGCATGATCGTCATGAAATCGGCAGTCACAAGTCGACGTGCCCGTGCCAGGATCATCGGCAGCGGGCTCGAAGGCTCGTTCTTGTTGTAATAGTCGATAATCTTGCCGAGCGCGCGATCCACGTCCTCGCGGCTGGAAATCGTGCCCGGCGCGGCGACGGCCACGGTTGCGGCGCGGCCGCCCGAACCGACGCCCGCACCGGCACCCACGCCGTCATCTCCCGCGGCGGCCGCGTCTCCCGCGGTCTCATCTTCAGCCTCGCCGGCGGAGGGTGTTTCGCAGTAGCGATCCACCTCGCTGGCGATCTGCGTCATCATAGTCACGATCGGCGCCAGATCGGGGCTTAGCCCGCCGATCTGCGCATCGAAGGTCTTTGCGATTTCCTTCAGATGATCGCGTGCCTGGGCCGTCGCATCGCGGATCTCGGTGACCTTCTCATTGCCGGTATCGGTGAAGGCGGCCGCGACCTCGGTCATGTCGGGCGCCTTCTCCATGTCCTTCGGCTGCGCGGCATCGCCCGAGGCGACTTCAAGATCGCGCAGCGCCATCCGCCCGAACATGCGGCTTTCGGTAAGCGGTTGGCGGTGCAGCGCCTTCAGCAAACCATCATTGTCGCAAAGATTGCGCATCGCATTTGCGCGCATCGTCGGGTCGTTGTCGTCCTCGGCATCCAGTTGCGGATGGCAGGTTTCCCAACGCTCGTCGATCAACCCTTTGAGATAGCGCGTCGCCTCGGCGAAGGCGGTCCATCCCTCACGCTTCAGCACGGCTTGGGCCATGACGACGCCGACGCGGAGGTCATGGGTTCTTTTGAGGATCTCGCCGCATTGCCGGCTTACCTCCGCCCAGTCGGGCTCGGTCGCCTCGATGACGCTGTCGCCCATCTCCTGCTCGGCGCCGGGCTGGGCGGCCAGAAAGAGCGCTGTGAACTCGCTCTCATACTCCATGTCTGGCCCGCTCGGCTCATCATCGCTGATGGGACGCAGCAGTGCGTCAACGTCATGCATGAGCGAGGCCTTCCGAACTCACAATCGCGCCCAAGGCGTTCGGATACGCCTTTCGTGGGAGACGCTATCGGCTGGCGGAGGGGTTTGCTAGCGGTTTTCTTGCCCTCGGCAAGCCCTGCAAGCATGAAGTTTCCGCGAGGGCAACAGTCTTTGACATGGAAATGTCCAAGTCGGTCTCGCGGGCGACCCCGAGGGTTGTGTCGTTGTTCGAGGTTCCACCATGGGCTGCCAAAGCGATATCTCGTGACTTACCGATTCGAGACAGCAGGCGCCGGGCATTACTTGCCCCCTGATCCGCTCTGGGGCATCCGACCCCATGGCTAGGCAAAAACGAAACAGGCGCGACGGTGGCGCTGCGGGGGCCGCCGAAGGCCGGGCGCCTCGCACTGAAATGGCGCCCATGGCCCAAATGGGCACGCTCCCACGCCTTTTCCTCGTGGCAGCGCCTGGCCTCGAACAGCAGGTCGTGCGCGAAGCGGCGGCCGAGGGCTTTGCTTCTGTCACACCGCTCCCCGGCGGTGTCGAGGTTGTGGGCGGCGTGGCCGAAGCCTGCCGAGCAAACCTGTTCTTGCGCACCCCCGCGCGCGTCTTGATGCGCATCGCCGAGTTTCGCGCCCTGCATCCGGCGCAGCTCGACAAGCGGGCGCGCCGGGTTCGATGGTCGAAGCACCTCGCACCGGGCACGATCGTGCGGGTCGAGGCGACATCGCGATCCTCACGCATCTACCACGCCGGTGCCGCCGCCGACCGGGTGCGACGTGCGCTTGTCGAAGAAGCCGGGGCCCTGCTCGCGCAGGATGCCGCCGCCTCCGTAAGTGTCGGCGATGACATCGCAGAGGAAAGCGTGAGCACCAAGCCGATCACGGTGTTGGTGCGCCTCGATGACGATCTCTGCACCATCAGCCTCGACACCTCCGGCGCGCCGCTGCATCGCCGCGGGCACAAGCCGGCCGTGGCCAAAGCGCCGATGCGCGAGACGCTCGCCGCGGGCTTCCTGATGCAGGCCGGCTTCGATGGCCGCGAACCTGTGCTCGACCCGATGTGTGGCTCGGGCACGTTCCTGCTGGAAGCGGGCAGCATCGCCAAAGCCATCGCCCCGGGCCGCGACCGCCGCTTCGCAATCGAGCGGTTGGCGAGTTTCGATCCGGCGGCCTGGGCCGGGTTGCGCGACGAGGCCGCCAGACGCGAGAACGCTGCCGCAACCGGGTCGGCCATCAGGCTCATCGGGCGTGACCGAGACGCAGGGGCAATCGCCGCGACGCGCGCCAACCTCGCCCGCGCCGCGCTCGAGGCCTGCGCATCGCTCGAGGCCGGGCCCATCGCTGCGCTGGCCCGGCCGGAAGGTCCGCCGGGGCTCGTGATCGTCAATCCGCCCTATGGCGGCCGGGTTGGCAAAGCGGCCACGCTGCGGGGTCTCTACGCGACGCTTGGCCGTGTTCTGTCGTCCGGATTTGGCGGCTGGCGCGTGGCGCTCGTCACCAGTGAGGCCGCGCTTGCCCGGGCAACGGGCCTGCCGTTCGACAAACCAGGCCCCCCTGTCGCCCATGGCGGGCTCCCGGTAAGGCTTTGGCTGACGGCCCCCCTCCCAGATCCTTAAGCCCCTCTAGCTGAGAACACTTTCTGGGTGTGGGGCTCGAGCCCCGACTTGGCCGTCCTTCAACCGGGGCGGAGGGGTCGACCACACCAACTCAAGCCATTCCCCGCCCCATTCTCCACCGTATCCGGTGCCCCTGTCCGCTGCTCGCGCAACTTCCCACTCACGCCTGCTCCCCTAATTCTTCAACAGAAGACCGCGGAGCTGACCCAGAAAACTGCACCGAGGGAGCGTGGCGGAAGGAGCGGGATTCGAACCCGCGATACGGTTGCCCGTATACACGCTTTCCAGGCGTGCGCCTTCGACCACTCGGCCACCCTTCCGGCGGGGCGGAACCTAGCCGAGCCGTGATGAGGCCACAAGGCGTAAGGCATTTGATAGTGAGGCTTTGTCGGCGCGCGGCCAAGACAGACCTACCCCAGTGCAGTCCGTGGGTCGCGGTGCCCTGATGGTGGCACGACACATCGTGGCCCCTGTCGCCGCACGAGGCGCCGCGTCGGCTTTTCCTCGCTGCCGTGGCGGTTTAGATGACTGAGCGGCAGTGGAGGATACCCATGCTACGTCTGATCGCCCTTGTATTTGCGCTCGTCACGCTCGGGCTGATCCTGAACGACGGGTATCGGAGCCTTGCGGCTGGCGGGTGGTCGCCGCTATCGCTCGGAGAGGTGTGGTTCGCGGTGAGCCCGACCAGCCTGCAGCTGCTGCAGCCTGCCGTGGAGCGTCATCTCCATCCCGATGTCTGGGATCCGTATATGCTGGCGGCGCTCACCGGTCCGGCTTTTGTGGGCTTTGGTGTGCTGGCGTTGATTTTCGGTAGCCTGGCGATTGCTTTCCGACCCCGCCGTCGGCGGACACTTATGGATTAAGCGCAACGGTCGGCAGAGGCGCTCCACATGGTGTCGCCCAGTGCGGTCGGGCGGTGCGGTCGGGCGGTGCGGTCGGGCGGTGCGGTCGGGTCTCCCGGTGAGATCTGGTCTACCACGTCGTTCCGGCTCAGGCGGCGCGGCGGCGGCCACGACCTGCGCGGCGGGTGGCCCTCTCCCGGGTGCGGGCATCCGCCTCGAACAGCGCGGCCAGCTGCTCGGTGATGGCGCCGGCCAACTGCTCGACATCGGTGATCGTCACCGCGCGGCTGTAATAGCGCGTAACGTCGTGGCCGATGCCGATGGCCATCAGTTCGACGGCGCCGCGTTTCTCGATCATCGAGATCACGTCGCGGAGGTGGCGCTCCAGATAGGTCGAGGGATTGACCGAGAGCGTGCTGTCATCGACCGGCGCGCCGTCGGAAATCACGACCAGGATGCGCCGCTGCTCGGGCCGGCCGACGAGGCGGCGATGCGCCCATTCCAACGCCTCGCCGTCGATGTTCTCCTTCAGCAACCCCTCGCGCATCATCAGGCCGAGGTTGCGCCGCGCGCGGCGCCAGGGGGCATCGGCGGATTTATAGATGATATGGCGCAGGTCGTTCAGCCGGCCGGGTTGGGTAGGGCGCCCTTCGCCAAGCCATTTCTCCCGAGCCTCGCCACCTTTCCAGGCGCGGGTGGTGAAGCCGAGGATCTCGACCTTGACCGAGCAGCGCTCCAGCGTGCGGGCCAGCACATCGGCGGTGGAGGCGGCGGTCGAGATCGGCCGACCGCGCATCGAACCGGAATTGTCGATGAGGAGGGTCACGACTGTGTCGCGGAACTCGGTATCCTTCTCGATCTTGTAGCTGAGCGGCACGGTCGGCTGGGCCACAACGCGGGCGAGGCGGCCGGCATCCAGGATGCCTTCCTCCCGGTCGAACTCCCATGATCGGTTCTGCTGCGCCTGCAGCCGACGCTGCAGCCGGTTGGCGAGCCGTGAGACAGCGCCCTTCAGCGGCTCCAGCTGCTTGTCGAGATAGCCGCGGAGCCGGTCCAGCTCTGGCCCATCGGCGAGGTCTTCTGCGGTGACGGTCTCGTCATAGGCTGGGGTGAAGATGCGGTAGGCCGGATCGGCGTCGGAGGGCGGCTTTGGCGCGCGCTCCTCGGGCGGGGGCATGCCGTCATCGTTGTCGAGGGTGGTCTCGTCCTCGTCCTGCTGGTCCATGTCATCGGGCGAGAGCTCGGCCTGCATCTGACGGCTCTGCTGATCGCCGCGGTCTTCCTGGTGGTCGCCCTCTTCGTCCTCGTCCGAGTCCTCGCCGTCGTCGCCCTGGTCCTGGTCGGGCTCTTCCTTCGGGGCCTCCTCCTCGGCGCTGTCATCCTCGCTGCCGTCGTCGTCGGGGTCCTCGCCAAGCTGGTCGCCATAGCCAAGCTCGTCGATGATCTGCCAGACGCGCTTGGCGAAGGATGCCTGATCCTCGATATCGCCCATCTCGGCCAGGCCTTCGGTGCCGAGGTGCTGGGTGAAATACTCGCGCCAGATCTCGAGCACGTTCCCGCTGCCGCCCTCGGGCCTGCGCCCGGTCAACGCCTCGCGCATGAGAAAGCCAGCGGCCTCGGCCATGGGCGCGTCGGAGGTCGTGCGCATGGCGCCATAGCCGCGCATCTCGGCCTGATGGTCCAGGCGCGCGTCGAGGTTGTCGGCAACACCCGGCATCGCGCGGCAGCCGATCGCCTCGCAGCGCGCTTCTTCGAAGGCGTCGTAGATCGCGCGGGCCATATCGCCCGGGGGCGCGTAGCGGCGATGGCAGTCGGAGCTGTGAAAGCGCTCCTTCAGCGCCATGGAGTCCGCCGTGCCGCGCGCCAGCATCACCTCGCGCCGCGTCATGCGGCGGCTGACCTGGGGCAGGCGCATGCCGTTGGCGGTGCGCCCCGGCGGGTCGGCGGAATAGGTGACGTCGATCTCGGCCTCGGCCGACAGGGCGCGCGTCGCCTCGGCCAGTGCCTTCTTAAACGGTTCGGCCGGGTTCTCGGTCTTCTTGCTCATGGCCTACCTATGCTGTGCCGCAGCGCGGCGCGCAATCTCGTCGGGGCGGACCGTCTCGATCCGCGTGGCGATCCACCAGCGGTTGCCGCCGGCGTCGCGCACCATCGAGGCGCGGTCACCATGGACTTGGTCGGCGGGCGCCATTTCCTCAACCCCGCCAGCGGCGACGGCGCGGGCATGGGCCGTATCGCAATCATCGACATAGAGATGGATCATCGCGGTCATGCCGGGCGCGCCGTCGGGCGGCTGGCCCACCATCACCGTGCTGTCGCCGATCCTGAGCGTGACATGCATCATCCGCCCGTCGGGCAGGCGAATCGGGTCGTTGACGGGACTGGCGTCGAAGGCAGCGATGGCGAGGGACACGATCTGCTCGGCTTCGGGCGAGATCAGATAGGTCGCGAGGCTATTGTAGCCGTCCGGCACGCTCATGGGCGGCTGCGCTCCTTGGCTCAGGGCTTCTGTTCAGCGCCTGATCCTGACGAGCCGGCCGCTGTTGCTGAGCATATAGCCCAGGATCCGAAGTTTGCGCTCCACCACCCGCCGCTCGCGCCGGTCGCTGCGCTTGGTGAAAGCGCCTAGGGCAAAGGCGAGGAGCATCATCACCACCGCCGTGCCGCTTAGCAGGTTTTCGACGCTGATCGTCATGCCGGTCAGGCGAAATCCGATGCGAAGGCCAACGATCATGACAATGGCAGTGAGTAGGAAGTAGGGATCGATCCTCATCCAGGCCCGTCGGATGCGGGTGCGGAGCAGCCGGAAGGCCATCAGGCGGACGATGAGCGGAACCGAGACATCGGCCAGCCAGAGCGGGGCGGGAAAAGCTGTCATGTGCCCTCCGAGAGAGGCGTGTTTCGTCACGATCAACATACCGCACGACGGTCTGGCTGGCCCCGCTTGTCGCCTTGCGCCGCGGAGCTTACTACGCCACGTCGCTGCGTATAGGTGCCTAAAGGTCCAGTGATAACCGGGCTTGCTGTCGCGGAAACCCTGGGCTTGGTTGGACCTTGTGTCAGGGTGTGGCAGCGTTGCTCACCGGTAGCCTCTTGGAGTGCGCTTGGCTGGCGTTGAGCGTCACTCCATGAACTCGGCGAGGCGTGTTCGGCAGGTCTGCCGGTCATCAACGATGTGTTTGAGCCTGCCACCGCGGGGAGGCCACTCCGTAAGACCGTCTTGCGTCGTGAGGTAGCCCTCCTCGATGCGATTCGTTTCTCTGGTGAGCACAGCCCGGAGGTTGCGTTTCTCGACGCCAAGCCGTGCGAGTGCTCCTAGAGCCTGTTGCCGCCATTTATCGCGCCGACGCTCGATGCCGGGAAGATCCGGCCCCCCTGTGGATAAACGGGCGGAGATCTGTTCAACCGCGACGCAGTGCACCGCGACATCGAGCATGGTCTGAGGATGCGCGAGCCGCTCCGCCACGGTGGTCTTCGGTGATGGGCCGCTTAGGACGAGGCCGATGACCATTGCCGCCATGATCGCGACACCAGCAACACCCACAAAAAACGGGGTGCGCGGTTTGTCCGGTGGTGAGCGCCGCTGGATCGGTGTGTCAGAGACCGTACTGCGATTGTCGTCCACGGTGACCCCGCCTCGCTCAAAAACTACCCCAGGCTGACGCTCGCGGCGCTTTCGGGCAGTTCCTCGCCAAAGCACTTCTGGTAAATCTCCGCCACCAGTTGGCGCTCCAACTCGTCGCACTTGTTGAGGAAGGTCACCCGGAAGGCGAAGCCGATATCGCCGCCGAAGATCTCGGCGTTCTGGGCCCAGGCAATCACGGTGCGCGGCGACATCACGGTGGACAGATCGCCGTTCATGAAGGCCTGTCGCGAGAGCGAGGCGACGGTGACCATGCGCTGAATGATGCGGTCTTCGTCCTCGCCATAGGTCGAGCATCTGGCCAGGACGATCGCCACCTCGGCATCATGCGGCAGGTAGTTCAGGGTCGTGACGATGGACCAGCGGTCCATCTGGCCCTGATTGATCTGCTGGGTGCCGTGGTAGAGGCCCGTGGTATCGCCAAGACCGACGGTGTTCGCGGTGGCGAACAGGCGGAAGGACGGGTGCGGGTGGATCACCTCGTTCTGATCGAGCAGCGTCAGCTTACCGTCGACCTCCAGCACGCGCTGGATCACGAACATCACATCGGGCCGGCCGGCATCGTATTCGTCGAAGACAATGGCGGTCGGATTGCGCAGCGCCCAGGGCAGAATGCCTTCCTGGAACTCGGTCACCTGCACGCCGTCGCGCAGCTTGATCGCATCCTTGCCAATGAGGTCGATGCGCGAGATGTGACTATCGAGGTTGATCCGCACACAGGGCCAGTTGAGCCGCGCGGCCACCTGCTCGATATGCGTCGACTTTCCCGTACCGTGATAACCCTGGATCATGACCCGACGGTTGTGGGCAAAGCCCGCGAGGATGGCGAGCGTCGTATCGCGGTCGAAGCGATAGCTCTCGTCGATGGCTGGCACGCGGTCGGTCGCGTCGGCAAAACCCTTGATCTTCATGCCAGTATCGAGGCCGAAAGCCTCGCTGACCGAAACGTCGACCGTCGGGCGTTCCGAACCGCTCAGGTTGCCGCCGTCTGCCATTAAGCCCACTCCTGCATGATCGCCGCCCACACCATAGGCTGGCTGGGCGGCGCGACAAGGCGGCCACCTGACCCCGCGAAGCGCTGTGCTCGGCGTGCCGGCGGCCTGACGAGTCGCAGTGTCGCGACCCCACTATGGGCTGACTAAGCGGAGCGCGCGCCGCTGTCGAGCGGTGGCGTCGTCGCCTTCGCGTTATGATCGTCGCATGACCCCTTATTGGGCTCGCCCAGAGTCTCGGGCAGGGCGAGGCGGATCGGTCCGCGCGCCGTTCGCGGATCGACTGCTTTGCCGCGCTGCGTGGCTCTCAGGCGCCCTTCGCGAACCAGCCGACCGGCGCTCTCCCGAACCTGCGGCATCAGCGGGCGCCAGTCGCTTGGGCGGAGCCTGCGAGCCACTTCGGAAGGGCAGATGCTGACGCCTGGATTGCGCGCCCTCAATAGCGCCAGTATCGCCGCGGCGATGGCCTCGTCACCCAGATCCTCGCTCAGGTTCTGGCCCAGATCCTGGCCCAGATCCTGGTCTGCCGCAGCGCTCATCGTGCAATCGGGAGGCGCGCCGAGAAGTCGCGCCAATGCACCATTCGCTGGGCGAGGTCGAAGCACATGCCGTCCTCGCCCACGAAAACCGGGCCGTCATAGTCCTCGGCCACTTCGCTCAACAGTTCTTCGCGGTCGAAGGTCGGCGGGACGAAATGCGTCAGCGCCAGCGCGGCCGCCTCCATCTCCTGCGCGACGCCGCCGACATCCGCGGAGGCAGTGTGATAATCGGCCACGTTCGACAGGCTGTAGCGACGGTTCTGCCCGATCTTCATGACGCCGTGCAGGATCACCTCGTGCACCAGTAGATCGCAGCCACGCCCAGCCTCGATCAGCGCGGGGCAGGGGCGGGTATCGCCCGAGACGACGGCGCTGTGGCTGCCCGAGCGAAAGACGAAGCCAAAGGCGGGCTCCACCGGCGCATGGTCGACCTCGACTGTTGTGATGGTGAGATCACCGATCTCGATCTCTGCTCGGGGTGCTAGCACATGGGTCGCAACCTCAAGCCCGTCGATGTCGCCGCGCTCCTCCCAAGCGATGCGCAGATCCCTTTCACCCTGCCAGAGATCCATGGTTCCCTTGATGAAGGGAAGGACGGTCGCGGGGCAGTGGATCTCCCACGGCCGCTCGCGGCCCTGATGCCAGGACGAGATCACGAGCTGGTAGAAATCCACGAGATGGTCGGAATGCAGATGCGTCACGAGCAGCGCATCGAGTGCGGCCCCCGGTGTCCCATGCTCGACCAACGCCTGTGCGACGCCCGATCCGCAGTCGATAAGCACCGCGGCACCCGGCGTCTCGACCAGCGTCGCGGCACCGCCACGCTCGCGGCACGCGCGCGGGCATCCTGTGCCGAGCAGGGTCACACGCATGGGTTGGTCTCCGGGTCGTCGGGATCGGTAGGGAAATGCCCGGCAGGGGAACAGTGGATCAATCGCTGAAGTTGCGCGATCGCTTCAGGATCGTCCAGGCTTTCAGGACGCGCTCAAGCCGCTTGGCGTCGACTGCCGCGCCCCCGTTCATGTCGGGATGGAGCTGCTTCACAAGCTCGGTGTAGCGCGCGCGGACGTCCTTGCGGGCCTCGACCTGATGGGGCAGGCCGAGTGTGTCGAGCGCCATCTGCTCCTCGCGCTGGAGCCGGCGACGTCGCGGGCGATCATCGCCCGGGGCGCGGCCAGGGTTCAGCGTGGCATTATCGCCCAACACCGTGAAGGGATCGGCAAAGCCCCAGCGGGCCCATGCATCGCCGTCGCTGTGCGGATTGGGAACACGCCCTGCTTTCGGACCCTTGTCCATGCGCCAGGTGGGGCGATCCCAGACACGGTCGGCTTCAGCCTGCGCTTCGACAGCAGCCTCGCCCGCGTTCTCGAAGAAGTTCCAGGATTTGTTGTACTCGCGCACATGGTCGAGACAGAACCAGCGGAAGCGGTGGAGGCTCTCGGGGCTTTCGGGGGCACGGTAAAAGGCGGGCGCAGTGCAGCCTGGCCACTGGCAGCGCCGCTCGGCGCTTTCGACCTTGCCGGTCATGCCACGCTGGCGCGCCCGTCGGCGTTTGTCGGCGGTCACCGAAATGTCGAAATCCAGCGGCGATCGCCTCGACATGGCTTTCGTTTACCCTCCACTAAGCGCCGGGGGGCGGCCGCCCCCCGGCGTGTGCCCGCGTCACCCTCGACGTCCCCTCGGCACCTTCTTCGCGCCACCCGCATGCGATAGTAGCCGAGCGAGGCAAAAGACCAACTCTTGACAGGAGCGTCAGATATGTCCGCGGAGACACGGATCACCGAGACCCTGCAGCAAACCTTCTCTCCCCTGGCCCTCGTGGTCCGCGACGACAGCGAGAAACATCGCGGGCACGGCGGCTGGCGCGAGGGCGGGGAGACGCATTTTCACGTCGAAATGACGGCAGAAGTCTTTGCCGGACAATCCAGGGTGATGCGCCAGCGTGCGGTGAACCGTGCGCTGAAGGCTGAGTTTGACCGGGGTCTGCACGCTCTCTCGATGGAGCTCAGAGCACCGGACGAGTGAACGACGTCGACGGCCGATCAGTGACCCTATGCCGCGCCCGATCGCGGCGCCCTGATCCTGGCTGGGGCGGGGATCGGCTCCCTTAGCGCTCCAGCCGTCGCAGCGCCGAGCGGATATCGCTCAGATCGTCATCGGCGTTACGCGGCGCACCGCTCTCGCCGCTCTGATCCTCTCCGGCCTCCTGAGCGCCCTCGGTCGGGGCGCGATACGGAGAGCGGAAACGCGGTGCCGGCTCCGGGCGGAGGGGCTCTGCATCGGCGGGGATCGGGTCGTTGCGCATCGTCTCGCCCTGCGTGCGGTCGAGGGCCTCAGGGCGCATTTCTGGGCGCATTTCAGGGCGCATTTCTGGGCGCGGTTCGACCTTGCGGGTGCCCTCGAAACTGCCGGTCGAGGGGCGTGGACGATCCGGCCTGAGTGCGCTCAACCCAGGCTCGGGGCGCTGTGCGGGCCGCTCGTAGACGGTATCGGGCGTCGGCCGGCGCGGCGCGAAGAGATCATTGCCCTGTGCATCGGCACGCGGCTGCGGTGCCTGGCGCTCGCGATAGTCTGCGTAATCCGGGTAGCGCGGGAGCTCTTGCTCCTCCGCCACAGGCCCGGGCGCTGGCACGCGTGGGGCAGGCTCCGGCGGCAGATCGGCCGGCGTGCTGCGGCGCGACGGCGGCGCGGCCGCGGGCACGATGCCGCCGCCGGCGGCGGGTATCGGGGCGGCGGCGCCAACACTCGCGCGCACGCTCTCGTCACCGGCGGCGCCGGGTCGGGCGCGGCGGAAGACGAGCAGGGCACGCTCCACCTGCTGTGGCTTGGAGAACCACCCGCCGCCTTCCATCACCGGGATCACGTCCGCGCGCAGATACTCCCACCCATGCGTCGCCTGGGCTGCGATCGTCTCGGCCATCGCGGCGGCGGCGCGGTCAGCGGGCCGCCTGAGGCCACGCCGCTTCACGCCGGTCTCGGGCGCCGGCACCACCTTGTATTCAAATGCCATGACCAACTCCCCCATGTTTACCCCGTATTTGGACGGATCGTGCATCGCCTGTGAAGACACAACGGTGTTGAGGCGCGCCGGTGTCGCGCAAAAACCCGCGCTCTGGCGTCACATTAGGGCGGAAGCCAGGCGAAAAGCGCCGGATCACCGGCGCTCTCTGAAAGTAGTGGTGGCGTTGGCTGCCATCGTAGCGGCCGCTCTTCAGGCAGCAGCGCCGGTAAGCAAGGCCCGATCCGCAGGGGCAGGGGTCGCGCCGGCCGAGCTTCTCACGCAGTTCGACATCGCCCGTGCACCGTGCGCTCGCCCGTTTTCACCCCTGTCTCGGACGGGAACGAGCGGCGCCGTTTAGCGATGACCTCGAAAGGACGGCTGATCGTCGGGGTGAATGCGCTTTGCCATGATCGCCTCCATCGTTTGGGTTGCGCGTGCCGTCTAGCGCGCTTGAACCGCGGCCGGCAAGGCGCGCGGCGCCTAGTCGATACCGAGCTTTGCGCGGACGATCCCCTGCACAGCCTGCGGATTGGCCTTGCCGCCGGTCGCCTTCATCACCTGGCCCACGAACCAGCCGGCCATCGAGGGTTTGGCCTTGGCCTGCTCCACCTTCTCGGGGTTGGCGGCGAGCACCGCGTCCACCGCGGCCTCGATCGCGCCGGTGTCGGTGACCTGGCGCATGCCGCGCGCCTCGACGATCTCGGCCGGATCGCCGCCTTCGGTGTAGACGATCTCGAACAGGTCCTTGGCGATCTTGCCCGAGATGTCGCCCTTGGCGATTAGGTCGATGATCCCGCCGAGTTGCGCGGCCGCCACCGGGCTATCGACGATGGCCACGCCCTCCTTGTTCAGCCTGCCGAACAATTCGTTGATCACCCAGTTCGCCGCCTGCTTGCCGTCACGCCCCTTGGCTACCTGTTCGAAGAAATCGGCCGAAGCGCGTTCGGCAATCAGCACCGAGGCGTCGTATTCCGTGACACCATAGTCGCCGACAAACCGGGCCTTCTTGGCGTCCGGCAGTTCCGGTAGGCTTTCGGCAACCGCTGCGATCTCCTCGGCCGTTAGTTCCAGCGGTGGCAGGTCGGGATCGGGGAAGTAGCGATAATCATGCGCTTCTTCCTTCGAGCGCATCGAGCGCGTCTCGACTTTGTTGACATCATAGAGCCGCGTCTCCTGATCGACGGCGCCGCCGTCTTCCAGGATCTCGATCTGGCGGCGTGCCTCGAAATCGATGGCCTGCATGATGAAGCGCATCGAGTTCATGTTCTTGATCTCGCAGCGCGTGCCGAGATGCGCGAAATCCTGCGTCTCCTGGTAGCGCTCGTAATCGCCCGGCCGACAGACGCTGACATTCACATCCGCGCGCAGGCTGCCCTCGGCCATGTTGCCGTCGCAGGTGCCGAGATAGCGCATGATCTGGCGAAGCTTGCGCACGTATTCCGCCGCCTCCTCGGGCCCGCGGATATCGGGCCTCGACACGATCTCCATCAGCGCGGTGCCGGTGCGGTTCAGATCGACGAAGCTGCGCCCCGGATCCATGTCGTGCACCGACTTGCCGGCATCTTGCTCCAGGTGGATGCGCTCGATGCGCACGCGCCGCCCGACGCCGGGGGCCATGTCGACGATCACCTCGCCCTCGCCCACGATCGGGTGCTTGAACTGGCTGATCTGATAGCCCTGCGGCAGGTCGGGGTAGAAGTACTGCTTGCGGTCGAAGATCGAGCGGCGATTGATCTCGGCCTTCAGGCCAAGCCCCGTGCGCACCGCCTGCTCGATGCAGAAGGCATTGATCACCGGCAGCATGCCCGGCATCGCCGCATCGACCATGCTGACATTGGTGTTCGGCTCGGCACCAAACGCGGTCGAGGCGCCCGAGAACAGCTTCGCGGCCGATTGCACCTGGGCATGCACCTCCATGCCGATGACGACCTCCCAGTCGCCGGTATCGCCCTTGTAGGTCTTCGGGGCGGGCGGTTCGAAAGCGAGGGGGGCAAGCGGTGCGGACATGCGGGCTCCGTCGGCTCTGGTTTGCTCGCTCTCTCTAGGCGCTCGCCCCCCGCGCCGACAAGCGCCGGTGGGTCTGGATGTGCCGACAGGTGGGCTCTGGCCGAGGGCTCTCGGTCGCCTGGGCTGTCTCGTTCCGAGTGGCGATGCCGTCGCGCCCTCGCTCGTCCGTGGCGCTCACTGTGCCAGGTTGAGGCGATTGTCCGATGAAGGTCTGCCGACCGGTAAGCGGGCGTTTTCGTATGTGACCATCCTGCCCAGAAATGGTGCCAATCAGCCTCTCAGTCGTCCCGAATTTCGCCCGTCGACTTTGCAATTTCTCAATCTCCGCCGCAGCCACGGCGGCGAGAAGATCAAGGAGACACACCCCATGTCTGTCGATGCCACGCGCGAAAGCACCAAGACCCGCCCGCCGTTCCGCCAGATCGCCGTGCCCGCTGTCCTTGCCAGCGCCGGGGTCGGCCATCTCATCAACGCTGTGGATGGCGCACTTTGGGGTCTGGTCGCGTCAATGGGGGCTGTCGCGGTCATCGCGCTTGCCATCGGCTCGATCCGTCATCAGCGACTTACCGGACGCGCCTGGCGCCAGTGATCGCCGGATGCGGTCGCCGTCCTGCCATGCAGGGGGCTGAACGGCCGCGCGCCTCGGCGCAAGAAACGGGCTGACCGGCGCCAAGCCTCTCTCCATCATCCGTGGCAGCACCCTAATACTGGCCGCGAGACCGATCGAGAGCCCCCTTGCCCTACCGGATGACCAACACCGCCTGGTTGATGCTGATCTGCCTCTCGATCCTGTGGGGCGGCTCCTTTTTCTTCGTCGAAATCGCTGTGGCCGAGCTACCGCCACTCTGGCTCGTGTGGCTCCGGGTGACGGGGGCGGCCGCCGTCCTGCTGCTGTTCCTTCTTGTCACAAAACGCAGCCTGCCGCTGTCGCGCGAGGCGCTGATTGCCTTTTGCGGCATGGGTCTTCTGAACAATCTGATCCCGTTCTCGCTGATCGCCTGGGGGCAGGGAGAGATCTCTTCCGGCCTCGCATCGATCCTGAATGCCATGACCCCGGTCTCGACCTTCGTGCTCGCCCACTTCTTCACGGATGACGAGAAACTGACGCCCGCGCGCCTGATCGGTGTGGCACTTGGCGTTGCGGGTGTCGTTGTGCTGATCGGGGTCGATGCGCTGTCCGGTCTGGGGCTCGCGGTGCTCGCGCAGTGCGCGGTACTGCTGGCGACGCTGTCCTATGGTTTTGCCGGTATCTGGGGCCGGCGCTTTCGGCGGATGGGGCTTGACCCCGTGGTGGCCGCCGCAGGTCAGGTTTCGGCGTCCTCGGTGCTCCTCGCCGTGCCCGCACTCATGCTCGCGACGCCATGGGCATTGCCGATGCCGAGCGTCACGGTATGGGCGGCGATGGCGGGTCTCGCGGTGTTCTCGACGGCACTGGCCTATGTGCTTTTCTTCCGCGTGCTCGCGCTGGCGGGTGCCGCCAATGTCATGCTGGTGACGCTGCTCGTGCCGCCATCGGCCATCCTGCTCGGCTGGCTGTTCCTCGACGAGCAACTGGCCACGAACCATGTCGCGGGACTACTGCTGATCATGCTGGGTCTCGTCATCATCGACACGCGCGTCGTGGCCATCCTGCGCAGCAGGCTCGCCGCATAATCTTGGCGGCCAGCGCCGGGCTACCTAGCCCGTTGCAGGGCGCCCGGGGCGGGGCTATCCATGATCGCGCTGTGCAATAGCACGCTCGTCGCGAGCCCCCTTAGCTCAACTGGACAGAGCACCGGCCTTCTAAGCCGATGGTTGCAGGTTCGAGTCCTGCAGGGGGCGCGCGCTTTCTTTCAAGGCGCATTGGCTGGGTGAGGCGATGTCGAATGAGAGTGCCGATCCCTACGCGCGGCTCATCGCTGCTATCGACCATGGGGTCTTGCCACCGGGGACCCGGTTGATCGAGACCGATCTGGCCGAGCGGTTTGGCGTCAGCCGAACACCCGTGCGCCAAGCGCTCAATCGGCTGGAGGCCCATGGTCTGGCCGCCCGCGATGCACGCGGCGGGCTGATGGTCGCGCGGCTGGACTATGACCAACTGAGCGAGCTTTACGCGGTGCGAGAATGGGCGGAGGGGCTGGCAGCACGCTTGGCGGCGCGCCACGCTGCGCCCGCGGAAATCTCGATTTTACAGAGCATGGTCACCGACGATCGCGCGCGTGCTGACGATGCTGAGGCGCTGGCGCGGAGCAACCGGAGTTTTCATCTGCAGATCCACCGCGCGTCGCATAACCGCTATCTGCAGCAGATGCTGCAGACCATGCGTCGCTCGCTGCTGCTCCTCAGTGGGACGACACTGGCCGCACCCGGCCGGGGGCCGACCTCGATCGACGAGCATGCGCAGATCGTCGCCGCGATCGCGCGGCGCGATGAGGATGACGCAGAAGCCGCCGCGCGGCGCCACATCGTCAATGCGCTGACCACACGCCTCGCGCTGGAGAGCCAAGATTGAGGTAGGAGACGCCATCGGGTCCCGGGGTCAAGGAGTATCGAGTGCCGAGCGCCACGGCGCCTTGTCTCATAGTGTATGCAAATGTATACATTGGGGCCATATCGTGGCGGGCACGAGCAAATTGGAGGATCTCCGATGTATTCAGCGACGGATGTGATCGTCGTCGGCACCGGGAATGCAGCGCTTTGCGCGGCGCTGGCGGCGCGCGAGCAGGGGGCCTCGGTCAGGGTGATCGAGAAGGCACCCGAGGACATGGCGGGCGGCAACACGAAGTATACCGCCGGTGCCATGCGCTTTGCCTACGCTTCGGGCGAGGATCTGCTGCCCTTGCTGCGTGACCCTGCCGACCCAAGGCTCTCGCGCACGGATTTTGGCGCGTACACCGCCGAGACGTTTGCGGGCGATCTGCTGGTCTTCAACGATGGTCGCCCGCTGAGTGCCGAGCAGCAAAAACTCGTCGGGCGCTCGCTTCAGACCATGCGCTGGCTGGCCGCTCAGGACATCAAGTTCGAGCCGATCTATGAGCGCCAGTCCTTCGAGAAGGACGGGCGTCTGGTCTTCTGGGGCGGGCTGACGCTCGCGGCGCAGGGCGAGGGGGTCGGCCTGTTCGAGGCCGAGCGCGACGCCCTGCTGAAGCGCGGCGGCGAGATCGTCTACGACTGTGCGGCCGAGGGGCTGATGACCGATGCTGCCGGGCGGGTGTGCGGTGTCAGGGCGAGAACGGCAGATGGCGAGGCGCACGAGATGCGGGCCGGGGCCGTGGTACTCGCCTCGGGCGGGTTCGAGGCGAGCGAGACCTTGCGGCGCAAATACATGGGCGATGAATGGGGTCAGGCCCGGGTGCGTGGCACGCCGCACAATACCGGCGACGGGCTGGAGATGGCCCTCGCGCTCGGCGCCGCGCAGCATGGTCTTTATGCCGGTGCGCATGCCACGCCGATGGACCGGCATATGAAGGAGTACGGCAACCTCGACATCCCCCATGGCGAGCGGAAGAATTATCGCAAGATCTGCTATTTCCTCGGCGTGATGCTCAACGCCCACGGCAAGCGTTTCGTCGATGAGGGCAAGGATTTCCGGAACTACACCTACGCCCAGTACGGCAAGGCGGTGCTGGATCAGCCGGGCGGCTTTGCCTGGCAGATCTTCGACGCAAAAGTGCTGGATCTGCTTTATGCGGAGTACCGCTTCCACGATGCGCACTTTGTCGAGGCGGTAACGCTGGAGGCGCTTTGCGACAAGCTGGACGGTGTCGATGCCGCGGAGGCGCTGGAGACGCTGCGCCGGTTCAATGATGCCGTCGATGAGTCTGTCCCGTTCGATCCCACGACCCGCGATGGGAAGGGAGCGCCAGGCTTGACCCCGCCGCGCAGCCACTGGGCGCAGAAGCTCGACACCGCGCCGTTCCGCGCCTTCCCGGTGACGGGTGGGATCACCTTCACCTATGGCGGGCTGAAGGTCGGGGCGGCGGGCGAAGTGCTGCGCGGCGACGAGACGGCGATCCCGGGGCTTTATGCCTGTGGTGAACTGGTCGGCGGCGTTTTCTTCAACGGCTATCCCGGCGGCTCGGGCCTCACCTCGGGCGCGGTGTTCGGGCGCCAGGCGGGCTATGGCGCGGCGGCTGCGGTCGTCCCGGCCTAAGGCTTCGCCTGCGGCTTCGGGCCGGACCACACGGTATCGTGGCTGGTCGCCGCGATGCTTCTTGCGCTGGCATGGCCTTGCAGCAGCTTCGATGCGCGTTCGGGTGAGGGTGCCCGTGGCGGGCCGGGCAATGGTGGCTGGGGAGAAGCCGCGGGCGGCTTCTGATCCAGCGTGGGGGGCGGAGGTCGAGCCGCCTCAAGGTCGAGCGGGCGTTGCCCGTCGCCTGCGGCGAACCTTGACCCGGCTCGACCTCCGCGGCTGGTGCGCGTCGGCCGGTCTCCGCGGTGTCGGGCGGTTTGGGGCGGGTCGCCGCGGGCTATTCGTGGCTGCGCGTGTCGCCGTCGATATAGACCCAGCCGGCACCCTCGCGGCGGAAGCGGCTGGTCTCGCTCAGCCGGCCTTTCCGCCCAGCCCGTCGCCAGCGCGCCGTAAAGCGGACCGTCGCGGTGTCGCGACCGGTGGTCTCGTGTGCCTCGACCGTGAGGCCCGTCCAGACCTGATCCGGGTCGATCTCGACGGTGGCGGGCCGTGTCTCGGGCGCCCAGCTTCGCATGAGATAGGTGGCGTCACCCCTGGCAAACGCCACGTAGCGCGCGCGCATCAGTGCCTCGGCACTCTGGGCCGGCGCACCGCCGTGCAGCAGGCCAGGTAGCCCTTGCCCGCGCCGCAGGGACACATCTCGAACATCGATCCCTCCCGCGGCGGGGTTCGGTCGCCGCTGGTGTCAGCCGGGAACCGGCTCACCATGCCAATACGCTTCGGCGCCGGGATGGACGGCGATGGCGCCGGGCAGCGGCTGGCGGATCAGACCGGCATGCGTGAGTGCGTCGGCCACCATCCAGGCATGCTCGTCCGGCAGGTCGGGGATGGCGTAGAGACCGTAGCCGTCGCGCAGCACACCCAGCCGGCGGAGCGGGGTGGGGCGGTAATTCTCAAACGGTGCGCTGGATGCGACCATGGCCGCCGCCTCGCTGTCCGAGATCACTGCGATCATCATCTGCGCCGTGCCCATGAGCGAGGCGATGCGCTGGGGCCGTGGGCCGCGGGCCACGCGCGCCTTCGCGTCGGGCAGTTCTTCGGCGAGGGCCGCGACAAGCGATTTGGCGATGGTGTAGGTGCGTGGATCACCGCGATGGGCGCCGATCAGCAGGTGTTTCTGGCGATAGACCACCCATTGGCGATAGGGTGTATGGGCGCTCAGCGGCGGGGCGAAACCGCCAGCGAGGGCCCCCGCCATGGCGGCGCCGATCAGCGCCGCCCGTCGAGAGAGACCGGTGCCCATCGCCTCACTCCTCGACAAAGACGTCTTTGTTGAGCACGGCCGTCATCACGTAGTTGGGCACGTCCACGACCTGGCCCACGCGCAAATCCACGGCGACCGAGGCGAGGATATAGGCCTGCTCGCGGTTCAGCCCGTGCACCCGCTGGATATGCTCGATCATCTGCACCAGCGCGTGGCGGGCCGCGATGGTCAGGTCCTCCGACAGGTTCTCCAGCCCCTCGATCGGCGCACTGTCGAGATAGGTGTGATAGGTCGGGATCTCGCCCGCCTCCTTCAGTGGCATGCCGATGGTCTGGTGAAAGCTCGACGGTTCCATGTTCTTGATCTGGTTGCCGCCCTCGACCTGCGGCGCGGTCACGACGCTGCCGAGGCCGGGGCGGATCTCGGTCGTGACGGTGACGATGGCGCCGGTCTCGATGGCGGTGCCCGATACCTCACCGTCGCCCTGGGCGTAGTGGACATCGCCGACGAACAGGTTGCAGCCGTCGACGAAGCAGGGGATCAGGATCGTGGTGCCGACCTGCATCTGCTGCACATCCATATTGCCGCCGTTCTCGCGCGGGGGGACGGTGCGCAGGCAATCCTCGGCGGCGGTGCCACCGGGCCCGCAGAGATCGGCGGGCAGGGCGCCGTTCGGCTCGGGCGGGAGCGCGATGCCGCCGACCGCGGCCAGTGCCGCCTCGCGGGCCTTCCACGCCTCGATCTCTTCTGCGCCCGGCATGGTGCCGATGGAGCCGGTGAAGGCCTCGTAGGGCACCGCAATGCCGGGCATGGCATCCGAGGTGGCGGCGACGCGGTCCTGCCGCCAGCCGACGAAATAGGGCTCGGTGAACTCGTCGCGCAGGAACCCGAAGCCGGGGACGATGACGGTGTAGCCGAACTCGTCGGGCTCGATATCGATGATGGTCACCGCGACCACGTCGCCGCGGCGCGCGCCCTCGATCTCGACCGGGCCTGACATCGGGTGCACGCCGGAGAGATCGAGTGCTGCCACATCGTCGGCATTGCTGTCGAGCGTCAGGTCGCTGTCGAGCGCGTCGCGGGTGTGGAACTCGATATAGGCGCCCTCGGCCGCGGTGGCGACGGGCGGGATGCTGGGGTGGTAGCGGTTGAAACAGTTCGGGTCGTCGGCGCAGAAAGTCCCCTGTTTCTCAAGCACGACACGGTCCTGCCAGCGCACCTCGGTGGTGTCGGCGGCGGCGGTGTAGGGGAAGGCAAGCGTAAGGGCTGCGATGGCGGTCAGGGTTCGGCTGTCAGTCATCGTCATGCTCCTCTTGCAGCTATGGCGCAGGCGATTGGACACCGTCTCGTGCGGCGATGCCTGTGCCACAATGGCACGAGCCTGCCGGGCGTTTGGGGAAACGCAAGGCGCGGATGACAACGGTTTCTGAATGGAATGACACCGGGCGAGCGGCCCGGTCCGTAAAGTCCTACCCGGTCAGGCCGTGCTGCCAGAAATCTGCCTCAAGCCTGCAGGCGGCGTCAAAGCGGCGCACAAGGTCGGGCCAGCGGGGCGATGTGGCGGGCTCGGCGCCGAGCAGGCGCTGGGCCACGCTCTCGAGCAAGTGCCCCGCGGCGCTCGCGGCGCCCTGATAGTCGCCACCCGCATAGGTGCCGATCCAGCCGGCATAGGGATGATCCGGGGGCAGGCGGCCATCGGCGCCGGCGGCGCGGGCATGGAGCGCACGACCGATCTCGGCATAGCCCAGGACGCAGGGCGCCAGCGCCACCAGCAGGTCGAGCAGATCGCCGGCGACGCCCGCATCGATGACATAGCGGGTATAGGCCATGGTCGGCCCCGCTTCCTCGGTCGCGGCCAGTGTCGCGTGGTCGATCCCCTCGGCGGCACAGGTCTGGATATGCAGCTCGATCTCCTCGCCGATCAGCGTGTTCACGGTGCCGGCGGCAAGACGCATCTCCTCGATCCGGTCGGATTTGACGACCGCAAGCGCCCAGGCCCGGCTGAAATGGATCAGGAAGATGTAGTCCTGGCGGAGATAGCGCAGGAACGCCTCACGCGGCAGCGTGCCGTCGGCCAGGCCGTCGGTGAAAGCATGGGCGACATAGGCCCGCCATGACGGGCGGCAGGCCTCGACCAGCGCGGGATAGACCGGGCCACCCGAGAGGTCGGGACTGAGGAAACCGGTGGTCTGGCTGTCGGGGCTCATGCGGGCGTCTCCAACGCGTGGAAGTGGTGGATCGGCCCATGGCCATGGCCGACCGAGAGCCGGTCCGAGGCGGCAATGGCGCGCGCGACAAAGGTCTTGGCTGCCGCTGCCGCGTCGGGCAGGGCGCGGGCATGGCCGAGATGGGTGGCAAGGCTGGAGGCCAGCGAGCAGCCGGTGCCGTGGGTGTTTTTCGTCTCCACCCGTGCGCCGTCGAACCAGTGCGCGCCATCGGCGCTCAGCAAGAGATCGGGACTCTCGGCGGTGGTCAGATGCCCGCCCTTGGCCAGGACGGCCGCAGCCCCGCCCGCTCTCAGCATCTCGGCTTGGGCCAGCATCGCCTCCCGGCTCTCGGCCACCGGCTGCCCGGTCATCAGCGCCAGCTCGCGCAGGTTGGGCGTGAGCACGGTGGCGAGCGGCATCAACCGATCCGTGATGGTGCCCACGGCATCATCATCCAGCAGCCGCGCCCCGCTGGAGGCAACCATCACCGGGTCCAGCACCACCGGCGGGCGGTGCCCTTTGTCGACCTGGCCCTCCAGAGCATCTGCTATGGCAGCGGCGATGGGGCTGCTCGCCACCATGCCGATCTTCACCGCGTGGACGGTGACATCGTCGAACACGGTGTCGATCTGCTGGCGCACGAAATCGGGCGGCACGGGATGCACCCCGGTCACGGCCGTCGTGTTCTGCGCGGTCAGCGCGGTCAGCGCCGCCATGGCAAAACCGCCATTGGCCGAGATTGCCTTCAGATCGGCCTGAATGCCCGCGCCCCCCGATGGGTCGGAGCCTGCAATGCTGAGGATATTGGGGATCATCTCTGTCGTCCGTCGTCTAGAGGCTGTTGCGCCACGTCGGCGCGCGGCCCTAGGCAGGCCCGATCCGGGCGGCTTCGTCAACGGCATCCGCGCCGATCAGACAGAGTGCATCGAGAAATGCGGCGGCAAAGCTGCCGGGGCCAAGTGCTGCACTGGCCGCCTCGCGCGCGGCGGCGTTGACGAAGGCGAGGCTCGCCACCGTCGCCGCCAGGGCATCGCGCTCGGCCGCAAGGAACGAGGCCGCCAGCGCCGCCACTGCAGCCCCGGCACCGTCGATCCGCGTCATCAGTAGGTGACCACCACCCACGACAAGGCCCGACATGCCGTCGGTCACGAAATCCTCGGCCCCTGTCACGGCGACCACGGCGCCGGTGCGTTGTGCCAGATGGGCGGCGGCCACGCGCACATCGTCGCTTCGCGGATCGGCGCCGATATGCGCAGCGGCGAGGATATCGCCCGGGCCCCCGATGATCGCCGTCGGTCGGCGGGTCAACAAGGCGGCGGTGGGCTGGCGGCGAAAGCTCGTGGCCCCGACATCGGCGGGGTCGAGCACCCAGGGATGGTTCAACTCCCGCGCGCTCTCCGCGGCCCACAGCATCGCATCCAGCGCCTTGGCGTCGATGGCCCCGGTATGGATGGCAAGGGCACGCGTCACCTGCGCGATCTCGGTCACCTCTTCGCGGGTGTCGATCGTCACCGGAATGGCGCCGGCCGCACGCAGCACATCCGCCTGTCGGGCCTGCACCCGCCAGGCGCTCATCAAATGCACCGGGGGCACGAGGGCGCGCATTCTGCCCAGCACGGCCCCGGGGCCGCCCGTCTCGGATCGTGAGACGGCGCGCGTCGGCACCGGCAGGCCGGGATCGGCACTTTTGCGACGCATGCTGACCATGCCTGTCCCCCCAAACGGCACGACCGTAACCGGCGCGCCTGACCCTCTCTAAGGAAGCCCGCTTTATGACGTCTTGTCATCCCCAAGAAGGGCGGTGGGCACGCAGGAGCGGCGACACCGCGTCGCTTGCGCAGCGTCAGGTCGGCGCGCGTGGCAGGCCCCCCTCAGGCGATGCCATCGTAGATCGGCAGGCGCCGTGGGTCGGCGGCGGCATCACGGCACCAGGTACGGATCGCCGGATGCTCGACCAGGCGCTCGATATAACCCTTGGAGAGAGCCGTCCCGAGCCCGTAGCCGATCAGCCGGAAAACATAAGGTGCTGCCATCGCATCAGCGACGGTAAAGCGAGGGCCGGCAAGCCAAGGGCCGCCCCCTTCACGGAGCGCGGTCTCCCAGAGCTCCTCCAACCGCTCGACCGCCTCGGGCAGATCATCCGGTGGCTCGGCCAGGGGGACGTTGTCGCGATGCAGGTTCATCGGCGCCGCCGAGCGCAGCGCGCCGAAACCCGCATGCATCTGAGCCGCCAGCACGCGCGCCAGCCGGCGCATGCCGGCATCAGCCGGCCACAGGCCAGCCTCGGGATGGCGCTCGGCCAGTGTCTCGGCGATGGCCAGGGTGTCCCAGATCCGGCGCATCCGCCCGTCTTCCACCCAGGAAAGCTGCGGCACCGAGCGTGCGGGTGCCCGGGCTTTGGTCATGGCCGTGAAACCGTCGGAGTACATCGGCACGCGTTCTTCCTGATAGGGCAGGTCGAAGGCCGCCAGCATCAGCCAACCCCGCATGTACCAGCTAGAATAGGCCTTATCGCCGATGGTGATGGTGTACATTGATGTCCTCCCAGCCCGGACACGCGGGCAGGGGGTCTGTCCCGGTAGTCACGACACTCGCGCGGTCGGGCCGCCTTCGCAAATCGTCATTGGTGAGCGTGGCAATCTCTGCGCGTGAAGGCGCTCATTCCGCCACCGACATCAGATAGGCCGCCCAGACCCAGTTTGCGTCCTCGCCCTCTCCCACGGCGAGACCGCCGGTGTCGGGCAAGATCCAGGTCGGTCCGCGCCCGCCGAGACTGAGCGGCTGGCCCTCCACCTCGATGGCGACGATCCAGGTGGCCGCTGCCCGGTCTGCGGCTGAGATCTCAGCAACATAGCCATCGAGTGCGGTCACCAGCAGGGTGACATCCTGGGCAATGCCGGCCTTGGCTATCACCTCTGTAAGCAGTGGCCCCGAAAGCGTCATCGGCTCTGGCCATCCGGGCCCGTTGGCGGTGATCCGGGTCTGGGGCATCGCGGCGAGTGCTTGACGATCCAGCGCCAGCGCCGCGTCGAAGGCGATGTCTTGCGCACTGAAGAAGGCATCGAGGAACCGATCCGCCGGGCCGCGGTTGGCCTCGCTTCCGCCGATGATCGTCAGGATGGCCGGCCTGGCCTGACCGGGCGCATCGCCCAGTGCGGGCAGCGGCGCGAGGAGGCTGGCGCAGAAGACTGCTACAAGGCTGGGGCGCATCTCGGTCTCCAACACGGCTTGGCTCGCCTCACTGCGCCACGTCGGATATCCGATGTCGAGCCCCACCTCCGCGATCTCAACCTGAGGACTGGGGTAGCCGCGACCACAACGCCTGTGGCGAGGCAAGGTAGCGAACCACGGCGGAGGCGATGGTCAGCGCCGGTGCGGAAGCGCCGAGAAGCGTTGCTTGGCGATCAGATGGCCGCGGCCCGCGCCATGCGCATCCCGTAATGCCGTCTACCGCGCGCGCCCTGTGCGTGCAGCCCCACCCGATTGACGGTGCTTGGTCGAGCGATCAGACTCTGTATTGCGGCGCTGCCCATCATTCGAAGCAAGAGACGACACAGATCCACATGAAGCTGCTGCGTAAGCTCTCACGACGCCCGTCGAAGCCCGTCGAAGTCTACGATGTCGAGAGCGAAGAAGATCTCCTCACAGCATCGATGTCGATCGACAGGCCCGAGCTCGTGGTACGCTTGCCGATAAAGATGCTGGTGATGCTCGGGGGCGTCAGCTTCGACGGCGACCACCCTTACGTTCGGGGATTGCAACACGGCGCGCCGGCGCTTGAAGCGTTCTTCGCCACAACGAGACCGCGAACCATCGCGGACTATTTCGGGCTGGAAGACGAGACGCGGTTGGGCGCTGCACTGCCGCCGTGGGAGGTGCCCTGGTACGAAAGGATGGCGCGGCTGCCTCCCACTGGAGAATGCGGCCTCTCCGCAGAGCATGGCAATTCGGTCTACGGACCCGTCACCTCAGAGAAACTGGCGGTGGAAATGGGGCGTTTGACGAAAACGCTGTCGTCGATCGAGGCGAAGGGCTTCCGGCCTGACCTCTACGGCTACATCCAGGGCCATGCGATGCATGCCGGATCGCGCGGTGGGGTCCGCTTTTTTGTCCTTGGCGGGAAGCACCGCGCCGCCGTCATGAGCTATCTCGGCGTCGAGCGCATCACCGTGAAATTCAGGACCAAAGTGCAGCGGGTCGTGGATATCCATCAGTCGCGGGCCTGGCCCTTGGTCCGCCAGAACCTGATGAGCCAAAGCCTCGCCGAGGAGATCTTCCTGAAATATTTCGACCCGCGCCCTCTCTCTCCAACGCCCGGCGACACACGCTGATAACCGCCGTCATGACGAGGGCGAACCGCACGGGGTCGCAGCAGGGGGCCGCTCGGCGTGATGCCGCCCTGACGGCTGCGCCCGCGCGAAAGCGTCTTGTTGGCGACTGGTGGAGCGGTCCGCCATCGGCTAGCGGCTGCGTCATGCAGCATCGCTTTCTCGGCGGGCGCAGGCAGAGCGGGCCCGACCAAGACCAGCACTGGATACAGAGATGATCACGCTTCCCATCATCGCTGTTGATGCCGATCAGGCGGCGGACCCGGCCACCCTGTCGCAGGCGGGGCTCGACGCGGTGTTCCGCGATGCAGACGCCTATGAGATCGGCATCTTTTCCGAGCGGGCGGTGCGGCATTACCATGGCGCTGCAAGCGGGCTGATCCGCCGGGCGCTTGCATCGTCACCGGGCTGCGCCGCGGCAGATCTCGATGTGATGCATGACGCGTTGTTTCGCTTCTTCCAGTGCGAGCTCGCGACGCTTTTGCCGCTGAGAGCGCTCTGCCGTGGCGCCCTGCCAACGGCGTTGTCGTCCGTTAGTATCGTGCAGAACGACGCCGACGAGCTGCACTACGGCCGCCTTTGGGAGCGCAACGAGCTTGAGCTTCTGGCCCTAGCCATCGGGCTGCACCGGCGCGGGCAGAAGATCAGCCTCGCGCTCCCCCCTGCGGTCATTCAGCGTGGCTTCCTGCGGCTACGGCCGAGCACGCTGATCCGCCGTACACGCCCAAAGGGGGTCGCGCTGTTCGCCCGAGCCCGGCGTCGCGTCGTCAGCCCCCATCTGGTGCGCAACCATCTTGGCTACCGCGATCTCGCCCCGTCTCTCGAACTAAGCCACGCGCGGACGCGAACGCGTTTGGTCGATGCAATCAACCTTGATGTGGCGGGCCATCATCTCCCGGTCTTCGACCTGCCGATTGAGGACCGCACTGAGGGCGGCGGGCATGTGTTGCGGCTCGATCCGGCCGCGCTTTTCCGACGGTTCATCGACGCTTACGCACACAGGCTTCAGGCCAAGCTGGCCAAGGCCGCGGCGCAGGTGCAGCGCTTTGACGTGCGCGAGTTCCACGCGGCCGACGTGCTGCTGGAAGACAATGCCGTCTTCGCGGCCGCTGTGCACCGAGCTGGTGGGAGGGTCGTCCTTTGGCCCCATTCGCTGAACGCAGCGCATCTCGATGTGCGCCGCTGTTCGGCCGAGAAAGCCATCGTCCCGACGACGACGGTCGCCGCGCAGTGGCGGACACGCTTCCCGCAGATCGAGACGGTCGTCGACAGCGCCGTGTCGCTGCCGTTCTTCGACCGCGCCGCACAGGTCGATGCCTCGGCGCCGGTTCATCTGGTCATCTTCGGCGGGGCACAGACACTCGGCCGGTTTCCGCTGATCGACCTCGATGATTACGTCGCGACGCAGCGGCGTTTTCTCGCGTCACTGCTACAGTTCGGCGCGTCGGTGAAGGTGATCTACAAACCCAAAGGGCGCTGGGAGAAGAGCTTCTCCTATGCGCGCGACGTCGATCCGGACGGCCGCGTCGAGATCATCGACACACCCGCGACGCAAATCGAAAGGCCGAACCTTGTCTTCTGTTCCGTCGGCACGGGCACCTCGGCCCTGATCGAGGGGATGGCGCGGGCGATCCCCGGGGTGATCGTGCGCGAACATCCGGTCTGGGACTATACCGAGCTCACCCCGGAGATCCTGCCCATCGGACCGCCCGAGGAAATCGCGGCAACGGTGGCCGCATTGCGTGACCCCAAGGCCTATCGGGCGCTGATCGGGCAGCAGCGTGCGTGGTTCGAGCGGGTGACGCGCCGCTCTGACACCGCCTAGATGTAGGCGATCCTGTCTTTTCAGGGAGCCGGCAACGCCCGTGGAGGCGGGCTGCGCGGGTCGCCAGTGCCCTTGCCGCCGATCAGAGCAGGGCGAGCAGCGTCTCGGCGCAGCGGTCCTGCTCATCTTCGGTCAGTTCCGGAAACAGCGGCAGGGTGATGGCCCGATCATAGTACCGCTCGGCATTCGGGTAATCGCCCGGCACGAAACCGCGCCGTCGGTAGAAGGGCTGCAGGTGCACCGGGCGGTAATGGACGTTGACGCCGATACCCGCGTCGCGCAGTGCCGAGAACACCCGCCTTTTGTCGGCCGCCGCGGGCAATTCGATGGTGTAGAGATGCCAGGCGGAGCGATGTGTGACGTCGTCATCCAGGAGCGGCAGGCCGAGATCGCCGATCCCCGAGGCGCGGAAGATCCTGTCATAGCGCTCGGCCAAGTGGCGTCGCCTTGCCACGATCTCGTGCAGCCGCACGATCTGGCTCGTGCCCAGTGCCGCTGCGATGTCGGTCATGCGGTAGTTCAGGCCGAGATCGAGCTGGTCGTATTCCCAAGGCGCAGGGTCGGGGGTCTCCATCAGGGCGGGGTCCCGCGTCACCCCATGCGTGCGCAGCATCTTCAGCCGCTGATCCAGCGTGTCGTCATTGGTCAGGCACGCGCCCCCTTCCCCGGTCGTGACGATCTTGACGGGATGGAAGCTGAAGACGGCGATGTCACTGTGGTCGCATCGGCCGATGGGGCTTCCGGCATAGGTGCCGCCAATACAGTGGCTGGCATCCTCGACCAGGCGGATACCATGCGCCCGGGCGATCTCGGCAATCGGGGCCATGTCACTCGATCGCCCGGCGAAGTGTACCGGCATCAGGATGTCGGGCTTGCGCTCGGTCGTCGCGAGCTTCTGCTCCAGCGCCGCGACGCTCATGTTCCGGGTCACCGGGTCGATATCAACGAAGGAGACGTCTGCGCCGGCCAGAAGGGCCACATTGGCCGAGGAGACAAAGGTGTTCGGGGCGGTCCACAACAGGCCACCCCGGCCAAGGCCAAGGGCAAGGCAGGCGATGTGCAGGCCCGAGGTCGCGCTGTTCACAGCCGTTGCATGGCGGGCTCCGGTGACGGTGCCCAGCGCCGCCTCGAAAGCGGGCACCGCAGGGCCCTGGGTCAGGAAATCGGAGCGTAGAACCGCCTCGACCGCCGCGATATCCTCCTCGCTAACCCTCTGGCGGCCATAGGGGATCATGCGCCGGCGCTCACGTTGACAGCGGTGATCTCCTCGAGATCGAGGAAATGCGGATTGGTGCCCGAGTTGTACTCAAAGGCTTCGGCAAGCCGCGTGCCCCGCTCGCCCGCTTCATTCACCTCAAAACCCCCCGCCGCATCGTCGGCGCGGCCGTCGAAGGCGATGGCGGGCTTGATGACATAGTGGTCGTCGAACTCGACGGTGAGGCGCGAATCCTCGAAAGGGATCATCACCTCGTGCAGCTTCTCACCCGGCCTGATGCCGACGATCTCGTGGCCGAGAGCCGGTGCCATCGCCGTCGCCAGATCGGTAATGCGCACCGAGGGGATCTTGGGCACGAAGATCTCGCCACCGCGCATCCGTGCAAGCGCCGCGCTGACGAAGGCGACGCCCTGGTCGAGCGTGATCCAGAAGCGCGTCATCCGCCTGTCAGTGATCGGCAGGTGGCTGGCACCCTCGGCCATCAGGCGGCGAAAGAAGGGGACAACCGACCCGCGCGAGCCGACGACATTGCCGTATCGTACGACCGAAAAGCGAATATCGCGCGCACCGACGATGTTGTTGGCGGCCACGAACAGCTTGTCAGAGGCGAGCTTGGTCGCCCCATAGAGGTTGATCGGCGAGGCCGCCTTGTCGGTCGACAGGGCAACGACTCGCCGCACGTCATTGTCGATGGCGGCGCGGATGACGTTATCGGCGCCCATAATGTTGGTCCGGATACACTCCATCGGGTTGTACTCGGCCGCCGGCACCTGTTTCAGCGCGGCGGCGTGGATGACCGTATCGACACCGCGCAATGCGGCACGCAGCCGGTCGATATCGCGCACATCGCCGATGAAGAAGCGCAGGCGCGGATCCTTCAGATCCTGCGCCATCTCGAACTGCTTCAGCTCATCGCGCGAATAGATGATGATCCGGTCGTAGCTGTCGCCTTTCAGCAGCTGGCGCACATAGTGCTTGCCGAAGGAGCCTGAGCCGCCGGTGATCAGGATCGATTTGCTGCCGTTCATCGCGGGCATCCCGTCTTTCGGTCGAAGCGACGCGCCCCACCGCGGCACAGCTCAGAAGTAGAGGACCGGCACGTGCCGACGCTGCAAACTTACCGCGTTGCTGCCTGCCACATACCCGATGTGCTGTCGATGCGACGGCGATCTCAGCTGTTCGAGCAGCGTGGGGCAGAAAAGGACGCGTAAGACCGATCCGGCCACGAGGCATTTCGCCAAACCAACGGCCGCGCAAGGCCGAAGCAGAGGCTGTCCTGCCTAACCCCGAAGGCAAAGGAGAGTATGCTGGCCCGGGCTTGCGCCGTTTAAGCATGTGGCAACTGCTTCATGCACTGTGTCCTGGCATCGGTGTTCCGTGGCGCGGGTCTCGCGGCAGAAGAGAGGACCGGGAAAGAAAAGGCGCCTCACTCTGACAGCGGGGGCGCAAGTCTGCCGGTTCTCCGCGGCCCCGACGCACAGCGTCGCTCAGTTCAGAAACCTCACGGTCTGCGTGGGTTGGAAACCCGAAGTGTCCGTCAGCCCGCTGATCAGCTGCTGCAGGAGTGAGATCGCCAGCAGCGTCTTCTCTCCCCGTTCCGGTTCCACGATCCGGTAGATCTCACCGAGATGCGTGATGGTGATGATCACCTTGCCATCGCCTGCTTGCGTGCGGTCCACATTGAACAGGATCGTCTGGTTTTCCCTCCCGCTCTTTGTGCGGTCGATGTAGCGGCGCGGGTCGTTGTCCTGGTCGCGTCGCTGCGCTTGGACAAGCTCGCCGAGGTAGTTGAAGACGCCCTGCGGCGATCTCAGCCGCAGCTTTGCCCCGAGACCCTCAGTGGAGTTCCCCCGGTTTCGTGGACGGTCATGGGCTCGTGGTTTCTAGCCCGGCGAGGGCCTTCCTTTGGGATCTATATACCTAGCTAGCCTGAAGGCGGGACCCTCACCGAATCTGCCCTTGCCCATAGATGCCTGCGATCTGCTCGGCTTCCTGCCGACCCCCACCGAGTACATTTGCCTTCTTCAGGATGTAAGGCGGAAACTTGGTGGGCAGATATACGTGTCTGAGCCAGCGCCGGAAGGCCGGAAGTGCGGCGTCGGGATAGGCCCATATGGGCTGAGGATTGCTCGCAGCCTGAGGGAAATACTCGGGGTAGTCGTGATCAGTCTTCACGCGCTGACCATATTCCTGATCCACGTTGTTGTCCGACCAGTACCGACCCCAAATCTGTCCTACGCTGATGTCGGGTACGGTCTTGTCGTTCACAGTAAGCCCAGCGTTTATCAAGTCCACAACTACACCTGTCATCTCGTTAAAAACTATGAAGTATCCATCTGGAGAAGATCCCTTTAGAATTGATACCCGGTCGTTAAAGTGACGCCACTTATCTTCCGGCGTATAGCCAAGTGCGTCGTATATGAATTTCTGCAGGCCAAACCGCGCAAGGTTGCGGTAATTCGAAACAGCAATTTCGTTAGTTCGCTGCGCCTCAAATGCAAAGTACTCAACAAAGGCCATACAGACTACGTCTGTGTACGCGTAGTGGGGCGACCGATTCTTGCTAATTTCGACAAATAGTCGGGGATCATCGTAACCGTTTTTTAGAAGGTAGTCTAAGAAGAAGGCCATGCGGCCCTTTGTGGGGATGAAATTTCTGTCGATCTGTTCCCACTCCTGAGTAATTTCGTAGATCGTCTTGCGGTCGGCCCCGGTCATTTGAGCAAGGCCGCGTTGCGTTAAGTACGGCATCCCATTCTGCAGAACGCCCATTTCGATCCCGTTCACGTGCTTCTCAACCTCGACCTCAAGGTCAAGCGGGAGCAGCGGCTGGGCGGCGGGCAAACTGGCTGATTTCATACTTAAGCCTCTGATTTTATTGGCTTTAGAGGTGGCGGGCGGAGCAACCGCTGCCACCACCTCATCGAAGGACGCAGCAATCGGCTCAATCTCTTTCGGGGTCTTAGGCATTGATCAGGTCCTTGTAGGTCAGGCACTTCCCGGCGACGCGGGCAATTGTCATGTTGATAAAGGGCATCGTGCCAGCCTGCGCGGTGTTATGGCGGAAGGAGAACTCATTTACGTAGCGGTGCAGATGCTTGGCGCTCATGTAGTGATAGACGCCATAGTGCCCGCGCTTCAGCAGCGCCCAGAAGCTTTCCATGCCATTGGTGTGAGCCATGTCGCGGATGTACTCGCCAACCGAGTGCTTCACCCGCTTGTGCATGTAGCCCATGCTGGCAAGGTTCAAGTAGCCACTGAACTCGTCGGTCACAACGGTCGCGCCTTTCGGCGCGTGCTCGCAGACGAACTTCGTCAAGGTGCCCGACCTCGTGTCGGGGATCGGCTTAGCACGGACTTCGCCGTTCTCATCACGAATGCCGATGACGGCAGTCTTGCCGACCGCGCCCCGCCCCGCCCGTAGCTTTTTGTGGGCGTGCTTGTTCTTCTCCTTACCGCCGACGAACGTCTCATCAACCTGAGTTTGGCTGCCCATGTCGCCACCGCGATCCTTCAGCCACGTCTCCCGGATGCGCTGAGCAAGAAACCATGCTGATTTCTGAGTGATGCCAAGCTCCCGTGCCATTTGCGTCGAGGGGATGCCCTTGCGGGCGCTGGTGAGCATGTAGATGGCGAGAAGCCACTTCTGAAGAGGAAGACGGCTCTCGGCGAGAACCGTGCCGGTGCGGACGCTGAAGTGCTTTCGGCAAGACTTGCACCGATAGGCCATCGGCTTGTGGTCCTTGCATTCAGTGACTTCGGTGCGGCCGCAGTGCCCACACGCCGGAGTGTCGCCCCAGCGCTGGCGCTCAAAGTGCAGCCGGGCCGCTTCCTCATTGGAGAAGCGCTGAAAGAACTCAAAAGTGCTAAGCGTTTCTGGTTTTGGCTGCTTCGGCATCGTCATGTCCTCCGTTGAGAACATAACTAGCCACTGATGGCCGCTGGATCAATGGATTTTTGGCTAGTTAAGTATGCAAATCCCCTTCCTTTCGTCGTCGATTGGCGCGAGATAGCCGAGCGCGGAATGGCGCCGGCCGGGGTTGTACCAGCCTTCGATGAACTCGAAGACGGCCATGCGGGGCTCGGCCGAGGTGGCGAACTTCGGCCTGTCGAGCAGCTCGC
>JBCCJI010000021.1:0-62187 GCA_039027855.1 Pseudomonadota bacterium | reverse complement strand
GTCGAGCCCTTCGCTTACCTCAAAGCCACGCTCGAGGCCCTCGCCAACGGCCACCCAGCCTCCGAGGTCGACGATCTCCTGCCATGGGCCTTCAATCCCATGTCAAGCTGAGGCCAATACGGGCTCTACGCACCGCTTACTCCTGACCTACTGGGAGCGCGAGAGTTTCCGCACCGCCAACCTGACCGCCCACCTGGAAGGGGAGGGTTTCGAGCTGGCCCCCACCTATGCCGCCAACTGCTGCAAGCACCTGGCCGCGAAGGGGATGGTCACAAAGACCGGCCACGGCATCTACACCATCAACCGGACGCATCCCGTGATGGTGGAGGTGCAGCTGGGCATCCTGAACGCGTAGGGTGCGTTTCCAACCCGCCATCGCCCTGCGTCGCCCCCCTCGACGGTAGTGCAGAACCCCACCATACGTCTGCTAAAGCTTCCAGATCTTATCAAATGAAAGCTCAGCCATCTTTCGGCCACGATCATCTATGGTATCTGGATCCGCCGCATCCCAATCGTCAATTAAGCCGTCAGAGAGGCCTTCTTCAATCAATATCTTCTTTTTCTCCTTGAAGCCCTTCACGCCAAGTTTTAGATTTACCTTCTCTGGTACCAAGATCAAGTTACCGATGTTTGCATAAAGGCTGTGTGGGTAATTTTCTGATTGTGGGAGTATATGCTCAATCGTATACTGATCGTAATCGATCGGCGTGGTGGAGGAGTGACTTTGAATTGATTGAAGAATATAGCGAATGAGATTTCTATCTCTTGATGATATTGTAGAGTATTCTAGATAAGTAAAGTTCAATATGAACTCATTTCGTGACACATCACGTTGGCGGAATTTTTCGAGCATTTCAGCTGAAAAATCTGCAAACTCTTGAGCAGTTTTTGTGGATGAGCAATCGCGTGCAGGATTGGAGTACATAAATGTGATTCCCCCACCGCCGCGCGACTGAGTTATCGCGTTAAATTGAAACGTGAAATTCTCAATGTAACGCAGA
Organism: Pseudomonadota bacterium; assembly: GCA_039027855.1. Classification (GTDB taxonomy): domain Bacteria; phylum Pseudomonadota; class Alphaproteobacteria; order Rhodobacterales; family Rhodobacteraceae; genus Thermohalobaculum. The sequence goes on along the minus strand of JBCCJI010000021.1, from coordinate 61,186 downwards.
GATCTCTTGGTTTGAGCAAGTGATACAACGTCACTATTTTCATACCGTTCAAATACAGAGAGAACTAATGGTCTAGCTTGTACAACGCCAAAACGATTTAATGATACTAGAGAATTTCGAATTTAACGTTCCTCCTTCGACCAAGGAAAGTCATCAGGAGATGATAATTTTGCATATGATTTCGATTTTAGTACAATATCATCCAAAGCTTCCTTGGATTTTTGCTTTGAAATGTATTGTTTCATACTCTTGAAGAGATCTTTCTTTGATACAAAGCTATATTTAGACAGCCAATAATGCAAAAGAAAATTATCAAAGCTAATTGTATTTTGAAGTCCCTGAAATCGGCCTCTTATTTCATCCCACGCAATGGTGACGTGTGAAATATCTTTATTAGGCTTCTTAATTCGTCTACTGAATAAACTCTTCAAGAGGTCAGAGACTTCAAGGTCCATTCCACGACTGTTCAGGGTTTCAGAAATTATATACGCTTCTTCTTCGTTTTCAAGTGTCAACTGTATGAATGACATGCCGAATATGGTATCTCTAATCTCAATAATTTTCTTTTCTGTATTGTCATCACTTTTCCATGATGATCCAAGATTTACTTCGAGATAATCAATAAAGAGCTTTCGAATCTGTCTATATGCTTGATTTTGGAGCTTTTCTTCATCAGACCTGGGCTCTACGATTGAATCCTCTTCAGAAAATATCTTGTTTGCAAGAAATTTATTCGTTGTTGGTACTTTGATAAAGAACCGCTTTTCATTATCAATATCCGGTCTTTCAATTAGATTCTGAATACCTGAGGCGATATTGTCAATTCCAAGCTCCCGGCAGATATCTCGCAATACACACATCGTAATAGTGAGCGTTGTGAGGCGTTGCTGGCCATCAGTCACAAATACTACTGCTGGATCTCTTGGGTGATCGTAAAACACTAGAGAGCCAACAAAATAGTCAGTTCCCTTTGCTCTAACTAGATCTTCCCATAGCTGTTCGACATGCTCAGCACGCCATGTGTAGGGCCGTTGAAACGGTGGAATTTCAATAAATTGTGATGAGATCAATTTCAGAAAAGTGATCGATGTTGGTCCGATTTTGATCGTCTTTATCCCCTTTCTTCCTTTGGGGTATCAATGCGCCTCAGCCCAACTCATCCCCCGCCCAGCATCCACGACCAACGGCACCTTCAGGTCAATGGCCGGGCGTTCCGCTGCCTCCATGACCTTCGTCACCTTTGCCACGGTGGCGTCGGCCTCGGCCTCGGGCACCTCGAACAGCAGCTCGTCATGCACCTGCAGCAGCATGCGCCCTGACAGGCCCGCGGCCTCCATGGCGCCCGGTATCCGGATCATCGCGCGGCGGATGATGTCGGCTGCGGAGCCCTGGATCGGGGCGTTGATGGCCGCACGCTCGGCAAAGCCGCGGCCGGGGCCCTTTTGCGTGATGCCGGGGGTGTGGATGCGCCGGCCGAACAGGGTCTCGACATAGCCCTGCTCTTTCGCGGCGGTCTTGGTCGCGTCCATATAGTCGCGGATGCCGGGGAACTTGGCGAAATAGGCGTCGATGAAGGCCGCGGCGTCCTCGCGCGGGATGCGCAGGTTGTTCGAGAGGCCATAGGCGCTGATCCCGTAGATCACGCCGAAATTGATCGCCTTGGCCTGCCGGCGCACCATCGGGTCCATGCCCTCGATGGGCACGCCGAAGACCTCGGAGGCGGTCATGGCGTGGATGTCCTGCCCCTCGCGGAAGGCCGCCTGAAGCGCGGAGATATCAGCAATATGGGCCAGGATCCGCAGCTCGATCTGGCTGTAGTCGAGGCTGAGGATCACGTTGCCCGGCTCGGCGATGAAGGCGGTGCGGATCTCGCGCCCTTCCTCGGTGCGCACGGGGATGTTCTGCAGGTTGGGGTCAGTCGAGGCGAGGCGCCCGGTCGAGGTGGCCGCCAGCGAGAACGAGGTGTGCACGCGCCCGGTCTCTGCGTTGATATGGGTCGGCAGCGCGTCGGTATAGGTCGATTTGAGCTTGGAGACCTGGCGCCAGTCCAGCACGCGCGCGGGCAGGTCGTGCCCCTCGGCGGCCAGCGTCTCCAGCACATCGGCGCCGGTGCCCCAGGCCCCGGTCTTGCCCTTCTTACCGCCGGGCAGGGACATCTCGTCGAACAGGATCTCGCCCAACTGCTTCGGCGAGCCGACATTGAACGGCCGGCCCGCGAGCTCGTGGATCTCGGCCTCCAGCCCCGCCATGCGCTGGGCAAAGCGCGAGGACATGCGCGATAGCACGTCGCGGTCGACCTTGATGCCTGCGCGCTCCATCTCGGCCAGTACCGGGACCAGTGGCCGCTCCAGCCGGTGGTAGACGGTCGAAACCCGTTCGGCCGCCAGGCGCGGGCGCAGGCGATGCCAGAGGCGGAGGGTGATATCGGCATCCTCGGCCGCGTAGTGGGCGGCATCGGCAAGGGGCACGCGGTCGAAGGTGATCTGGCTCTTGCCCGAGCCGATCAGCTCCTTGATCGGCTTGCAGCGGTGTTCGAGATGGCGCTCGGAGAGTTCATCCATGCCATGCCCGCCGAGGCCGCTGTCGAGCGCATAGGACATGAGCATAGTGTCGTCGATCGGGCTCACCTCGACATCGTGGCGGGCCAGCACCTTGAGGTCGTATTTGAGGTTCTGCCCGATCTTCAGGATCGCGGGATCGGCGAGGATCGGGCGAAGGGCGGCGAGCGCTTCCTCCAGCGCCATCTGCCCCTCGACCCGGTCGCCGCCGTCGAACAGGCTGGCCTCCCCCGCAACATGGCCCACGGGCACATAGGCTGCGCGGGGCGGCTGATCGGTCTCGGTTGTCACGGCGAGGGCGATGCCCACGATCTCCGCCACCATTTCGTCAAGCGAGGTGGTCTCCAGATCGACCGCCAGGTGCCCTGCCTCGACAGCCGCCGCGATCAGATCGGCTAGCGCGTCGGCCTCGCTGATGGTCTCATAGTGCTGCGCGTCAATCTCGGGCAGCGACCGCTCGGCCCCCGGGGTGTCGGTGCCCGCCGTGCCGCCGCCGTCCGCCGTCTCGCCCTTCGACGCCGGCGCGCCGACCGCGGGTGTATCGACGCCATAGGCCTCGGCCACGCGGGCGGTCAGGGTGCGGAACTCCATCTCTTTCAGGAAATCGAGCAACCGGTCGGCATCGGGCACCGGCAGGGCGAACCCATCCAGATCGTCCGTCACCGGCACATCGGTTTTGAGTGTCACCAGGTCGCGCGACAGGCGGATCTGGTCGGCGCAATCGATCAGCGTCTCGCGCCGCTTCTTTTGCTTGATCTCGCCGGCACCCTCCAGCAGCGCATCCAGTGAGCCCCACTCCTGCAACAGCGCCGTCGCCGTCTTGGCCCCGATCCCCGGCGCGCCCGGCACGTTGTCGACGCTGTCGCCGACCAGCGCCTGATAGTCGATCATCAGCTCCGGCCCGACGCCCCAGCGTTCCTCGACCGCCTCGCGGTCATAGGTGACCTCCTTCATCGGGTCGAACAGCACGACGCCGTCGCCGACTAGCTGCGCCAGATCCTTGTCGGAGGAGACGATGGTGACCGCCGCGCCCCCATCGCGCGCCTGGCAGGCATAAGTCGCGATCAGGTCGTCGGCCTCGAAATCCGCCATCTCGATCGCGGGCAGGCCGAAGGCGCGGGTGGCGGTGCGCATCAGCGGGAATTGTGGCACCAGATCCTCGGGCGGGGGCGGGCGGTGCGCCTTGTACTGGTCGTACATGCGGTTGCGGAAGCTCTGCGATGAATGATCGAAGATCACCGCCATATGGGTGGGCCCGTCGCGCCCATCGCGGCCGAAGCCCTGCATCATCCGGTGCAGCATCGCGCAGAAACCCTGCAGTGCGCCGACCGGCAGCCCGTCAGAGCGCCGGGTCAGCGCCGGCATCGAATGATAGGCGCGGAAGATATAGCCCGAACCATCGACCAGATAGAGATGGTCGCCCTTGGCGAGACCCATGCGCCTGCCCCCTGCTGGTGATCCGGCCGATGGCCGATCTGTTCGCGCCCGCCATTCCCGTGATACGAGGGCTGCGTGACGCGTCGCGGACTTTAATGCATGGCGGCGCCGGGGGAAGGCCCCGATCTAGGACCGGGACTGGGACCGGCAGCCAGCGCACCCCCCGGGGTCGGTTGACCTAGTGATCGTCATCCCCGGTGCCGGGCTTCAGCACGAAGCGGCGGTCGCAGTAGCCGCACTCGACCCAGCCCTTTGGCCCGATGGTGTAGTAGACGCGCGGATGGCCGAGCGCGCCGCCCTGACCCTCGCAGGCGACGCGGCGCATTGTGACCTCGACGATTTCCGGTGCCTTCGTCGCCATCGCCAATCCTCCAACAGACCAGCCAAGATATAGCGGCGGCTGCGATCACGGCCAAGCGGCGCAGGGCGGCGGATGGCGGTGTCAGCCGGCGTCGCGGCCGCGCACGATGCCCCAGCGCACCCGCGACCACAGCCGCTCGTGCAAGACATAGCTGATGAAGCCCGTGACCGCGCTGATCGCGGCAAAGGTGCCGCCGGTCGAAAGCGACCCGGTTACGAGGTATCCCACGATCATCAGCACCGCGAGGCCCCAGACCTGCCAGGTAAACGCCTTGGCGAGCGTGCGGTTCGGGGTCTCCATCGGGCTCTCCCTTCGGCCTTATTGGCCGGTGTGCGTGGCGTCGTGATGCGCACGGGATAGGCGTGCGACGGTCCGAGGGGAATTCTGGATATACGCTGCATTTTTCCGGCAGTGATGATAAAATCCAGCGATGCATGAGAAACTCGACAAGCGTGATCGTGCGGCGATTTTCCGCGACCGGCTGGGGCAGGCCATGGCGCGTCAGGGGCTTAGCCGCAGCGCATTGGCCCGCGCCACCGATGTCGACCGCTCCACTATGGCGCAACTGCTGGCCGACCGCTCGACGCGGCTGCCGAACGCGCATCTCGCCGCCGATGCGGCCGCGGCGCTCGGCGTCAGCGCCGACTGGTTGCTCGGTCTCACCGACCGGGCCGAGCGTCCGGGCGATCTGATCGCCGCCGCCGTCAGCATGAGCGAGGCTGAGCGCAGCGCCGTCGGCCGCCAGATCCTCGACTGGCACCGCGAGGCCGCGGGCTACAAGATCCGCCACGTCCCCGCGACCCTGCCAGAGATCCTGAAGACCGATGCCATGCGCCGCTGGGAATACGGCCTTGACCCGGGCTTCTCGCGCGATGCGACGGGCGATGTGACTGCGGGGCCGGGCCTGCTGGACGATCCGGCGACCGAGCACGAGATCCTGATCCCCGAGCACGAGCTGCGCGCCATGGCGGATGGCACGGGCTATTACCGCGGGCTCGACCGTGCCACGCGGGCGGCCGAGATCGACCACCTCGCCCGCCTGACCGAGGCGCGCTATCCGCAACTTCGCGTCTTCCTGTTCGATGCCCGACGGCTCTACAGCGCACCACTCACCGTGTTCGGCCCGCTGCTTGCGGTGATCTATGTCGGCCGCTTTCACCTGGCCTTTCGCGAGCGAGAACGCGTCCTCTCCATCGCCGCCCATGTGGACTGGTTGGTGCGCGGCGCCTCGGTTGAGCCGCGCGACATGCCGGGCTGGCTCCGCGCCCTCGAAGCCGGCGATGGCGGATGACCATAAGACTGCCGGTCGGGGGATGACAGCGCTGCGCGACACCCCAGCTAGGGGAGGCGGGACGACGGAGGAAGACGTGAGCGCCATAGCCAACGCCATCGAGATCAGTGGTCTGGAGAAGACCTATGCCGCGACCAAGGATCAGCCGGCCAAAACCGCGCTCCATGGCATCGACCTGACGATCCCGGCGGGGTCGATCTTCGGATTGCTGGGCCCGAACGGCGCGGGGAAGTCGACCTGCATCAACATCCTCGCGGGGCTTGTGACCAAGAGCGCCGGGGCCGTGCGGATCTGGGGGTTCGATCAGGACGTCAATCCGCGCCAGTCCCGCGCCGCCATCGGCGTGGTCCCCCAGGAGTTGAACCTCGATCCCTTCTTCACGCCCTATGCCGCGCTGGAGACACAGGCCGGGCTGTACGGCGTGCCGAAACGCCAGCGCCGGTCGATGGAGATACTCGGGCGTGTCGGCCTCGGCGACAAGGCCTATGCCTATCCGCGCTCACTGTCAGGCGGCATGCGCCGGCGCCTGTTGGTGGCCAAGGCCATGGTGCACAACCCCCATGTCCTCGTGCTGGACGAGCCGACGGCCGGTGTCGACATCGAGCTTCGGCGTATGCTGTGGGATTATGTGCGTGAGCTGAATGATGCCGGGACGACCGTGATCCTCACGACGCATTACCTGGAAGAGGCTGAGGCGATGTGCGACCGCATCGCCATCATCGACCACGGCCGGATCACCGCGCATGAGGACACGGCCACCATGCTCGCCCGGCTCGACAGCAAGACGCTGGTGCTGACCTGCGCGCGCCTGCCCGCGGCATTGCCCAATTTCGGTGCCGGTGTCGCGGTGGAGGATCGGGGGCAGGGGCGGCTTGCGCTGACCTTTACGCGCCGGGAGACGAGCGCGCCGGCACTGATGGCCGCGGCCGCCGAGGCAGAGCTCGAGATCACCGATATCGCCACCGAGGAGCCGCATCTCGAGGAGGTCTTCCTCGCCTTGACCGGCCGCGCCGCATCCGAGCGTGCCGCTGCCACAACACCCGATGAGGATGCGGCCTAAGCGCGTCACTTTCCGACGAACGGTCGGGACACTAGGCTCGCGCGATCGCCATCCACGCGCCCCACCGAAAGCCCGACAACAGGCCCGAGAACAGGACAGCGCCCGCATGACCGACACGCCCGCCTATGACCCCGACAACATCTTCGCCAAGATCCTCCGCGGCGAGATCCCGAACAAGACGGTGCTGGAGACCGAGCATGCGCTGGCCTTCCACGACCTCTATCCCAAGGCGCCGGTGCATGTGCTGGTCATCCCAAAGGGCGCCTACATCAATGCCGAGGATTTCGGTGCCAAGGCCAGCGAGGCCGAGATTGCCGATTTCGCCCGCGCCGTCGCCCGGGTCACGCGCGAGACCGGCATCGCTCAATCGGCCGGGGGCGAAGGGTTTCGCCTGATCTCCAACTCCGGGCCCGACGGGATCCAGGAGGTGTATCACTACCACGTCCATATCCTCGGCGGCCGTACCCTCGGACGCATCGTGCAAAAGGCCCCGGACGAGGCCTGAGCTACGCCAGGGCTTAGCGGTATCGCGGCTGGTCGCCGCGATGCTGATTGCGTGGGTGCTGGCCGGTGCTATTGGGGTGCCCGGCCAGCGCTGCTGCGTGTGGCGGGCTTTTTCAGGGTGGCTGGGGAGAAGCCGCGAGGGCTTCTGTCCTAGCGTTTGCGGGTGTCGGGTCGCTGTCGAAGGTCAAGCCGGCTCTGCCGGTCGCTGGCGCGAACCTTGACCCGACCCGACACCCGTGCATCGCGCGCCGCGGGCGAAAGATCAGGCGAGCTTGGCGGCGAGATCGACCATGTCATGGCCCACGAAATCCCAGTCGTCGCTAGGCGCCAGATCGGTGGTCTGGCCGGGGCCGTGCTCACTTGGTCGGGGGATGAATGCAGTCTTCAGACCCTCGGCCCGCGCGGCGGCCAGATCGCCGTTATGCGCCGCGACCATGACCACCTCCGCTGGCGCAAGCCCGAGTGCCGCGACCGAGCGGCGATAGGCCTCGGGGTCGGGCTTGTAGGCCCGCGCCACATCGGCGCCGAGGATCGCATCCCAGGTCAGCCCTGCGAACCGCGCGAGGCGCACTATCAGCCCGACCGAGCCGTTCGAGCAGGGTGCTACCGGCATCGTAACACCGATCGCCGCGATCCCGCCGACGCAGTCGGGCCAGGGCGGCAGCTTCTCCCATGCGGTGTTGAGCGCTGCCCTCTCGGCCGCATCAAAGTGATTGGCGAGGCCATGCGCTGTCAGGACACGATCCAGGTTCTCTAGATGCAGCGCATCGAGCGGCACATAGCCCCGCGCGCCCGAGCGGACCTGCTCCATCCCCGGCTGGTACTCGGCCCGCCAGGCATCGGCAAAGGCCAGCGGGTCCATGCTGATCCCCTTGGCCGTGAGCATCGGTACCACCGCCTCGGCCACCCCGCGCCGCCAGTCCACCACCGTGCCGAACACATCGAAAATCGCCGCCTTCAGCGCCATGGTCGCCCCGCTGTTTGCTACCCGGATGCCGTCTCGCAGGGCTCCAGCCAGCCCCGATAGCGGACCATGCGACCGATCAGCGGCAGATGCACGTCGATATCGAAGGTGAAGCGGCCGCTGGCCTCGCTCTCACAAGAGCGGCTGACGGGCAGGAGCGCGCGGGGCAGGGGGAAGCCCGCGATCCAGCCCGCCGCGACGCCGACCGACAGGCCGCCATTCTCGGGGGTGAGCGACAGGGTGAAGCGGGCGGGACCAACCCGTTCCGCCACCGCGCTGGGCCCTGCGGCGGTGAGCAGGGTCGACATGGCATGGCCGCCGAAATCGCGATGCCAGCGCTCGCCCTTTTCGGTTCGCTCGACGTGGATGCTTACGGGGACGCGCGCGCCGGGTGGCGGGAAGCCGAAGAAACGGGCAAAGGCGCGAGCGAGCGCGGTGGCGCCGCCATTCACCACCGCCTCTCCTGAGAAATGCGTGGCGGGGCCGGCATGGAAGGTCTTCAGGCTATGGGGCAGGGCGTCCCAGTCCGGGCCGAGCGCCTCGGCAAAGAGGCTCACCCGATCAGCCGGGCGCGGAGCCGCTCATCGGGCAGGGCGCAGAGATCGGTACGCCCCAGCAGCCGATAGCGATTGCGGGCCATCCGGGCGTAGAGCCAGCGTCGCACCGGCGCCGGCGGCAGCATGACCAGCCGGCCGATCAGCGCTGGCCAGCCGCCCATGATGCCGGTGGCAACGCGGATGCCCTCCATCCCCTCGTAGCCACGACCCCGATGCAGGCAGAGCCAGCTTTCCGGGTTGTCGGGGTCAAGGCCGAAATGCGTCATCACTGCCCGGCCGAGCGGGGTTTGCACCGCGCAAAGCCGGAAGGCTCCCGCCCGGTCGTGGCGCGCGACGAAGCGTGCCCAGATGGAGCAGAGGGTGCAGTCTCCATCGACGAAAAGCACCGGGCCGTCATCCGGAAATTCCGGGACTGCGGGATCGTCGCGGTAGGCGTAAGGGTCGCGGTCGGTGCTTTTCATCATAGGCATGTGGGTGCGGAAGCGGGTCGCTGCCACGTGACAGCCTGTCCTTGGTCACACCTCATTCTGGCCATGGTAGGGCCTTTTCGTAGTCGATGACCGTCGTTCCCTTGCGGGGCCGGCGGTCGGTCTCGCGCCAGCCGAGCCTTGCGTAGAGCGCCTGGTTCTCGGTCATCACGACGTTGGTGAGCAGATAGGCGCGCCGAAAGCCGCGGGTTGCGCCCTCCCCCTCGGCCAGTGCCAGCAGACGGCGCCCGAGACCCTGGCCCTGCGTTTTGGGGGAGACGGCGATGTTGTCGATCACCCAGACCTCGGGGCCGGGATCGCCGGGCTGGTCCGCATCGCCGGGACCGGCCAGCACATAGCCCGCCAGAAGGCCTTCGATTGTCGCCACCCAGGCGTTGCCGGCGCGCTGAAACCCCGCGAAATCGGGACGCATCGCAGGCGGCGCCATCCCGCCGAGGCGCGAGCGATAGACGCCATAGGCGGCCTCGGCCAGGCGCGCCATGTGGGGGATGTCATCCAGGGTCGCCGGCCTGAACACGGGGTCGGCGGGCGCTCCCGGTGGCGCGTTGTCAGACCCGATTGTCACCAATCCGGCCCCGGTTCTCGCCGACCTGGCCGCGATGCATCAGCACATGGTCGAGCAGCACGCAGGCCGCCATCGCCTCGCCCACGGGGACAGCGCGGATACCGACGCAGGGGTCGTGGCGGCCCTTGGTGACGATCTCACTCTCCTGCCCCGCGATGTCGATGGTGCGCCGGGGTGTGAGGATCGAGGATGTCGGCTTGACCGCGAAGCGCACGACCACGTCCTGCCCGGTCGAGATACCGCCAAGGATACCGCCCGCCCGGTTCTGGCTGAACGCGGGGCCGTCGGGGTCCATGGTGATCTCGTCGGCGTTCTGGCTGCCCCGCAGGGCCGCGGCGCCCATGCCATCGCCGATCTCGACCCCCTTGACGGCATTGATGCTCATCATCGCGGCGGCGAGGTCGGTGTCCAGCTTGCCGTAGATCGGTGCGCCGAGGCCCGCGGGCACGCCCGAGGCCACGATCTCGATCACTGCGCCGACGCTGTCACCCTCTTTGCGGAGCGCATCCATGAAAGCCGCCCAACCGCCCCCCGCCACCGGGTCGGGGCAGAAAAACGGGTTGCGCTCGACCTCGTCCCAGTCCCAGCGGGTGCGGTCCACGCCATGGGGCCCGAGTTGGACCAGCGCACCGCGGATCGTCAGACCCGGGCAGAGTTGCCCGAGCGCCGCCCGCGCCACGCCGGACGCTGCCACGCGCGCGGCCGTCTCACGCGCCGAGGACCGTCCGCCGCCGCGGTAGTCGCGGATGCCGTATTTGACCCAGTAGGTGTAATCGGCGTGGCCCGGGCGAAACCGGCTGGCGATCTCGGAATAGTCCTTGGAGCGCTGATCGGTGTTGCGGATCATCAGCTGGATTGGCGTGCCCGTGCTCAGGCCCTCGAATACGCCGGAGAGGATCTCAACTTCGTCCGCCTCGCGCCGCTGGGTTGTGTAGCGGCTTTGCCCTGGTTTGCGCCGGTCCATCCAGTGCCGGATTGCCTCGCCATCCACGCGCACGCCGGGCGGGCAGCCATCCACGGTTGCGCCAAGCGCCGGGCCATGGCTTTCGCCCCAGGTGGTCACCCGGAACAGATGGCCGAAACTGTTGAGCGACATGGGCACGCCTCGCTGCTTGCGACTGAGCGTGGTGAAACCATGCCCGCCGCTGCGGGGCAAGGCGACGGAATGCTCGGGGTCACGGCGTGGCTCAACCCGCAGGCCAGCGGGTCGCGGTCTTCATCGATGACGGCAATCGATGGTGGGCTGTGCCGTGGATCACAGGGCAGCGTTCTGTTTCGCGACAGGCTCTCTTCAAACGCCGCGCTCGCAGCCGGCCCGTGGATGGAGAGATGAGATGTGGATGCTACGCCTTCTATCGGTGACGAGCCGCAAAGTCGCCGACGCCAGCAAGGATGCGGAGGAAACCGCGCAGAGCCAGCGTGACAAGCTGGCGGCGATGGAGGACGCCCGTGAGGCGAGCAAGGCGTTGGACGGGTTCAAGAACGGGTTCGATACGACCGTGGCGCGCTACGACAGCGGCGATTTCACCGATCAGACCGCCACTTGGCCCGATGACACCTGGTCGAGTGACGCGTTCTTTTTCTGAGCGCGCTGGCCATGGGAACCGTAGGGGTAGAGACGCAGTCGCTGAAGCCCCAGATCGGAAAACAAACGCCCCGCCGGGCGGTGCCGGGCGGGGCGCTTTGTCAGCAACGAACCTACGAAAGCGTCAGGTTTCTTTGCCTTTCACCGAGGCCCAGACCTGCTTGTTCGTGTAGTAAAGCAGCACCGCCAGCACCGCGAGCATGAGGAAGTTCCGGATACCGGCTTCCTTGCGGTCCACCAGCTTGGGCTCAGCTGCCCACATCAGGAACGCAGCCACATCCTTCGACTGCTGCTCCAGCGTCGCTTCCGGCGGCTCATAGTCGCCATCGCCGAACACGGCATACTCGACATCATCGCCCCAAAGCGGCTGTGACATCGCGATATAGCCGCCCGGGTAGATGTCGTTTCCGTAGAGGAACGTGCCGGCCTGCTCCTTGTCCTCGCCATTGTAGCCGACGAGCAGCGAGTAGATGTATTCCGGTCCGCCGATGCCGTTGACCAGCTGGCTGATGCCCGTGCCCGAGGGGCCGTGGAAACCCGCGCGTGCCTTCGCCATAAGCGAAAGGTCAGGCGCACCGACTGCGTCGTTTTTCGGGAACTTATCGGACGGGCGGGCCGTCCGGTACTCACCGGTGGTGGCGTCGACCACCTCGTACTGCTCGGCGATGGCGCGGACCTGCCCCTCGGGGAACTCAGGCCCACCGGGATCGCCGAGCGACCGGAACGACACGTATTGCATGCCGTGGCAGCCAGAGCAGACTTCCTGATAGATCTGAAAGCCGCGCTGCAGCTGAAAACGGTCGTAGGCGCCGAACGGACCTTCGAAGCTGAAGGCGATATCGGTCACCTCGCCCCCTGCGCCCGCCGCTTCCGCCGGGCCAGAAAGACCCAGCGTTGCAGTGAGGCTCAGCGCGGCCGCGACCGCTGTGAGGGTTGTGCGAAACATCATCTCTGCCTTTCCCTCGCCACTCACTCTGCCGGTGTGGCGCCGGGCACACTGCCCGTGCCGACGGCGTCAGTGCGGCCGCTGTTGGTGCCGACGATCCAGCCACCACTGTGACCAACCGCAGGTGCCTTTGGATGTTCGGCCTGGAACGCCGCTTCGACTGTCGCCGGCATCTGCTCCGGCACCTCGAGAATGCCGAGCACAGGCAGGATCACCAGGAAGTAGGCGAACCAGTAGATTGTGCCGATCAGCGAGATGGTCGGGATCAGACCTTCGGCCGGCATGGCTCCCGCCCACATCAGCAGGAAGAAGTCGGCCACCAGGATCCAGAAGGCGACCCGCAGCATCGGGCGGTACTTGCCCGAGCGCACCCGGCTTGTGTCCGTCCACGGCGCCAGCGCCATGATGACGATCGACCCGAACATCGCGATCACGCCGCCGAGCTTCGAGTCGATGAAGAGGATGTCGAAGTCGATCGCCCGAAGCATCGCGTAGAAGGGCAGGAAGTACCACTCCGGCACGATGTGCGACGGCGTCACCAGCGGGTTCGCCTCGACATAGTTGTCGGGGTGCCCGAGGTAGTTCGGCATGAAGAACACGATCGCCACGAAGAAGAGCAGAAAGAGCGTGAGCGCGTAGAGGTCCTTGATCGTGTAGAACGGGTGGAAGGGCACTGTGTCGCGCTTGGTCGTGTCCACATCGTCCTTCCGGATCGTCACACCGTCCGGGTTGTTGTTCCCGGTCGTGTGGAACGCCCAGATGTGCACAACCGTCAGGCCGAGAATCATAAACGGCATCAGATAGTGCAACGAGAAGAAGCGGTTGAGCGTCGCCTGATCGATGGCAGGACCGCCCACCAGCCAGGTCTGCAGCGGCTCACCGATGATCGGCAGGGCCGAAAACAGACCGGTGATCACGGTGGCACCCCAAAACGACATCTGGCCCCAGGGCAGCACGTAGCCCATAAAGGCGGTGCCCATCATCAGCAGGTAAATGAGGATACCGATGATCCAAGTGATCTCGCGCGGCGCTTTGTAGGAACCATAGTAGAGGCTCCGGAAGATATGCGCATAGACGGCGATGAAGAAGAATGAAGCGCCGTTCATGTGGATGTAGCGGATCAGCCAGCCGCCGTTCACATCGCGCATAATGTGCTCAACCGACCCGAAGGCGTGGTCAACATGAGGCACATAATGCATCACCAGCACGATGCCGGTCACGATCTGGATCACGAGGAAAACCGTGAGCATCACGCCCCAGATCCACATCCAGTTCAGGTTTTTCGGCGTCGGGAAGGCGATGAAGTCGAACGCCATGCGCACGATCGGAAGCCGGTCATCGACCCACTTCTCGACCTTCGTTCCCGGCTCGTAGTGATCCTGTGGAATACCACTCATGCTTGCTGCCTCCGTTAGCCGATCTGGATGGTCGCGTCATCGACCATCTGGAGCGGCGGAATCTCGAGGTTGTAGGGCGCTGGCCCTTTGCGGATCCGGCCCGACGTGTCGTAGTGGGACCCATGGCACGGACAGAACCATCCGTTGTAATCGCCCGCGCCATCACCCAGCGGCACACAGCCGAGGTGGGTGCAAACGCCGAGCATCACCAGGTACTTGCCCGCCTCGTCGAGCGAGCGTTCCTCATCGGATTGCGGATCCTTCAGATCGCCGAGCGACACGGCGCGCGCCTGCTCGATCTCATCGGCCGTGCGATGCCGGATGAAGACCGGCTTGCCCTGCCAGAGCTCACGGATCTGCGTGCCTTCTGCCACGCCACTGATGTCGAGACGAATACTGGCCAGAGCCAGCACGTCGGCAGATGGGTTCATCTGGTCGACGAGCGGCCAGATCGTAGCACCGGCCACGACCGCGCCTGCAGCGCCCGTGGCGACATACAGAAAATCGCGACGGTCGACGTCTTCGACTTGGGGTTCGGTGTCAGACACGTTGTCCTCCTTCTCCGATGCGAGCACCGTGATCCCACGCTCACGGCCTGCACCTGGTAGTGCCCGAGAGGTAGGGGGCACAGCCGCCGGGGTCCATCCGATAAACCGCCGCAGCTTGCCGCAGCATGAATGGCAGAGCTCGTAGAAGCATGATTCCTAGAATGATTCCACCTAACAGAACGGCCTAGTGACCCCATGTCCGCGAAACCGCCGAACCTTTCCGCAGAGCAGGATGACACCACGCCTTCCAGAACTGTCGAGATAGCCCGCGATCGACCGGTTTCACTGGCACCGATTTCAAGGGCGCCGGTATCGCTGGCACTCATCGCCCCTGACATGGCGCCCAACGTCGGTGCGATCCTGCGGCTTGGCGCCTGCCTGGATCTGCCCGTGCATGTGGTCGAGCCGTGTGGGTTTCCGTTCTCACCGCAGGCTTGGGCGCGTCAGGCGATGGATTACGCCAGGATGGTCACGCTGCGGCACCACAGCGGCTGGCATGCCTTCGCCGAATTGGCGGGAGATGCCGCGCGAAGCGGTGCGCCCGGTCGATTGATCGCGCTGAGCGCACGGGCCACCATCTCGCTCTACGAGGTTGCCTTTCAACCGGGTGATTGCCTGATGCTCGGCGCCGAAAGCGCGGGCTTGCCGGCCGAGGCCTTTGCCGCCGCCGCGCTCAGCGTCGCGATCCCGATGTGCCCGCCGGCCCGGTCGCTCAATATCGCGCAGGCGGCTGCCATGGCGGCGGGCGAGGCGCTGAGACAGCTGGACGCCTGGCCCGCGCCTCAGGGCCTCGGCGTCACTCCGCCGCAGCGCTGAGAAACCCGCCCGACTGGCGCAACCAGAGCCGCGCGTAGAGGCCACCCCGGGCGATCAGCGCATCATGGTTGCCATCCTCGACGATGCGCCCGTGATCCAGCACCACGATCCGGTCCATCGCCTGGATCGTCGAGAGCCGGTGCGCGATGGCGAGCACCGTACGCCCCACCATCAGCACTTCGAGCGCGGTTTGGATTTCGGCCTCGACCTCGCTGTCCAGCGCCGAGGTCGCCTCGTCGAGCACCAAGATCGGGGCGTCCTTCAGGATGGCCCGGGCAATCGCGATGCGCTGGCGCTGCCCACCCGACAGCTTGACGCCGCGCTCACCCAGATGGGCGGCATAGCCCTCGCGCCCCGACGGATCGCGGATATCGGCGATGAACTCATGCGCCTGCGCGCGGTGGGCGGCATCCTCAACCTCGGCCCGGTTCGCATCGGGCCGACCGTACAGGATGTTGTCGAGCGCCGATCGGTTGAAGAGTGCTGGTTCCTGCGTGACCGTCGCCACCTGGCGGCGCAGCCAATCCTGGCTGAGGTCGCGCAGGTCATGCCCGTCCAACGTTACGCGCCCGCCTTCCACATCGTGCAGGCGCAACAACGTCGCCACCATGGTCGATTTGCCGGCGCCCGATGGGCCGACCAGCGCCACCCGCTCACCCGGTGCGATGCTGAGGCTGACATGGTCAAGACCGCCGCCCCGGCCGAGAACGGATGTGCGCCCATACCGGAAGGTCACGTCCTCGTAGCTCACTGCGCCCGTCGCGCTGCCGGCGGGTGTCACGGCACCGGGCGCATCGGTCAGGTCATGGGGCTTGGCCAGCGTCTTCATACCGTCTTCGATGACCCCGACATCGGTGAAGATCCCCATGGCGACGAAGCTGATCCAGCCCGACATATGCGCAAGCCGCATGGCGATCAGCCCGGCCATGGTGACATCGCCAAGCGTCGTCATCCCCGATTGCCACAGCCAGAAGCCCGTGCCGATCAGCGTCACCGGCAGCAGGCCCGAGAGGATGGCGAGCCAGGCGCGGAAGATCCAGGCGGTGCGCCCGAAGTCCAGTGCCGCCGTGCGATAACGGCGAAGGGCCTCCAGCGCGGCGTCCTCCTCGCGGCCGGTATGGGCGAAGAGCTTGACCGTCTCCATGTGGCTGATCTGGTCGACATACTGGCCCGAAAGCGCCGATTTGACATCGGCGCGCTGGCGCGAGGCGATGCGGATGCGGGGCAGGAAATGCCGGATCAGCAGCACATACCCACCGAACCAGGCCACCAGGATCAGCGCCAGCCGCCAATCCGCGATGCCGAGGATCAGCGCCGCACCGAGCAGCGCCGACAGCCCGTAGGAGATCGCGTTCAGGAACTCGTTTACCACCGAGGACAGCGAATTGGCGGTCTGCGTCTCTTTCTGCGCGATGCGCCCGGCAAAGTCGTTCTGGAAATAGCCGACCGACTGGCCGAGCGTGTGCCGGTGCAGCCGCCAGATGCCAAGTTGGAACAGCCCGGGGGTGATCGCGAGCGAGGACACCCCGCCCGAGACGATCATCAAGACCGGCCGGGCAAGCACGAGAAACAGCCCAACCGCCAGGACGACGGGCCAGTTATCGGCGAAGAACGTCGCGGGCTCGGGCGCGGCCCCGGCGAGGTCGATCAGCAGGCCGATGCTCCAGGCCGCTGCCGCCTCGGTGACGCCGAGTGCCAGCGACACCGCCGCCATCAGCCAGACGGCCGGTCCCGCACCACTCAGCAGCCAGCGGAAGAAGGCGCCAAAGCTTTGCGGCGGCGCCCCATCGGCGGCGGCGAAGGGGTCGAAGAGCCCCTCGAACCAGTCGGCGGCGCGGGCGACGGGGCCGGGAAGTGTGATCGTGCGCCGGATCTCCTTGGGCCCGCCGCCCGCGGCCGTCTCACCGATTTCGCCTGCGCTGCTCATTCCGCTGCCTCTATCGTTTCCCCGCCGGTCGGCGTGCAGTCGATGAAACCGCCGGACTGGCGCGACCAGAGCCGCGCATAGAGCCCACCGCTCTCGATCAGTTCCGCATGGCTGCCTTGTTCGACCACGCGCCCCTCATCCATCACGACGATCCGGTCCATGGCCTGGATGGTGGAGAGGCGATGCGCAATGGCAATGACGGTGCGACCCTTCATCAGCCCTTCCAGACTGTCCTGGATCGCCGCCTCCACTTCGCTGTCGAGCGCCGAGGTCGCCTCGTCGAGGATCAGGATCGGCGCGTCCTTCAGCACCGCGCGGGCGAGCGCGATGCGCTGGCGCTGCCCGCCCGACAGCTTGACGCCCCGCTCGCCCACCTCGGCGTCGAGCCCGCCGTTGCCCTCCTGATCGCGCAGGCCCTCGATGAAATCCTCCGCCGCGACCTGGCGCGCGGCCCGCCAGACCGCCTCGTCATCCGCGTCAGGCCGGCCATAGCGGATGTTATCGCGGATCGAGCGATGCAAGAGCGCGGTGTCCTGTGTGACCATGGCGATCTTCGCGCGGATGCTCTCCTGCGTCAGCGCCGTCAGGTCCTGGCCGTCGATCGTCACCCGCCCGCTTTCGGGATCGAAGAAGCGCAGCACCAGATTGACCAGCGTCGATTTGCCGGCACCCGAGCGACCAACGAGGCCCACCCGCTCACCGCCCTTGATCTCCAGCTCCACACCGCGCACGCCGCCCTGGCCGCGGCCATAATGGTGATGCACGTCCTCGAAGCGGATGGCGCCCTTGGTGAGGTCGAGCGGTTGGGCATCCGGTGCATCCGACAGGCGGAGCGGCTGGCTGACCGTCTCCATCCCTTCCTGGATGGTCCCGATGTTCTGGAACAGCATGCTGACGGTCTGCATGATCCAGTCGACCAGGCCCGACATCCGGAGCGCGATCGCCACCGCCGCGGCCACCGTGCCAGGCGTCACCGCGCCGGTCGACCATAGGACGACGGCATAGCCGACGATCCCGCCGTAGAGCACGACGTGCAGCGCCGACATGCCGATCTGCACATAGGTGTACATCCGCGTCTGCGCGGCGAAGGCCCAGCGGAAATCCTCCAGCGCCTCCTTGGCATAGGCCTCTTCGCGCTCGGCATGGGCGAAGAGCTTGACCGTTTGGATGTTGGTGTATGCGTCGACGATACGCCCGGCGAGGCCCGAGCGGGCCTCCGCCACCCGGCGGCCGGCCTCGGTAATCCGCGGCACGAACCAGGCCGTCATGGCGAAGAAGCCGAAGAACCAGATCGCCATCGGGATGAGGAGCCGGGTATCGGCATCCGCCAGCACCAGCGCCGAGCCGATGGTGAAGATCAGGGCAAACCAGATCGCATCGGTCAGCTGGTAGATGCTGTCGCCGATGGCGGGCGCCAGCTGGATCTGCTTGTTGGCGATGCGGCCTGCGAAGTCGTCGGCGAAAAAGCCCATCGACTGGCGCAGCATGCGCCGATGCGTCCGCCAGCGGATTGTCGTCCCATTGACCGGGTAAAACCCCTGACCCATCAGCGCCGCATAGCCAATATTGACCAGCGGATAGATGATCAGCGCGACGACGATCATCATCGTCAGCGTCGGCCAGTGATCGGTCCAGAGCCGCTCGGGCTCGGCCGTGGCGAGGATGTCGATGAGCTGTGCAGCAAAGGCGACGAGCGCGGCCTCGGCCGCCGCGCCGATCAGGCCAAGCGCCATGCCGCCGGCGATCACCCAGCGCGTGGGTTTTAGGAAATGCAGGACGAACGGGATGAGCCGACCGGGCAGGGGCCGGGTCGGATCGCTGTCGTCATAGGGGTCGACCAGCCGTTCGATCCGGCCAAGCATGCAAGGGTCTCTCTGTCCGCTGGCCCGCTGCGCGATCACGCCAACAGGTCTGTCGGGGGCGTGCCGGGTCTGTTCCCATCACATCTGGCATCGCGTCAGGCGGTTTCAAAGGCCCGCAATCCGCACCGATCACGATGGTCACAGAATGGATCATGGTGCTACTGTCTCGCTTGGTTGACACTCGCGTAGCGGTGGGCAACCGATGCCGGTAGGCAGCAGGCGCGGGATGCGCGCTCCGGCAGGCGCGAGAGGGATAGTCATGGACGGCGATACGAGCCCCAAGGGCATGGAGACCGAGAAGGCCCGGGCGGAGACCTGGTTCTCGGAACTGCAGAGACGGATCTGCGCGGCCTTCGAGGGGCTGGAGGACGCGCAAACGACCGGGCCGCAGGCGGATCGCGCGCCGGGCCGGTTCGAGCGTTCGGCGACGCGGCGCGCTTCGGAGGATGGCAGTGACGGGGGCGGCGGCACCATGGCGGTGATGCGCGGCGGCCGGGTGTTCGAGAAGGTCGGCGTGAACGTCTCGGCGGTCCACGGCACGCTCGGCGCGATGGCGCAGCGCTCGCTGACGGCGCGCAAGGAAATGGCGGGCCTCGCCGAGGATCCGCGCTTCTGGGCCTCGGGCATCAGCCTGGTGGCGCATCTGAACTCACCCAAGGTGCCGGCCGTGCACATGAACACCCGGTTCTTCTGGACACCGGTCGGCTGGTGGTTCGGCGGCGGCACCGATCTCAACCCGATGCGCGCGGTGGAGGAGGATACGTCGTTTTTCCACAACGTCCTGGCGCAGGCCTGCGCGCCTCATGGCGACGATCTCTACCCCCGCTACAAGGACTGGGCCGATGAGTATTTCTTCATCAAGCACCGGGGCGAGGCGCGGGGTGTTGGCGGCATCTTCTATGACGACCACTGCACCGGCGATTGGGAGGCGGATTTCGCCTTTACCCAGTCGGTCGGACGGGCCTTCCTCGATGCCTATCTCCCGATCGCCGAGCGTCGCCGCGACGAGGCGTGGGACGCCGAGGACCGCGCCCACCAGCTGTTCCGCCGCGGCCGCTATGCCGAGTTCAACCTGGTCTACGACCGTGGGACCCGCTTCGGGCTGGAGACCGGCCACAACATCGAGGCCGTGTTGATGAGCATGCCCCCCATGGCCAGCTGGCCCTGAGAGGTCGCGCGGGGGCGAGGTTGTGCGGGGGCCGGGGTTAGGCCCGCCGCCTGCTCGTGGCACCGCGATCATGGTGCCACATCCGTGGTCGCTCGCCCGATGTCAGGTAAGGGCAAGCTCCGCCACGCCGAGCGGGACCGAGAAGCGCTCGCACCAGATCCAGACCTCGCGGTAGCGCCCGATGTCGAGCCCGGCGGGTAGAGCGTAGAGCTGACGACCGCTGTTCGAGCGGAGCGGCGCGATGATGCTCTCGGCGTCAAAGCCGTCATTGCCGAGCCCCACCTTCGGATCGGGCGCGCCGTCGAAGGTGAAATCCTCCTCCAGTTCGATCAGCACGCGGCCCTGGTCGAAGACCACGCGGGCATGGCCGGTCGTCACATGGTTGGATTTGCCGACAAAGCTGCCGCGCGCCGTCACGCGCGCATCGGGCCCCGGCTCGGCCGGCGTGGGCGCCACTGCAGCCGCGCCATCCGCCGAAGCGCCGCCCGCGCCTCCGACCTCACCACCGCCGGGCATGG
This sequence comes from Pseudomonadota bacterium, assembly GCA_039027855.1. GTDB lineage: Bacteria > Pseudomonadota > Alphaproteobacteria > Rhodobacterales > Rhodobacteraceae > Thermohalobaculum. The sequence continues at coordinate 40,634 of JBCCJI010000021.1, read as the reverse complement.
CGCAGGCCGCCAGCGCCCCTGCGCTGCCTAGCGCGATCATCCGCAGCACCCCGCGCCGCGCCACCGGGGCGAGTGCGATGGCGATGTCCTGTCCGTCCCGGTCTGCCGGCTCGCGGCGGTTCGGTGTCATTCTGCGGCCTCCTGCTTGGCGTGTTGACATGGCGCATCTAAGGCTCACCCCGGGTAGCCGCATCGCCGCCTCGCGTCCACGTGTGTTGACGCGAACGTCACCTCTCGGATCCGACATGGTGTCGTGAACAGGTGATGGGATCGGATGGCGCGCGAAACCTAGGCAGACCACCGAGCGGGCTTGGATCAGGGGGGCGCCATGGCCGGTAAGGGCGATATCGCGATCATCGGCTTCGGCTCGCTGATCTGGGAGCTCGACGATCTCGCGCCCCGCGTGGTGGGCAATTGGATGTTGGGTGCGGGCCCGTCGCTGCCGCTGGAGTTTACCCGCGTCAGCCGCAAACGCCACGGGGCGCTGACCGTGGTGATCGACCACGATCATGGCGCGCCCTGCACCACCCATGTGATCCGCTCGCGGCGTGACAGTCTGCTGCGCGCGGTCGTCGATCTGGCGTTGCGCGAACGGGCATCGCCGGCGCAGATCGGCTATGCCGCGGCTCGTCCCGACAGCGAGGCCGAGGCCGAACAGATCATTCGCGAAACCACCGAGGTCGCGGCGGACTGGCCCGACATCCACCCCGGGCCAGCCCAAGCGGCGTCACCCGAGATCGCGGCGCGGGTCAGGGACTGGTGTCGCGACAACGGCTGGCGGGGCGCTGTCTGGACCGATCTGCCGAGCAATTACACCGAGAAGACGGGCGAGAGTTTCGCGATCCAGGGTGCCGAGCACTACCTCGCAGGGCTCACCGGGGCGGCGGCCACCGGCGCGGTCCGCTACATCACCGAGGCGCCCGCCGCGACCGATACGCCGCTCCGCCGCCATCTCGCGACCCGAGCCTGGTGGCAGACCTCGGTCGATGCGCTTAGCCGGGCGGGCTAGCTCAGGCGATCGGATCGAATACCAGCCAGAGCGCCGAAAGACCGAGCAACGTCCCCATCGCGATGTTGAAGACCCGGATACCGATCCCATCGCCCATCACGCGCGCGATGCCGGTGCCAAACAGCGTCCAGCCCTGTGACGAGCTTAAGCCGGCGGCCACGAAGACCGTTGCTCCGATGGCGGCCTCGGCCATCGGGGCCTGGCCCGTCACGAAGGCAGCCGAGACGCTGAGGCACATGACCCATGCCTTGGGATTGACCCACTGAAAGGCCGCGGCGCCGATGAAGCTCAGCGGGGTGCGTCCCTCGGCTCTCCTGGTCGTGGTCGGGGCGGCGCTCGCGATGCGCCAGGCGAGCCAGAGCATCACCGCACAGCCGAGCCAGGCAAGACCCATGCGGAAGGCGGGCAGGGTCTCGAACGCTTGACCGAGGCCGAGCGAAATCAGGAAGAACATGAGCGGAAAGCCAAGGGCCACGCCCATGGCATGCGGCAGCGTCGCCTGCCAGCCGAAGGTCGCGCCCGACGACGCCAACATCATGTTGTTGGGCCCGGGTGTCCAGGTTGCGGCAAAGGCATACCCCGCAAGCGCCAGCAAGGTGTCGAGGTCTAGGGACACGGTCATCGGAGGCACCGGCGGCAGGTGGGGCGGGCTCACGCCTCGCGCGGACCGCCAAACTGCGTCAGCAATGCTGTCTTGTCCAGGGAGAAGCCGCTGTCGATCCAGGCCTGCTCGGCCGCGGCCATCGCGGCGCCGAGCGCTGGGCCCGGTCGAAGGCCCGTGGCGACCAGATCGCCCGCGGCAATGGGCAGGCGGGCATTGGCGGCGGCGTCGATCATCGTCGCCGCATCCCCGGCTGGGGGCGGCGCGACCCCAGCGACCGCGTTCAGAAGGAGAACCGCCCAGCCGGCCTCGGCCCCATGGCGATGGGCGGTCGCTGCCAGGCTCTCGCCCCTGCCGGCCGCCGCCCGCCAGCCCTCTATCGTGCGGGCCTCGGCGCGCGAGAGGCGCAGATGCTCGGCGATGTTCTCTCCGCCAATCGCTGCCAGGCGCAGACGCCAGTCGGCCGGGCGGGCCATCAGCCTTTCGACATGCACCAACGGCGCCAGCGGGCGCGGATCGGCACCCGGCAGGCAGCGCATCAAGACGCCGGCCGCCGCCATCGAGGCCACGGCCGGCGCTGGATCGGGTGCCGCCAACAGGCGGCGGAATTCGTTGCCCACCCGCTCGGCCGCGAGGCGCACCATGCCGTCGGCAAGGGCGGCACAGGCGGCAAGGCCCTCCGCGTCGATGCCGCCCTCGCCGGTTGCGCCGTGCCAGGCGCTGAAGCGGAAGAAGCGGAGGATGCGCAGATAGTCCTCGCGGATCCGCTCTTCCGGATCGCCGATAAAGCGCACGCGGCGCGCCATCACATCCGGGACGCCGCCCAGTGGGTCGATCACCCGCCCCTCGCGCGTGGCATAAAGCGCGTTCATCGTGAAGTCGCGCCGCCGCGCATCGACGGCGATATCGCTGGCGAAGGCGACCGTCGCGTTGCGGCCATCGGTCGAGACATCGGCGCGCAGCGTCGTGATCTCGTAGCCTACCCCGTCCACCACGGCCGTCACCGTGCCATGCGCGATGCCGGTCGGCACCGCTTTCAGGCCGGCAGCGTCAAGCCGGGCGGCAACGTCATCGGGCAGGATGGGCGTCGCGAGGTCGATATCGCCGCCGGGATGGTGCAGCAGGCCGTCGCGCACCGCACCGCCCACGATCAAGGCCTGACCGTCGAGGGCATCGAACACCGCCTGCAGGCCTGGCGCCCCGGTGATCTGCACGCCCAATGTCAGCCCGGCCTCCCAGGCTGCGTCGATGGCGAGCGTCGGGGTCGTGTTGGCCGGGCTCGGCATGGTCGAGATCGTGCGGGGCCCGCTAGCGCGCCGCGCGGGCGACGCGCAGGCTGGTCCGGCTCTCGCCCGACAGCATCTCGGGCGGGGTCTCGCGGCCATCGAGGTCGGTCGCCACCGGCGCAATCTTGCCGAGGGCGACGAGGCGGTCGGACAGGCTTTTCAGCATCCCCGCCGTCGCGCCCCAGATGTAATACTCGCCCCAGGGCATGGCATAGAAGTACCGCCGTCCGCCGCCCGCGAGGCGATGATCGCGCCGCCGGTTCGCCGGGTTCATGAGGAAATCGAGCGGGCACTCGAACACTTCGTCGACCTCCGACGGATCGGGGCGCGCCCGCCACTGTGGGGGCACCAGCCCCACAAAGGGGCTCACCCTGAAGGCCGTCGCGGTCAGATAACTATCCATCGCGCCGATGACCTCGACCGCATCGGGCGGCAGGGCGATCTCTTCCTCCGCCTCGCGCAGCGCCGCGGCCAAGGGTGAGGGGTCCGACGGCTCCAGCTTGCCGCCAGGAAACGAGATCTGCCCGGCATGGTGCTTCAGATGGCGCGCCCGCACCGTCAGCACGACATGCAGGCCGTCGGCACGCTCGACCAGCGGGCAAAGGACCGACGCCGGGCGTTCGGGCCGCGCCTGTGTGTCGGGCACCGGCGCTGGGCGCCCGCCAAGCAGGTCGAAATCCGACCTCGGGCCGAGCGGGGGCAGGGCCAGCGCCTGTTCGATATCGCCAAGCGTGAACTTCATGCGTTTGATATGGTCCTTTAGTGTAGGGCGATCAACGCAGCGGCGTCGCACTTTCTCGACCGTTTCAATCGCGCGTCGCAGGTTTGCTTCGGCATTCCCCGCCGCGGTCCCCGGGATCATGGGCTAAGCGAGAACCATGAGACATCGGGCGAGCCGGTGCCCCAGTGTCAACCTGCGCCCGCCCCGCCGATGCACCCGCCGATGCGCCCCGGCCGTAGCCGCGCGTCGCTGCGGGCGGCGCTGGATGGACGCCATCCGTTGCTTGGCGTGGCGCCGCCGGAGATCGCTACCCTGCACAGTGTCACGACGGCGATCACCTTGGTGCTCGACACGATGCTAAGTCCACCGTCCTGGGCCAGCACGGTCCTCTTCGTCCTCGCGGTCGGGGCAGTGGCGGTTTTCGCGGCGGAGTACCGCGCCCGGCTTGTCGTCGCTCCGCAGTCTCTAGCTGCCGGCGGTCGGTATCTCTGACTTTGAGAACAAGGCGCATTCCCAGGCATTCGCCTCGCTCCCCGAGGGTCTTTGGTGGGCGATCGCGAGGCTGAGGACGGCGGGCTATGGCGAAGTGTGACCCGTGCCGCCAGGCGGGCGGATCATCACTGCTGACGTCATGATGGTCGGCAGCGGCGTTGTCGCGGTGCCGACCGGCCTTGTGGTGACAGCACTGATCGCCACGAGGAAGGGCTCTGATAACAGCCGTTGCGACCGCGGGACCATCTGGCGGCCTGTCTCAGGCTGACGCGCTCCCATCTGGTGGGCATTTCTTCCGTGAACTGTGCTATGGCCTCCCGGTAGAGGCGTGTTTCGGGGTGGAGGAAGACCATGCGTTCACAGTGTCACCTGGGCTGGGTGTTCGGCCCCATAATGGCCGCCATGCTGCTGCTGGTCTCGCCACCGGATGATGCGGCCGCGCAGACCGGGCCGCTCGGCGAGATTGTCGAGTTCCTGCCGCCGAGCGGGACCGAGGGCGCCTGGCAGGTGGAGAACAGCGGCACTGCGTTCAGCCTGACCAACCGCGCCGATGATGGTGCGATCACCTATTACTGGGTCGATCTCGCCGCCGATGCGGCCGGGCGGCGGGTGATCGAGGCTGAGGTCAGCCTGAACCCCGGCGGACAGTCCAGCTTTGGCGGCATTCTCTACGGCTTCGACCCCAACACGCGGAACTATTTCGTCTATGGCCTCAACGCGGCTGGGGGCGTTTCGCTGTACAGGCGCGATGAGAACGGGTTCCGCGAGATCATGGGCACCGAGATCGATGCGGTGAGACCCGGCGCCAACCTGCTGCGTCTGGAAGAGCAGGGCGAGGCGATCCAGATGTTCGTGAACGGCACGCGCGTCAGCGGGATCGGCGCGCCTGGCATCGGCAGCGGTGCCCTCGGCTTCGCCGCGGGCGGTACCGGGCAGACGTCCTGGACCGCGTTCTCGGTGAAGACCGATGCGGCCAGCCGCTTCACGCCCCTGCCCGAGGGCGATCGCAGCGATGCGGGCCAGCCGCGACGGGTGCGGGACGATACCATGACCCCGGTCAACCCTCAGACCGCCGGGGTTTCGCCATCGGCATCCGATCAAACGGCGTCGGGCACACAGGTGGCGGCGGCGTCGGGTCCAGGGCAGTTCGTGCAGTTCTCACCGCTCGAGATTGTCGACCGCACCGGCCCTTTAGGCTCGATGGTCGCCTATCGGGTGATGGTGCCGAACGGCTGGAAGACTGAGGGGGGCGTGCAGTGGGGCGCTCAGGGAGCGTGTTTCAACGGCCCCCGTCTGATTTGGGGTACCGGCACCCAAGACGATCGCTATGGCATGGCGATCATGCCGCCCATCTCGTGGAGCGTGAACAACTTCGGTGGCCGCGAGATCGGCTGTCTTCAGATGGATATCCAGGGCGCCGGGCAGGCGCTGGAGGCCTACTTCGAGACGATCGGTCAGCAGATGGGGCGGTTCGAGATCCTCGAGATCAGTCGACCGCCCGAGGTGCAGCAGACAGTGCAGCAGACGGCCAGCATGCTGGTGAACGGTGTTCCGGGTCAGCGGTCGTTCGCGGATGGCATCCTAGCTCGCGTCCGCAGCGAGATCGAGGGTATCGAGAGCGAGAGCTACGTGGTGATGATCACCATCCACCAGGAATTGATGCAGTCGGGCATCAGCGGTCCGATGATCTCGCGCTTCGGCAACGTTGCGTTGATGTTGGTGGTCTCGACCCCGCCGGGCGAGCTGGATACCGGCCACCCCGCCTTCACCACCGTGATGCAGACCCTGCAAGTGGATCCGCAATGGGACGCGGCGCAGCGGGAATGGTGGCGGCGCCAGAACAGGCCGGCTCGTCAGCCGAGCGGCGGCGGCGGCGGATCGGGGCTGAGCAGCACGCTCTCCAGCGGCGGGATCAGCGATGAGAGCCACAAGAAGGCCGTGCAGGGGATCTGGGAGACGCAGGAGTTCAAGTCGGACGACGGCAGCATCTACGAGGGCTCCACCCAGTATGAGAACGCCTGGAAGCTCGACAATGGCGATGTGGTCTTCACCAACGACCAGCTCTTCAACCCGCTGCAGAGCACCGGCCAATTCGGCACTCAGATGGAAAGCCTGCGCTGAGGCGTCGGCGCGCCAAGCGGTATCGCGGCTGGTCGCCGCGATGCGTCTTGCGGTGGTGCGTTGGTGTGGCGCCGGGCTCTCCGCGGGACTGGGTGCCTGTTGCGCGGATCGCTTCATGGGCTGGGGAGAAGCCCGAGGGGGCTTCTGATCGAGCGTATGGCGGGTGTCGGGCCGCCTCAAGGCCGGGCCGGCTCCGCCGGTCGCTTCGCGAGCCTTGACCCGGCCCGACACCAGCGTATTGCGCGCTTGGCCTTGCCCCTTGTAGGTGCTCGCCCCATCGGGGCGTCCATCACTCGGCGAGGGCGGCGGCGCGTTGGATGGGAAAGAACTGGCCGGCGGAGATGACGCCGAACCAGTCTTCGCCGTCATGGGCGCGGACCTCGCCGATCTCGGCGAGGCGATAGAAACTCTTCCGGTCGATCAGCGCCTCCAGCCCGCGGCGAACATGGACATAGGGCGCGGGCTCCCCGGTCTCGGGATCGAAGGCCACGCGGATCGGGTTCTCCGCCCCGGCCTCGGTCAGGTCGCCGACATTGGTCTCGAAGACGAGCACCGGGCCACGCTCATCATGGTGCTGCTCGAAGTCGACGGCGAGAAATGGCGCGTCATCGACCGAGATGCCGATCTTCTCGACCGGTGTGACGAGGAAATAGCGCCCCTCTTCGAGCTTCAGCACCGAGGCGAAGAGCTTGACCAGTGCCTCGCGCCCGATCGGCGTGCCGAGATACCACCAGAGCCCGTCGCGCCCGATCCGGATGTCGAGATCGCCGCAATAGGGCGGGTTCCACAGGTGCACGGGCGGCGGTCCCTTGGCCTGCTTGCGCGCCGCGCTGATCGCCTTGGCGAGACTGTCGGCATCGGCCGCAGCCCGATCCGGCGTGGGCGAGGATGCGGGCTGTGGCGCAGGCGATGAGGGGGACGCACACGCGGGTGAAGACCTGTCGGATGCAGGCCCCGAGGCGGTCGGCGCCGCGGCGTTCGTAGCGTCTTCGTCATCTGAAACCATGTACCGCACCCCTTGCCTTTGAACCCGCGCCTATAGTTTCAAACGTAGAAGGACGAAGCGCGTGTCGCCACGCCCGATTGTCACTACACTGCGTTGGGCACCGCGCGCGGTGGTGGAAAGGCGGCGGTCGCCGGCGAATGTCGAAGGGAAACAACGTCATGTCGGATCCGGTAAAGGCGCTGGAGGAAGCGGGTGAAACCCTGACGCGTGCCCGCGGCGAGATCGCCAAGCGCATCGTGGGGCAAGAAGAGGTCGTCGAGCTTGTCCTGAATGCGATACTTTCGGGGGGGCATGCATTGCTGGTGGGGGTTCCGGGCCTTGCCAAGACGCGGCTTGTCGAGACGCTCGGCACGGTGCTCGGGCTTGGCGCGAAGCGGATCCAGTTCACGCCGGATCTGATGCCGGCCGATATCCTCGGCTCCGAGGTGCTGGAGGAGGGGCAGGGCGGCCAGCGGGTCTTCAAGTTCATCGAAGGGCCGATCTTCACGCAGCTGCTGCTCGCCGATGAGATCAACCGTGCCTCGCCCCGGACCCAGTCGGCTCTGCTGCAGGCGATGCAGGAGAAAGAGGTCACGGTCGCCGGTCAGACCCGCAGGCTGGCTCGGCCATTTCACGTCCTCGCCACTCAGAACCCGATTGAGCAGGAGGGCACCTATCCCCTGCCCGAGGCGCAACTCGACCGCTTCCTGCTGCAGGTCGATATCGCCTACCCGACGCGCGAGGAGGAGCGGGATATCCTGCTGGCGACGACCGGGGCCGAGGACGCGGAGGCTGCGCCCGTGCTCGATGCCGAGGCGCTGATTGCCCTGCAGCACCTGGTGCGCTCGATGCCGGTGGGCGATGCCGTTGTCGAGGCCATCATCACGCTTGTCCGCGCCGCCCGGCCGGGTGAGCCTGATGCCGCCCCGGCTGCGACCGAGCGGCTGGCTTTCGGCCCCGGCCCGCGCGCGGCCCAGTCGCTGATGCTCGCTGTTCGGGCACGGGCCTTGCTGCATGGCCGCCTGTCGCCGTCGCTTGAGGATGTCCACGCCCTGGCGCGGCCGGCGCTGGTGCACCGCATGGCGCTGACCTTCTCGGCCCGCGCCGAGGGTGCGCGGATCGAGGATGTGATCGACGCGCTGATCGCGACCACAGCCGTCGAGGAGGCTGCATGAGCGGCCTTAAGGGCGTTGCAATCGGTCGTCGCACGGCCGTCGCCGTCACGCTGGGTGTTGCCATGGTGATCGGCCTGGCGGCCGGGGCAGAGAGCCTGGCAAGGGTGCTTGGGCTCGGCGATGCGGAGAGCAGTTCACCGCTGGCGGCATCCTTTGCCACGCTCTGCCTGCCCGGCGGCGAGGACGCACGGCTATCCACCGACCATGCACCGGAGAATGTGCTTGCCGCGGCTGTCGCTGCCGGCTTCACGCCGGTGCATGAGATGGAGGACGACCAGCAGATCGCCCTTGCCCATAGCTTTGCCGAGGAGTTCGGAGCGCCCCTGCCGCCGGCCCTCGACGGTCTGCTGGACAGTGCGCCCGTGCTCACCGCCGATCTCAGCCATGGGGGTGTCGCCAGTGCCGGCGCGGTGTCGCTGACGCGCGATGACGGGCATTGGCAACAGGTCTGCTTCCTCAATGGCATCGAAGAGGCGACGGGCGATCCGCAGGTCCTTGCCGGGGCGGTTGAGGCAAGCATCGGGGCCCGCCTCGCCCCCGTGGAGGAATTGACGCGGACGCTGGAGCATGACGGCGTAACCCAGCGTTTCGAATGGCAGACGCGCCTCGACGACATCGAGATTGCGGTGATCATCCGCCACCGTGTCGTCAATGGCCGCGGTTTTCTGGCCGGTGCCGTGTCGCGCATGGGCCTTGAGAGCGAGGAAGCCGCGCCCGATCCGCTGGAAGGCGGCTCACTTCTCGGGACGCGTGGTTGATGGCGGTCGCCTCGCATACAGAGCGCTCGGCATGGCTGCGGCGGGACGCCGAACGCATCTCAGGCGCTCTGCCACCGCTGCTCGTCCAGGCTGAGCGACTAGTGGCCTCGACCTTCCTTGGCGTCCATGGGCGCCGGCGCGCCGGACCTGGCGAGACCTTCTGGCAGTATCGCGCGGCCCAGCCCGGCGACAGCCAGACCCAGATCGACTGGCGACGTTCGGCGCGATCGGACCGGCTTTTTATCCGCGAGATGGAGTGGGAAGCGGCCGAGACGGTGATGTTCTGGGTCGATGATGCGCGGTCCATGCAGTTTGCCAGCCGTTACGCCCGCGAGGCGCGAGACGGCCGGGTCACCAAGCTGGCCCGGGCGCGACTGCTGACCATGGCGCTTGCGGCCCTGCTGGCCCGAGGTGGCGAGCGCTATGGCCTGATCGGCACCGATGCCGAGCGGCCGAGGACCGGTGCGCGCCAGCTTGAACGCTTCGCCATGCGGCTCTCGGGTGAGCCCGATGCCGCGGCACCCGATTTTGGAGCACCCTCGGCGTTTGAGCTGCCGCGCGCCGGCCGGGCGGTCTTCATGTCCGATTTCATGGGGCCGCGCGATCGCGTCTTTCCGGCGCTCAGAGGCGCGGCCGGTCGCGGTATCGGCGGCGTCTACCTGCAAATCCTCGATCCGGTGGAGGAGGAGTTTCCTTTTGCTGGGCGCACCCGTTTTCAAAGCGTGGGTGCGGGCCACGAGCACGAGACCGATGAGGCCGCGGCACTTGCCGATCGCTACCGCGCCCGGCTGGCAGAGCGACGCGACGATCTGGCCCAGGCATCGCGCAGTGCGGGCTGGCAACTGCTGACGCATCGTACCGATGAGAGCCCGCGCAAGGCTTTGCTACAGCTTCATGCGCTGTTGGGGGGCGCCCGCTAGCGTCGCGGGCTGTGCCGGCGCGCCAGCCGGGCGGGCACGGGCTTGGCCGAGGTTACAGAGGCCGGTGGCGGAGCACCCGCCGGTCGCCAGGGAGAACGCATGTTCGGACTCGGTTCCATTGGCTTTGTCGCGCCGGCCGTCCTTTTCGGCCTGATCGCGCTGCCGGTACTTTGGTGGCTGCTCCGCGCCATTCCGCCCAGCCCACGCACCGAGGTGTTTCCCGGCGTTCGCCTGCTTTTGGGCCTGGAGGATCCCGAGCGCGAGGCCGAGCGCACGCCGTGGTGGCTGCTGCTACTGAGGGTACTGGCCATCGCGGCGGTGATCATCGGCTTCGCGCAGCCCTTGCTGAACCCGTCCGAGAGACTGGCCAGCCGGGGCGGTGGCCCGGTTCTGGTGCTGTTGGATGCCGGCTGGGCTTCGGCGCCCGACTGGGCCGAGCGGCGCGCCGCCGCGGGCGCGGTGATCGATGAGGCCGGGCGCGATGGCAGGCCCGTGATCCTATGGCGGGCGACGGTCGATACCCTCGCAGCGCCGGGTCCGATGGCCGCCTCGGAGGCCCGCGCGGCGCTGGATGCGATGCGACCGGAAGCGCTTCGGCCAGACCGCGCCGCCGTGCTCGCGCTCCTCGAGAGCGCCGAGGCGACGACGCCCGGCGAAACGCTCTGGCTGCATGACGGGCTGGGTCACGACGGTGAGGCCTCGACAGCGCTCGCCGAGCGACTGGCGGAGTTTGGGCCGTTGACGCTGATCGGTCCGGCCGCACCCGCCCGCGCGGTTCTGCCGCCGCGCCTCGACGAGGGTGTCCTGACCGCCGATGTGATCCGGACGGGGGCCACCGGTGGCATCGGCGCCGATGGTGCCGCGACGACGGTGTCGCTGGCCGCGATGGCCAGCGCTGAGGGCGGCGGAGAGCGGCGCATCGCGGTCGCCAGCGCCGATTTCGCACCGGGCGAGGCGGTTGCCGCAGCGCGCTTCGATCTGCCTGCCGAGCTGATCGCCACGATCAGCCGCATCACCCTGACGGATGGCGTCTCGCCCGGCGGCACGGCCCTGGCCGATGCGGCCGTGCGCCGGGTGCCCGTTGCGGTGGTCGACCCGTCCTCGGTCGGTGAGGTCGCCCCGCTGACCTCGGCGCGGCACTATCTGATGCAGGCTCTTGAGCCTTACTCCGAGGCGCGGGCGCTGACCCTCGATGCGGCGATCGAGAGGGCGCCTTCGGCGATTTTCCTCGCCGATTACGGCACGATCGACGGCAATGACCGCGAGGGGCTGCAGGCCTTTGTCGAGGCGGGCGGCCTGCTGGTGCGTTTTGCCGGCCCGCGCCTTGCCGGGGCGCTGGCCGCCAATACGCTCGCCAGTCAGAGTGTGGCCGGCGCCGACCCACTGCTGCCGGTGCGCCTCCGCCGCGGCGGCCGGACGCTCGGTGGCGCGCTCGCCTGGGGCGATCCGCGCACCCTGGGCAGCTTCGCGCCCGAGGGACCGTTCCGCCGCCTGACCCCGCCCGACGAGGTCGATGTGCGCACCCAGGTGCTGGCCGACCCATCGCCCGATCTCGCCGACAAGGTTTGGGCGGTCTTGGATGACGGCACGCCCTTCGTCACATCCGCGCCCTTGGGAGAAGGGCGGATCGTGCTGTTCCATGTCTCGGCCGATGCCGAGTGGTCCTCGCTGCCGCTCTCGGGCCTCTTCGTCGACATGTTGCGCGAGCTTCTGACGCTGGCGCCGGGGCAGGGTGCGCTGACCCCCGACGCCGACGAACTGGACGGCACGCTGTGGCGGCTGAGCCAGACACTGGCCCCTGACGGAACGCTCGTACCGGTGCAGGCCAACCGCGATCCGGTCGCCGGGCCCGAGCTCGCGGGGGGGCGCGCGGGTGACGGATTGCTCCCCGGGCTCTATCTGCGAGCGGATAGCGGGCAGCGCGCTGCTGGCGCGGCCGAGGATATCGTGATGAACCTGCACATTGCCGGAGATCGGCTGGATCCCTTCCCGCCCGCGCCCTCCGGCGCCCTCGTCGACCGCCTCGCCGGCGCCGAGAGTGTCGATCTCGCAGCACCGCTTTTGCTGCTTGCCGTCCTGCTCGCCGCCATCGATGCCATCGCCACGCTCTGGGTCGCTGGCCGGCTGCCGCGCCTGACCCGTCAGCCGGGGGCGCCGGCCCCTCTCGCCCTCGCGCTCGCCGCGGGGCTCTCGGCGGCTTTGGCCATCGGTTCGGGTTCCGACGCGTTTGCGCAGAACACGGGCGAGGGTGAGACACGCGAACGGATCGCCGAGCGCGAGGTCTCCGCCGCCGCCGAGACAACGCTTGGCTGGCTCCGCACTGGGGATGCGCAGCTCGACGAGAAGTCGTCGCGCGCCATGCTCGGCCTCGGTCAGGCGCTGACCGCACGCACGGCGGTTGAGCCGGGCCCGCCGCTCGGCCTTGATGCAGAGCGGGACGAGATGGCGCTTGTGCCCGTCATCTACATGCCCCTCACCGCCCGTTCGGTGCCATCGGACGGCGCGCTGAGCCGGTTGGCCCAATACATCGAGAACGGCGGTCTGCTGCTGATCGATACGCAAGGCGGGGCGGCCGGGGCCGGATCGGCGGATGCCGTCGCAATGCGCTCGATTGCCCGCGCGCTTAACCTCCCGCCACTGGCCGAGGTCGACGATACCCATGTTCTGACCCGCACCTTCTACCTGCTCGACCGGTTTCCCGGGCGCTTCCGCGGTGGGCGCGTCTGGGCCGAGGCACCGCCCGAAGGTCGCCGCGACGTCGATGACGAGGCCGGCCTGCCGCAGTTCGACCGCGTCGACGACAACGTCTCGCCGGTGGTCGTGGGCACGGCGGACTGGGCGGCGGCTTGGGCCGTGGATGACCGCGGCCGACCGCTCTTTCCCGTGGGCCGCGCGGGCGACCGTCAGCGCGAGATGGCCATCCGCTTCGGCGTGAACCTCGTGCTCTACGCGCTGACTGGCAACTACAAGTCCGACCAGGTCCACGCGCCGGCGGTGCTCGAGAGGCTTGGCCAGTGACGGGGCCAGTGACGGGGCCAGTGACGGGGCCAGTGACGGGGCCAGTGACGGGGCCAGTGATTGGTCCGGTGACCGGCGCGCCCAGGGCGCGACCTCTGTCGGCAGCCTGGCGGCCAGGGCCCCGCCACCGGTCGCGCCGCTACCATACCCAGACGGCCATGATGAGAGACTGAGATGCAGACCTCGCTCGTCTTCGATCCGCTGGTGCCCTGGTCGGTGGTGCTGCTTGCAGCGGCCATCGCGGCGCTCTCGGTGGCTGTGGTCCTTTGGCGTGGGTTGTCGGGCTGGTGGCTCCGGGCCCTGGCGCTCGGCGTTGTGATCTTCGCCCTGACCGGCCCGCAGCTGAAGCGCGAGGAGCGCGAGGGCCTCGGCAATATCGGCTTCCTGGTGGTGGATCGCAGCGCCTCAACCGCGCTTGAAGATCGCGCCGCCGATATCGACGCGGCGCGCGAGGCGCTGCTGGCCGCCGTCGATGAGGTCGCCACCCCGTCGCGCCCGCTGGAGATCCGCGTGATCGAGGTCGAAGACGCCTCGACCGGGCAGAACCGCGGTACCCGGATGATGGCGGCCCTCGATGCGGCAGCGGCCCGCGTGGCGCCCGATCAGATCGCCGGTGCCGTGCTGCTGACCGACGGCGAGATCCACGACGCCGGTCTGCTGGAGCGGTTCCCGGGCCCTGTGCACCAGATCATCGCAGGAGAGCGCGATGCCTTCGACACCGCGCTGACGCTGCAGAACGCGCCGGCCTTTGGCATCGTCGGTGAGGAGGTGACCTTTCGCCTGACGGCCGAGCTCCTTGGCACGCCACCCGGTGGGCTTGGCGCCGGCATTACGGCCAGTGTCTCCATCGACGGCGAGACGCCGCGTCCGCTGGCCATGACCTACGACCAGCCGACTGACCTGACGATCGAATTGACCCATGGCGGGCCGACGATCGTCGATATCCGGCTGCCCGAGCGGGAGGGCGAACTCACCGGGCGCAACAACCGCGTGATCGTCACGGTGCAGGGCGTGCGCGACCGGCTGCGCGTGCTGCTGGTCTCGGGCGAACCTCATCCCGGCGGGCGCGCCTGGCGCGATTTGCTAAAGGCCGATCCGATGGTCGACCTGATCCATTTCACCATTCTCCGCCCGCCCGCGAAGCAGGACGGCACGCCGGTGTCTGAGCTCTCGCTGATCGCGTTCCCGACGCGCGAGTTGTTTCTCGACAAGATCGACGGCTTCGACCTGATCGTGTTCGACCGCTATCGCTGGCGCGGCGTGCTCGCTTCGGCCTACCTCTCCAACATCGCCCGGTACGTGCGCGAAGGTGGGGCGGTCTTTGTTGCGTCGGGACCGGCTTTTGCCGGGGCGCAGTCGCTCGCCCGCACGCCTTTGGTAGAGGTGCTGCCCGCGCGGCCCAGCGTCAGCGCGATCGAGCGGCCCTATCTGCCCCGCGTCAGCGAGATCGGTGAGCGCCATCCCGTGACCCAGGGTCTGGAGGCCGAGGCAGGACTCGGCCCCGAAGGTCCGGACTGGGGCCGATGGCTTCGCCAGATCGAGGTCAGCCCCCGTACAGGCGCCATCGTGATGACAGGCGCTGACGAACTGCCACTCCTCATGCTCGACCGCGTGGGCGAGGGGCGGGTGGCCCTGCTTGCCTCGGACCATGCCTGGCTCTGGTCGCGGGGCTATGACGGGGGCGGTCCACAGGCCGATCTGCTGCGGCGCACCGCCCACTGGCTGATGCGCGAGCCCGAGCTGGAGGAGGAGGCGCTGATCGCCGCGGTCGAGCCGGACGGGAGCGTGACAGTGCAGCGCCGCTCGCTGCTGGAACGCCCCGCGACCGAGGTGCTGACCACCGCGCCCGACGGGACCCGCGGCTCGCTGACGCTGGCCCCCGCCGGGCCGGGCCGCTGGGAAGGCTTGCTTGAGGGCCCGGCGGAGGGTCTGTGGCGCTTCGCGGCCGAAGGGTATGATGCGGTCGCCGCGGTCGGCCCCCCGAGCCCGAGGGAGTTCGAGCAGCCCATCGCCACCGACGAGCCGCTGGCGGCGCTGGTCGCGGCGACGGGTGGACGGAGCGCCTGGCTCGATGATGACGGCGTGCCCGATGTGCGCCTGGTGGCCGAGGGGCGCCGAGCACAGGGGCGAAGCTGGATTGGGTTCGCCGCGCGCGAAGCCTACCGCGTCACCGGCATCCGGCTGACACCGATGATGCCGGCATGGCTGGCCGCGCTGGCGACAGGCCTGCTCTTCCTCGCGGCCTGGAGGTTCGAGGGGCGCAAGACGGTCATCTAAACGGGGTTGGCCGCCAGCTCATGACCCTTGCTAGGCAGGCCGCGGACGTTGCTTGGCGCGCGGTCGACATCTGGGCAACCCGGGGCCTATGGGGCGATGATCGCGGCGACCGCGATCCTTGATCGGCCCGACGGGACCCGCGGCCTATTGTCTTCCAGAACGCGGTCGCGGCTTGGAAGGGCGTGTCAGAACGCCTGCGCTCGACGATCTCACGCTCTCAAACCTCGCTCTGGCGGACCCTGAGGACGTGCCGAGTACTCATTGGAGAATCGACTGCGCCGTCTCTTGCCTTGCCATCGGGGCTTGAGGACCCGCTCACCACGCTTTTGTGTCCGACGGTGACGAGGCGGGTATGGCGCGAGGCCTGCGCGGTGCGCCCTGTCGCCAAGACTTGCTCGGCGCGCTGGCTCTACGTCAGGCTGCAAGGTCTTTCAGGTACGCTCCAAGAACCGGCAGCAGGCATCCTAAGGGCTGGTCTTGCCCGGGTCCGGCCGGGCGCGTAAAGCCCGGCGCCGCGGGTTGGGGAGGCATCGATGGGGCGGCGCAGGCGCGGACGCGATATCCACGGTTGGCTTGTGGTCGACAAGCCGGTCGGCCCGACCTCGGCTGCCCTGGTCTCGCGGGTGCAATACCTGATCAATGCGCGCAAGGCCGGCCATGCCGGCACGCTCGACCCGCTCGCCTCGGGCCTGCTGGCCATCGCCTTTGGAGAGGCGACCAAGACCGTGCCCGCCGCACAGGACGGCGCGAAGACCTACCGCTTCACCGCGCGCCTCGGTCAGGCGACGACCACCGACGACGCCGAGGGCGAGATCGTCGCCACCAGCGCGGCCAGGCCCACCGATGCCGACATCCACGATGCGCTGACCCGTTTTGAGGGAGAGACACGGCAGGTGCCACCGTTGTTCTCGGCGGTCAAGCACGACGGTAAGCGCGCCTACGACCTGGCGCGCCGCGCCGCCCAGGGCGAGGCGGTCGATCTGCCCGATCTCGTGGCGCGGCCTCTCATCATGCATGACATCCGCCTGGTCGACCGCCCCGATGCGGACCACGCGGTGATCGAGATGCGCTGCGGCAAGGGCGGGTATGTGCGGGCCGTGGCGCGCGATCTTGGCCGTGTGCTGGGATGTCATGCCCATGTGCGTGCGCTGCGCCGGTTGGCTGGGGGTCCCTTCACGATTAGTGATGCCTGCGACGGGGCGCATTTGATGCGCCGCGATGACGATGGTCGCTCTGGCGAGGCTTGCCGCGGCGATGCTGAGCCTCGCGATGCCGCCTTGGCCGCTACCATCATGGCGGCCCTTCGACCCGTCGCCGCCGGCCTCCGCGACCTGCCAGCCATCACCCTTGCCCCGGCCGAGGCCGAAGACCTGCGCCTTGGCCGTGCTGTGCCGGTGCCTCAGCCCGAGCGTTCAGCGATTGCCGAGGGTCATGGTGGTTGGGCCGCGGATCCCAAAGGCCTGCCCGTCGCCTTGGTGGAAATGCGGGGCGGCGCGATCCACCCCACCCGGGTGATCGCGCCGCTTTCCGACAGGAGCGAGGCTTGACGGTGCCCACTACGCAACGCTTGCACCGCGCCGCTTCGATCCTGCCGCCCGTCCGGTCGCCCGCTCCCCAGTGGGCGGCCCGGAGCGGTGGGGCGTCGGTTACTCGCAATCCTGACGCGCCCTTTCGCTGAAATCCTTCTGCCTGCTCCGCCCCCGCGCGGCTGTGTCGTGCGACACAGGGGCCCCTCGGTTTCGCCGGCCTAGTGTGTGTCTGGGTGTTGCGGGGACAGCGGCGGTTCTGGACGGCTCCTCAGCCCCGGCACATCACGCGCTGCGGCGTGCCGAAGGGATCGAGCGTGATCATCAGGCGGCCTTCGCCGATCATGTCGAACTGCGCCCGGGTCTCGCCGCCGCGGGGCCCGTAGAACTGGCCAAAGCTGTTCTCGCCCGAGAAGTGGAAGGTGCCGAGCGGCCCCCGCACGGTGCCCTCGTAGTAGTAGGTGTACTGCCCGATGGGGATCACCCGCCCGCCGATCCCGGATTTTGGCATCGACAGGCCCGCGGCCTCCAGCGCCTCGATCCGGGCGTCGAGGCGATGGGGCTGCCCGCCCACCATGCAGGTCATCGTGAGCACCTTCTGCCGGCCCGGCGGCGGTGTCTGGCCATGGGCGGTGAAAGCGGATGCCGCGACGAGGGCAAAGGCAAGGGCGAGGATCGCGAGGGCGAGCGAGGTGAGGCGGAGTGTCATGGAGGCATCCCTTCGTTTCTCGAGGTCTGCAGCCGGTCTAGGCCCGATCCACGGGGGGCGGGGTGTCGTGCGGCACAGGGTCTGGGCGTTTCGGCCTGTGGCGCCGGTGGCATCGCCGGGGCTTTTCAAATCCCGCCGCTTCCTGCATACACCCGCCACCGAATCCGGCGTCGCTCAGGCGATCCGGAATACCCTGCCGCGCCGACCGTGCTGGACGACATCCCGGCACTGGCCGTGGCGGCAGCGGGCCTCACAAAGATGGAGAGAATCGATGTCGATCACGCCAGAGCGCAAGGAAGCGCTCATCAAGGAGTACGGTGCTAAGGAGGGCGATACCGGCTCTCCCGAGGTTCAGGTGGCGATCCTGACTGATCGGATCGTCACGCTGACCGAGCACTTTAAGATCCACAAGAAAGATAACCACTCGCGCCGTGGCTTGCTGAAGATGGTGTCGCAGCGGCGCAAGCTGCTCGATTACGTCAAGGCGCGCGACGTCGAGCGCTATCAGACGCTGATCAAGCGTCTCGGCATTCGTCGCTGATCGTGACTGGCTGATGAAACAAACCGGCGTGGGCATGGGTCCGCGCCGGTTTTCGTTATGGTGGCGCGCCGCGGGCATGGCCCGGCTGCGCGCTGCGCCGCGGGGCGATACGCGCCCACGGCCCGCCCCGGACGGCCCCGACCGGTGCGGAGAGAGACCAGGGGACGCCGCGGCCCAGGGGGGCACCGGTTAGACGGCACGCCGCCACGGGGCGGCGCGCAGGGGTCGGTTGCCATGGGGGCAGCCACCCGCAGAGGATGATCCATGTTCGACATCGTGAAAAAAGAGATCGAGTGGGGCGGCGAGACACTCACCCTCGAGACCGGGCGCATGGCGCGCCAGGCCGACGGCGCCGTGCTCGCGACCTATGGCGAGACCACCGTGCTGGCCACGGTCGTCTACGAGAAGCAGCCGAAGCTCGGCCTCGATTTCTTCCCGCTGACCGTCCACTACCAAGAGCGCTATTACGCCGCCGGCAAGATCCCGGGCGGCTTCTTCAAGCGCGAGGCCAAGCCGAGCGAGAAGGAGGTGCTGACCTCGCGCCTGATCGACCGGCCGATCCGCCCGTTGTTTGTGCCGGGCTTCAAGAACGAGACGCAGGTGATCTGCACCGTTCTGTCCCATGACCTCGAGAACGATCCCGACATCGTCGCGATGATCGCAGCCTCCGCCGCGCTCACGATATCCGGCGCGCCGTTCCTCGGCCCGATCGCGGCGGCGCGCGTTGGTTTTGTCGACGGCAACTACGTGCTCAATCCCTCCTGCGAGGACATGCACAAGCTCTCGGACAATCCCGAGCAGCGGCTCAACCTCGTCGTGGCCGGCACGCAGGACGCGGTGATGATGGTCGAATCGGAGGCCTATGAGCTGTCCGAGGATGAGATGCTGGGCGCCGTGACCTTCGGCCATCAGCAGATGCAGGCGGTGCTCGACATGATCATCGGCCTGGCGGAGGCGGCGGCGAAAGAGCCCTTCGCCTTCGAGGCGCCGGACAACAGCGCGCTTTATGCCCGCGTCAAGGAACTGGGCGAGAGCGCGATGCGCGCGGCCTTCGCCATCAAGGACAAGCAGAAGCGCCAGGCCGCCATCGGCGCCGCCCGTGAGACCATCCTCGCCGGCCTCACGGACGAGGAGAAAGAGGCCCAGAGCGCGGTCAAGTCCTGCTTCAAGAAGCTGGAGAGCGCGGTTCTGCGCGGCGACGTGATCGAGACCGGCAATCGCATCGACGGCCGCAACCTCACCACCGTCCGCCCGATCGAGTGCGAGGTGGGCATGCTGCCCCGCACCCACGGCTCGGGACTGTTCACCCGTGGCGAGACGCAGGGTCTGATCGTCACCACCCTCGGCACCGGCGATGACGAGCAGATCATCGACAGCCTCGAGGGCGAATGGCGCGACCGCTTCCTGCTGCACTACAACTTCCCGCCCTATTCGGTCGGTGAGGCCGGGCGCATGGGCCCGCCGGGACGGCGCGAAGTGGGCCACGGTAAGCTCGCCTGGCGCGCGCTGCAGGCCGTGCTGCCGCCGGCGACCGAGTTCCCCTACACCATCCGCCTGGTCTCGGAGATCACCGAGTCCAACGGCTCATCATCGATGGCGACGGTCTGCGGTGCCTCGCTCAGCATGATGGATGCCGGCGTGCCGCTGAAGGCGCCGGTGGCCGGGATCGCCATGGGCCTGATCTTGGAGGAGGACGGCCGCTTCGCCGTGCTGACCGACATCCTGGGCGATGAGGATCATCTGGGCGACATGGACTTCAAGGTGGCGGGCACCGCCGCCGGCGTCACCTCGCTGCAGATGGACATCAAGGTCGCCGGCATCACGCCCGAGATCATGAGCCAGGCGCTGGCCCAGGCCAAGGATGCGCGCATGCATATCCTGGGCGAGATGGGCAAGGCGCTGTCGAGCGGCCGGAGCGAGTTCTCGGTCCACGCGCCCCGCATCGAGACCATGCAGATCAACCCGGAGAAGATCCGCGAAGTGATCGGCTCGGGCGGCAAGGTGATCCGCGGCATCGTCGAGGAATCGGGCGCCAAGATCGACATCAACGACGACGGGATCATCAAGATCGCCAGCCCCGATGCGGCCTGCATCGAGAAGGCCAAGGGCATGATCAACGGCATCGTGGCCGAGCCCGAGGTCGGCAAGATCTACACCGGCAAGGTGGTGAAGATCATGGATTTCGGCGCCTTCGTGAACTATTTCGGCGCCCGCGACGGCCTGGTGCACATCTCCCAGATGACCTGGGAACGCGGCGCCAACCCCAAGGACCTCGTCAAGGAGGGCCAAGAGGTGAAGGTCAAGCTGATGGGCTTCGACGATCGCGGCAAGACCCGCCTCTCGATGAAGGTCGTCGACCAGGCCACCGGTCAGGAAATTGAGAAAGAGAAAGCCGAGGGCTGAGTGCCTCTCCGCCGGGTCGGGTCCGACCCCGGCCTGTCTGATCGACCGATGGCCGGCCCTGCTCGGGGCCGGCCTTTTCCTTTCAGCGCATCGGCATGCCATGCCTCACATTCGGACAGGCGCCACAGCACAGCGCGCCCGGCGCCTCTGTCATCTTCTGCAGGATGGTTGGATAGGATCTCGGGCCGAAGGCGCTGGATGGACCAGTCAACTGCCCTGACGGCATTGGCGAATGGCGATGCGATGATCGCGGCCTGCGCGGTTCATGCGCTCCAGCAGCGGGATACGCCCGATCCCCTCGGTACGGCTGACCACGTCGATCGCCATGTCCCAGGAGAGCCCCATATCCATGCCCTTCGCCATGTCGCCGATGAATTCGCGCCCGACACGGGAATAGAGGCGCACAGCCTCAGCCCCGATGACGCCGGTCAGCTTCTCGCCCGCGCAGGCACAAATGCTGCGATTGTCGATGCCTCGTGCGAGGCAGATCGCCAGTACATCTTCGGTCGAGGCGCTGGCGGGGACGGTGGCGCCAGCTCCAAGGCCAAGGGTCAGCACCAGCCGTGCGGCCCCGCGCGCCAGAGACGAGGATATCGCTCTCTTCGAATCCATGACTAGAGGATTGCATGCAAATGTGGCGCGCGTCAGCCCCGAGGAACGCCGACGAGCACTTACGAGCCCCGACGCCGATACGCTCGCTCGGGTCTGGGCCCGTCTCAGCCCCGCCTGCGACGGTTCTTGCCCCGACCGCCACGCGCCGATGAGCCGCCCCGTCCTGCGGTCGAGCGGCCTTTCGGCGTGTCCTCTTCGACCGCCGCCTCCAGCGCCGACTGGCGGGCCAGCGGGTCGGCGCCCACGGCCAGTTCCATCTTCTCCAGCCGCTGGATCTCGTCGCGCAGGCGCGCGGCCTCCTCGAACTCCAGGTTCTCGGCCGCCTTCTGCATGTCCTTGCGCAGGCCCTCGATCACCGCGGCGAGGTTACCGCCGGTCTTGGTCTGCATCCCCTTGTCGAGCGTCGCGGTGATCCGGCTCTCATCCGCGGTGCCCTTGTAGAGGCCCTGCAGGATGTCCTCGACGTTCTTCTTGACCGTCTGCGGCGTGATGCCGTGCTCGTCGTTATAGGCGACCTGCTTCTCGCGCCGGCGGTTGGTCTCGGCCAGCGCGCGCTCCATCGAGCCGGTGACCTTGTCGGCATACATGATAACCCGGCCCTCGGCGTTGCGCGCCGCGCGGCCGATGGTCTGGATCAGCGAGGTTTCGGAGCGCAAGAACCCCTCCTTGTCGGCATCTAGGATCGCGACCAGGCGGCATTCGGGGATATCGAGCCCCTCGCGCAGCAGGTTGATGCCGATCAGCACGTCGAAAGCGCCGAGGCGCAGATCGCGGATGATCTCGATCCGCTCGATCGTGTCGATGTCGGAGTGCATGTAGCGCACGCGCACGCCCTGCTCGTGCAGGTATTCGGTCAGGTCCTCCGCCATCCGCTTGGTCAGCGTGGTGCAGAGCACCCGGCCGCCGTCGGCGGCGACCTTCTTCACCTCGTCCAGCAGATCGTCGACCTGCGCCTTGACGGGGCGGATCTCGACGGGCGGATCGAGCAGGCCGGTCGGGCGGATCACCTGCTCGACGAAGACGCCGCCGGTGCGGTCCATCTCCCACGGCCCGGGCGTCGCGGAGACGAAGACCGACTGCGGTCGCATCGCATCCCATTCCTCGAATTTGAGGGGGCGGTTGTCCATGCAGGAGGGCAGGCGGAAGCCGTGTTCGGCCAGCGTGAACTTTCGCCGGTAGTCGCCGCGATACATGCCGCCGATCTGTGGCACGGTCACATGGCTCTCATCGGCGAAGACGATGGCGTTATCGGGAATGTATTCGAACAGCGTCGGCGGCGGCTCACCCGGTGCACGGCCCGAGAGATAGCGGCTGTAGTTCTCGATCCCATTGCAGGAGCCCGTCGCCTCGATCATCTCGAGGTCGAAATTCGTGCGCTGTTCGATGCGCTGGGCCTCCAGCAGGCGCCCGTCCTTCTGGAACTGCTCCAGTCGGGTGACGAGCTCCTTGCGGATCTCCTTGACCGCTTGGTTCAGCGTCGGGCGCGGCGTCACATAGTGGCTATTGGCGTAGATGCGCACCCGCTCCAGCGTGGCTGTCTTCTCACCGGTCAGCGGGTCGAATTCGCTGATCTTCTCCAGCTCGTCGCCGAAGAAGCTGAACTTGAGCGCCCGGTCTTCCTGGTGGGCGGGCCAGATCTCAAGCGTGTCGCCGCGCTGGCGGAAGGTGCCGCGTTGGAAGGCCGCGTCGTTGCGTTTGTACTGCTGGGCGATCAGTTCGCGGGTGACGGCCTGGCGGTCATAGGACATGCCGGTCTTCAGGTCCTGCGTCATCGCCTGGTAGGTCTCAACCGCGCCGATGCCGTAGATGCAGGAGACCGAGGCGACAATGATTACGTCGTCACGCTCCAGCAGGGCTCGGGTGGCGGAGTGGCGCATCCGGTCGATCTGCTCGTTAATCTGCGCCTCTTTCTCGATATAGGTATCGGACCGGGGCACATAGGCTTCGGGCTGGTAGTAGTCGTAGTATGAGACGAAGTATTCGACCGCATTGTCAGGGAAGAAGCCCTTGAACTCACCATAGAGCTGGGCGGCCAGCGTCTTGTTGGGCGCCAGGATGATCGCCGGGCGCTGCGTCGCCTCGATCACCTTTGCCATGGTGTAAGTCTTGCCTGTGCCGGTCGCGCCAAGCAGGACCTGGTCCCGGTCGCCCTGTGTCACGCCCTCCGCCAGCTCGTCGATGGCGCCAGGCTGGTCGCCCGCGGGATCGAAAGGTGTCTGCATCCTGAGCCGGATGCCGCCCTCGAGCTTCTCCTTACCCCGGCCTCCGCCAGGACCACCGCCGCGTCGGTTCACCGGAAATGCGGTCTCGGTCATGGCGCGTCCTCCTCAGCAATCTCTGCAAATGGCGCATGGAGGCTGGCGCGGCAACCCGGGTTCGGCGTGGCCATCCAGGCAAAGATGTCGCCCCCCGGCCGGTGGAGAGCACCGACATCGGACGCCAACATGCAACCGACGCCTCGCAAGGCAGCCTTCCGACCTATGGGAAAGCGCAAATCTGACCGAGACCTTTACACAACGAAGGCTCGAATCGCGTTGTGTCGTTCGCGCATGACGTGTATCGGGATTCATCAAGCAGTAGGTGATTGATCTTCCGATGTGACATCCACCCCACCCTCGCTCCTACATCGGGGCGTCGATCATCCGCCAAGATAAGCTGCAACACACCCCCAACTGGCGCCATTAAACCCCGCATTACGGGTGGCGCACCCCCCTTTCCTTCTTCTGACGCTCTCTCGTTGTGGTCGCTCGCGCCCTATCTTGATGGCTATGATCCGTCGTGGGATGCTGCGCACAGAGGGACCTTGGGGGAGGCAGCGATGACCGCACGGATTTTTCAGCCGTCCAAGAGCGCGATGTCGTCCGGTGAAGGAAATGCAAAGGACTGGGTGCTTGAGTACGAGCCGTCGGAGGCCAAGCGAGTCGATCCTCTGATGGGTTGGATATCCTCGGGCGACACGCGGACCCAGGTCCGTCTGCGCTTCGAGACGCGCGAGGCCGCCGTCGCCTATGCCGAGCGCCATGATATCGCCTATCTGGTCGAGGAACCGAAGCCACGCGCCAAGAACGTCCGGCCGATGGGATACGCGGGCAACTACGCCCATTCCCGTCGGCAGGCCTGGACCCACTGATCGCGCGCCACCCATCGGCGCGCCCGCCCGAGCGCCAGAAGGAGCCCGCGCCGTGACCGAAGCGTCGATCCCATCCCAGCCCGGCGGCACCGCCGTGGCCGCAAAGATCCATCCCGTCATCATGTGCGGCGGCTCCGGCAGCCGACTTTGGCCGGTCTCGCGCAAGGCCCATCCCAAGCAGTTCGCCGATCTGCTCGAGGGCGGCACCCTGTTCCAGCGCACGCTGGAGCGGGTGCGCGGCGACGGCTTTGCGCAGCCCTGGCTGATGACCGGCGCGCCCTTCCGCTTTATCGTGGCCGAGCAGACCAGCGATCTCGGCATCGATCCCGGCCGTATCGTGATCGAGCCTGAGGGACGCAACACCGCGCCCGCCATTGCCACGGCAGCACTGATGATCGCCGAGACCGATCCCGACGCCCTGCTGCTTGTGCTCCCGTCAGACCATGTCCTTGCCGACAATGCTGCCTTCCACGCGGCGGTCGGCGTTGCGGCGGACGCCGCGGCCGGCGGTGCGCTGGTCACCTTCGGCATCAGACCCGACCGGGCCGAGACCGGCTATGGCTATATCGAATTGGCCGGGGCGCTCGGCGGTGGCGCCATGGGCGCCGCGCACAGGTTTGAGCGTTTCGTCGAGAAGCCCGATGCCGAGCGGGCGGCCGAGATGGTCAGCTCGGGCCGCTATCTCTGGAATTCGGGCATGTTCCTGTTTCCGGCCTCGGGCCTGATCGCGGCGTTCGAGGCCGAGGCGCCGGACGTGCTCGCCGCCTGCCGCGGGGCGATCGCTGCGGGACGCGAGGATCTCTGCTTCTTCCGCCTCGGCGAGGAGGCCTATCGCGAAAGCCCCGACATCTCGATCGATTACGCGGTGATGGAGCGGGTACAGGGCAGCGTCGTGCCGCTCGCTTGCGGGTGGAACGATCTCGGCTCCTGGGCGACGGTGTGGAGCGAGAGCGCCCCCGATGGCGCCGGTGTCGCCGTCTCGCAGGGCGCGCTCGCGCTCGACTGCCGCGACACGCTGCTGCGCAGCGACGATCCCTCGATCCGCCTGGTCGGCCTTGGCCTCGACGGTATCGTGGCGGTGGCGACGCGCGACGGCGTGCTGGTCGCCTCGAAGGATCGCGCGCAGGACGTGCGCAAGGTCGTCGATGCGCTCAAGGCACAGAACGCGACGCAGGCGACCGATTTCCCGAAATGCTATCGCCCCTGGGGCTGGTACGAGACGATCGGCCTCGGCAGCCGGTTCCAGGTCAAGCAGATCGTCGTGAAACCCGGCGGCCAGCTGTCGCTGCAAAGCCATGTCCACCGCTCCGAGCATTGGGTTGTCGTCTCGGGCACCGCCCGGGTCACCGTCGATGACGAGGTGCGCCTGCTGACCGAGAACGAGAGCGTTTATATTCCGCTTGGCGCCGTACACCGGCTTGAGAACCCTGGCCATGTGGAGCTGCGCCTGATCGAGGTGCAATCGGGCGCCTATCTCGGTGAGGACGATATCGTGCGCTACGAGGATATCTACGCTCGCGCGTGACGCCGCAGGCATGGAACCCGCCGCTGCAACCGCCACGATCCCCGATGCCGTCACGTCGCCGTGCTGAGTGGCAGTGTCGGGGCTGGATCTTGCCGCGTTCCGCCCTTGGTTGATGTCCAACGCCAAGCGCGCCGGTCATGGCGCGGCCGGGCGTGCATCGGGCCCTTGGCAGGTGCCGCGCGATCCGGCAGTTGGGGGCGATGGGCAGACCGACCGGTACAGGACCGGCCGCTGGGGGAACGACATGCAGGAAGTCGATACCGAGACCGCCACGGCGGACCGCGATTTGGCCGCAGCGCTGGTCGAGGCCGCACGCGCCGCCGGCGCCGCGGAAGCCGATGTCATCGTGGCCAGCGCGACGGCGGCCTCGGTCGGGGTCGCAGCGCGCGAGCTGGAGGAGGCCGAGCGCGCCGAGACCCGTGAGGCGGGCTTGCGCGTGATCGTCGATACCGAGGCTGGCCGGGCGCAGGCCTGTGTCGCCGGGTCCGATCTTCGGATCGAGGCGCTCCGAGAAATGGCCACTCGCGCCGTCGCCATGGCCCGCGTCGCCCCGCCAGACCCCTATTGCGGTCTCGCGTCGTCCGAGATGCTGTCTGAACATCGCGATGCCGACGCGCTCGACCTGGAAGATCCCGATCCGGTGCTGAGCCCCGAGGCGCTGGAGGAGACAGCGCTTGCCATCGAGGCGGCGTCCCTGGCGGTCGAGGGCGTGGTGCAGGTGAGCGAGGCGTCGGTGTCGTGGTCGCGCGAGCGGCTGACGATGGCGCAGTCGAACGGCTTCATCGGCGCCTATGGGCGGAGTGCGACGACCCTCGGGGTGACCGCCATCGCGGGGGCCGGGCTCGGGCGCGAGCGTGATTACGCGGTCGAGACGCGCCGCCACCGCGCCGATCTCCCGAGCGCCGAGAGCATTGGACGCCTCGCCGGGGAGCGGACGATCGCCCGCCTCAACCCCAAGCGCCCCCCCGCCGGCACCGTGCCGGTGATCCTCGACGAGCGTGTCGCGGCATCGCTGATCGGCCATGTCATGTCCGCCGCCAACGGCGCCTCGGTCGCGCGCGGGTCAAGCTGGCTCGACGGGCGGCTTGGCGAGCGGGTCCTGCCCGAGGGCGTGGATGTCATCGAAGAGCCGCTGATCCCGCGCGGTCGTGCCTCGCGCCCCTTCGATGCCGAGGGGTTGCCTGCGCTTCGCCGTGCGATGATCACCGACGGCGTGTTGGAGCGCTGGGTGCTCGATCTCGCCAGCGCCCGGCAGCTGGGGCTTGAGAGCACGGGCAATGCGCGCCGCGGCCTTGGCGGCCCACCTTCGCCGGGGCTCAGCAACCTGCGCATGACGGCCGGTACCACCGATGCCGCGGGCTTTGCGCGTGAGGTCGGCACCGGTTTCCTGGTGACCTCCTTCATCGGCGCGTCCATCAACCCGACCACCGGCGCCTATTCCCGCGGTGCCTCGGGCTTTTGGATCGAGGGTGGAGAGATCGCCTACCCGGTCA
The DNA here is from genome assembly GCA_039027855.1 of Pseudomonadota bacterium. Classification (GTDB taxonomy): domain Bacteria; phylum Pseudomonadota; class Alphaproteobacteria; order Rhodobacterales; family Rhodobacteraceae; genus Thermohalobaculum. The sequence continues at coordinate 13,332 of JBCCJI010000021.1, read as the reverse complement.
ACGAGGTGACGCTGGCCGGTTCGCTGCCAGAGATCGTGGCGACCATCGTGCCGGGCAATGATGCCGATCCGGCCAAGGCAGTGTCGGTGCCCTCGCTGCTGGTTGAGGGTCTCACGCTTGGCGCCTGAGAGGCCCGCCGGCGCGGAAGCCGGTGCGACGACGCCCGACGAGCCCAAGACCGTGATCGGCGCCGATGCCGATGCGCTCGCCGATCGCGATCTCCTGCTCGCCTCGGGGGCGGAGGCCGGGGGGATCGCCCTCGATCATGCGCGGCGCCTCAAGGCCGGGACGTTGCGCGTGACTGAAAAACCGGGCGGGCAGGGCCCGGTGACCGAGGCCGACCTGGCGGTCGATGCACATCTGACCCAAGTGCTCCGTGCCGCGCGGCCGGGTTATGGCTGGCTGTCCGAGGAGACCGCCGATGGACCCGACCGGCTGCGGGCCGATAGGGTCTTCATCGTCGACCCGATCGACGGCACGCGCGCCTTTATCGCTGGTGAAAGGGGTTGGGCCGTGGCCCTGGCCGTGGTCACCGGGGGGCGGGTCACGGCCGCGGCCGTCGTGCTGCCAGCCCGGGGCGAGACCTATGCCGCGGCGCTCGGCGCGGGGGCGACATTGGATGGCGTGCCCCTGGCCGGTTCGGGCCGGAAAATGGTTGAGGGCGCGCGCATCCTCGCCGCGCGGCCCACTTTCGCGGCCGAGCACTGGCCCGGCGGCGTGCCGGCGATCAAGCGCGAGTTTCGGCCGTCGCTGGCCTGGCGGATCTGCCTCGCCGCATCCGGGCGCTTCGACGGCATGGCGACGATCAGGCCCTGCTGGGAATGGGATGTTGCCGCAGGCGCCTTGATCGCCGCCGAAGCGGGCTTGACGGTGAGCGATGCCGATGGTGCCGAGCCTGTCTTCAACCGGGCACCGCCGCGCACCGCCGGGATGTTGGTGGCGCCCCCAAAGGTACATCGCGGTCTGATGGCAGGGCGGCAGGCCGCCGCGGCACGATAACGATGTGCTGCCGCTTCAAGGGCCGTGGTCGGGACCTTGCGGTGAGGCTATGACGCGCCGCCAACAGGGCGATTGACCGCTGCCGGGCCTGCCGCCATGTTCCCTTGCAGAGCAGCATGACCGCCGGCAGATCACAGGAGAACCGCCCCGTGAGCAGCAAACTCCACCTCGTGTTCGGCGGCCGCCTGACGCAGCCGGGGTCGTCCAGGTTCGAGGATCTCGAGCAGATTGATATCGTCGGGATGTACCCCGGCTATGCCGCGGCCCACGATGCTTGGAAGGCGAAGGCGCAGGCGACGGTCGACGATGCGCATACGCGGTATTTCATCGCCCATCTGCACCGTCTGCGCGACGAGGAGCGCGAGACCAGCGCCGATACGGACGCGCTGGAGCGCTGATGCCGCCGAGCGATGAGCGTGCCGACCCGCCGGATGAGGGCAGGGTCGGGACGAGCAGGCCGCCTGACGCAGAGAACGGCCCCGATGCACGCCGCGATGCACGCCCCGCAGCTTGGCCCGGTGAACACCCCAGTGCAGGCCCCAGCGCAGGCCCCAGCGCAGGCCCCAGCGCAGGCCCCAGCGCAGGCCCCAGCGCAGGCCCCGGTGCACGTCTCGGCCCGCGTCTGGGCGCAGCACTCAGACGGTCGCGATGGCTGCACGGCCTGCTCGGGGCGCTCGGCGCGAGCTATATCTGGCTGGTCCTCCGCACCACGCGCTGGCAGCACGAAGGCAAGGAACACCTGGAGACCGCGTTGCACGATGGCGGCGGCGTCATCGCGGTGTTGTGGCATGGTCGGCTGTTTCTATCGCCCTGTCTCGCGCCAAAGGGGCGGCGGACGATTGCGATGATCAGCCAGAGCCGCGATGGCGACGTGATCACGCGCATCGTCGGCTGGTGGGGGGTCGGTACCGTGAGGGGGTCGAGCTATGACCGCGAGAAACAGCGCGACAAGGGCGGGCAGCGCGCGTTGAACGACGGTGCCGCGGTGCTGCATGAGGGCTGCGTGCTGGCGATCACACCGGATGGGCCGCGTGGGCCACGGCGGCGGGCGCAGGCGGGGGCGGCGCATCTGGCGCTCGAAACCGGGCGCCCGGTGGTGCCCGTCGCCTTCTCTACCCGCCGGGCGCACCTGCTCAGGAGTTGGGATCGCTTCATGCTGCCCTTCCCCTTCGGCCGAGGTGCCATCGTGATGGGAGAGATCGTGCCGGTGCCCGAGGGCGAGAGTAATGAGGCGCGGCTCGAGACCATGACCGCCCTGATCGAGGCGCGGCTGGACGCTGTCACCACGCGCGCCGACCGATTGGCGGGTCGCAAGCCGGAGGCGCCGGCCGGTGCCGCCACCGCGCCTCGGCCGGATACGGCGTGACGGCGCGCTTCTCACCGGCGCTCAGCCTCTATCTCGCCGCAACCCACGCCCTCGCGCCGCTTGCTCCGATGATCCTATGGCGGCGGAAGCGGCAGGGCAGGGAGGACGGGGCGCGGCTTGGCGAACGCCTCGGCCATGCGGCGCTACCGCGTCCCCAGGGGCGTCTGGTGTGGCTGCACGGCGCCAGTCTCGGCGAGACGGCGAGTATGGCGCCGCTGATCGCGGCCCTGCGCGCCGTCGCTGATCCGCCCGAACTCCTGATCACGGCCGGCACCGTGACGGCGGCGGAGCGGCTGAGGCAGACATTGCCGCCCGGTGCGCGTCACCAATACGTCCCCGTCGATACGGCGCCTGCAGTCCGGCATTTCCTGTCCCATTGGCGCCCCGATCTCGCGATCTGGGTGGAGAGCGAGTTCTGGCCCGGCCTGATGGTGCGCACGGCGCGCGCGGGTGTGCCCATGATGCTGATCAATGCCCGGCTTTCGGCGGCCAGTGCCCGGGGCTGGGCACGCCTGCCGGCGATGGCCGCGCGGCTCGTTGGCCTGTTCGACCGTATCCTGACGCAGGATGAGGCGACGCTGGAGCGCCTGGCGGCCCTTGGCCGGCCGCGTGACGCGATGCGCCATGCCGGCAACCTCAAGGCCGCGATCCCGCCGCCGGCATGCGATCCGGCCGAACTCCGGACGCTTCGCGATGGGCTGGCGGGGCGTCCGATATGGCTGGCAGCCTCGACCCATCCAGGCGAGGACGCCGCGGTGATCGAGGCGCATCTCAGCCTGAAGGAGCGGTTGCCGGGCCTCGTAACCATCCTGGCCCCCCGCCATCCGGAGCGTGGCGCTGCGATCGTGGCCGATGCCCGCGCCAGAACCGGTCTGCCGCCCGCGCAGCGCAGCCGCGGCGACGGACCGCCGGCCGATGGCGGCATCTGGCTGGCCGACAGTCTCGGCGAGATGGGCCTCTGGTATCGTTTGGCGCCCGTGTCGTTCATCGCAGGGTCCATCGCGCCGCTTGGCGGGCATAATCCGTTCGAGGCGGCAGCCCTCGGCACCGCCATCCTCCACGGGCCGAGGACCGAGAATTTCGCGCCCGCATATGCTGCTCTCGACGCGGCCGAGGGGGGGCGCCATGTCAGCGATGCGACCTCGCTCGCCGCAGCGCTCGGTGATCTCCTCGCAGCCGATGGCGCCCGTCATCCCAGGGCCGTCGCGATGGCAACGCGTGGGCGCGAGGCCCTGACCGCGCTTGCGCCGGATGTCGATGCCATCGCGGCCGAGGCGCTCTCGCTGATGGCGACGCGCGCCGGGGGGCGGCCATGAAGGCGCCCGCCTTCTGGTGGTCCCCGCCCGGCAACCCCGCCTGGCAAGCCCGGCTGTTGGCTCCCGCCGCCGCGCTCTATGCGCTGGCCGGGCGGATCAGACAGGCGAGGGCTACGCCGTATCGCGCCCAGATCCCGGTGATCTGCGTGGGTAACGTCACGGCGGGCGGTACGGGCAAGACCCCGATGGTCGCCGTGCTGCTGGAGCATCTGGCTGCCCGTGGGATCGCCGCGCATGTGCTGATGCGCGGGCATGGCGGGCGGGCCGGTCGCCGCGCGCCGCACCGTGTTGACCCAGAGCGGGACGACGCCGCCACGGTGGGCGACGAGGCGCTGATCCATGCCGCGAGCGCGCCGGTCTGGGTGTCTCGCGACCGCGCTGCCGGTGCGCGCGCGGCCGAGGCAGCCGGGGCCAGCGCCATCGTGATGGACGACGGCCTGCAGAACCCCGGTCTGATGCACGACGCGACCATCGTGATGGTCGATGCCGCGCAGGGCTTCGGCAATGGCCGGGTGATCCCCGCGGGCCCGCTTCGCGAGAGTCCAGGACCACGCCTCGAGGCGGCGGATCTCGTCGTGCTGGTCGGCGAGCATGCAGCGCATGCTGCCTGCGCGGCATCCTGGCCCGAGATCGCGGCATCCGATCCCTTGGCGGCCCGGCTCGTGCCGCGCAAGACCGGGCTAACGCTCGACAGGGTGCGCGTGGTGGCGTTCGCCGGGATCGGCCGGCCCGCCAAGTTCTTCGCGACGCTGGAGAGCCTCGGCGCGCGGATCCACCGGGCCGAGGCCTTCCCCGATCACTACGCCTACGCCCCCGCCGTGATCCGCCGGCTGATCGGTGAGGCGCGCCAGGCCAATGCCCTGCTGGTGACGACTGAGAAGGATGCCATCCGCCTCGCACCGGCGCAGCGCCGCGAGGTGATCGTCGTGCCCATTTCGCTTGCCCTCGACACGCCCGACCGGCTCGAGGCGATGCTCGACCGTCTTCCGGGGTTGGCGGCAGGGGATCAGGGCACTTGAGCCGTGGCGCTGTCAGATTTAATGGATGGCGACAACAGGAGTCAGCCCATGCCCGTCCAGCCAGGTGACATCGAAAGCCGCCTTCGCGTGGCCTTTCCCGACGCCGTGATCGAGATCAACGATCTCGCGGGCGACGGGAACCACTATGCTGCGCGGGTCGTGTCCGAGCAGTTTCGCGGCAAAAACCGTGTGCAGCAGACCCGGATGGTCAACGCAGCGCTGGCCGATATCCTGAAAGGCGCCAATGCGCCGCTCCACGCCCTTGCCATCGAGACGGCAATTCCAGATTGAGGTGACAACCGGGGCGCATGGCGCCCATGACCGGATCGCCGCAGCGGAGACTTCCCATGTCCGATATCCAGGCCGAGATCGACGAGACCGTAAAGAGCAACGACGTCGTGCTGTTCATGAAGGGCACCAAGCACATGCCGCAATGCGGGTTCTCCAGCCGCGTTGCCCAGATCCTGAACTACCTGCAGGTCGAGTGGAAAGACGTGAACGTGCTCGCGTCCGACGAGATGCGCCAGGGCATCAAGGATTACACGGACTGGCCGACGACGCCGCAGCTCTACGTCAAGGGCGAGTTCGTGGGCGGCTGCGATATCGTCACCGAGATGACGCTGTCGGGCGAGCTCGATCAGACCTTGGAGCAGGCTGCGGTCACGTTCTCGAAGGAAGCCGCCGACGCGATCCGCTCGCATAACGCGGAATAGGGCTTTCGCGGCGGCGCAGCGGCCAAGCCTCGTCAGACCGTCCCACGGCCGGGGAGGGCCGCCATGCTGCTCTTTGCCGGCCTCGGCAATCCCGGGGCGAAGTATGCGCGCAACCGGCACAATATCGGCTTCATGGCGCTGGACGCCATCGCCTCGCGCGAGGGCGCAAGTTGGCGCGCCAAGTTCCAGGGTGAGATCGCCGAGATCCGTTTCGGCAGCCGCAAGGTGGTGTTGCTGAAACCGGCGACTTTCATGAACCTCTCGGGCCAATCGGTGGGCGAGGCCGCCCGCTTTTACGGTATCGCAGCGGAAGAGGTGACGGTCTTCCACGACGAGCTCGACCTCGGGCCGGGGCGTCTCAAGGTCAAGCGCGGCGGCGGGCATGCCGGGCATAACGGCCTGCGGTCGATCCATAGCCATCTTGGGGCCGACTATCGCCGCGTGCGCCTTGGCATCGGCCATCCGGGCCATAAGGATCGGGTCTCGGGATATGTGCTGCATGATTTTCCCAAGGCCGATCTCGACTGGGTCGAACCCCTGATCGACGCTTCGACCCGCTCGATCGGTCATTTGGTCGAGGGGGATGATGCGCGCTTTCAGTCCGAGGTCGCACGCCTCGCGCCCCCGCCCGCGCGCTTGGCCCGGGGACCCGCAATGCATGATGCCGCACCCGCACCCGGATCGGTCTCGCCGCAGGCGCAGGCGGAGCCGCAGCCAGGGCCGGGTAAAAGCACCGTTGAAAAAGCCGAGCTCAAGGACGCGCCAACCTCGCCGTTCGAGGCGCTCAAGGGCCTTTTCAAGCGGTAACACCAGCGCTGGAAGACGGCCATGGAGTGCCCCGCCTCAGGGCTGCAACCCAGGGTTACGTCCGTTTTGATGGGCATCAGGCGTGGCCGGGACGCGAGATACGCCGGTAGAGATGGCGGTAACATGGGCCGTCTGTAAGTGCTTCTGGACCAGCCTCTTCAGCTCGCTGAAGCAGTTCTCTTGATCGGCACGACGGTGCAGCTCAACGACCCATGGCGTCGGTTCCAGCGGGCAAGCGCTGGGAGCAGCTGCGGCGGTTGAGGCGCTTCCGGCGGAGCATATGCGGCCTCGATGCGCCACTTGCGACCGGACGCGCGACAAGCCTGTCCACGCGGCGGCGGCAAGGGGAAGCTTCTGAGCCTTTCCGGTCCCCCGGCGAGACCTCGGCCGGCAGGCATCAGCCCCGGAACACCGCATCATCCTCGACCGAGGGCCCGAGAGATGTCGACGATGAAGCTCGACCACCCGAGGCGTTCCGCCCCGATGTTCGAGCGGTTTCAGGGCGATGAGGGCAGGCGCGCCGAGCGTCTTGGCCCGGTGGACCGGGTGTGCTGTATAGGGCGCGAAGTCGCGGCATGAAGGGCGCGGAAATGGCAGCGCTCAGGGTCTCTGTGGTCGGGTTGGGGTATGTCGGCTTGCCGGTTGCGGTGGCCTTCGCCCGCGCTGGCGTGCCGGTGACCGGTTTTGATATCGCGTCGACGCGGGTTGCCGAACTCACCGCCGGGATCGACCGTAACCGCGAGCACGAGGAGAGCGGGCTCAAACACCCCAGTCTTTTGTTCACGTCCTACCCCGCCGATCTTGATGCTGCGAACTTTCACATCGTCACCGTACCCACCCCGATTGACGACGCTAACCGCCCCGATCTGTCGCCGCTTGTCGCCGCCACGCGGACACTCGGCGCGCATTTGGGGCATGGTGACATCGTTGTCTTCGAGAGCACCGTCTATCCCGGCGCGACCGAGGAGGTCTGCGTCCCGATCCTTGAACAGGCTTCCGGTCTTGTCTTTGGAAAGGACTTCACCGTTGGCTACTCGCCTGAACGGATCAACCCGGGAGACAAGACGAATACATTCGAGAAGATCGTGAAAGTTGTCTCGGGGAGCGATGAGCGCACGGCGGCGGCGATCGATGCCGCCTATGGCCGGGTGGTTGAAGCGGGGGTGTACCGAGCGCCAACGATCCAGGTGGCCGAGGCGGCCAAGGTTTTGGAGAACACGCAGCGGGACCTGAATATTGCGCTCATCAACGAGATGGCGCTGATCTATGACAGGCTCGGCATCGACAGCCGCGATGTGCTGGCGGCCGCCGAGACCAAGTGGAACTTTCTGCCGTTCAAGCCCGGCCTCGTCGGCGGCCACTGTATCGGCGTCGACCCCTATTACATGGCCTACCGTGCCGAGCAGGTCGGCTATCATCCCGAAGTGTTGCTCGCGGGCCGTCGGGTCAATGACGGGATGGGCCGCTACATCGCCAACCGCGTGGTGCGGAACATGATGCGGAGCGGATGGAATGGCGTACCTCGGGTGACGATCCTCGGTGCGACGTTCAAGCCGGACGTCACTGATATCCGCAACACGCGCGTGGTCGATATCGCCAAGGAACTCGGTAACTTCGGCATTGAGGTGCAGCTTTCCGATCCGTTGGCCGACCCGGCCGAGTTCAAGCATGAGTATCGTTTGGCACTGACGCCATACGACGCGCTGGACCGGGCAGATGCGGTTGTCGTGGCCGTGGGCCATGGCGTCTATCGCGCGGCGGGCTGGTCGTTGGTGACCGGGCTGCTCCGCGGCACCGCACCGATCGTCGTCGATATTCAAGACATCCTCGACCGCGCCCAGACCCCGGAAGCCGTCACGCTATGGAGGCTCTGAGGTGATCGACGGGCTCCGTGTCCTGGCTGTGGTGCCCGCCCGGGCCGGCTCCAAGGGCGTGCCTGGCAAGAACATGGCCAAGCTCGGCGGGCTTTCGATGATCGCGCGGGCGGGTAAGGTCGCGGCTGCCTGCGACTGGATCGACGCGGCGATCTTGTCCACCGATGACGAAGGCTTCGCCGCAGAAGGCCGCGCCGTCGGTCTGGAGGTCCTGTCGCTAAGGCCCGCTCATCTGGCCACGGACACCGCAACAGGCGTTTCGGTTTGGGCACACACATGGCAAGAGGCCGAGCGGGCGCATGGGTGTCGATATGATATCTCTGTCTACCTGCAGCCCACCTCACCGTTCCGCCGGCCCGAACAGGTGCGCGCGACGGTTGACGTTCTCCTCAGCGGCAGATGGCAGGCGGCAACCACCGTCAGCCCGGTACCTGGACACTACCTCCCGCAAAAGCTCCTTGAGCTGGGCGAAGATGGCATGGTGCGCTTCCTGACCGAGGACGGGCCGCTTCATTCCAACCGGCAGACCGCGAAGGCGGCGTGGACGCGCAATGGTCTCGCCTATGCAGCACGGCGCGCCCATGTGGTCGAGCACGGCCTTATCTGCGAGCGCGACTGCGGTGCGCTTATCGTCGAAGGTCACGTGGCCAACATCGACAGTCCGGAAGATCTGTTGATTGCGCGTCTGCTTGCGGACCATGGCGATCATGACCCATTCGCCGGAGAGCGATGATGACCAAACGCGCGACATGGCTCGATGATCCGAGCCCGACATCCGCGTGTACGGTAATCGCAGAAGTCGCCCAGGCCCATGACGGAAGCCTGGGGACGGCCCATGCCTTCATCGATGTCGCGGCACGGTGCGGCGCCGATGCGATCAAGTTCCAGACCCATATCGCGGCGGCCGAGAGCACCATACGAGAGCCATGGCGCAAGAAGTTCAGCCGGCAGGACGACAGTCGCTATGCCTATTGGAAGCGCATGGAGTTCACCGAGCCGCAATGGCATGGCCTTGCAGAGCATGCGCGTGAGGTAGGGCTACATTTTCTGTCATCGCCGTTCTCGCCAGAGGCGGTCGCGCTTCTCAGGCGCGTCGGCGTCCCCGGGTGGAAAATTGCCTCGGGCGAGGTTGATGAACCGCGCCTGCTCGCAGCGGTGCTGGAGACCGGGCAGCCAATCATCCTCTCCTCCGGGATGAGCGCACCGGATGAGACGGATCGTGCCGCGCGCAAGATCCTCGATGCCGGCGTGCCGCTGGCGATCTTGCAATGCACCACGGCGTATCCGGTGGCGGCTGAGGCGGTCGGTTTGAACGTGATGATGGAGTTCGCCTCCCGCTATCCCGGCGCGGCGATGGGTCTGTCGGATCACTCGGCGACGATCTTTCCCGGTCTTGCCGCCGCGACCCTCGGCGCGCAGGTGATCGAAGTCCATTTGACCCTTTCACGGGATATGTTCGGCCCGGATGTCTCCTCGTCGCTGACCCCATCGGAGCTGACGCAGCTTTGCGAAGGCGTCCGCTACAACGAGGTGATGCGCGCCAATCCGGTCGATAAGGCAGCACTGGCGGCCGAGATGTCCCCAATGCGCGCCATTTTTGGGAAGTCCGTGGTCGCTGCCCGCGATTTGCCCGCAGGGACGCTGTTGGCAGCCCACGACATCGCCGCCAAGAAACCCGGCGACGGCATCCCCGCACAGCAGATCGACACCCTGGTTGGCCGCAGGCTGCGGGTTGATCTCCTTCGGGACGCGCCGCTGTCGGAGACCGATCTGGATGGATGAGCGTCGGACGGTTTGCGTCGTCGTGACGGCTCGACCGAGCTATGCCCGCGTGCGCACCGTCCTCGAGGCGCTGAAGGCCCGGCGTGACGTGACGCTGCAAGTGGTCGCTGCCGCATCAGCGCTGGCAGAACGCTATGGCAAGGTCGCCGATGTGATGGCGGCCGAAGGCTTCGCGCCCGATGCGGTGGTGGCCTCACTGGTCGAGGATCATGGCGTGCTCAACATGCCCGAAACAACCGCGCAGGGGCTCTCTGGCACTGCCGCCGTCTTCGCCGATCTCGCTCCGGATCTGGTTGTCACCGTGGCCGATCGCTACGAGACGCTCGCGACAGCGGTGGCTGCGGCGTACATGAACATTCCCCTGGCGCATCTCCAGGGCGGCGAAGTTACCGGCAATATCGATGAGAAAGTCCGCCACGCGGTCACCAAGCTCGCCGATATGCACCTGGTCTCGGGGCCGGGGGCTGCGGCACGGGTAGCGCGTATGGGAGAGCGGCCGGAAGCGATCCACGAGACCGGCTGCCCGTCGCTCGACGTGGCACGACAGGCGATCGAGGCAGGCAAGCGCCTACCCGATGATGCGCTCTACGCCCGGTTCGGCCAGTCGGGCGGACGGCCCGACCTGTCCGACGGCTACATCGTGGTCATGCAGCACCCGGTCACGACATCCCATGATGCGGCGCATGCGCAGATTACCGAGACGCTGGACGCAGTTCGGAATCTCGATCAGTCCGTGCTGTGGTTTGCGCCAAATGTCGATATTGGCGCCGATGCGACCGCGCGGGCGATCCAGGAGTATCGGGCCGCCCATCGGCTGGATCACGTGCATTTCATGGATAACATGCCGCCCGAGGACTTCATTCGTTTGCTCGCCGACAGCCACGGCATTGTCGGGAACAGCTCCGTCGCCATTCGCGAATGTGCCTGGCTTGGGATCGGCGCCGTCAATATCGGCGACCGCCAGAGCGGCCGGGATCGTGGCCCGAATGTTGTCGATGTCGGCTATGACGCTGCCGCGATCCGCGCTGCCATAACCGCCATGGGACAGGACCGCATGGCACCCTCCGAGCTTTATGGTGATGGCTGGGCGGGGCCGCGCATTGCGGCGATCCTGGCGACGGCGCCATTGCGCTTTGAGAAGCGGCTTACTTATTGATCTGCCCGATCTCACGCCGGGTGGATACGGAAAACCTGGCCGCCCAGATGTGTCGCACGCACGGCGTCGAAACGGCCGAGCGCAGTGCGCAAATCGGCGAGTTTGCGGGCGATCCCCTCGGGAGAGACGCCCGGATATCGATGCGCGTTGGCCTGCCGACTGGCCTTGTGCTGGGGGTTGCGCCCTCTGATCCGTTTCTCCAATGCGCGCATTTCCGCCTTCAGCTTTGGGGCAAGCGCCAAGGCTCGGGCAGGTGGTGGGAAATCCAACAGTTCAGCTGCCAGGCGCTCCGCCGCCAGAGGCCCGTCGAGCGCCGTCACATATCGTGCAAGCGCTTCGGTTTGAGCCGCGGTTGGCCTGGGCGCGTCGCCAGTACAGCGCGCCTTCAGCGCATCGATCACCGCGTCTACCCGGTCGAGTATCTCACTGAAGAAATCGGGCGATAGGCCATCATCCTTGGCCGTCGCGACACCGCGATAGGAGATCGGCACCTTCCCCATCACAAAAGCTTCAAAGCCCGTCGAGCACCCGCTGTGCAGCGTGGCGATTGCCGCCAGGCTCCACGGTATCGACTGCCCGCTCGTCACCACCTCGCAATTGGCATGCTTATCTGCCACCTGTGCCCATGCAGTCGGCGCTTCGGCGGGATGAGGCCGGATGATCAGCTTGTGGTGCGGGAAGGCGCGGCAGACGCTCGGTAGCAGATCGAGGAAGGCACGATAGATCTGTCGCCGCCGTTCAAGCCGCGCGCCGATATCCGGGTGCTGGGACCGCACAACCTCGGGCCGGCGGCTCTTGGCCTCGGAAGCCGGATTGACCGATCCGAAGTTCGAATTGAACAGGAAGAAGGGTCCATGCGCAGCGCGGATGCTGTCCACGTCGCGCTGATGGAAGGCGCGAAGTTCAGGGCGCAGGAGATCGATCCGCGGGTTTCCGGTTTCGACCAGAGGGCGGGTCTCGGCGTTGGGCAGCAAGCGCATCAGCTCTGTGCTACGAGGGCCCCAGGAATAGATCCTCGCGATCTTGGCGACGCTCTGCGGGTCGACGCGGCGCGACAGGTAACCAGCTTCAGAAGGGAAGATGAGCGCCTCCTCATCAAGGAAAGCGATATGCAGACCCATCGCGGCAATGACATCCAGGATCCGACGCGATGGGGGCGCGACGTCTTTTGCGAGATAGATCCTTGCTGGCAAACGGGCGATCCGATTGTGGATTTCATGCCGGGCGCCGACGATCGAACGACAGCCGCGTTCCGCCAGAACACAGGCTGTCAAAAGCTTTGCGTCGAACTCGCGTGCCTGCATCTCGCTCGGAAGGATCGCGTAATCAGACATCCATTTATCTTGTCGCAAGCGAGATTTCGGGGCCATAGCCGAGGATACCAAGTGACGCAACGGCGACCTGGCGAACGTGGTTCGTTGGCCGGTGGGATAGTCTTTGGACGCCTGCTCTCCAAACGAACATCCATGGTAGGTGTTCCTGGATCGTGGCTGATCCACAGCCTCCTTCGATCACCCTTGGTGGCGTTGCCGGGCTTCATCGCGACGGCTCACGGCCTATGCCGTCGCGGTCCATGGGTACGATGAGGGTCCTGTAGCCGATCACGCCGCTGGGTCCGTCGTCGCTGTCCTCTTGACAGCTTTTTTGCACCGATCCACTGGTGGCCAGGCGGCTCTTTCCCAGACGACTTTGTTCCACAGCGTCCATGACGGGTATGCCGCGCACGGTGCAGCCTTTCAGGACGGCGATGCGACGCTGGGGCTCCGCGACCTGTTGCTCGAACCCCCTCACCCTGAGGCGCCATCTCGGCAGCGTCACAAAATACATCTTCGTCTCGACGCGGCTCTGGCGGTGGCATCCTCTCCATCGTCGCCAGAAGGCGCGACCGAGGTATTGCGTTGCCCGCGGTACTGCGTGTCGCGCGTCAACGCCAGGGTTGGTCGCCTTCCATGGCTCGGCCTTTATCGTCGAGCTCAGGCTGTTTGGCTTGGTCGAGCAATTCAAGAAATTCCGATATCAACTTCGTGGTGCGATTGGCGGTGCGATTGGCGGGCGAAGCGCCTCGGGGGTCATGATCGTGTCGGCAGGCGGCGGCTCGCACCGGCGCGCCGGGCTGATGAGGAATGAGCCGTGTGGTCCCCATTGATTGTGTGGATGGTCGCGCTTGCGGCATCGCGATGTGCCGGGGTGGGAGCTGTGGAGCACACCCCCGGATGGAGCCATCCGTGGATGAGCCTGTCGCCATGGGCCTCGGTCTGGCCGAGAGCGTGTTTCGGGGTCATGGCGTCGATGCGCAGGGG
>JBCCJI010000020.1:0-72905 GCA_039027855.1 Pseudomonadota bacterium | reverse complement strand
TCGAGGCCTACAACTTCGCCAAGCGCCTCAAGACGCTCAAAGGGAAAACCCCCTTCGAGTTCATCGTTGAGAAGTGGGCATCAGAGACACGCCGCTTCTCAACAAATCCCAGCCACCTCATCCCGGGACTGAACTTCTAGCCGACGGACACCGGGCATCGGGCTTGTTGGCGAGGCCGGCGGTTCGGGGGCTTATTGGGTCGGCTCAGCGACGCGTAAAGGGTGCTCATACCTGACGAACGATCGAGTCCGAGAAACGCTTGAGCCCACGCTCCCGGCTCTACTCACGCCCAGTTTCCCCGTCGCGTCAGTGTTACCAGCGCCAGCCAGGGAGCACCCCCTAACGACCGATCGCGGCGACCAGCCGCGATACCGTTAGTCTCAGGCATAGCGCTTGCGCACCACATCGGCCGACTTCCGGATCGCCTTGATCTCGTCGCCGTCCTTCCGCGCCAGGTTCCGGTACTGCATCCCCATCCGCATGTTGCCGCCAAAGCGGTCGCGGTGGCGATCAAGGAAATCCCAGTACATCACAGTGAAGGGACAGGCCTTCTCGCCCGAGGATGCCTTCGGATCGTAGTTACAGCCACGGCAATAGTCCGACATCTTCGAGATATAGTTGCCCGACGCCGTGTAGGGTTTGGTCCCGACCACCCCGTGATCGCCATGCTGGCTCATGCCCAGGGCGTTCGGCAGCGACACCCAGTCGATGCTGTCGAGATACATGCCCATATGCCATTCGTGGAACTTGTAAGGGTGCGTCCCCCACAGCAGCGAGAACAGCCCCAGCACCATCAGCCGCTGGATGTGGTGGGCATACCCCTCGGCCAGCAGCTGCCCCACGCTGTCGCTCATGCAATGCATGTCGGTCTCAGCCGTCCAGAACATCGACGGCAGATCCGCGTGGGCCCCCAGACCATTGCGCCCGGCATAGTCGGGCATCTCGGTGTAGTAGACGCCGCGGATGAACTCGCGCCAGCCGATGACCTGACGCACGAACCCCTCAACCGCGTTCAGCGGCGCATGCCCGGCCTCGTAGGCGGCGATCACCCGCTCAACCGCCTCGCGCGGATGGATGAGCTTCAAGTTCATCACCTGGCTGATGCGCGCGTGATAAAGCGTCGAATAGCCCGTCGCGATGGCATCCTGATAATCACCATAGAGCGGCAGGCGGTGCTTGATGAAATCATCCAGATGGGCGAGCGCCTGGCGCCGGGTGACCGGCTCGGCGAAACCCTCGGTCGAGCCCGGCGCGTCGGGAAACTCCCGCTCGACCATCTTCATCACCTCGCGGGTGATGTCGTCGGGGCTGCTGTCGGGCCTGCCCGGGGTCATCCCGGGCCCCTTCTTGCCAAAGGACTTGCGGTTGTCGTGGTCCAGGTTCCATTTGCCGCCGACCGGCTTGCCGTCACCGTCCAGCAGGTAGCCGGTGTCCTTGCGCATCATCCGGTAGAAGTCCTCCAGGATGAAGCGTTTGCGGCCTGACTTGTACTCGGCAAAGCGCGCGGGCGAGGCGAGGAAATGCGTGTCGTCATGCACGTGGAGCTCGCCAAGACGCGCCTCCAGCGCCTCCTTCACGCGCCAATCGCCGGGCAGCGTCACGTGGTGGCTCTCAGCCTCAACCCGGACTGCAGCCTCGGGCAGGCTGCCGGCCGCATCCGCATCGTCGAGGCGCTGATAGCGCACTTCCCAGCCCTTTTCGCGCAGCGCCTCGGCGAAATGGCGCATGGCCGAGAAGAACAGCACCAGCCGCTTCTTGTGCTGGGGTACGTAGGACGCTTCCTCGCGCACCTCGCTCATCACGACGACGTCGCGGGCCGGATCGCCCTCGGCCAGAACGGCCGCATCGATATCGAGCTGATCGCCGAGCACGAGGATCGCGCGGCGGGGATTGGCGATGCTCATGCCGCATCCCCCTGCCCCGCTGCCGGTCTAGGCTGGCCTGCGGGCTTGCGCTTTGCCTCGCGCCGGCAGCGGTCGGAGCAATAGCGCACCTCGTCCCAGACCTTCTCCCACTTCTTGCGCCAGGCGAAGGGCAGGCCACAGGTGGCACAGGTTTTGGTGGGGAGATCCCCCTTCTTTCGCATCCGGGCCATGGCTGATCTCTGGCTGGGTCTCGGGTTGGGCTTTGGGCTGGGTGTGCGGCTGGGTCTCGGGCTGGGCTTGCGGCTGCGTGTGGGGCGATGGTCGGTCGCGTGTGCCCCGCATGAGCCGGGCTCACCTGGCGCCGATCGTGCCGGGGTCAGGACAGGCAGGCCTCGGCCGGCATGGCCCGCGAGAGGCTGTCAAAGGGCGCACTCAACACCGCCTCGCGGCCGTCGGCAGGATCGGCGAAGCGGACGGTGACCATGGCGCCTTCGATCTCGGGGCCGTCGACCCGCGTCCCAAGCCCGCCCAGACGGTCGTCCATATCGATGGTAAAGCGAAAATTCTGCCCCGGCGCGAAGGCCGAGAACAAGAGCGCCAGCCCCTCCGCCCCGTCGGGCACCACCGGCAGATCCGCCAGCCGCGCGCCACCGGGCGGCGGCCGCGCCTTGAATGGCTGGGCCACGTTCTGCCCTGCGCCACCGGGCACAGTGTCGAACACCAGCCGCCCGGCCGAGGGGCCGAGGTCGATCTCGACACCGGCAATGACCCAGTCGCGGTTGGCCCGCGCCGTGATGTTCTCGATCGTGAAGACGTCGACCGGTGAGCTGTCACGGAAGCTGAGCCGTGCCGCCGGCCCACAGATCGGCAGCTCAGACGCGCTGGCGAGCGCACGTGGGTTGGCGCTGACAACAGCGCCCGACGCGGCGAGGGCGAGGATCATGATGCTCATGCGATAACAAGTAGCCGTCGAAGACGCTGCGGCGAGCCACGATACTGCGCCATGGCGCCGCCCCTCTGACAACAAGGACCAAACTGAAATCGGCAGAGATCCAAGCAGGGCGCGCCAAGGCGATGGGCCGAGCGGGTGATGGGTCGGGCGGGAACAGGGGCGCGGCAAGGCCGGGCGCGGCTGGCTCGCCCTAGGGCAGCGCGCGCCCCGCCGCCGGGCGTTTGGCGACACGCGGATCGAAACCCCACAGTCTATTCCCCAGCCACGTCGCCAACGACTGCCCACCGCGCGGCCTCACCGTTCTAGACCGGCGCCGCCACCCGAACCCCCGAAACGCGCATCGCGGCGACTAGCCGCGATTCCGCTGATCTCAGAAGTCGAAGCGTGCCTGGCGGTCTTCCTTGGGTGGATGCTCGATGCGCGGGCGCCGGCGCGAGGCGTGTTTCTTCAAGACCAGCGCCTTGCCCTCGGCAAACCCCTCGGCGCGCCTGCGGGCATAGACCTTCTCCTTGGCCGCCCGGGCCGCCGCGACCGGCTCGACCACCCGCTCGGGATAGTCGCGCCCGATCACACAGCCGGCCGCCGCCTGCTCCGCCTCGGTCATCTTCCAGGGCTCGTGGATTTTCTTGTCCGGCACCGCGCCAAGTTCAGGCAGCCACTGGCGCAGGAACACGCCGTCCGGGTTATGGTCCTTGGACTGCTTGACCGGATTGTAGATGCGGATCGTGTTGATGCCGGTCACGCCCGACTGCATCTGGCTTTGCGACCAGTGGATGCCGGGTTCGAAATCCGTGAATTTCCGCGCCAGCACCGGACCGAAACGCCGCCAATCGAGCCAGAGGTGGTAGGCAGCGCAGCTCACCAGCATCGCGCGCATGCGGAAGTTGAGGTAGCCCGTCGCCGTCAGCGCCCGCATGCAGGCGTCCAGCATCGGCAATCCGGTCTCGCCCATCTCCCAGGCCGCAAGGCGCACTGCGTCGTGGTCACCCTCGCGCAGGCCCTCATAGACGGGATGCATGCAGCGGTGCTCGATCTCGGGCTCGTCCTCGAACTTCTGCATGAAATGACAGCGCCAGTGCAGCCGGGCGATGAAGCTGTCGATCGACTGGCGATAGGCGCGGCTCTCGTGGAACCGCTTGGCGGCGACCGCCTCCTGATAGACCTCGCGTGTCGACAGCGTGCCCCAGGCGAGATGCGGGGCGAGGCGCGAGCAGGCGTCATAGGCAGTGACGGGCGAGGACATCTCGCGCCGGTAATGCTCGCCCCGCCGCGTCAGGAAGCTGTCGAGCAGGCGCTGCCCCGCCTCAGGGGTCGCGGCCAGCCGCGCCGCCGGATCGGGCGGCAGGCCGAGATCGATCTCGTCCGGCAGCGCGCCTGGCTCAAGCCCATGCGGCGGCAGCCCTTTCGGCGTGGCCCGCGCCGGGCGCAGCATCTCCCGATCCCAAAGCTCGGCCCAGCCGTCGCGCGTCTTCAGCCGGCGCACCACGCCGCCGCCCTGCGCCTCGTGCCAGGGGATGGCATGGCCACGCGCCCAATCGGCAATCGCTTGGTCGCGGGCATAGGACCAGGCCTCGCCGGTCTCCTGATGCGACCAGAGCTTCGCGATGCCCCGCCCGAGGCGAAGTTCGTCAAGCACGGCCAAGGCGGCACCGCGTCGGATGACCAGCGGCGCACCGAGCCCGGCTGTCACCTCGCGCAGCGCCGCCAGCGCCTCGGCGACAAAGCGCCATTGCCGGGCCGCCGCCGTCGGCGCGCCCCAATGCGCGTCCTCCACGATGTATAGCGGCACCAGCGGCGCCCCCTCCGCGCTCGCGGCCGCCGCAGCATCTGCGAGCGGCGCATGGTCAAAGGCACGCAGATCGCGCTTGAACCAGACCACATGCGCCGGCGGCGCGGTTGGCTTTGATGCTGTCATACCGAGCCTGATCTCATGGGGAGCTGCCTTGGCCAAGGCGATGGAACGCCGCGCAGGCGCCATAGGCTATACGACAAAAAACAGCGGCCCGCGCATCGCCTCGACGCGCGGACCGCTCGGTCACCTCGATCCCGAGCGCACGGCACCCGGTGGCGCATCGCTCAGGCCTTGAACTCGTCGGCAAGCTGCGCCTTCGCGACCGCGAGCAGTTCGGCCATCTTGGCGCGCAGTGTCTCCTCGGTGACGCCCACTGCCTTCTCGGTGAAATCGCCCATCACCTTGCGCACCACGTCCTCGTGACCCGGCTCCTCGAAATCCGCGCGCACCACCGATTTGGCATAGGCCTCGATCTCATCGGGCGTGTGGATGCCAAGTTCGCCCGCGGCCCATTCGCCGAGCAGACGGTTGCGCCGCGCCTCGGCCTTGAACTGCATCTCGGTATCGTAGGCGTATTTATTCTCGAACGCGCGCTCGCGGTCGTCGAAGGTGGTCATGACGTGCCTCTCCCAGTCTTCCCCAGTCTACCCAGTCCTCAGGGTCGATGCCGGCCCGGTTGGGCCAGGCCAGGTGCGTTCTACCCAGGTCTCACGCAGTGAAGGGCGTCGATCCCGCAATACCCCATGCCGCGACGATGCCGCCCGCACACCCGTGCAGAACGGTCTCGATCAGAGATAGACAAAGGCTTGCCACGATGCAGCGGGCTCTGCACGCGTCGACTGTCTTTTTCTGGGTCAGGTCTTCGAAATTTGCCGCGGCAATGCCCAGAACGCGCCCTCACCGCGCCGATCAGGGCAGGCATCTTCTCAGTTGTCGAAACGAAGAACGCTGTGGCGTAGCGAAGGGTGGGAGCGTGTGATGAGCAAGACGATGACAACTGGTTTGGTCCTGCGTCGTGTGGCCTTTGTGGCCGGTTATGTCTCGCTCTGCGCCTTTGGCACGGTCGCCGCAGTAGAGGTGGGGACCGAGATCGGCACCTCAGCCGCCGACATGACGTCGATCCATGCGCTCGACGACAGCAGGTTCGAAGCTCCCGTGCCCGAGACCATGCCGGTCTTCGCCGAGAACCGCCCGGCCAAGATCCACTAAACGCCGAACCGGCGCATCGCGCGAGCGGCGCCTGCAAACGTCGGGGCCGCTGCCTGAGCGGCGCCGACCCGGCGCGGCGGCGGCGCTCAGGCAGCCGCGCGATCTCTCAGCCCTTGGCTTAAATGCCCACTGCCCATATACCGCCTCGGCGCGCGCCGGGGCGGTGGCGCGTTTCACGCGTTGCGCATGCTGAATGTGCGAGGAGATCCCATGGCGCGCCGGCGACTGGTCTATGAGGGCAAGGCGAAGATCCTGTACGAGGGGCCCGAGCCGGGGACGCTCGTCCAGTATTTCAAGGACGACGCCACCGCCAACAACGCCGAGAAGCACGCCGTGATCGACGGCAAAGGGGTGCTGAACAACCGCATCTCCGAGCATGTGATGACCTCGCTCTCGGCCATCGGAATCCCGAACCACTTCATCCGCCGCATCAACATGCGCGAACAGCTCATTCGGTCCTGCGAGATCATCCCGCTGGAGGTCGTCGTGCGGAACATCGCCGCCGGCTCGATGTCCAAGCGGCTGGGGATCGAAGAGGGCACCGCCCTGCCCCGCCCGATCATCGAATTCTACTACAAGGACGACAAGCTGGGTGATCCCATCGTGTCAGAGGAGCATATCGTCGCCTTCAACTGGGCCAACCAGCAGGACATCGACGACGTGATCTCGCTGGCGCTCAGGGTCAACGACTTCCTGTCGGGCCTGTTCACCGGGGTCGGGATCAAGCTGGTCGACTTCAAGATCGAGTGCGGACGTATCTGGGAGGGTGAGTTCCAGCGGATCATCGTCGCCGATGAGATCAGCCCGGACAGCTGCCGCCTCTGGGACGTCAAGACCGGCGAGAAGCTCGACAAGGATGTGTTCCGCCGCGATCTCGGCAGCCTGGCCGATGCCTACAGCGAGGTGGCGCGCCGGCTCGGCATCCTTCCCGAGAACGGCAATGTCACCCAGGGCCCCAAGCTCGTCCACTAGGGCCCGCGCATGCTTGGCATGATCGACCGCTTCACGGCGTTTGTCGGCCCGACGGTGGCGATCGTCATCATCCTCGGCGCCGCCCTCTTGACCGCGCTCTACCCGGTCTGGACCTGGCATCAGCGGGCCAAGTGGCACCGGGTCGAGGGCAAGGTGACCGCGATCGCCTCACGCCGCACGCTGGCCGCTAACACCTGGGCCATCGGCGTCACGCTGCCTCCTGTGGGCGATGCCGAGCCGGTCACGGCGGTCGTGCAGGTCAACCTCGTCAAACGGCCGCTTTCCCTCGGCGATACGCTGAGCGTGCTGCGCCATCCCCAATGGCCGGGTCGCGTGGCGATGGATCGTTGGCAGGGCGCGGGCACACCGCTGATGCTGGCGCCGCTGATCGCGCTCGGAGCGCTTGCCGTGATCCGCGACACCTGAGCCCTGCCACAGCCAGCGTAGCAACCCGCTTGCGACTGGCAGCGGTGGACCATGCCCCTAAATGCCGTGGCATCAGGGCTTTCCGGGGACCACGATGAACGAACCACTCGGCAGTTATTGCGAACGCGCCGGCATCGTCGGCTTTTGGGCCGAGCCGGTGAATGCGATCACCAATCTCGCCTTCATCCTCGCCGCGGCGCTCTGCTACACCACCGCGCAGCGCGAGGACCGGTTCGACTGGCCGGTCATCCTGCTGACCGCGAACCTGTTCATCATCGGCATCGGCTCGTTTCTGTTCCACACCTTCTCGACCCTTTGGGCCGCGATGGCGGATTCGATCCCGATCCTGGTTTTCATCCTCGGTTTTTTCGCGATCACCATGCAGCGGTTTGTCGGGCTGCGCTGGTTGATGGTGGGGCCTGCCATGCTGGGCTTTCTCGCCTTCTTCCTCGGCACATCCTACGTCTTCAACATTCTACTGCGCGATCTGATCGGGGGCACGGTGTCGTATTTCCCGGCGATGCTCGCGATCTTCGGGGTCGGCTGGTATCTCTCAAAGCGCAGTCATCCGGCGGTACCGGGCTTCTATCTCGCTGGCGGAGTGTTCGTCGTCTCGCTCGCCATGCGCGCGTTCGACCTGCCGATCTGCGGTGTCTTCCCCCTCGGGACCCATTTCCTCTGGCATGTGCTGAACGCCGTGGTGCTGGGCACGCTGATCATGACGCTGATCCGCCACGGGCTCTGGACGCGCCGGGGCCCGCCGGCCGGGGCCACATCCTGATCCCGGCTTATGCCGGCTTATCCCGGGGGCCTCGGGGCGCGATGCTTGCGGCTTGAGGCTTGCGGCGGCCCCCATGCGGGCCTAGACCGGCGCGTGAGAGCTGCGCCGCGAGGGAGCCCGCCGATGAAGGCCCGCGTCACCGTCACCCTGAAGAACGGCGTGCTCGATCCCCAGGGCCTTGCCATCGCCCAGGCGCTGAGCGGCCTCGGCTTCGAGGGGGTCAACGGCGCGCGACAGGGCAAGGTAATCGAACTCGATCTGGCCGAGACCGACCCCGACGCCGCACGGGCGCAGGCCGAGAAGATGGCTGACAAACTGCTCGCCAACGCAGTGATCGAGACATTCAGCGTCGAGATCGAGGCCTGAGGAGCACGCCGGAGATGAAAACCGCCGTCATCGTCTTCCCCGGCTCGAACTGCGACCGCGACATGGCGGTGGCCCTCGGCCGGGTCACCGGCCAACCCGCCACCATGGTCTGGCATAAGGACACCGCGCTGCCGGCGGGTCTCGACATGGTCGCGGTGCCAGGCGGCTTTTCGTTCGGTGATTATCTCCGCGTGGGGGCGATCGCGGCACAGTCGCCGATCATGCGTGCCGTCGCCGATTTCGCGGCGCGTGGCGGGCAGGTGCTGGGCATCTGCAATGGCTGGCAGGTGCTGATCGAAGCGGGGCTGTTGCCGGGTGCGCTGATGCGCAATGCGACGCTGAAGTTCGTCTGCCGCGACGTCTATCTCACGCCCGGTGCGCATAACGGTCCCCACCCGACGCTTGCGGGGCTGCCCCAGGTCCTTCGCGTCCCCGTTGCCCACCACGATGGCTGCTTCGTTGCCGACGAGGAGGCGCTGGACCGGATCGAGGGCGACGGGCGCGTGGCCTTTCGCTATGTCGATGCCGATGGCCACGCCGCGCCGGGTGCCAATCCCAACGGCTCGCTCCGCGATATCGCGGGCGTCTTGAGCGAGAACGGCCGCGTGCTCGGCATGATGCCCCATCCCGAACGGCTGGCCGACGACGCGCTCGGCGGCAGTGACGGCCGCCTGATCCTCGACCGCCTGCTGATCGGGCAGAGCGGCGACGCCACGGCGCCCGCCCTCCCGACTGCGGCTGCCACCGCGTGAGCGATCCACAGGAGAGATCCATGCGCCTGCCCACACGCCTGATGCTAACCGGCCTTGCCATGGGCCTTGCTGCCTGCGCCGGAGAACCGGCCGGGCCGGGCGACACCGCGCGCCTGCCGACCAAGGTGAACCCCCGCGTCGAGCCGAGCCTCGTGCTCGAGGTCAGCCGGCCCACCGCTGAGGCGAAGCCCTTCATCGAAGAGGTGGCCGCCAGGTGCTGGCTTGATGGGGTGGTGCAGGCGGCCGCGATGCTGGTCGACCGCTCCACCGGCAAGATCATCATGACGGGCGATACCGATGAGCTGCTGACGATCGACTTCCTGCCCGTGCCGACGCCCGAGGGTTTTGCCCAGATGCGTCTCACCGGCCCGGTCCTTTCGAACGAAAGCCAGACCGAGCGGCTGATCGGCCATCTTGAACGTGCCCAGACCGGCGGCGAGATCTCGTGCCCGCCCATCGCCAGCCCCGGCAAGGAGACACCCGTCGTCTCGGGCTGAACGCTGCCGGGTTGCCGGCCTGACCGACCATAGCTTGGCCTTCGCACCCGTTGATCGACGCCCAGCCAACCCATTCGCGCCGCCAGCAAGGATGCGCCCCCGATGACCCACATCACCGCCGCAGCCCGCCCCTCGCAGGAGCCGGCGGTCACCCAGGCCCTCGCCGCCGAACACGGGCTGAAGCCCGATGAATACCAGCGCATCCTGGATCTGATCGGCCGGACCCCAAGCTTTACCGAGCTCGGCATCTTCTCGGCCATGTGGAACGAGCACTGCTCGTACAAGTCGTCGAAGCTCCATCTGAAGACGCTGCCGACCACCGGCCCGCAGGTGATCCATGGCCCGGGCGAGAACGCCGGGGTCATCGGTATCGGGCCGGATGCCGAGGGCAACCCGCTCGCCTGTGTGTTCAAGATGGAGAGCCATAACCATCCGAGTTTCATCGAGCCCCACCAGGGTGCGGCCACCGGGGTCGGCGGCATCCTCCGCGATGTCTTCACCATGGGCGCACGGCCGGTGGCAGCGCTGAACGCGCTCTCCTTCGGGGCGCCAGACAACCCCAATACCCGCCGCTTGCTGGCCGGCGTGGTCGAGGGGATCGGCAGCTACGGCAATGCCTTCGGCGTGCCGACGGTCGGCGGCGAACTGCGCTTTCACGAGGCCTATGACGGCAACTGCCTCGTGAACGCCATGGCCGTCGGGATTGCGCGGGCCGACGGCATCTTCCTGTCGGCCGCCTCCGGCGTCGGCATGCCGGTCGTCTATCTCGGCGCCAAGACCGGGCGCGACGGGGTCGGCGGCGCCACCATGGCTAGCGCCGAGTTCGGCGAGGATGCCGAGGAAAAGCGCCCCACCGTGCAGGTTGGCGATCCCTTCACCGAAAAGCGCCTGCTGGAGGCCTGTCTCGAGCTGATGGCCTCGGGCGCGGTCATTTCGATCCAGGACATGGGCGCCGCCGGCCTCACCTGCTCGGCCGTCGAGATGGGCGACAAGGGCGGCCTCGGCGTGGCGCTCGACCTCGACCGGGTGCCCTGCCGCGAGACAGCGATGAGCGCCTATGAAATGATGCTGTCCGAGAGCCAGGAGCGCATGCTTATGGTCCTCCGCCCCGAGAAGGAGGCCGAGGCCAAGGCGATCTTCGATAAATGGGATCTCGACTTCGCCATCGTGGGCGAGACCATCGGCGAGGATCGGTTCCTGGTGCGCCACGGCGGGGAGGTCGAAGCCGATCTGCCGCTCGCCGCACTGTCGGGTACGGCACCGATGTATGACCGCCCGCACGTTGCGCCGCCCGCGCCGCCGCCGCTCGGGCCGTTGCCGATGTCCGATCCAGTCTCGGCGCTGCTGGCGCTGATCGGCTCGCCCAACTACGGCTCGCGCGCCTGGGTCTGGCAGCAATACGACCACATGGTGATGGCCGATACGGTCGTGCGGCCGGGCTCGGACGCGGCGGTGGTGCGTATCCACGGCACCAATCGCGCCCTGGCGCTCACCGCCGATGTGACGCCCCGCTATTGCAAGGCCAACCCGGTCGAGGGCGGCAAACAGGCGGTGGCCGAGGCGTATCGCAACCTCTCTGCCACCGGCGCGCGGCCGCTGGCGATCACCGACAACCTGAATTTCGGCAACCCCGAAAAGCCCGAGATCATGGGCCAGTTCGTCGGCTGCATCCGCGGCATAGGCGCGGCGGCCTCGGCGCTCGACATGCCGGTCACGGGCGGGAATGTCTCGCTGTACAACGAGACCGAGGGCTGGGCGATCCTGCCGACACCCACCATCGGCGCCGTGGGGCTGATCGACGACCTGACCGGCGTCATCGCCATGGCGCCGCGCGCTGGCGACACGCTCGTGCTGATCGGCACCAGCAGCGGGCATCTGGGGCAATCGGCACTTCTCTCGGAGCTTGAGGGCCGCGCCGAGGGCGACGCCCCGCCCGTGGATCTCGCCATTGAGCGGCGTCACGGGGAGTTCGTGCGTGCGCTCGCCGGGGCGGGTCTGATCTCGGCCGCCCACGACCTCTCCGACGGCGGCCTGGCCCTGGCAGCGGCCGAGATGGCGCTGGCGGCCGGTCAGGGGATCGCGATCGAGGCGAATGGCGATCTCGCCCCCCTCGCCTGGTTCTTCGGCGAGGATCAGGCGCGTTATCTCGTCGCCTGCGCCGAGGAGGATGCCCAGAGCCTGGTCAATCGCGCCTTGGAGGCCGGTGTCCCGGTGCGCCGGGCCGGCGCGGTCGGCGGCGATACCTTCCGCCTCGGCGCCTTCGCCGTCACCATGAGCGATCTCGGCGAGGCCCATGCCAACGCCCTGCCCCGCTTGATGGGCGAGGTCTGAGGCGCCGCTGGCCGACCGTGACTGGGGCATGGCCAGGGCATAGTCTCGACTCCACCGCGCTTCTGTCGGGCCTGCCGTAAAGGCAGCGTTACGCGTACTTTTCCAGGAACGCCGTCACCTCGAGCGTTCGAAAATCGCCGAGGGCGTCGCGCAGGCGGGCATGATCCCAGTCCCACCACGCGAGCGCGATGAGCCGCTCGGCGATATCCGGCGGATGACGGTCGCGGATCTTGCGCGCGGGGTTGCCGGCGACGATGGCGTAGGGGGCCACGTCTTTGGTCACCACCGCGCCCGCGCCGATCACCGCGCCATGGCCCACCGTCACATCGGGCTTCACCATCGCCATATGCCCCAGCCAGACGTCGTGGCCGATCTCGACCCGGCGGGTCCGCCGACGCTCGAAGAAGTCGGTCCATGGCTCTGCGTCGTCCCAGTAATCGGCCGAGCGGTAGAGCATGTGGTGCTGGCTCGCCAGGTGCATCGGATGATCGGTCGCGCCAATTCGCACGTAGCTCGCGATGTTGACGAACTTGCCGATGGTCGCATTGGCGATATCGCAAAAGCGGATCGCATAGGAGTAATCGCCCAGCGTGGAGTTCAGGATCTGGCTGCCCGTCTGCACTTCGGTGTAGCGGCCGAGCGTCGAGTTCACGATCTCGCAGCCGGGTTCGATCACCGGCTCTTCCGAGAGTTTGGGCATGGCAGGGACCTCGTCGCAGGGGGAGCGGCGCGCAGCGATCTTTCGCGCCGGTCACCAACCTGACGTCACGCGGTAAACCCTGCAATCCTCGACACGGCGTGCGACGGGGCGCAACGGGGCGCAACGGGGCGCAACGGGGCCCGACGGGGCGGAGGCCGATCAGGCAGCCCAGAGCTTGCCACAGCGTGGCATGCCGCAGCGCTTCAGCGCCGCGCGCCCCGCCGCTCGGTCGGGCACGGGCCTATCTAGCCGCGCCAGGGCCGTCTCGATCACCGTCGACATGCCTGGCCCATGATCATCCATCAACGCCAACAGCGCCGCATCGGGATGGCTCACCGCCACGCCATGCTCGGCCAGGCGGCGTGCCGGGAAATCGCGCAGATTGAAGGTGATCACCACGGCATGCGCGACCAGCGCAGCAGCGACCACATGGGCATCGGCCCGGTCACGCATGAGGCCCGCAAGCACCGCCTCGCGCTCGGGATCGGGGCGCACGGAGGCAGCGGGATAGGCCGCGGCCATGGCCTCGGCCCGGCGCACGGCATCACGCTCGGCCTCGACCCCGGCGGCGGCGCCCCCGCGCCGGGCGGCCGCGATGCGCCATTCCTCCAGCACACGGGGTGACCAGAAGGGCGTGATCAGACCCGCCCCGGCTGCCCCGAGGATGATCTCACGCGGCAATTGGGGAACCAGCACGCAGGCGTCGAGGAACCAGCGCCCTTCGCGCGCCCCCTCATCCATCGAGCGCAAAGAACAGTGCCTTCAAATACCCGGTCTCGGGCAAGGCCATGTGTTGCGGATGGTCCGGCCCGGCGCGACCGGTGTGGAATAATGCCCCCTGCCGGCCGGCGGCCCGGATGCCGCGGCTGCACGCCTCGCGGAATGCCTCGGCCCCGACCGCACCGGAACAGGAGCAGAGCACGAGATCACCGCCGGGCGCGACGAGCCGTGCCGCCATCCGCGCGGTCTTCTCATAGGCGCGGAGCCCGGCCTCCACCGCAGCCTTGTGCGGGGCGAAGGCGGGCGGGTCGCAGATCACGAGGCCATAGCGCTCACCGGCGTCATGCGCGGCGGCCATGGCATCGAACGCGTCGGCGCGGCGTGTCTCGAAGCGGTCGCAGACGCCCATCTGCGCCGCCGCGTCCGCGGCCAGCGCCAGCGCCGCGGCAGAGCTGTCGACGGCAACGACCCGGGCGGCCGGTCGCGCGGCACCAAGGCAGGCGAGGCCGAAGCCGCCCACATGGGCGAAGACATCGAGAACCGAACGTCCCTCCCCCGCCGCATCGGCCGCCAGCCGCCCCGCCATCGCATGGTTCGAGCGCTGATCGTAGAACAACCCCGTCTTCTGCCCGCCGGTTAGATCCGCGCGATACCGAGCGCCGTTCATCGCGACCTCGATCGGCTGATCGGCGCTGCCCCGCGCGACCTCCAGCCGGGTGTCGAGCCCCTCCAGCCGGCGAACCCGGGACTGTGCGTTCACGACAACGGTCTCGGGCGGGGCCAGCAGCGTACGGTCCAGCGCTTCGATCACCATGGCGATACGATGCTCGACCCAGGCGGCGTTTGGCTGGATCACCACCGCCGTCCCGAAGCGGTCGATCACCAAACCCGGCAGACCATCGCTCTCGGCATGGATCAGCCGGCAGAAGGCGGGATCAATGGGCGCACCGTCAAACCCCTTGCCCGCCAGACGGAGGCGGAGCGCAAGCGCGCGCTGAAGGCGCCTCGCAAACCAGTCGGCATCCACGATGGCATCGGGGTCGGGATCGATCAGGCGCGCGGCGATCTGGCTCTCAGTGTTGATTGTGACGAGGCCGAAGACACGCTCGCCATCGGTCACGCGCGCCAGACTGCCGGCCGGCAGGGCACGTGTACGCCGGTCCATCGCAATCTCGTCGGCATAGACCCACGGCGCACCCGACATCAGCCGCCGCCCCTTGTTGGGGCGAAGCTTGATGGATGGCCGGTCGGCGGGATCTTCACCGCGCAGCGCGGCGCGGGGGTCGGTGTCGGACTGTTCGCTCATGGCGCGAGGCCTAGCGGTGTCCGGCGGTCGCGTCGAGCAGGCGCTTGGCAAAGCACCATGTCGGCAGCGGGAATTCGCCCACGGATGTCGAGGAGACAACGGTGCTTTGCGTCTCGAGCACCCAGCCCCGACGCCGATAAAAGCACGCCGCGCGGTCGTTGCCGACCGAGCATTCGAGCCGCGCGATGTGCGTCCCGGCCATGGCGAGGCGGTGCTCACCATCCGTCATCAGCGCACTCGCCACCCCCGTGCCGCGAGCCGAGCGGGCGACAAAGACAAGATGCACCATGCCCTCTGCCGCGCGGATCAGCCCGCTCGGCGCCCCGGGCGGCCCGGCGACGCGCAGATCAGGCATCAGTGGCTCGATCCGCATGCGAAAATTGGCGCGGTCTCGCACAGCGCTCAGGGCGGGCGACACCAGCCCATCATGGGCGTCGTGCCAGGCGTCATGCCATAGTTCGGCAAGGTTCTCGGCTTCGTCTGGCAGAGCATCGCGGATCGCTGTCATGCGGCCCCCTCACCGGGCAAGGGAGAGACGAAAGGAAAAGGCCCGCGCCAATGGCGCGGGCCCCGTGGAAGCGGGCAGTCCGGCCCTGACGGGCCCGGCCCCCGATCGTCAGAGGAGGTGCAAAGGCTGCTTCGCGCCCCCAAATCCAACCGCATCCTGACCGTGCCGCCCAATCAATCCACTCGACATCGGATCACCTCCTTTCGCTTGCTTCAGCCTGGGCCCACGCTGAAGCGTCGGCGCGAGGGATGCAAGCCTTTCCAGCGGCGAGATAGTCGCAGCGGCGTGGCCGTTCGGTCCTCTGTGGCTCAGTCCCCTCTCGCTCAGCCGTCTGCGGCTCAGCCTTCGGCAGTGGCGCCGACACGCCCGATCCCGCGGGCGAGGCCGGGCCTCGCCGAATGTGTAGCCGCACGGGGCTTCGGCGTCGTCACGCGCGATAGCATCGTCCAGAAACTGGCGATGTGGCGCGCCATAGCGGCGCCGCGCATGGCCTGCGCCGTGCGCAGCTTGGCCTCCACGTCCGCAGGCGTCGGCAGGGCGTTGTCAGTCGAGTTTTCCAGGTCGTCGATAAAGCGCATTGGTCCATTCCCAGGGTTGCCGGGTCGCGTGGCGTGCCGGATCGCGGTCTGCGTCGCGGCGTCCGTCGCGCGGCCCCTTTGGATAGCCAATGACGTAGACAAGACGGCGCCTGTCGGCACCCCCATCCGGCGCATACCGGCCTTCGCATTTGCGAGATAGCTGCGCCCGACGGGCTGGGCCGCGGTCACCGTTGGGTGGGATTTACGTCTTGCGCTGAAAAAGCCGGGCCGCCCGGTGTCAGGCCTCAGCGAACAGGCCGACGGCGCCCTCGGGCCGCGCGGCCTCGATCAGCCAGGCAGCAACATAATCGGCGACCGAGCGGAAACAGACCAGCGTCACCCGGTTGGCATCGGCGGGATCGGCCCAGAAACCGACGGCAACCTGGCCCAGATGCGTGCGCCGCGCCGTACCGGCGCCGAAGGCAGCCGGGCGCAGGTCCACCGGCGCGCCCTTGGCGATCACCTCGCGCCAGCGAGGCCCCTCAAGCCAAAAAACCGCCCGGGCCGATGACATGTCGAGCGCCAGCACGTGGTTCCCGGCAAGGCGGGTCTCCAGCATCTCGACGACCCCGCCCGCGGCCTCTGGCGCAGAGACGATCAGCACCTCGTCCGGCGCCATCCACACCACAGTGGCGGGGCCCGCGTCGCCCTCGCCCACCGACGCCCGTAGCCGCGCTGGAATGGGGGCGCCGGTGGCTGCCTCGATCGCCGCCGCGACCGGCGCCACGGAGAGATCGGCCTTCAGCGTCACCATGCCGACGGCATCCTCGCGCCGGACGGTGAGGCCCTCGGTCTCGCTCAACACCGCGTCCTCAGCCATGGAGCCTCTCCCCCTCGCGGTCGTAGAACACCGGATCACAGACGACGGCCTTAATCACCTTGCCCTCCTCGACCGGGAAGCTGAGCGTCGCGCCCTCTTCCCTGAGCGCCGCACCGTCCTCGATCAGCGCCATGGCGATGGACCGGCCGAGCGTGGGGGAGTGATAGGTCGAGGTCACATGCCCGATGGTACGCTGCGGCGCGGGGCGGTCGGGTTTCTCGACCGCATGGGCGCCGTCGGGCAGCCGCTCCTCGGGGTTCTCGGTCAGCAGCCCCACAAGCTGCTTGCGGCCCGAGCGGACGAGATCGGTGCGCAAATGTGCACGCTTGCCGATGAAGTCGTCCTTCTTCTTCGACACCGCCCAGTGCAGGCCGAGATCCTGCGGCGTCACCGTACCGTCGGTCTCATCGCCGATCATGATGAAGCCCTTCTCGGCCCGCATCACATGCAGCGCCTCGGTGCCGTATGGCATGGCGCCGAAGGCGGCGCCGCGTTCGAGCAGCAGGTCCCAGAGCGCCCGGCCCTGCGCCGCGGGCACCGCCACCTCAAAGCCGAGCTCGCCCGAGAAGGAGATGCGGAAGACCCGCGCGGGCATGCCCGCCAGCACCCCCTCGGCATAGCTCATGAAGGGCAGCGCCTCGGCCGAGAGATCGATGTCGCTCTCGATGCTCTCCAGCAGGCGTCGCGCCTCCGGCCCCGCAACCGCGACCTGCGCCCATTGCTCGGTCTGGTTGACGGTATGGACTTGCAGGTCGAACCACTCGGTCTGCAGCCATTCCTCAAGATGGCCGTGCACCCGATCGGAGCCGCCGGTGGTGGTGTGACAGAGGAACCGGTCCTCGCCGAGACGCACGACGACGCCATCATCGAACAGAAAGCCGTTCTCGTTGCACATCAGGCCGTAGCGGCAGCGCCCGACCTTTAGGGTCGACATCATGTTGGTGTAGACGCGGTCGAGGAAACGCCCCGCATCGGGCCCCGCCACCACGATCTTGCCGAGTGTTGAGGCGTCGAGCAGCCCGACCTTCTGGCGCGTGTTCAGGACCTCGCGCTTGACCGAGGCCTCGCGGTCCTCGCCGCCCTGCTGATAGCGATAGGGACGTCGCCAATCGCCGACCGGCTCCCAATCGGCGCCGTTCTCGGCGTGCCAGGCATCCATCGGGCTGAGGCGCGTCGGCTTGAACAGCGGGCCGCGCGCGGCACCGGCGATGGCGCCCAGGCTGATCGGGGTATAGGGCGGGCGGAAAGTCGTCGTGCCGACCTCGGGGATCGTCACACCCAGCGCATCGGCCAGCAACGCCAGCCCGTTGATGTTGGACGTCTTGCCCTGATCGGTCGCCATGCCGAGCGTGGTGTAGCGCTTGGTGTGCTCGACACTCTCATAGCCCTCGCGCGCGGCGAGGAAGACATCGGCCGCCGTCACGTCGTTCTGGAAATCGACGAAATGCTTGGTGCCGTGGCGATACTTCGCCGTGGCAGGTGAGAACCAGTGGCCCTCGACCGGGGCCTCGTCGGGCTCGACGACCACGGCGCCTCCGCGTGCCGCTCCGGCGCCGTGGCCTGCGGCTTCGGTCGTCTCTGGGAGAGATGCCGAGGTCGCAGACAGAGGCGCCACCGAGCGCCCCACCGCCGCCGCATCCTCCAGCACTGCCGCGGTCGAAAGGTGCCCGTTCGCAGCCCCCGCGCAGAACGTCGTCACCGCCCCATCCGCGCCGATGGGCGCGCCGCGCTCAGGCGCCGGGCGGAACATCACAGCCGCGTCGTCCCACCGCAGCTTGCCGCCGCCATGGCTGAAGAGATGCACGATGGGCGACCAGCCGCCCGACATCGCCACCAGGTCGCAATGGATCTTCTCGCTCGCCGCGATCAGGCCGTGGCGGGTGATGCGGCCATGATGGATCGCCTCGACCCGCTGCCCGCCGGTGACCGAGGTGATGGCATGCCCCTCGTGGACAGGAATGCCGAGGGCGCGCACCCGCTCAGGCAGGGCCCCGGCCGCACGGGACCGCGTGTCGATCACGGCGCGCACTTCGGCGCCTGCCGCGGCCAACGCAAGGGCCGTGCGATAGGCGTCATCATTGTTCGCAACGATCACCGCGCGCTTGCCGGGGCAGACGCCCCAAAGCGCGAGATAGGACCGCACGGCGCCCGCCAGCATGATGCCTGGACGGTCGTTGTTGGCGAAGGTCAGCGGCCGCTCGATGGCGCCGGTGGCGATGACGATGCGCCCCGCCCGCACCTTCCAGAGCCGGTGGCGCGGCCCATCCCAGCCCGGGCGATGATCGCCGAGCCGCTCGTAGAGCAGCACCCAACCATGGTCGTAGCAGCCTGCCGCCATGGTCCGCGCGCGCATCGTGAGCCCCGGTAGCGCGGCCAGCCGCCCGGCCTCGGCCTCGGCCCAATCGGCCGCGGGCATCCCGTCGATGGTCGTGTCGTTATCGGTGAGGGCATGGCCACCCCAATGGGCCGTCTGCTCGACCAGCATGGTCTCGGCCCCGCCCATGGCCGCCGCACGCGCCGCCGCCATGCCGGCGATCCCGCCGCCGACGACCAGCACATCCACATGGGCATGCACATGCTCGTAACGGTCGGGATCGGCGCCGGCCGGAGCCCGGCCAAGCCCCGCCGCCTGGCGGATCACCGGCTCGAACACGTGCTTCCAGGCCGCCCGGGGCTTCAGGAAGGTCTTGTAGTAGAAGCCGGCCGAGAACACCGGCGCCACATCCGCCACCGCCGCGTTGACCGCGCCGATATCGTATTTGAGGCTTGGCCAGTGGTTCTGGCTGACCGCGGCCAGCCCCTCGGTCAACTCGACGGCAGTGGCCCGCTGATTGGGCTCATAGCGCGGCCCTTTCGGCCCGCCCTGCCCGATGCCCATCAGGGCGTTCGGCTCCTCGGCGCCGGCAGCGATGATCCCGCGCGGGCGGTGATATTTGAACGAGCGGCCGACCATGACGCGGTCATTGGCAATCAGCGCAGAGGCGAGCGTGTCGCCCGCGAACCCCGCGCAGGTCGCGCCGTCGAAGGTGAAGGCGAGGGGCTGGCTGCGGTCGATCAGGCGGCCACCCTCGGGCAGGCGATGGGCCATGGCGTTCGTCCTCCCTTTCCAGCCGCTCAGCGCCAGTGATCCGGCGACCAGCTTGGCCGACGCGCCTGGATGGCGGCGATCACCGCCTCCGGGATGCCCTCGACATCCGCCGGATAGGTCGCGAAGATCTCGAGCGTGACGGTGCAGCGCGCCGCATGGAACCACTTGCCGCAGCCATAGACGTGGCGCCAACGCTCGAAATGCACGCCTTTCGGGTTCTTGCGGGTGAAGAGATACCCGGCGAAGGCGGCGTCGCTGGCACCCGGTCCTTCGCGTTTCAGATGCGCCTCACCGCCGGCCAGCAGCTCGGTTTCGGCGCAGTCGACACCGCAATAGGGACAGGTGAGGATCAGCATCGACGTCTCCGATGGCAGGCTGGGGCGCGCCCGAAAGAGTGGCGGCCTGGCAACTTTCTTCCCGATGTCGATGACTATGGCCAGCGGGGGCGGATCACCGTTCAGATCTCGCCGCTTCATCGCCCGTCTGCGACGCTAGCCGGTCGCATTTCGGTCGCGTCCCTGCACTATGCGACGCCGTGAGTGTAAGGGACGGAGCCATGGACTGGTTCATGAGAACCTTCGACGGCCACCAGCTGGCGGCGGTCTTCATCGCCATCGTCGCGGTCTCGTGGCTCATTTCACTTTTACGCGGGCGACGACGGCGCAAGGGCCGCAGCGACGACGACAGTGAGGGCTTCGTAATCTCCTACGAAAACCGTCATTCCGCCCGAAGGCGTCCCGACGGTGACGGAGACTGTGGCGGCGATGGCGGCGGCGACTAGGCCGCGCGACACCGCCACCTGACGTCCGCCGCCGGACTGATGATCTGTGTCAGCACGGTCCGCCCAGCGCTTGGTGACGCCGATCTCAGACGTCTGTGTCATGGGCGAGGCTTTTAAGGGCGCAAGCCGCGCCTCGACATGCGAAATTGAAGTCTCTGATCCCGATGACCACGGCGCGCTTCGACAGTTCGCCGCCTTGATCTGGCCATGTCATCGGCCGTTTGCGCCGCCTTGTGCGAGAACTGGATCGAAACCACCTATCAATGCCGGGGTCGCGACAACACCACGACTTGATTGTTGCTCGGAAAGTAGTTTGGAAAAAGAGATATCGAGATGGACGGACCCTCCTCAGCAAAGCTAGTGGTTGCGGGCATCGGCGCCCTGCTGATCTTGGCCTTCGTCCTTTGGGTCATGCTACGCGACCGGCTGATCAAGCGGTCAAAGCGCAGCAAGACATCAGGGTACGAGGGGCCGGGCGGTTCCGAGCGGCAATGGGGCGATGGCGGTGGGGATGGAGGCGGTGGCGGCACAGATTAGGCCGCGCCATATCGCCGTCCGACATCTGCTGGAGCACTGTATTCCTGTTTCAACGCATGCCGTAGCGTGCTTGTCGAAAGCGAAGACAAGCATCCATGCTTCGGGTGAACCTTTGTCAGGGGCGCGACCCGCGCCAGGAGCCCGGGTGAGGCGTTCTCTGATCCCAATCACAATGGGGAAGCCGGTAGGTTCGCCGCTTTGATGCGGCGGTGTCATCGCCTGTCTGCGCCGCCGGGCGCCCGCTGCCATCGGGCCGGGCGCACGCGGCGATGCCATAAGACTGCCGCGAACTCGACTTAACGAAACATCGCATCGCAAGAGGGAGCTCGCGCCGATGGCTGATTTCAAGCGAGCGCCAGGCACCGGGGACGGCAGCGGTGGGTCGTCCGGATCAGAGCTCGGCCTCATGGCCCAGTTCCGCGAGGGCTTCGGGCAGGAAATCGAGATCCTGCCGGAGCTTACCATCCCGTTGGGCGTGATCGGTGTGGTGATCCTCGTCGTCGCCGTAGGGCTCTACAAGGCGTTGAGCCCCGGGCGCAGCGGCACCTTCGGCGGTAGCGGCGCCGGTCGTTTTCTGGACTTTGACGGTGACGGCGACTGCGGCGACTGAGATCGCCGCCGCTTGACCTCAACGGGCGTCAGTGCGCGACCGCCGCTGCCACGCTCTCGTCGATCATGCGACCCTCGGCGAAGCGGTCCAGGCTGAAAGGGTTGGCCACAAGATGGCTGCCCTTAGCCACCAGCCCGGCCGTCGCAAAGCCCGAGCCCGGGATGGCCTTGAACCCGCCGGTGCCCCAGCCGCAGTTGATGAAGACGCCCTCGACCGGGGTATTCGAGATGATCGGTGAGCGGTCGCCCGTCATGTCGACGATCCCGCCCCACTGGCGCAGCATCTTGAGGCGCGAGATGATCGGGAAGGTCTCGCAGAGCGCGCGCACCGTCTCCTCGACATGCTGGAAGCTGCCGCGCTGGGTGTAGTTGTTGAACCCGTCCGCACCGCCGCCGATCACCAACTCGCCCTTGTCAGACTGGCTGAGATAGCCGTGCACGGTGTTGGCCATCACCACGCAGTCGATCACCGGCTTGATCGGCTCGCTGACCAGCGCTTGCAGCGCCACACTTTCGACCGGCAGGCGGAAGCCCGCCATGTCGGCCAGCACGCCGGAATGGCCGGCGACCACGATACACAGCTTGTCGCAGGTGATCGGCCCGCGTGAGGTCTGCACGCCGAAGACCTTGCCATTGGAGACATCGACGCCAGTGACCTCGCATTTCTGCACGATATCGACACCCATGGACGAGGCCGCGCGCGCATAGCCCCAGGCGACCGCGTCATGGCGCGCGGTGCCGCCGCGCGGCTGCCAGAGCCCGCCCAGCACCGGATACCGCGGCCCCTCGGTGTTGATGATCGGCACGATCTTCCGGATCCGCTCAGGGCTCACCATCTCGCTTTCGATGCCCGCGGCGCGGTTGGCATGGGCCGTGCGCTTCCAAGCGCGCAGCTCATGCTCGGTCTGGCCGAGCATCAACACGCCCCGCGGGCTGAACATGATGTTGAAGTTCAGCTGCTGGCTCAGATCCTCGTAGAGCGTGCGCGACAGCTCGTAGATCGAGGACGAGGCCGGCTGCAGATAGTTCGAGCGAATAATCGTGGTGTTCCGCCCGGTGTTGCCGCCGCCCAGCCAGCCCTTCTCCAGCACGCCGACATTGCGGATGCCGTGCTCCTTGGCGAGGTAATAGGCCGTGGCCAGCCCATGCCCGCCGGCGCCTACGATGATCACGTCGTAATGGCGCTTCGGCTCGGGATCGGCCCAGGCGCGCTCCCACCCCTCGTGATAGCGGAGCGCCTCACGGGCGACGGCGAAGACGGAATAGGGCTTCATGGCGCACCTCAGAACAGCCCCGGGATCGCTCCCGATGGGCGGATTTGCGGTGGATATAGCACGGCCAAGGCTTGGGATGGGCGTGAAACCGTCCTGTGCCAGGCCAAGCGCGACATCGAAACCGCCCGTGCTGACGCGTCGCGTGGTCTGAACGTGAGCGGCCGCCACGCGCGATCCGAGCCCCTAGAAAAGACGCCGAGCGTTCTGTCAGCAGGGGCTCGGGAGTTGGCTTTCGCGTGACTGCGATGGGGGGTGCAAACGCCAAGACGGGTGAAGGAAAGCTGTCGGGTCCCGTCGGCAAACATCGACGCACGCTCACGCCACACTCCATGCATGCCCGTGCGTCGCGGCGCGCGCGAGGCGCGATGATGGCGTTGCGATGGAGCTTCGCGGCGAGAAAGTGATGCAGAGCAGCGTGTTACCCGCAGGCCGCGAATTCTCACGCAGCGCGATGCGCCAAAGCGCCGATCAAGCGAAGCGGTTGGACTGTGGGAAACCGCGCGGCGCCATGCGCCCGGTTGAGGCGCGGGGCCCGACCCATTCGGCCATCTCCTCCGGCCTCAGCGTGCGGGTTTTGCTGCCCATGGGCCAGCTCAAGCCGTTCTCGTGGCGGAAGGGTTTGAAGTCCGACAGCCCACCATCCTTGTATTTCTGCAGGCGCACGCCCTTGCCGCGGGTCATCTCGGGCAGGTCAGACAGCGGGAAGATCAGCAGCTTGCGGTTCTGGCCGACGACGGCGAGGTGATCGGCCTCGCCTACCGGGGTCGCTGCGGCAAGCCGAACGCCGCCCTTGACGTTCAGCACCTGTCGCCCGCCACGGGTCTGCGCCACGGCATCATCGGCCGGCAGCAGGAACCCGTCACCCGCGGTGGAGGCGACGACGAGGCGCGTGCCGGGCTCGTGCTTCAGGACCGTCACGATCTCCGCCTCCTGCGCCATTTCGGCCAGCAGACGCACGGGTTCTCCCATGCCGCGCCCGCCGGGCAGGCGGTCGCAGGCCAGCGTGAAGACGCGCCCGTCCGAGGCGAAGATGAGCAAGCGGTCCGTGGTCATGGCGGTCAGATGGAAGCGCGGGCCGTCGCCGTCCTTGAACTTGACCGGCTGGCTGGCGTCGCGGTGGCCGGTCATGGCGCGGATCCAGCCCTGTTCCGAGCAGACGACGGTGATCGGCTCGCGCTCGATCAGCGTCTCTGCTGCGTCTTCGGCCAGATCAGGCGGCGTGGCGAAACCGGTGCGCCGCGCGCCCTGGGGCCAGGGCTGCGTGTTCTTCTTGCGCTCGGCCAGATCGGCGGCGTCGGTGATCCCTGCGAGCGCGCGGGGCGCGCCAAAGTCCTTCATGATCTCGCGGATCTGCTCGGCGACCTGTTTCCACTGGTCCTCTTCCGAGGCGACGAGGCCCTGCAGCGCGTCCTGTTCGGCCAGCAGGCGCTCGCGCTCCTCGCGGATCGCCATCTCCTCCAGCTTGCGGAGGGCGCGGAGGCGCATGTTGAGGATCGCCTCGGCCTGCACGTCGGTCAGCCGCGCGGTGCCGCCATCGGTGGCCCAGTTCTCGGCCATCAGCGCCTGCTTCGGCTCATCCTCGGTGCGGATGATCTCGATCACCCGGTCGAGGTTCAGATAGGCGACGAGGTAGCCGCCCAGCACCTCCAGGCGCGCCGCGATCTTGCCCAGGCGATGCTCGGTCCGGCGCACCAGCACCTCGCGCCGGTGGTCGAGCCAGGCGCGCAGCATCTCGGGCAGCGTCGCGACCTTGGGCGTGCGCCCGTCGATCAGCACGGTCATGTTGATTGAGACGCGGGTCTCAAGGTCCGATTGGCGGAACAGCGTCTCCATGAGCGCCTGCGGGTCGATGCTGCGGGCGCGCGGCTCGAGGATCAGGCGCACATCCTCGGCGCTTTCGTCGCGCACATCGGCCAGCGCGCGGACCTTGCCAGAGGTGACGAGCTCGGCGAGGCGCTCGACCAGCTTGGCCTTCTGCACCTGATAGGGGATCTCGGTGACGACGATCTGCCATTGACCACGGCCGAGGTCTTCGCGCTCCCAGGCGGCGCGCAGACGGACGCCGCCTTTACCGGTGCGATAGGCCTCGGCGATGGTCGCGCTGTTATCGACCATCACGCCGCCGGTGGGGAAATCGGGACCCGGCAGGTATTTCATCAGCGTGTCGACCGAGGCGCCCGGATGCTCGATCAGGTGCAGCGAGGCGCGACAGAGCTCGCCCAGATTATGCGGCGGGATCGAGGTCGCCATCCCGACCGCGATGCCTGAGGCACCGTTGGCGAGCAGGTTGGGGAAGGCCGCCGGCAGGACCTCGGGCTCAAAGTCCTCGTTGTTGAAGGTCGGCCGGAAATCGACCGCGTCCTCGTCCAGCCCTTCCATCAGCCGGGCGGCGAGCGGGGTCAGCCGCGCCTCGGTATAGCGGTAGGCGGCAGCACCATCGCCGTCGATATTGCCGAAATTCCCCTGCCCGTCGACCAGCGGATAGCGCACCGAGAAATCCTGAGCGACCCGCACCAGCGCGTCATAGGCGGCGGTATCGCCATGCGGGTGATACTTACCGATCACATCGCCCACGATCCGGGCCGACTTCTTGAAGGCTTGTCCGGGATCGAGCCTCAGCGCCCGCATCGCCCAGAGTATCCGCCGGTGGACAGGCTTCAGCCCGTCGCGCGCATCGGGCAGCGCGCGGTGCATGATGGTCGAGAGCGCATAGGTCAGATACCGCTCCGACAGCGCCCGATCGAGCGCCTCATGATGCTCGCCCGGCCCCTCTATATCGTCTGTCGTGATGTCATTCGCCATAGATCTTGCGTATCAGCCATGGCATCTGGCGTCCATGCTTGCCCTGATCTTTGAAGCGGTGGAGTGGGCCCGGAAGGGGGCCGGTGTAGTTCTTTTCGTGCTCGATCGACATGAAGATCACGCGGCCGTCGAAGAAGAATGGGCAATCGGGGGCCTGGCCTTCGGTGGCCACCAGGTCGTCAGGCGGGATGGCCCAATCGGGCAGCCTGCCCTCCTGACGCAATGCCGCCACCTCCATGCGATACTTGGGCAGGAAGGCGCCGAGATCGAAGGCAAGGCGCCGGTTCTTGGGACTATCATAGGCACCGGCCTTCCAGGCGCGCCCAATCACCTCCGGCAGGCGGTCCGCTTCTGACGCCTCATCACGCCCCACCGTTTTGAAATGGCCCCAATAGCCCGCGAAACCCTGCATATGCGCGGGCTGCCAGCGGAGGTAGCGAAGCTGCTGGGCATAGGCATGGGCGGCCGTGGCGCGATCGCAATCCGGAAGACGGATGAAGCGAAGAACGTCCTTGCGGCTGAGCGCCATGTCACCTTCAACCGCCAGATGGCGCCAGTCGGCCGGTTTGTCGATCAGCCAATCAGGCATGGCCTCATCGGGCAGGTGGAGGAACCCGCCGACGATGCCCGCCTCCATCGCAGCGCTGTAGGCCGCGTTGTGGCCAAACAGCTCAACCCGCTTCTCACCGATCAGGAGCCGGTCTTCCTCAGCCTTCAGCCGACGATGGTAGGCGACACGGTGGCGATGGAAGTCAGCCTCAGGAGCCCAGACACCGCGTATACGCTCTTAGAGTTCATCAAACATCTCCTGCGCCCTGGGATGAGCCGCTGCACGTTCTTTATCCGTTCCATAGGCGCAGAGTGCGTAGTGTCGAAGGGCGGCGGCCTCGTTCTCTGGAAGCCAGGAGAGATCCGTCAGATCGGCGGTAAGCGGGCTCCGGTCGCTATCGAGCTGCTCAATCCAGCAATTCAGGAGGAAAATCACGGTCCATGCACGTGGGTCGCCTTTGTCGAGCTTCTCGCGCGGCGCCTCCATCGCGGCCAGCACTGTTGCCGAGGCCCGGCGATGCGCCTCGATGATCCTGGGGCTGAGGGTGTCGGTCGTCGCCACACTCCGTCGCGGATCCAGCGGCGGTTGTGCCGCGGCGCGTTAGCCTGCTGGACCTTGTTGGCAGTTTGCGGGCGGGATCAGGGCGCCGGTAGCCTTCGAGGAGTTGTTCGCTCGGATATGAGACTTCACCGAGGATCTTCGAGGGCTGCCCGAACTCTTTCGGCTAAGCACTTTTAGTTCATCGAAGAAAATCCTCGCCAACGCCCTTGCCGGGCGCTCCTTGCCGCGGTGCGCGAAAATTTAACGACGCACTGCCACACCCCACTTGTCCGTTTCGAAAAATAGTCTCATTCCCTGTATCTCTAGCGTTCAATTC
The DNA here is from genome assembly GCA_039027855.1 of Pseudomonadota bacterium. Lineage (GTDB taxonomy): Bacteria > Pseudomonadota > Alphaproteobacteria > Rhodobacterales > Rhodobacteraceae > Thermohalobaculum. The sequence continues at coordinate 45,812 of JBCCJI010000020.1, read as the reverse complement.
ACGCATCGGCGCCACGCTTGTGCCGTCTTTGCGGTGTTCGTTGCCACCGTTACGCGAGTGTCGGGGGGTGCAGGGTGTCGACGTCTACCTATGGCGGATATGCGATCATGGCGGTCGGCCTGGCCGGAATGGTCTATGCTGGCGTCATGCTCAGCACGACCGGCCGTGGCCCTGCCGATGACCAAGCCGTGGCGGAGGCTGCGATCGACGCGGCCGAGCAAGCGGTCCTCGCCGATCGGCCCCTTGCCGGCAGCGATGCGCCGACTGGGAGCCTTGCGGGCGATGGCGCGGGTACGCTGACCGATCTAAGCGGGGCAGATGACGGCGCCGACGGCAGAGCGCTTGATGGGGTCACCGATGCGACAGGCACCGCGACGTCCGACGAGACGCCGACGACCATTGCCGCAGCCCCCGCAGCTCCAAGCCCGACAGCACAGCCCGTTGTCCCTGTGCCGGGCGGCGGCGCGCCCGTGGCACCGCCGCCGGGATTGCCCGATACGGAGGCGCCGAGCTTCGGCGTGCTGAGCGCGCCGTCCTCGGCGCCCTCACCGGGCCTCGCGCCACAGCCGACGGCGGTACCTGGTCCTGCCGGCACGGCGACGGTTACCGCGGTGCCGACCCCGCCGCCGGGCAGTGAAATCGCCCTTGCGCCATCGGTGCCAGAAATCGGCGTATCCGCCACCGATCCTGCAGGCGGTGCGACGCGGAGCAGCATCCCGCCGGGGACCGGGACGGTGGCCGCCATTACACCCGATCTTGGCGAGCCGACTGCCGCGCCGAGCGAGGCGGAGCGCGTCATCGACGCCTTACGGCCCGACCCGATCATGACGGCGGCTATCCTGCGTGCGCGCCAGACGCTGCCCGATATCCTCGACCAGATGATCACGCCACCATTGGGCACGGCGGGGTACTCCATCAAGGTGGCGGTGCCGACCGAGAATGATTTCGAGCAGATGTGGATGGACAACTGCCAACCTGCAGGTCTGCGCCTGATGTGCCAGGCCGCCAATGACGGTGTTGAGACCGGTCTGAAGATCGGTGACCCCTACAGTGTCGAGGTCGAAATGATCGCCGACTGGATGTATCTCGAGGGCGACGGCATCCATGGCGGCTACACGCTGCGCCTTATGCTGCAGCAAATGGCGCCCGAGCAGGCTGACGCGCTGCGGAGCCGTCTGCGCCCGCTGCCAGGCTGATCCCGCGAGACCAAGACCGGCGCCGGGCGAGCCAACGCCCTTGGGTGTCAGGCCGGAACGCTGACCTCAAGTGACATGGCCGCGGCCTGCATAGCTTCGCGCGTGGCCTCAAGATCATCGTCGGAGAGAGCCAGGCACGGGTAAAGCTTGCCCGGTGACTTGAAGATCCCCTGCTCGCGCAGAACTCGGTTCCAGGCGACCGACTGTTCCGGATCGTCGTGGCGGGCACTGCGGTAGTCCCGACAGTCGCTGGTCGTGAAGTAGACATCGAACAGGGTAGGGTCGCCGCAGAGCCGGTGGGGAATGCCGGCCGCGCCCAGCGCCGCGCCGTGCATGTCCATCAGCGCCTGGCCCCGGGCGCGGAGGGCATCGTACTGGCCCGGCCGGGCAAGGATCTCCATCGTCTTGAGCCCCGCGACCGCGGCGAGGGGATTGCCCGAGAGCGTGCCGAGCTGCATGAGCCAGCCTTCCGACCCGACCTGAGCCTTGTCGAAATGGGCCATGATCTCGGCGCTCGCGCCCAGCGCCGCCAGGGGAAAACCGCCGCCGATGATCTTGCCGAGCGTGCAGATATCGGGCGTCACGCCATAGCGCTCCTGCGCGCCGCCATAGGCGAGGCGGAAGCCGGTGACGATCTCATCGAAGATCAACAGCACGCCGTGGCGGTCGCAAAGATCGCGCAGCCCCTTCAGAAAACCCGGGCGCGCCGGGATGATCCGCTGCAGCGGCTCGGCGATGATCGCGGCGACATCGTCATGGGTCTGGAGCAGCGATGCCACCGCCTCGAGATCGTTGAAGGGCGCGATCAGCATCTGCTCGGCCACGCTCTCGGGGATGCCGGCGCTGTCGGGCACGGCCTGGGGAAAATTGACATGGCGCGCGGGTGCCAGGCTCATCTGCGCCTCGGCGCTCATGCCGTGATAGCCGCCCTCGAACTTCAGGATCTTGGGCTTGGCCGTGTACGCGCGGGCGAGGCGGATCGCATACATGTCGGCCTCGCCGCCCGAGGTGACGAAGCGGACCTGTTCGCAGCAAGGCACCGCCTCGGTGATCGCGGCCGCCAGTTCGATCCCGGCGGCGTTGTTCGCGAAGAAGGTCAGGCCGCGCGGCAATTGCGCGAGGATCGCCTCCATGACCTCCGGGTGGCCATGGCCGAGCAGCATGGGCCCCGAGCCGATCAGGTAGTCGATGTAGCGCCTCCCGTCCTCGTCCCAGACATGGGCGCCCTCGCCCCGGGCGATGACGATACCGGGGTCGAAATTGCCGAAACCGCCGCCCGGCAGCACGGCGCGGGCATGCTCGATCCAGTCGGCCTGGCTGCGGATCTTCATGGCTTACTCCCAGATCCTGTCGGGCGCGCCGAGGGCGGCCTCGTCGATCTCGATCCCAAGCCCGGGGCCCTCGGGCAGGGCGATACGGCCTTGGCGGCGGCTCGGCGACATCGGGGCCAGGCGCGGCGCGACATAGCCCGAGAGATCGCAGACATTCTGGACCCGGCCGGGTGGCGTGGCGGCGGCGAGGTGTAGGACCGCCGCGGTGGCGATGTCGCTGCCCCAAGTATCCTCGATACACATCCGCGCGCCGAGATAGAGGCAAAGATCGCGCGCCCGGCGCGTGGCGCTCAGCCCACCGAACTTGCTGAGCTTGAGGGCGACGACATCCATGCAGCCGCGGTCGTGGGCCTCCAGCAGGCTCGCGGTGTCATGGGCAACCTCGTCCAGCTTCATCGGCAGGCCCGTGGCCTCGCGCACCCGGGCGCAATCGGCGATGGTGGGGCATGGCTGCTCCAGCATCACGTCGAGATGCGCGACCGCCCGGCCGACGCGCGTCGCCTCCAGCGAGGTGGTCCCACAGTTCCAGTCGCCATAGAGGATCGGCCCCGGGCCCACCGCCTCGCGCACCCTGATCAGGCGTTCGACATCGGCCTGCCAACCGCCGGATGCGCCGAGCTTGGCCTGGAATTGCGTCATGCCCATGCGCTGCGCCTCGACGGCGATACGCGCCATCTCATCGGGCTCGACGCAGGTCACCGAGTGATAAAGCGGCAGCGTCTCGGCCTGACGCCCGCCAAGCAGGGCATAGAGCGGCAGGCCCGCGGCCTTGCCCGTGATGTCCCAGCACGCGATGTCGAGCGCGGATTTGGCGTAGCGGTGGTCGGGCAGCCAGGCCTCGGCCCGGGCGATCAGCGCCTCGGCCCCCAGCGGATCGGCGCCGAGGAGGACGGGCAGCATCTCCTGGATCGCTGGAGCCACGCCGCGGGCATAGGCCGGCAGGTAATGCGGGATCGGGCAGACCTCGCCCCAGCCGGTGATGCCGGCATCGGTGTCGACGCGCAGGACCACGGTCTCGACCGTCGCGCAGGTCTTGCCCTCGGCCATGTAATAGGTCGCGTGGCTGGTCAACGGGACGTGCCAGAGCGCGATGCGCGTGATCCGAGGCGCGGCGCGGTCGCGCGGGATGGCGAGACCCGGCGCGGCCCCGCTGTGGTCTCGGTCGAGGATCGGCGCGCCGGCATCCATGACGCTCAGCCCTCGGTCGGGTGTTGGGGGGCTGGCCGGGTCATTCGGCCGGCTCCACCACGCCGGCGCTGAGCGCATCGGTGCGCGGCAGCAGGCTGTCGGGGTCGTGGGCAGGCGCCCCCAGTACCCGGGCCGCGCGCGGCGTGCCGTGGATCACGACCTCCAGCGCCGTGCCGGGCGCGGCGGCCGTGGGCGCGACATAGGCGAAGGCCAGGATCTTGCCGACCGTCGGGCCATAGGCGACCGAGGCGGTGGAGCCTATCACCGTGCCCTGCATCAAGACCGCCTCACCGCCATGGCCGTCGATGGCCCCGTCGGGCTCGATCTCCAGATAGGCGCAGACCCAGGGCATGTCGGTGTTGAAGGTTCTCTCGGCGCCGAGGAACGCCTTGTCGCGGCGGGCGAAGCGCAGTACGTCGGCCTCGGCCAGGGTCACTTCGTTGGTCAGTTCACCCGCGCCCTTGAACCCTTTCTCCATGCGCATCGCGTTCATCGCAAAGCTGCCGTAGTCGGTGAGGCCAAGCGGCGCGCCCGCCTGCCATAGCGCGGCATAGACATCGCGGCAGGCGGCGTTCGGCATATGCAACTCCCAGCCAAGCTCACCGGCATAGGACATGCGGAAGGCCCAGATCCGGTGGCCTGCGACGGTGATCTCCTGCGCCGAGAGCCAGCGGAAATGCGCGTTGTCGAGCGGCGCGGCCGTGCAGGCGCCGAGGATATCGCGCGAGCGCGGGCCGTTCAGCGACAGGGCCGACCATTCGGCAGAGAGCGCGGTGACGGTGACGTCCTCGCCCCGACGCTCATGTGACAGATGGTCGAGCAGGCGCTGTTCGAAGAACGCGGCACAGACCAGGTAGAACCGGTCCTGCCCCATGCGGACGATCGTCGTCTCCAGCTCGATCCGGCCGCGGCGGTTCAGCAGATGCGTCAGCGTGATCGAGCCGGTCTTCTGCGGCATCCGGTTCGCCGTCAGGCGATCGAGCAGCGCATAAGCGTCCAGCCCCTCGACCAGCACCTTGGTGAAGGCGGTGACGTCCATCACCCCTGCAGCACCCCGGACCGCGGCGACCTCGGCCGCGACCATGTCGTCGACCGGCGTTCGGCGAAAGCTGTAGTGATCGCGCTGCTCGACGCCCTCGCGCGCGAACCAGCGGGGGCGCTCGAAGCCGTAGACCTCCTCGAACACCGCGCCCTTGACCTTTAGCACGTCATAGAGCGGCGAGGGTTTGATCGGCCGGCCGGCGAGGCGGTTGAAATGCGGATACGGGATCTCGTGGCGCAGGCAATAGTCCTCGCGCGCCTTGATCACCTGCCAGTCCTTGGTGGCATAGCTGCCGAAGCGGCGCGGATCGTAGTCGCGCATCGAGATATCGGCCGCGCCGTGCACCATCCAGCGCGCCAGCTCGCGCGTCAGCCCTGGCCCCCAGCCGATGCCGATCTGGGTGCCGCAACAGCACCAGTAATTGTGCACCCCCGGGGCCGGGCCGATCAGCGGGTTGCCGTCGGGCGGGTGGCTGATCGCGCCATGCACATCGCGGGCGATACCGAGGCTGGCGAGCACGGGCATGCGATTGAGGCTCTCCTCGAGCCAGGGCATGACGCGGTCGTAATCGGCATCGAACAGCTCGTTCTCCGCCTCCCAGGGGCAGTGATCCTCCCAGACGGTGTTGGGATTGGCCTTCTCATAGATGCCGATGAGGCCGCGCTTCTGCTCCATCCGGATATAGCCCGAGACCTTGCGGTCATCGCGGATCACCGGCAGCTCACGGTCGAGATCGCGGAATTCCGGCACCTCGTCGGTCACGAAGTAGTGGTGCGTCATCGAGGTCATGGGCAGCTGCAGGCCTGACCACTCGCCCATCTGCCGGGCATAGGTGCCGCCTGCGTTGACGACATGCTCGCAGCGGATGGCGCCCTCAGCGGTCTCGACCAGCCACCCATCGGGCGTGGCGGTGATGTTGCTCGCCTGGCAGCGGCGGATGATGCGCACGCCCTTGGCCCGGGCACCGGCGGCCATGGCCATAGTGACGTTGGTCGGATCGACATGCCCGTCATCGGGCGTGTGCAGAGCACCCAGCACCCCGTCGAGGTTGTAGAACGGGTGCAGCGCCGCCACCCGCTCCGGCCCCACCAGCTCGATGTTGAAGCCGAGCGCCCGGCCGACCGATAGCGTGTGGCGCAGCCAGTCCATCTCGTCAGGCGTATAGGCGAGGCGGAAAGACCCGCAGCCATGCCAGGTGACCGCCTGCCCGGTCTCCGCCTCCAGCGCGCCCGCGTAGAGCCCGATATTGTAATCCACGCATTTGCCGAGGCTGAAGGACGAGGTCGAATGCGTGATCTGCCCCGCCGCGTGCCAGGTGGAGCCTGAGGTGAGTTCGGCCTTCTCCAGCAGCACCGTCTCAGCGCCCCAGCCCTCATGCGCGAGGTGATAGGCGAGGCCGACCCCCATGATGCCGCCGCCGACGATCACGACCCGCGCGTCGGTGGGGAATTTTGCCTCTGCCATGCGACCTCCCGCGAAAAAGCCTAGACAGGCTAATCGCACGTTTATACCGTCGTCAATCATGGATGGGACAGATGTATCATCAAACGTGCTGAGCCGCCTCGCCGAGGAATTCGGCGATCTGACGCCCGAGGCGCAGAAGGCGGCAAGATACGTGCTGGAGAACCCGCGCGATGTGGGCGTCTCGACCGTGCGCGAGATTGCCGAGGCGGCGAAGGTCAAGCCCAACACCGTCGTGCGCATGGCGCGCCAGGTCGGGTTCGAGGGCTACGAGGATTTTCGCGAGCCCTTCCGAGAGGCGATCCGCAGGGGCCAGGTCACATTCCCCGACCGCGTCCGCCTGCTGCAGGGCATCCGCAAATCCGGCGGCATGGGCGGGCTTTACGCCGATATGGTGCAAGCGGCGCTGCGCAATATCGAGGAGACCTTCACCGGCATCACCGCCGATCAGCTAACGGCCGCCGCATCGGCGATCTGGAACGCACGCGACGTCTTCACGCTGGGTGTTGGCGTGATGAACGCCAATGCGCGCAACTTCACGTATCTCGCCTCGACGGGCATGAAGCAGTTCCAGGCGATCCCGCGCGCAGGCTCGGTCGCGACCGACGACCTGGCCTGGACAGATCATCGCGACGTGCTGATCGCCATCACCTGCGCGCCCTTCCGCAGCGAGGTGATCGAGGCGGTCGCGGTCGCGCGCGAGCAGGGCGTGACCGTGATCGGCATCACCGACAGCCTGGCGAGCCCGATCTATCGCGCAGCCGATCACGGCTTTGTCGTGGCCGCCGACACGCCGCAATTCTTCCCGTCCTCCGTCAGCACGATCGCGCTTTTGGAGACTTTGTTGTCGTTTGTGATCGCGCAGGCCGGGGGCGAGATCGTCGAACGTGTGGAAGCGTTCCATTCCCGACGCCGCCGTCTCGGCCTCTACTCCGGGGACAGTTGATGACCGCTCCGATCCGCTCGCTCGCCGCCAGCTACTACACGAACCCCATCGTCTTCGAGACCGAGAAGACCGGGCTGTTGGCCAAGACCTGGCAATTTGCCTGCCATGCGAGCGAGATCCCGACGCCGGGCAGTTACACGACCTTCGAGATAGCGGGCGAGAGCCTGTTCGCCGTGCGCGGGCGCGGCGGTGTCATCCGCGCCTTTTTCAATGTCTGCCAGCACCGGGCGCATCAGCTTGTGCAAGGCAGCGGCAAGACGCGCGTGGTGGTCTGCCCCTACCACGCTTGGACCTATGAGCTGACCGGGCAACTCCGCGCCGGGCCGAACATCAAGGCGGTGGAGGGGTTCGACAAATCCTCGATCTGCCTGACCGCGGTGCGCGTGGAGGATTTCCTGGGCTTCGTCTTCGTCAACCTCGACCCGCATGCCGCGCCGATGGACGACTGGTTCCCCGGCACGCGGGCCGAGCTGGAAGACTGGGTGCCCCATTGGGCGACGCTCCGCCCGCTCGAATGGGTGGAGATCCCGGAGCACTGCAACTGGAAGGTCTCGGTCGAGAATTACTCGGAATGCTATCACTGCAGCCTGAACCACCCGACCTTCTCCAACGGCGTGGTGCGGCCCGAGACCTATGACATCCAACCGCAAGGAATGTGCCTGCGCCACACGACCGAGTGTCAGTCGCTCGACCAGATGACCTATGACATCGAGAGCGGTTTCGACCACGCGCACGAGTATTCGAGCTGGTTCCTCTGGCCGATGTTCAGCTTTCAGGTCTACCCGGGCAACGTGCTCAATACCTATCACTGGCGCGCCACAGGGCCCGAGACGGTGACGGTCTGGCGTGGCTGGTACTCGGTCGAGGGCGCGGATGACGAGACGGTGCGCAGGCTTGCCGTGCAGGACCGGGCGACGACCGTCGAAGAAGACATCCACCTCGTCGAATCGGTGCAGCGGGGCCTCCGCTCGCGCGGCTATGTGCCGGGGCCGCTGGTGGTTGCGCCGGCTGGTGGGGTGAACTCCGAGCATCCGGTCATGCATCTGCAGCGCTGGATGCGCGAGGCGATCGATGGCTGACGCGCTCGCCATGCCGACCCGGTGGACGCCGGAGCAGAAGCTCTTTCCCCATCAGGTCGGCTTCACCTGCCCGCCCTTCGACTATGACGCCGCGCCGTCGGATTTCCTGCGCATCGCGCCCCGCACGGTCGGCGTGCATGGCTGGATGCTGCATGATCCGGACTATGCCCATGGCCTCGATCAGCGGCGGCGGAACTTCGGGATGCTCGACGATTTCGTGCACTGCATGGCGCGGAACGGCGTCGATGTGGCGGGTCAGGTCGGCTCCAACTGGGTGCATGCCAGCGGGCTGGGCGTCGAGGGGATCCGGCAGCACGGCGAGGCGCTGTCGGAGAAGTACGGCATCCGCTTTCACATGGCCGGCTACGCCATGGTCGAGGCGCTGCGGGCGATGGGCGTCGAAAAGGTGGCGCTGAATGCCGCCTATCACTGGCCCGACTGGTGGCAGGGCACGGCCGGGTTCCTGCGCGAGGCCGGGTTCGACGTGATCTGGGCCGGTAACTTCCACGACCAAGGCTGGTTCGAGAGCCAGGAAGCGGTAAACGCCCGGCGCTGGATCTTCGATGGCGACCTGGCCGAGCGCAGCTTTCTCTACGTGGCTGAACAAGCGCCGGGCGCCGACGCCTACCTGATCAACGGCATGTGCAACTTCCGATCCGGCCCCGGCGGCGTGCCCGAGCGGCCGCTGCACCTGACACCCCGGCTCGAGACGCTGCTCGGCAAGCCGGTGATCGGCCATGACACGGCGCTCTACTGGGCGATCTTCCGCGATCTCGCCATCGCGCCGGAGGGTTCGCACGGGCGGCTGTTGGACCGCCTTAATGCATAAGATCGTGGCGCTCTGGGCGGTGCCACGCTCTACCTCCACCGCGTTCGAGTGGATGATGCGCCAACGCGGCGACATGGACTGCCTGCACGAACCCTTCGGCGAGGCGTGGTATCAGGGCGAAGACCCGCTCTGGCCGCGCTTTCGCCCAGGAGACAAAACCACGCCCGGCCTGACGCTGGAGAGCGTTTGGGCCGACATGCAGGCGCGGGCTGCAGCGCGGCCGGTCTTCACCAAGGATTTCCCGCATTACATCAGCCACTTGTGGACGCCCGAGTTTCTCGCCCATTTCACCCACGCCTTCCTGATCCGCGACCCGGCCAAGACGCTCAGCTCGATCCACGACAAGTGGCCGGACTTCGAGGAGGCAGAGGTGGGCTTTCCCGAGCAGCGGGCGCTGTTCGACCTGCTCTGGGCGCTGGATGGAAGACCCCCGCCGGTGATCGACAGCGACGACCTGCTGGAGGCACCCGAGGCCGTGGTCGCGGCCTTCTGCGAGGCGGTCGGCATCCCCTTCCTGCCCGAAGCGCTGAGCTGGGAGCCTGGCGGTGACCCTGCGGCGCATAGCTGGTGGGATGGCGGCTCGTTTCACCACAACCTCGCCCGCTCCACCGGCCTCACGCGCCAGACCCGCCGCTATGTCGAGATCGCCGAGGCGCCCGAGCGGGTGCGCCGGGTGTATCGCCGGATGAAGCCGCATTACGACCACCTACATGCCCACCGCATCACCGTTTGAGGACAGCCGATGGCCGACCTGATCGACCGAACCGAGATCAAACCCTATTGGCAGAACCATATCGACGGCGCCTGGGTCGATGGCGGCGCGGGCCGGATCGCCGTCACCGACCCCGCGACCGGCGAGACACTGGCCGAGCAGGCGCTGGCCGATGCCCATGATGTCGACCGCGCGGCGGCGGCGGCGGCGCGGGTGCACCGCTCAGGCGTGCTGCGCGACATGCGCCCGATCGAACGGGGCCGCATGGTGCAGGCCATGGGCCGCCACCTCACCGAGCGGCGCGAGGAGATCGCGGCGATCCTGACCCGCGAGCAGGGCAAACCGCTTTGGGAGAGCCTGATCGAGGTCGGTGGCGCGGCGCTCTATTTCGAATATTACGGCAATCAGGCATCGACCGTCGAAGGCCGCTCGGTCCCGCTCGGCGCCGGCTATTATGACTGGACCGAGCATGAGCCCTATGGCGTCTCGGCCCAGATCATCCCGTGGAATTATCCGCTGGAGATGACGGCGCGCTCGCTCTCGGCAGCGCTGGCGACGGGCAATGCCTGCGTGGTCAAAACCCCGGAACTGACGCCGTTGACCAACGCCTATCTGGTCGAGGCGGCGGTAGCGGCGGGCTTCCCGGCGGGGGCGGTCAACATCCTCTGCGGGCTGGGGGGTGAGGCCGGGGCGGCGCTGTCGGCCCATCCGGGTGTCGACCAGATCGTCTTCACCGGCTCGGTCCCCACCGGGATCGCCATCGCCACGGCGGCGGCACAGAACGTCGTGCCCTGCGTGCTGGAGCTCGGCGGGAAATCCGCCGCCATCCTGCATGACGACGCCGATCTCGCAGCCTTCGAGAGGGACATCCGCTGGGGGATCTATTTCAACGCAGGCCAGGTCTGCTCGGCGATGAGTCGGGTGATCGTGCATGAGAGCCGGCGCGACGAGCTGATCGAACGCGCAGAAGGCGTGGCCCGCAGCCTGACCGTGCAGCCGGGCGCCGATAGCCCGGTCTTCGGCCCCACGATGGGCAGCATGGTCTCGATCGCCCAGCGCGACCGGGCGGTCGGCATGGTCGCGGCAGCCGAGAAGGCGGGCGCCCGCGCCATAACCGGCGGCCGGGCGCTGAACCGCGACGGCGCCTTCATGGAACCCACCGTGCTGGCCGACGTGACGCCCGATATGGCCATCGGGCGCGAGGAAGTGTTCGGCCCGGTGCTCTCGGTCCTGTCCTTCCGCGACGATGCCGAAGCGATCGAGATAGCCAATTCAACCGACTACGGCCTGGTCGCGGGCGTCTTCACCCGCGATCTCGACCGGGCCACGCGTGCGGCGCGGCGGCTCCGCGCGGGGCAGGTCTTCGTGAACGAATGGTTCGCCGGCGGGGTCGAAACACCCTTCGGCGGCTACGGTCGCTCGGGCTATGGCCGCGAGAAGGGGCGCGAGGCGCTGTGGAACTACGTGCAGACCAAGAATGTCGCGATCAAGCTTGGAGGCGGGGCATGAGCGCGTTCGACGAGGACCTGTTCCTCAAGGGGCTGGAGCAGCGCAAGGCGACGCTGGGTGCCGAGTATGTCGAGAAGAACCTCGCCGCGGCGGACGATTTCACCCGACCTTTCCAGGAAGCGATGACCGCCTGGTGCTGGGGCTTCGGCTGGGGCGACGAGGTGATCGACGCCAAGACCCGCTCTATGATGAACCTCGCCATGATCGGCGCGCTTGGGAAAATGACCGAGTGGGAGATCCACTGCCGAGGTGCGATCAACAACGGCGTCACCCGCGACGAGATCCGCGCGATCATCCACGTCGTCGGCATCTATTGCGGCGTGCCCCCGGCGCTGGAGTGTTTTCGCGTGGCACGCAAGGTGCTGGAGGAGAGCTGATCGCGGCGGCTAATCTAGACGCCAACGCGCGCCACGGTGCATGTTGCGGGGCTGCCACTACACGATTGATCACCGTGTGGCAGCGTGGAAGATGCACGGCCCACGCCCCCCTGCCCTTGTCACCAAGGGCGATGGACCATGGCTGATCGCCTGAGGCTATGCGGCTAGGGCCAACCGCTCCGCGTCTTCGGCTTTCTGCTGCCTACCAGTGTCGAAAGTGACCAGTGCCGCGGCAAGGTTGCCGACACGTCCTTGGACGACTTTCGAGGTCGAGAGACAAGAGGAGGCGGCATCACGGTTGCGGCCCGTCAGGACATCCAGTTCGCGGACCGACATGTTGATCTGCTCGATGCCGATGGTCTGCTCCTGCAAGGCCGTGGAGATCTCGCGGACAAGCTTAGAGGTCTGCTCGATATTGGGCAGAAGATTGCCCAGCTTCTGACTGGCATCTTCCGAGACGGAGGCTGTCTGTACCGAGATGCCGGAGATTTCGCTGGCCGCTTGCCGGCTCCGCTCGGCCAACTTCCGGACTTCGGAGGCGACGACGGCAAAGCCCTTGCCGTGCTCGCCTGCGCGCGCCGCCTCGACCGCCGCATTCAGGGCCAGAAGGTCGGTCTGGCGCGCGATCTCCTGCACGATGCCGATTCGGTCGGTGATCGAGCGCAGCGCCTCCATGGCGCGATTGATGGCGTCGCCCGCCTCGCGCGCCTCGGCGGCTGAGCGGGCGGCGATCCCTTCGGTCTGGCTGGCGTTCTCGCTCGACTGGCGCAAGCTCGCCGACATCTCCTCGACCGCGGCCGATGCGGTCTGCGCCGCCCGTGCCTGTCCGTCCGCATCACTGCTCAGACGCATGGAGTTCGCATGCATCGCATCCGCGGCACCACGCAGCGCCGTCGCCTCGCCCGAGACGGTTTCAACGCTCCCACGCACCGTCTGCAGCATCTCCACGAGCGACCTGCCGAGAACATCGTCCTTTCCGTCCGCCTGGTAGGGAATGACCAGATTGCCGGAGGCGATGGCATTGGCCGCGTCCGCCTTCTTCTGCAGGGAATGCACCATGCGCACTGCGGCACGCTGCAGTTCGGCTACCTCGCCCGCACCGTCCATCGGTGTCGAGACGGTCAGATCGCCGTCAGACACCCGCTCGATCACCGCGGTCACCGCCTTCAGCGGCGAGAGCCCGCGCAGGATGAGCACGACAAGCGCGACGGAGAGCAGGAACGCGAGCACCAGCGCGACGCCCATGGTGATCTTGAAGCCCTCCAGGTTGCGGCCGACCAGCGCACCGATTGCGCGGTTCTTCGCCTCCTGATGGTCGATGAAACGGTTGATCGCCGCCAGCCAGTCGATGAAGAGCGGTCGGGCCTGTTGCATTAGGATGCGATGTGCCTGCTCCGAACGCCCCGCCTGCCTGGCCTCGATGACCTCGACGATTATCGGCAAGGTCTCAGCTTCGATCCCACGGATCGCATCGAGCAGAGCTGGCTGCTCCCCGTCCACGCCATCACCGGCTGCCATCATCGCGTCCAGCTTGACGGCACTGTCGGCGTAGAATGCGGCCAGGTCGTCAATCGTTGCGATCGCGGCTTGCTGATCCGTGGGATCATCGAACAGCACCACGTCACGCAGTTCAATTGCCCGGTCATGCACACTACCACGGAAGTTGATGGCAAAGCGTTGCTTGACACTATTGACTTCATTGACGACTGCAAGTCGATCAGCAACTCTATTTATCTCATAGAGACTATATGAGACTGTGCCCACCATGGCGGTTATGATGGTGACAATGGATGTCACTACGAGGAACCTGATCGATCCGCGTCCGTTAGGCATAGCCCTCTCCCCGTGCGTCGCTCGACCGGGAAGGTGGTCGCCGAAATCGGTTACGGAGCGGTGAGGAAAGTGTGCGGCCGCGTGGACCATGCGAGACACCTCCCGCCGCCGGTGCCGTCCTGCAATCGGCGGGGGATCACCCCCCGCCGGCGGTCGGTCCTCTTCACCGCTGCGGCCGGGTCGGGCCCGGCCTTCCACCAGATACCAATCGGGCCTTGCCACGACGGCAAACTCAGGCCGTCACCGCACCAGGCTAGGATGCAATACTGCGCTCCACGCCCGGACCAAGTTCTCTGGTGTTATCGCGCGTACCACCCGGTGGCGAGGGCGTGGGCCCAGTCGTCGCGGCCTTGCCGGCGCGCCTCAGCGGCGGCGGCGTCCGAGGCGTAGGGGACGGAGCGATGGGTGATAGTCCAGCTGGCACCCCGACGCTCGGCGATGGCGTAGCTGGCATGGGGGGTGCCGGTCTGCATCCGGTGATAGACGGGCGTGTCATCGTCATAGGCCGGGCAGCCCACACTGCCGGGATTGACCACCATGCGCCCGTCTCCAAGGCGCACCGCCCGCGGAATATGGGTATGGGCGCAGAGGATGAGGCTTGCCTCGATCCCCGCCGCTTCCGCCTCGGTCTCGGCGCGTGAGGCGGCACGGACCACCCCGGAAGGCTCGACACGCTCGAGCCAGTAGGTGACGTCGCTTCGCGGCGTGCCGTGGCAGAGGAAGACATCGTCGAACACGGTCAGCGTCGGCGGCAGGCCCGCCAGCCAGTCGAGATGCGCCCTGCTCAGCACCGCGTGGGAGACGCGGTCGGTGACGCCCATCGCGGCCGGGTCCTGCTCGATAAGCCAGCGATCATGGTTGCCGCGGATCGAGGGATACGACCGCGCCATCAGGCGCTCGGCGGTGCCGGCGGCATCGATCGGGCCGCTCAGGTGGTCACCCAGAATGACGGCTTTGGCGATACCGAGATCGCCCATGTCCGCAAGGACGGCGTCGAGCGCGAAGCTGTTGGCGTGGATATCGGCGAGAATGGCGAATGTCATGGACGCGACGCTGCGGCATTTGCCGCTGCGGATCAATTACGTGGCAGGGGTGCATACAGACTAGCCGGTTCTCGGCCTGGCGCTGCGTCACGGCAGCGGGCGGCTCTGGCCATCCTCGGAGATCGCGACAAAGGTGAAGGTCGCTTCGGTCACCTTGATCCGGCTACCGCTCGGCTGTCGTGTGATCCAGACCTCGATCCCGATGCGCATCGAGCTTCGACCCTCGCGCTGCATATCGGCATGGATCGAGACGACATCGCCCACGCGCACGGGTTTGAGGAAGGTCATGCTCTCCACCGCCACGGTGGCGACCCGGCCCCGGGCACGGCCGCGGGCCAGCACCGAAGCGCCGAGGTCCATCTGCGCCATCAGCCAACCGCCGAAGATGTCGCCATTGGCGTTGGTGTCGGCCGGCATTGCGATGGTCTGCAGCGTCACGGTCCCGCGTGGCGGCTCCGTCACCTTGGAAGGCTGCTCGGGCGCATCGGCGAGCCGCTTGGCGACAGGGCGCCGGGCCGGCGGTGTCTCTTGGGGGCGTGCGCGCCGCTCGCCGGGCTGGGCGTCGCCGGTGATCGCCCCCAGCAGGCGGTTCACCCGCGCCTCCGCCTCGGTCATGGGGCCGGTGAGGAGAAAGCGCTCCCCCTCCTCGGCCAGCAGGCCCGGATCGGCGGCGAGGCGCTCGACCGCGACCCAGCGCGCCCAGTCCTGCCTCAGGTCCCAACCGGGCTCATCCAGCCGACAGTCCGGCAGGCGCCAGTGAAAGGTCGGTCGCCCGGCGTTCTTCTCTCCGGGCAACAATTCGGCGACGAGATCGGCATCGATCGCGGCGAAGATCGGCAGCATGTCCAGCTCGTAGTTCCGCGACGGATTGAAGGCGATGTGATCGCGGATCAGCTGCTCGGCATCGGGGCGATAGCCGGGCTGCAGGATGTGGCGGGCATAGGCGAGCGGGAAGGGATCGATATAGCTCTGCACATAACGCACCGGGTCGAGGCGGCTTTTCCGCCTCAGCGAGGTCGCGAGGATGACATAGGCCCGCAGAACCGAGAGCAGATAATCAGGCGCGAGCGAGACCACCTCGATGTTCAGATGCATGCCAAAGCCGGCAAGGGCGGAGTGGCGGGTGCCGAGCGCGCCGGCCCGGGCCAGCGCCTCCGTGATCGGCGTCAGCGTCTCGAGACGGTCCCACGGGATCGGCGGGGCGACCACCTCGACCGGCATCACGATCCCGGCGACGGCGCCGACCGCCTCGGCGATCCGCGTCTCGATTCCCGCGCCGAGGGCGTCACCCAGCCGTTCGAGCAGGGTCTCCGGCAGCTCATCGAGGTGGGTTTTGACAAAGCCCGGATGCGACCAACGGGCATCGAGCTCCACGCGGAACGACCCCGCCTCGGCCTCGATGGTGAATTGATGACTGGATTGCGTGATCAGCGTGCCCGGCAGCGCCTCCGCAAGCGTTGTCGCGGCGGTGATGGCGTCGATGCCGCCAAACTCCAACTCCACACCAACCTGACGCTTCACGCCCGCCGCATTCAGCGGGACGGGGGGCGCCAGAACGGTATTGGCGGGGATATCGGCGGGCTTTGGCGTCGCGGCATTGCTCATGGGTGGTATGTGTAGCGCATGGCACGTCGGCGAAAGAGCATCTTAAGGACCCTACCCGTCGCCGGGTCGGATGATGCCGACGATCCATGCCGTGCCCGCGGCGAAACACCGGTCTGCGGTCTCTGCCACCGGCCGATCCCGGCGCATGTACGGCAGTCGCTGCATCACCTGGTGCCTCGGCTGAAGGGCGGCACCCATGGGCGCACAGTGCTCCTCCACCAGATCTGCCACAACGAGATCCACGCGACGCTGAGCGAGGCGGAGCTGGCCCGCGACTATGCCGACATGGCGGCGCTGAGAGCGCATCCCCGCCTCGCCCGCTTCATCGCCTGGGTGGCCGACAAAGACCCAGCCTTCCACGCTGGCAGCGTTCGATCCTTGCGGCGGAGGCGCTGAGACGAGACACAACCGCGCCAAGGCGACGCCGAATGTCGAACGCGCGCGGTGCGCGATGGGTCCTAACTTCGACAGCGACGATCACGCAGGTCTGCGCTATCTGGGCGCCTCAGTGGATCCGATCCTGCGGTAGGGGAGACTTCATGACGCGCAGCGTGCTCATCACCGGCTGTTCCAGCGGGATCGGTCACCACGCGGCCCATGCGATGAAGGCGCGGGGCTGGCGGGTCTTTGCCACCTGCCGGGCCGAGGAGGACGCGGCGCGCCTGCGCGAGGAGGGGTTGGAGAGCTGGGCACTGGATCTCGCCTCGACCGATAGTATCGCCGCCGGTATCGAGCGCGCGCTGGAGGAGACGGGCGGCACGCTCGACGGGCTTTTCAACAACGGCGCCTATGCTCAGCCCGGGGCCATCGAGGATCTGCCGACCGATGCCCTCCGCGCGATTTTCGAGGTCAATTTCTTCGGCTGGCACGAGCTCACACGCCGGGTGCTGCCGGTGATGCGCAAGCAAGGCCACGGGCGGATCCTGCAGAACTCCTCGATCCTCGGGTTCGTCGCGCTCCGGATGCGCGGCGCCTACAACAGCACCAAGTTCGCGCTAGAGGGCTATACCGACACGCTGCGGCTGGAGCTGGACGGCTCGGGCATCCATATCGCGCTGATCGAGCCCGGGCCGGTGACGACCAAGATCAGGGTGAACAGCCAGAAGCACTATGAGAGATGGATCGACCGCCGCGGCAGCTATTGGGGCAAGTTCTACGAGACGGTGATGGAGCCGCGGCTTTATGCGCCCGAGGGCGGCAAGCCCGATCCCGGCGAGTTGAACTGCGAGGCGACCACCAAGGCGACGCTGCACTTCTTCGAGGCACGCCGGCCGCGGTTGCACTACCCGGTGACGACGCCGACCTGGGCCATGGCGATCTTCAAGCGAACGCTCCCGCCCCGGCTGGTCGACCGCATCGCGATCCGGGTCTGACGGGGATGGTCGCCGTGGGGATGGTCGCCGTGGGAATGGTGGCCGTGGGGATGGTCGCCCTGCAGAGCCTGACACGCCACAATGTGGAGACGGCCGCCGCGCTGCGGATGTCTCGCCGCGCGAGGGAGCGTGGTAGCCGATCAGCGCTCGCCACAGGGCGCGGGACGGAGTAGGAGCCCCCATGAGCAGCATTCTGAGTTTCACGGGCATCGTTGCCTGTCTCGTCGTCCTCGGCATCCTGGCCGTCGGTGTGGCCGGTTTCGGCACGGGCAAGGCGTCGAGCGGGTTTTCCAACAAGATGATGCGCTGGCGGATCGCGGCGCAGGCGATCGCGGTCCTGCTGCTCGTGGGCTTCGCGCTTCTCACGCAGACCTGAGCGCCCGCCGGGCGGCGTATCGGCGGGCGACATCACCGAACAACAGTGGCCCGACGGGCGGGCCGGACAGCCAGGGGAACCGCGCCATGGTGGTGCTGAACAAGATCTATACCCGGACCGGTGATGCCGGCGAGACGGCGCTTGGCGATGGCAGCCGCGTGGCCAAGCACTCGGCCCGGGTCAGCGCCTATGGCACGGTCGACGAGATGAACGCGGTGCTGGGTCTCGCGCGCCTGGCGGCGATGGACGAGGGCGATGGCGCCATGGTCGAGCCGATCACGCGGATCCAAAATGACCTGTTCGACCTCGGCGCCGATCTCTGCACGCCGAACATGGAGAAGGACGGCGAGCGCGAGTACCCGCCGCTGCGCATGGTGGCCGAGCAGGTGGACCGGCTGGAGGCGGAGATCGATGTGATGAATGCCAAGCTGCAGCCGCTACGGTCATTCATCCTGCCGGGGGGGACGCCACTGGCCGCACACCTGCACATGGCGCGTACTGTGTGTCGTCGCGCCGAGCGGCTGACCATCGCGCTGACCGCGACCGAGGGTGTGAACCAGGCTGCGCTGAAATACCTGAACCGGCTGTCCGACTGGTTCTTCGTCGCCTCGCGCATCGCCAATGACGAAGGCCGCGGCGACATCCTCTGGGTGCCCGGCAAGAACCGCTGAGCCAGACCAACGGGACGGTTGAGACGGCTCTGGCCCGCCTGACCGACGCGGCGGGCGATGAGACGATCCTGACCACCCGTTGTAGGGCCTTGGCCGCAGGCCAGTGGGATGACTGGCGCATGGCCCTTGCTCACCCGGTCCTGGCACCGCAGCCGCTGTCGGATCCGCTGGATGCGTTCCTCGCGGCGCTGCTCTGCGACGCGGTGGCGGCGCCGGAGGGGCAGATCGCACGCTCAGCCCAGGGCGGCATGCGTCGACCGGGCTTTGCGACGATCCTCACGACCATGGCAGTCGGTGAACGGTCGCTGACCGGGGCGCTCGGCGCGCTCGACAGCCTTGAGACCAGTGTGCTGTCGCGGGCGATCGCGCGCTGGACGCTCGCGGTTCCTGCGATGGCGCCCCTGCGGCAGGGCGACGCGCTGGTGGCAGACTTGTTCATCGCCCGTGCCCCCGCCGCCGTGCTAGCAGCGTGGCTCGAGGGATTGCGGCCGGCCGAACGGATGGCGGCGGCCGCAGCGACGGAGGACGATCCGCTATGGGCGGAGGATTTCGAACGGGCAGCCGCGCTCTGGTCGGGGGTTGGGCAGGACGTGCAGCCCGCACCGGGGCGCGAATCGGCGGCGGTCTTGCCGTGGCGCTGGCGGCGCAAGCGGCGCTTGCGGCGGAAGGGCCGGGCCCCGCGCGCCTGATCCCGGACGACGGCGCGCGCGCGCTTGGCATCACTGCGCAGGCGCCGCTGGTCGCCGCTCTGCCCGATCGCCGCCCGGCCGAGCGCATCGCCAAGACCGAGAAGGCCCGACCGATCTGCCGCCTGATCGAGGCCTCGGCCAAGCAGCACGGGCTGCCGCCGGCGTACTTTGCCCGACTGATCTGGCGCGAAAGCCGCTTCGACGCCCGAGCCCTCAGCCCCAAGGGTGCGCAGGGCATCGCGCAGTTCATGCCCGGGACCGCGAAGCTGGTGGGGCTGGAGGACCCCTGGGATCCGACACAGGCGATCCCGGCTTCGGCGGCGCATCTGGCGGATCTGCGCCGCGACCTCGGCAACTGGGGCCTGGCGGCGGCGGGCTACAACGCAGGCGCCGGGCGCGTGGTCAAATGGCGCTCGGGCCGCTCGGGGCTGCCGGCCGAGACACGGGCCTATGTCGCGGCGATCACCGGGCACGAAGCGGAATGGTTCCTCAAGACCGGCCGCGAGGTGGAGCCGAGGCCGCTGGCGCCGGACACGGCATTCGAGGATGCCTGCAGCGCCCTGCCCGTGATGCGCACGCGGGCCAAGGGCATCGCGCGCCTGCCCTGGGGGGCGCAGGTCGCCGGCAACGTGAACCGGGGTCGAGCGGTCTCGCAGGGAAACCGCGTCCGCGCGCGCTTTGGCAACCTGATCGGTGGGGCGCCGACGCAGGTGGTGGCGAAACGCGGACCGAGGGGCATGCGGCCGCTTTGGTCGGTGCAGTTCGGTGCCAGAAGCCGCGCCGAAGCCGCCCGGCTATGCCGAAGGGTCAAGGCCGCAGGCGGTGCCTGCATCGTCAGGAAAAACGGCTGATTGGCAGCGCAGCCATGGCCGATGGTGCGCAGCCAGTCGCGGTGACCCACAAGGCGTCACTCTTCGAGCGTATCGGCCGCCTCTCCGCCCGGCAGATGATCCATCAGCGTGTTCATGGAGCTCTGCACCATCTCAACATCGTCGCCGAGCGAGCCCGCCGTCGCGATCCCGAGAATGAGCACGATGGTCCCCATCGCGATCCAGTCGAGCGCAACCGCACCTGACCGGTCTGCGAAGAAATGGGACAGCCTTCTTGCAATGCCCTGACGCATGGCGCCTCACTGACACATAAACCCAGTACGCCGCATATGGGTATTCGACGCACGCACATCCACCGGGTGCAACATACGACCCAGCGTTGCAGTCATAAGTGCTAAGGCAGTACTGTTGCCATATGGTAAACGCAGTTTCCGCACCTGATCCCGCCCACTGCCGTCGGGTCCGCGTCGTCTCGACGCCTCGCCGCGTCGTTTTTTCTCTCGGGTGACGCCGCGGGATTGGATATGTCGCGTTTTGGCCGTATGCGGGCCCGTCCCGCCCCCAGAGGAGATGCGCAATGAAGGTGCTGGTGCCTGTCAAGCGCGTGATCGACTACAACGTGAAGGTCCGCGTCAAAGCTGACAACACGGGCGTCGATCTCGCCAACGTCAAGATGTCGATGAACCCCTTTGACGAGATCGCGGTCGAAGAGGCGATCCGGCTGAAGGAGAGAGGCGCCGCGTCGGAAATCGTCGTCGTGTCGATCGGCGTCGCCAAGGCGCAAGAGACCTTGCGTACGGCGCTCGCGATGGGGGCCGACCGCGCCATCCTGATCGAGGCTGCCGATACGCCCGAGACCGATATCGAACCGCTCGCCGTCGCCAAGCTTTTGAAAGCGGTGATCGCCGAGGAGGAGCCGGGGCTGGTGCTCGCCGGCAAGCAGGCGATCGACAACGATCTGAACGCGACCGGCCAGATGCTGGCGGCGCTGCTCGGCTGGCCGCAAGCAACCTATGCCAGCGAGGTCGCCATCGAGGGCGACAGCGCCACGGTCACGCGGGAGGTCGATGGCGGCCTGCAGACGATCAAGGTCAACATGCCTGCGATCATCACGGTGGACCTGCGCCTGAACGAGCCGCGCTACGCCTCGCTGCCCAACATCATGAAGGCGAAGAAGAAGCCGCTCGAGATGAAGAAGCCGGCCGATTACGGCGTGGATGTCACGCCGCGCCTCAGCGTTGTGACGGTGGGCGAACCGCCTGCGCGCCAGGCAGGTGTCAAGGTCAGCACGGTCGAGGAGCTGATCCAGAAGCTCAAGGACGAGGCGGGGGTAATCTGATGTCTGTTTTGCTGATTGCCGAGATCAACGCGGGTGTGCTGAACGCCGATGCGACCTCCAAGGCGCTGGCCGCGGCGAGCGCTCTGGGCCCGGTGACGGTGTTGAGCGCGTCCGAGGGGTGCTCCGGCGGCGCGACCGCTGAAATCGCCACCATGGCGGGGGTCGCCAAGGTGCTCTGCGCCGACAGCCCGATCTACGGCCACCAGTTGGCCGAGCCCATGGCGGCCCTGATCGTCAGCCTTGCGGGCGACTATACCCACATCGTGGCGCCGGCGACGGTTTCGGCGAAGAACGTGCTGCCCCGCGTGGCGGCCCTGCTCGATGTCATGGTCCTGACCGACGTGGCCGAGATCGTCGATGCCGAGACGTTCGTGCGCCCGATCTATGCGGGCAACGCGATGCAGACGGTGAAGACCGCCGATCCCATCAAGGTCGTCTCGATCCGTACCGCCTCGTTCCAGGCCGTGGGCACACAGGATGCCGCGCCGGTCGAGGATGTGGCGGTGCTCGATGACCCGGCGCTCTCCAGCTGGGTCGAAGACAAGGTCGTGGCCAGCGACCGACCGCAGCTCGGCTCGGCCAAGGTGGTGGTCTCGGGCGGTCGCGGCGTCGGCTCGGCCGAGAACTTCGCGATCATCGAGAAAGTCGCCGACAAGCTCGGCGCTGCGACGGGTGCGAGCCGCGCGGCGGTCGACTCGGGCTATGCGCCGAATGACTGGCAGGTGGGCCAGACCGGCAAGGTTGTGGCGCCCGACCTCTACATCGCGGTTGGCATCTCGGGCGCGATCCAGCACCTCGCCGGCATGAAGGACAGCAAGGTCATCGTCGCCATCAACAAGGACGAGGACGCGCCGATCTTCCAGGTCGCCGATTACGGCCTGGTGGGCGATCTCTTCGAGCTGATGCCCGAGCTCGAAGCGAAGCTCGGCTGAGCTCGCCTCATCGATGACGGGCGGCCCGATCAGCCGGGCCGCCCTCTCAATATACTGCCGAAAAATCACTCGTAGATGAGCTCGAACTCGTATTCGCAGCTCCGGTCCGGCATGTCGGTGACCAGCGAGACGCCGATGGCTTTCACGTCGACCACCGATTTCTCCCCGGAAATGGCGCGCCCGTTCGAGGGGTTCTGGTACTCATTGACAAGCGTCTCGCCGAACTCATCCAGCAGATAGAGGTTACACCGGCTGCTGCTGCCGTCATCCATCACCCGCCAGACATAGCGCAGGCGCGTCGCATCCGGCTTCAACGCCGCGCGGAAGAAGTCCTTGTCCCTGCCCGACACCACGCCGCCGTAGATCCTGCCGATCTCGATCCCGTTGGCTCCGCGGGGGTGGTCGTTCGGTTCGACCTCCTGACCGGCGGGGACGACACCCGTGATCAGTGTGCCACCCGCCGGCGGCGCGGCGCCGGAGGACCCAACGGGAACCGCGCCCTGGATCGGCGCCTGCAACGGCACGAAGATCGGCGAGGCCAGGAAAACGCAGCCGATGACAAAAACCAGCAATCCGCCCGACGACGCGTTGAACTCAAGACCGAAGATCTTGATCCGCGTCTCCCCGTCACTCACCGGCGGGCGCATGATGGCATAGAGCCCGACCGCGGCGACAAGGCCTCCGAAGACCATCAACACGGTGAGTTGGGTCGATGTCAGCGCCTGCATCCAGCACCCCGTGCATCCGACCGGCGCGAAACGCCTTCGCCTAGCGTCAGCATGCCGCCAAGCCCGGATCCGGACAAGCGGCTAACAACGGAGATCCGGGTAGCTTGCCAGCGCCTGCACCGACCCGCTATAGTCTTTGCTGCACTGCACAATAAAAGCGGCGTCAAAGCCACGCCGAGGAGACCTGGGACATGACGAGCGAGATCCAGCGCGTGGGCGTGATCGGCGCGGGCCAGATGGGCACTGGGATCACTCAGGTCTTCGCGCAGCACGGCTATGAGGTGCTGCTGAACGATGTCGACGAGACCGCGCTCCAGCAGGCGGTTGCGCGTATCAGCAAGGGGTACGACCGACTGGTGCAGAAAGACCGGTTAAGCGCGGACGACAAGGACGCGGCACTGGCCCGCATCGCACCGACCGGCGATGCCGCCGCGATCGCGCAGACCGATCTCGTGATTGAGGCCGCGACCGAGAACGAGGCCATCAAGCTCCAGATCTTCGAAACGCTCAGGCCTCATCTGGCAGGCCATACGATCCTGACCTCGAACACTTCGTCGATCTCAATCACGCGGCTGGCCTCGGCCACCGACCGGCCCGAGCGGTTCATGGGCTTTCACTTCATGAACCCCGTCCCGGTCATGCAGCTGGTCGAACTGGTGCGCGGTATCGCCACTGACGAGGCGACCTTTACCGTCGTCCGCAGCGTGGTCGAGAAGATCGGCAAGACCCCGGCCAATGCCGAGGATTTCCCCGCCTTCATCGTGAACCGCATCCTGCTGCCGATGATCAACGAGGCGATCTACACGCTCTATGAGGGCGTCGGTACGGTGGAGAGCATCGACACGGCCATGAAGCTCGGCACCAACCACCCGATGGGCCCGCTCCAGCTCGCGGATTTCATCGGCCTCGATACCTGCCTCGCCATCATGCATGTGCTGCACGACGGCCTGGCCGACACCAAGTACCGCCCCTGCCCGCTGCTCGTGAAGTATGTCGAGGCCGGCTGGCTTGGCCGCAAGACCAACCGCGGCTTCTACGACTACCGCGGCGAGGTCCCAGTTCCGACACGGTGAGCGGCCGCCTCGGGCGGGCAACGGCGGCGGTTGGGTGGTCATACGCTCGGCAGCGTCGCCCGCCGCGATCGCCGGCCGGACGGCTCAAAAATCGCTGTCGTCGTCCGAATCCGAGTCCGACGCGTAGTGCAGATCCTCAACCTCCGCCTCGCCGGGACCGGGCCGCAGCATGGGTCGATTCGTTTCGCTGCCCAGCCCGATCATCAGCCCCTCGGTGTCGAAGGCCGTCGCATAATCGGTCGGTGTGATCCGACCATTGCCACGCAGAACTTCAATGATCTGCGCGTGCGCTCGTGTCGTCGTGGCCCACCAGTGCCCGGGACGATCGGCGAAGGCGAGATTGGGCAGCAGAAACCGCTGCACGACATTCAGGCTTTCAAAGCAGCCGCGGCAGGGCCTGAAGGTACCGGCGAATGTCACTTCGTCCATACTGACCGTGCTCCCGTAGGCCTTGCATAGCGCGAGCATGATCTTCTGCTCGGCGTGCATATTGATTGACGAGGTCACGATGCAGAGCGTTTTCCCAAGAGAGCCATCGATAAACCCCGCCACCTGCGGACCGATTGCGTCGCAGGCATCGACGCGCATGGTGAGCTTGGCACCACGTGCCCTGAACATGTTCGCTTTGACGAAAGTTCGTTTCTCGTCGAGCGTATCAGCCAGTTTCTTGGCATGGCGCTGGCGCCTGTAGGCATCGCCTGCCTTCGAGACTGAGGCCTTTTCATGGACTTCCTTGGCGTACTGGCGGAGCGCCGCGGCCAGATTAGCCTTCGAAACTAGCTCGTCGTAAAAGTGGTCACTAGTCTCGTTGTTATTGCTTGCGATAAAATATCGGTCGTTGACATGTGCGATCTGCACTTCGATTTCACTGCAGTTGGGCAGCGTCCTATAGTACTCCTTCAGGATCGTGGCGAAGTGCGTATTGAACTGTCGCTGGCGAACATGTGACATGTTTCCGGCTTTACGACGGACGATCTTGCTTGAATGGCGACCAGTATATTGCCCATGCAATGACACGTAATCCGTTCGCATGCCCTTGTTAAAGCGCGATTGGACAAATCGTGGATCTTTCTTGTTAGCTTTGGGCATGATTTCACAGAATCTCTTACATGGTTGCGAAAAATTTGTGGTGTAAGGCTAGTCCACTGGGACCTGACTAGCCAGACACGTTGTGCAAAAGGACTGCCGCCAGCATGGGAAGCCTCTACATCGACGCCGATGCCTGTCCTGTCCGGGCCGAGGCGATCGAGGTCGCGGGGCGGCATGGTGTGGCGGTGGTGATGGTGTCGAATGGTGGGATCCGGCCCTCTGCCGAGCCGCTGGTCTCGATCGTGGTGGTCGATGGTGCAGCCGATGCGGCGGACAAGTGGATCGCCGCGCGCACGGCTCCAGGCGATATCTGCATCACCGCCGACATCGTGCTGGCGGATGCCGTGCTGAAGACCGGTGCGCGGGTGCTGAAACCGAACGGTGAGGCCTTCACCACGGCCAACATCGGCCAGGCGCTGGCGATGCGCGACCTGATGGCCGATCTGCGGGCGGCCAATCCGCTTGGTCAGGGCGGGGGACAGAAGCCGTTTTCCAAGGCCGATCGCTCGCGCTTCCGCGAAGCCTTGGAAAGGGCCCTACGCGCTGCCACCCGGAGCGCTTAGGCAAACGCAAGATGGGTGCCGATCCCGCCGAAGCACGGGTTGATCATGATGGGTCGCTGGGTGGAAGGCGACACGCCTCGCGCCTCGACACCGGCCCGCCACGCCCTCTCAACCTGGATGAGAAGCCCCCGGCAGCAGCGCCTAAGCCCATCGCTTTCGGCAAAACCCGGATCAACGCCCCCTGACACGGGCGCCCAGGGCGACACCAGAGAAACCACGCAAGATGCATCGCGGCGACCAGCCGCGATACGGCATGCTAAGCTGCGGCGGCTCTAATCATTGCCCGCCAACCAGGCCGGCAGGCACTCCTCTTTGTAGGCAGCGAACTGCTTGGCCTGCTTGCTGGGAGGCTGCAGATCGAAGATCGCCTCCTCGCGCGACACCGGATTGAAACGGCCGAGCGCCCGCCGCTGGTTGTCGCCGCCACCGAGGATCGGCCGGTCCAGCTCGAAGGCCACCGCGCGCACCTGCAGACCACCCTCCAGCGCCAAGTCGCCGTCGAACAGGCCCCAGGGCACCGGACCATCCTCGCCGGGGCTGAAGATGGGCAGGCGCACGACGTCGATCTGACCCGCGGCATGCGCATGCTCGGCGCTGTCGGCCGCGCTCACCATGACGTCCAGCGGAATAAGCACGGTGTCGCCGAGGCCGGGATCAGGACGTTCGGCCCGGGGGTGGGCGCCGAACCGATAGACCGAAGCGACGCGTGCCTCGGTCACCGACAGGCGGGGCGCCGCCTTGTAGGAGATGCTGATGCTGATATCCCCGCCCTCGGCGTCGAAGGACATGTGGTTCTCGCGCCCGTCAGCCGACCAGCCCGGCCCGTCGAACATCACGCGATGGCCGCCCCCCGGGGGGAGGGTACAAACGGTCGGCGGCGCATAACCGACCGCCCAGATCGCCACGCCGATCGCCGCGGTGATGACACCCGTCATCAGCGCCTCGAGCCGCTCAAACCGCCGGCGGAGCATCCCGACGCCGAGAAACACGAAAAAGCCGAGGAAAAGCGCGACGACCACCACGCGCAGCAAGGTGCCGATAAAGAGGGACAGCACCGCATAGCAGACCGCGAGCAAGGCCACGATCTTGGCGATCTTCCATAGCCCTTGGCGTGCCATGCCACCGCCCGGCGGGCCGCCCTCAACGCCACCGCTGGTGCCGGCAGCCCCAGTGTCGCCGCGCGGCGTGACCTCTGCCTTTGTCGGCTCGTCTGATGACATGGGCGATCTCCGGCAGTCGGGGGCGGCGAGGGTCGCTGAGAGTGCAGGATTACATGCACCGTTGCACCGGTCGAGCCGCATCGTGACGCCCCTAATCTTGCGCGCAGCGACGGCGATCCCAAGGCTCACGCAAGCGTCATTCCCATTCGGAGAAGAGTGTATTGATCGCCTCCCATGCTGGCAGGCGCGTGATGGCCGTCTATCTCAAGGGCTCTGGGCGGCGTGGCGCCGCCTGCTGGATCGGGATGCCGCGCCGACGCGGTTCTCAACGGAGAGAGATGATGCGCATTACCCCCATGCTTTTCGGCGCCGGCCTTGCGCTGGCGGCCCTCGCCACCCCTGCCGTCGCCGCGCCCTATGCGCTCGACAAGAGCCACACGACCATCACCTTCCAGGTCAGCCATCTCGGCTTCTCGAACACCCATGGTGTGTTCCGCGAGATGGATGCCGAGCTCAGCTTCGACCCCGAGGCCGTGGAGGAGACCGAGGTGCGCTTTGTCGTGCAGGCAGCCAGCATCGACACCTTCTGGGCCAAGCGCGATGACCATTTGCGCAATGCCGACTTCTTCAACGTCGATCAGTTTCCGACGATCGAATTCGTGTCGACCTCGGTGACGCCGACCGGCAGCGAGACGGCCAAGGTGGAAGGTGAGCTGACCATGCTCGGTCAGACCCACCCCGTGTCATTCGATGCGCAGCTGAACAAGATGGCGCCCTCGCCGTTCAACCCCAACAAGACGATCGCGGGCTTCACCATCACCGGCGAGATCGACCGGACGACCTGGGGCATGGGTTACGGCGCGCCGGCCATCGGGACGATCATCCCGATCCAGGTCGACTTGGAGATGAGCCCCGTCGACTGAGGCGCGTCGACGGAGCCCTGTCGACAGTGGCCTGTCGACAGTGGCATTTCGACAGTGGCATTTCGACAGTGGCCTTTCGACAGTGGCCTTTCGACAGTGGCCTTTCGACCGGGACCAACCGACTGAGCCAAATCGATCTGGCGCGACACTCACCCTCGAAAGGCGCGCTGGCCCAGCGGTCAGCGCGCCACTTGGAAGCAGCGCTGGAGAGGATGGGAGCAATGATGAGCGGTTTCAAAGGATCGGCCGGGCGCGAGATCCGGGCCATGCAACACCGGGCAGGCTGGCCCGCCACCTGTCGGCGCACCGGCATCAGGGCGCGTGTCGGGGCCAGTATCGGGGCCGTGTCTGCCGGGCTGTTGCAGGCCGCCTTCTTGCTGCTCGTGCCCACGGCGGCGCTGGCTGGTGGATGGAGTGCCGATCCCGGTGCATCTGAGATCGCCTTCATCTACGAGCGTGGCGGCAATCCGGCGGACGGCGCCTTCACGCGGTTTTCAGGCAGTGGGCGGTTTGACCCGGCCGATCCCACCGCGGCCGAACTGACGCTGATCATCGACACCGGCAGCATCGAACTTGGCAATGCGCTGGAAAGCGCCTTCGCGACCTCGGTCGAGTGGTTCGACAGTACGTCACATCCGGATGCGGTCTATCGCCTGCTGACCCTGCAGCCGACCGGTCCGGGCACGTACGAAGCGCTCGGCACGCTGACCATCAAGGGGCGTGAAAAGTCGTTGGTGACCGAGATCGCCTTGGCGGAGGTCCCGGCACCCGGCGGCGGGCCGACGCGCGTCATGGCGCAGGGCTCGCTCGAGGTCGACCGACGGTTTTTCGGGCTGGGCACAGGCCACCTGTCGGCCCTGGTCACGATCGGCGATGCCGTGCAGGTGGATTTCATGCTGGTGGCGACACCCGGCGCCGCGATGGCAAGCAAGAGCGCCAAAGCAAGGGGCCACGACGCGGAGAAGTGACGACCACCGAGACGGGTGAGCGAGCATCGAGATAGGCAATCGAGGAAGCGGGTGAGATGAGCACGCAAAGCGACCCTGCCACGGAGGGCGCCACGACCGGTACGCCCTCCTCGCTGGCGCTGATGAACACCGCCGATGGCTGGGGGCTCGTCCACCGGCTGATCCACTGGGCGGCGGCCGGCGTGATCCTGTTCCAGCTCGCCATGGGCCTCTACATGGTCAATGTCGTCACCGACGTTTACGAGCGCTTCGGCCATACGCAGACGCATAAGAGCTGGGGCTTCGTGGCCTTTGCGCTGGTGCTGTTGAGGATGGTCTGGCGTTGGATGAACCCACGCCCGGTGCCGGTGCCGATGGCGCGCTGGCAGCACCACGCGAGCGAGGGCGCGCATCTCGCTCTCTATGCGCTGATGGTTGCGCTGCCGGTCACCGGCTGGCTGATGTCCTCGGCCTCACCGCTGCAGGACGCCTACGGCATCAAGAACATGGTGTTCGGGTGGTTCGAACTGCCCGACCCCTTCGTGCCGGGATCCGGCGATGTGGAGAAAGTGCTGAAGGCGGTGCATTTCTACGCGGCAATGGCCATGCTGGCGCTGATCGGCATCCATGCGGCGGCGGCGCTTAAGCACCAGTTTGTCGACCGGGACGGGCTGCTGAACCGGATGGTCCGGGGCCGTGGCTGAGCGCTCTGCGACCTAGCGGCGCTCGCCGAGCCTCGGTCACTACATGATGCCGCGGGCCGACGGGCCGAGGGCGCAGACCGAGGCGGCCCGCATCAGAGCCTGTTAGCCGCCGTCGACGGCCCTGCCGCAGCGTCTTTCAGCGGGCCTGCGGTGGCCTCGGCGAGTGCCTTGATCATCTTGACAATCGCCGGGGCGTCCCACTCGGCATCGCCGGTCAGCCGCGCGATCTCGCGGCCCTCACGGTCCAGGATCATCGTCACGGGCAGGCCGATCACCGCCGCCTCCCGCGGGAACTTGTTGGTCTTGTCCACATGGATCTCGAGGTGATTGATCTTCGGGTAGTCCTCGTTGCCGGTATCGGCGAAGAAATCGCGCACCCGGTCGGCACCGCCCCGGTCGGTCGAGAGCGTGACGACCCGCGCGCCGCTGCCCTCGAGAGCCGCCGACAGCCGGTCGAGCGAGGGCATCTCGTGCACGCAGGGCGGACACCACGTCGCCCAGAGGTTCAGGACGACGATCTCTCCCTCAAAAGCTGCCATGGTGAGCTTTGCGCCGCTGCCATCCTTGAACGGCGTGGTCCAGGGCCCGCGCGCGGCCTCATGCACCACGAGGTTCGGCAGCGCCTCGCTCGCGGCCGCGGCAAGGCCGGCGCGCGCCTCGGCCGAGACACCCTCGGCCGGCGGGCTGCCGGCCACGGCCGTGCCCGCCAAGCCGGCGAGGCCCATTGCTGCACCCGCACCGATTGCCGCGGCAAGCGCCGCGCTATAGACGAAGGCCGAGCCTGCGCTGCGCGGTCGGTTGCGGCGCGGCGCTTGGACGGCGGGTCGGCTGGGACGCATGGCGCGGGCTCCTGCGGCGAAGGGATCGGGACGTGGTCATGGTCGAGAATAGTGCGTCCGACGCAAAGCGGAACCCGGCCGAGGCTGCGGGCGACGGCGAAAGCCGCGACGGCGCGAACACGATGTGGGGAGGACGCTTCGCCGCAGGCCCCTCGGCGGTGATGGAGGCGATCAACGCGTCGATCGCCTTTGACCGCCGTCTGGCGGCCGAGGACATTGCGGGCTCTCGCGCCCATGCCGCCATGCTGGCGAAACAGGGGATCATCGGGGCCGAGGACGCGGCCGCCATTGACGCTGGCCTCGCGCAGGTGATGGGCGAGATAGAGGCAGGGACCTTCCGCTTCGCCACCGCGCTCGAAGACATCCACATGAATGTCGAGGCGCGGCTGACCGAGATCGTCGGCCCGGCTGCCGGGCGTCTGCACACCGCCCGCTCGCGCAACGACCAGGTGGCGACGGATTTCCGGCTCTGGGTCCGCGGCCAGGCCGATGACGCCATTGCAGCGCTCGGCGCACTGATCGAGGCGCTGGTCGACCAGGCCGAGGCGGGCGCGGATGCGGTGATGCCGGGCTTTACCCATCTGCAGTCGGCCCAGCCCGTCACTTGGGGCCACCACATGCTGGCCTATGCCGAGATGTTCGCCCGCGACCGCGGCCGCATGCTTGATGCTCGGGCGCGGATGAATGAATGCCCGCTCGGCTCCGCCGCGCTGGCGGGCACATCCTTTCCCATCGACCGCACCATGACGGCGGCGGCGCTCGGCTTCGACCGGCCGACCGCCAACAGCCTCGATGCCGTGGCCGACCGGGATTTCGCGCTCGAGTTCCTGTCGGCGAGCGCGATCTGTGCCACGCATCTCTCGCGCCTGGCCGAGGAGATCGTGATCTGGACCTCGGCGCAGTTTCGCTTCGTCACGCTGAGCGATGCCTTCTCCACCGGCTCCTCGATCATGCCGCAGAAGCGCAACCCGGACGCCGCCGAGCTGTGCCGCGCAAAGGTCGGGCGGATCATGGGCGCCTTCACCGCGCTGGCGACAGTGATGAAAGGCCTGCCGCTCGCCTATTCGAAAGACATGCAGGAAGACAAGGAGCCGGTCTTCGACGCCGCCGATGCCCTGGCGCTGGCGCTGGCCGCGATGACCGGCATGGTGCGCGACATCGCGCCCAACCGCCCGGTGCTGGCGGCGGCGGCGGGTGCGGGCTATGCCACAGCGACGGATCTGGCCGATTGGTTGGTGCGCGTGCTCGGCATGCCGTTTCGCGAGGCGCATCACGTCACCGGCCGGGCGGTTGCCGCGGCGGAGGCTGCGGGCGTCGATCTGGCGGATCTGCCGCTCGACGCGCTGCAGGCGGTCGAGCCGCGGATCGCGGCGGAGGTCTATGCTGTGCTGACACCCGCGGCCTCGGCGGCATCGCGGGTGTCATACGGTGGAACGGCGCCGGAGCAGGTGCGCGCACAGATCGCGCGTTGGCGGAGTGGAGAGCGGTCATGATCGCGCGTAGTCTTATTGTCGTCCTGGCGGCCTCGCTGGCGCTGTCGGCCTGCGGGCGGAAAGGCGATCCGATACCGCCCTCGCAGGTCGAACGGGACGACAGCGAGATGAACCGGGACAACGCGAACTGACGCCATCGGCAGGGACGACACGTGGATCACTTCATCTACCAGGACGGCCGGCTCCACGCCGAGGGTGTGCCCATCGAGCGGATCGCCGCCGAGGTCGGCACGCCGTTCTATGCCTATTCGACCGCGACGCTGGAGCGGCATTACCGGGTGTTCGACGAGGCGCTGTCGGGCACCGATCACGTGATCGCCTATGCGCTGAAGGCCAACTCCAACCTCGCGGTGATCGCGACGCTGGCGCGCATGGGCGCGGGCGCCGACGTTGTGTCGGAGGGTGAGCTTCGTCGGGCCCTCGGCGCCGGTGTCGACCCCGCCAAAATCGTGTTCTCGGGCGTCGGCAAGACCGAGGGCGAGATGGCGGCCGCCATCAAGGCCGGGATCGGGCATTTCAACATCGAAAGCGCGCCGGAGCTTGAGCGCCTGTCCGCCGTCGCCTCGGGCATGGGGCGCACCGCGCGCATCGCCGTCCGCGTGAACCCGGATGTCGATGCCAAGACGCACGCGAAGATCTCCACCGGCAAGGCCGAGAACAAGTTCGGCGTGCCGATCGACGCAGCGCCCGCACTCTATGAACGCGCCGCCGCCCTGCCCGGCATCGAGGTGATCGGCGTCGATGTGCATATCGGCAGCCAGCTGACCGAGCTGGCGCCCTTCGAGGCCGCCTTCAGCCGGATCGCTGATCTCACGCGGGCGCTGCGGACGGCCGGGCATGATATCCGCAGGCTCGATCTCGGCGGCGGCCTTGGCATTCCGTATGTCGCCTCGAACCAGGCGCCGCCGCTGCCCTTCGACTATGGTAGCCTGATCAAGCGGACCACCGGCGATCTCGGCTGTCAGATCGTGATCGAGCCCGGGCGCCTGATCGCGGGCAATGCCGGGATCCTCGTCGCCAAGACGATCTATGTGAAGGAGGGTGCCGGGCGAACATTCCTGATCCTCGATGCTGCGATGAACGACCTGATCCGCCCCGCGATGTATGACGCGCATCACGACATCGTGCCCGTGATCGAGCCGAAAGCGGATGCACCGCTCGCCCCCGTCGATATCGTGGGGCCGGTCTGCGAGACGGGCGATACCTTCGCCAAGTCGCGGGTGATGCCGCCGGTCAGGGCGGGCGAGCTTGTCGCGTTCCGTTCCGCCGGCGCTTATGGTGCAGTGATGGGGTCGGAGTACAACAGCCGGCCGCTGGCGCCCGAAGTGCTGGTGTCGGGGGACCGTTTTGCCGTCGTGCGCGCGCGCCCCACATTGGACGAAATGCTGGCGCGTGATAGCGTGCCCGACTGGATCGAGAGCCAACCCGCCGCTGGCGCCGCCTAGACTGGGCACTCAGCCACGGCCCGAAAGGTACCCATGGCCGAGACCCCGAACGACACGCCGTTCAGACCCGATCGCCAGCTCCGCCGCCGCCTTGGTCAAAGCCGCCGTGCCATCGCCGGTGAGCGTTTCGTGCGCGCCTTCTGGCCCTTTGCCACAGCCGTCATGGCCGTTGTGGGGCTCGCGCTTTTCGGGGCCTTTGCCGAGGTGCCGTCGCATTGGCATTGGGTGGCCATGCTGGCCGCCGGGCTCGCGGTGCTTGCGACACTGACACTCGGCATCCTCCGCTTCCGTTGGCCCAATCAGCGTGCCGCGGCAGTGCGCCTCGACGAGAGCGCGGCACCGGGCGAGGGCACGCCGCTCGCCGTCATGACCGATATGCAGGCGAGCGGGCGCGGCGATCCGTTCTCGCGCGCGGTCTGGATGGAGCATGTGCGCCGGGCCGAGCGGGCGGCGCGCTCGCTCAAGGCTCGCCCCGCCGATCTGCGCGTGGCCGACCGCGATCCGTTCGCGCTCCGCCTCTTCGCCCCGGTGCTGCTGGTCGCGGGCCTGCTCGCCGCCGGTGGTGATTGGACGGCGCGGCTAATCACCATCGTGACGCCGCCACCGGCGGCAAGTGCCGATGTCACGGTCGCGGTTCGCCAGCCGTTGGTCGAGGCCTGGGCGACACCCCCGTCCTATACCGGCTTCGACGGCGTCTATCTCGACCGCGAGACCAGCGCTTATCGCCTGCCCGTCGGCACGATGCTGACCATCAGAGTGACCGATCTCTCGGGCGAAGCGCTCCTTCTGGCGCCCGGCGTGGAGGTTGCGGCCGGGCTCGCGGGCGCGTCATCCGCTGCGGAGACGGTGGAAGGCGAGGAAGCGGCCGAGGTCGCCGCAGGCGAGACCGAGGCGGACGCGGGACCCGATGACGGCGCCAGCGTCACGACCCCCGGCATCGTGGCTACCGTGGCCTTCAATGCGCTCGGCGGCGGGCTGCATGAATTGCGCGGGACCCTCCGTGCCGACGGCCGTGTGGCGATCGAGGGCGACGGCGACTTGCTGGCCGACTGGCAGTTCACGGTCGACCCCGACGCCATGCCGCAGATCGCCTTCGATGGTGATCCCCAGGCGACTTTTGCCGGCGCGACCGAGGTCTCGTTCCGCGCCTCCGACGACTATGGCGTGGCGGCGGCCTATGCCCAGATCGTGCCTGAGGGGGGTTTGAAGGCACCCGAACAGAGCCTGATCACCGAAGCGCTGGAGTTTGCCCTGCCGCTGCCGATCACCGGCGACCCGCGCGAGATCGCCGACACCGCGGTCGAGGACCTGTCCGAGCATCCGCTCGCCGGCGGCACGGTCGAGATCACGCTGGTCGCCGAGGATGGCGCCACGCAGGAGGGCCGCTCCGAGACGTTGACGATCACCCTGCCGGGTCGGCGCTTCACCCACCCCCTCGCCCGTGGCCTGGTGGAGCAGCGTCGCGAGCTGGCACTGGATTTCGAGGCAGCCCCGCGTGTGCTCGACCTGGTGCAGGCGATGACTATCCGACCGCAGGAGGTCTTCGGTCCGAAGCACGGTGCCTATCTAACGGTGCGCAGCGCCGTGCGCCGCCTCGCCTTTGCCATCGCCGACGACCGGGTGGACGCGGTCGCTGAGGAGGTTACCGATCTGCTGTGGGAAGCCGCCCTGGCCCTTGAAGGCGGCGATCTCGACAGCGCGCTGGAGCGCCTGCGCGCGGCGGAGCAAGCGTTGCAGGACGCGCTGGAGAACGGCACCGAGGAGGATATCCGTCGCGCCATGGAGGAGATGCGCGCGGCGATGGAGCAGTATCTGCAGGAGTTCGCTCGCCAGCAGATGCAGCAGCAACAGAACGACCCGATGGCGCAGAACCAGCAGCAGCAGCAGGGCCAGACGCTGACGCAACAGGACCTGCAGGCGATGCTGGACGAGCTGCAACGACGGGCCGAAAGCGGGCTGCGTGACCAGGCCCGCGATATGCTGAGCCAGCTGCAGCAGATGCTGGAGAACCTGCAGCAGGGCCAGCAGCAGGCGGGTCAGGGCTCTCCCGGCCAGCAGGCGATGCAGGAGCTGCAGGAACTGATCCAGCGCCAGCGCGAGCTCTCGGACCGCACCTTTGGCGAGGCGCGCCGCGCCCAACGCCAGGGTCAGCAGGGTCGGCAAGGGCAGCAGCAGGGTCAACAGGGCCAACAGGGGCAGCAGCAGGGCCAGGGTCAGAGCCAGGGTCAGGGCCAGCAGTTCGGGCAACAGCCAGGCCAACAGCCCGGCCAGGGCCAGCAGGGCGATGGCATGGCCCAGGGTCAACAGGGCCAGCAGCCCGGGCAACAGCCAGGCCAGCGCCCGGGACAGCAACCGGGCGGCCAGAACGGGCAAGGCCCGGGCGGCCTCTCCGGCGAGCAACGCGCGCTCAACCAGATGCTGGAGGACCTGATGAACGGGCTGCCGGGACAGGCCGGGCAGGCACTCC
This sequence comes from Pseudomonadota bacterium, assembly GCA_039027855.1. GTDB lineage: Bacteria > Pseudomonadota > Alphaproteobacteria > Rhodobacterales > Rhodobacteraceae > Thermohalobaculum. The sequence goes on along the minus strand of JBCCJI010000020.1, from coordinate 10,020 downwards.
GCGACGCGCTGGAAGGCGCCGGCCGGTCAATGGACCAGGCGGCCCGCGATCTCGACCGTTCGGCGCCGGGGGATGCGGTACCCGATCAGCTCGACGCGCTCGATCAGCTCAACGCGGGCGCCGAGGCGCTGGCCCAGCAGCTTGAGCAACAGGGCCAAGGTCAGCAGTCGGCGCAGGGCGCGGGCGACGGCGAGGGTGAGGGCCGCAATGACGGCACGGCCGATCCGTTCGACCGCCCGCCGGGGCGTTATGGCTCGGTCGATGGCGGCGGCACCGACGTGCCCGACCGAGCGCTGATGGATCGCGCCCGCGAGCTGCTGGACGAGCTCCGCCGCCGTTCGGGCGAGGCCGAGCGCCCGGATTACGAGCTCGACTACCTTGACCGGCTGATCGAACGGTACTGATGGCCACAGAAAGGGCGGTGGCCGACGAGCTCGGCTCCGCGAAGCGCAGCAAGATCGGCGCCGTCTTCACCGTGCCGCTTGCCAGCGACGGTGCCTATGCCGTGGGCCTCATACGGTACGATGATCAAGACGGGATCTGCCTAGCCTATTTTCTCGACCAGAGGTTTCCTGAGATCCCGCTCTTTCGCGGCGTGCGCGACGCATCATTTGCCGACGGTATCGCCTATCGCCAGTGGTGCCAGTGGGTGGGCAGGCGGTGGAAACGCCTCGGCAAAATCGACGCGCAAAAGGCGATCCCGTCGCCACACACACGCTTCGCCGCGCCGATCAGATATGAAGGCACCCTCCGTTATGACGTCGTCACAAGGAGGGGCGGCTTGAACTTTGATCGCAGTGGGTGGCTGGCCGAGCCACCCGAAGACTGGGAGACCATGCCTCGATGGGGCGCCAGCTTCGAAGAGCAGCATGAAACGATCCTCGATAAGGATATCGGCCGCGGTCGCTGAACCCGGCGGTTCGCAACATGCATCCGTGGCGGCCTGGCTCAGTCCTCCAGAACCTCGCCAAGCGTCGCTTCGATGCGTTCGCGCGCCAGATCGAGGAAGCCACGGGCTTGGGCCAGGCCGGCATCCACCGTCTCGGCATACTGCGCCAGCGCGGGCCCACTGCCGGGCAGACGCTCGGCGATCTGTCCGCGGAAGAGGTAGGTGCCGGTCATCAGCGCACCGACCATCACGATCAGGCTGAGACCCGTCATGAAGCCCCCGCGCGATTTCCGCGTCTTCTCGACCACCCGGCGGCGGCGCGAGCGCTTCTGGTGCTTGCGCATCAGCCCGGCGCGCTGTGTCTCACCGTCGGCTGTGGTCTCTTTCTTGGCGCGCGTATCCGGCTCCAGGAGCTTCTCGCGTAGCGGATCGACGTAGTCTTCACCACGCGACACCGGCGCCGGCGCTGCAGCCTCGCGGCGCGTCGGTGCCGCGCCGGGCGCCGTGGCCGCCGCGGCCGCCGTCATGGCCGAGACATCGGGCCGCGCGCCGTCTTCCCCGCCGCCTTTCAGATCGTCCAGCATGCGGCGGATCTCCGCCATCTGCTCGGCACGCTTTTCGGCGGTTTTCTCGGCAACCGGTGGGCCGGTCGTGGCGTCGGGTCCAGGGCCGGACCCAGCACTGGCGGCAGCCGCCGCGTCGTCGTCGCTGCCATCACCGGCGCGCATCCGGGCCAGACGCTCGGCAAAGCTGTCCATCGGGCCATCGGCACCACCGCCACTGGCCGCACCGCCCACAGCGTCAACCGCAGCGCCAGCACCAGCGCCGCTGACCGAGGCAGCGCTCGGTGCGGCGGGTTCGGCCTTTGGCGGTGGAGGCGGGCGGACATCTTCGGGCATGGCGCGCCAGATCTCACCGCAGGAGGCACATTGCACGCGCCGCCCGCGCACACTGATGGCCCCGGCGGGCACACGATACCTGGCGTCGCAGCTTGGGCAGCTGATCTCGACCACCGGCGCCGAGCCGGCTGTGCCGCCAGTCGCCTGTTGGGCGACGTCGCGCCCCTGGTTCTGATCGCCCGCCATGCTTCGGCCCTCCATAGAAAACGGCTCGACGCCTTCCCCCTTTGGTCGACCCGGAAATCCGGCTCGCCCTGCGGCGCCAAGCCTTTCCACCACGTCGCACTCTAAGCGCAGTTTCCGAAGTGGATCAAACCGCAGCCGCCGAGAGCGACGTTTTTCCCACGATGGCGCGGCGCGGACGCACCACGAAACCCCGTGTGGTCCCAGCATTGCACAACGGCAAGGCGGATGAGCGCCGGGAGGTGAGAACCGGGAGACGAGCGCCTGCGGCAAAGTCACCCCCTTCCGCCAAGCTCCCCCATGCCTTGGTGGGACGCCCGTGAGGATCTGGCGCGCCAGCCCTTCTGCTGAGAGGTGAGGCAGGGTATCGGGAGTGGCACAGGTGCAATGGCGCGTCGGGGATGGTGTCGGGGATGGTGTGTGATCGAGCTTGAGGAGGTCAGTTTCGGCTATGACGCACGGCGCACACTCGACCGGGTCAGCCTCGCGCTCGACAAGGGTAGCTTCCATTTCCTCACAGGCCCGTCCGGCGCCGGCAAGACCACGCTCCTCAAGCTGCTGTACCTCGAGCTTCAGCCCCAGGAAGGGCGCCTCAGCCTGATCGGACAGGATACCGGCGCCCTGCCCCAGGACCAGCGGCTCAGCCTGCGCCAGCGGATCGGCATCGTCTTCCAGGACTTCCGCCTGCTGCAGCATCTGAGCGTGGCGGAGAACGTCATGCTGCCGCTGGCCGTGCACGGCGCGAGCCCCGCCGCGCATGCCGATGATGTGCGCGAGCTGATCCGCTGGGTCGGGTTGACGCACCGCGCGGGCGCAGCGCCGCGCGCGCTCTCGGCCGGCGAACAGCAGCGCGCCGCGATCGCCCGCGCGGTCATCACGGCGCCCGACATCATCATCGCCGACGAGCCGACCGGAAACCTCGACGCCGAGATGGGGATGCGCATTCTCAAGCTGCTGGTCGAGCTCAACCGGCTCGGCAAGACGGTGCTCATCGCCACGCACGATCTCGGCCTGATCCGCTCGGCGAAGGCGATGGTGACGGCGCGCGTACTGCGCCTTGCCGAAGGACGGATCGCCGTCGGGGGCGCATTGTGAGCATGCCATCAGAGAACGCGGCGCCACAAGCTCCGGACCAACCACTGAATGACGCGGCGGGCCTCGGCAAGGCAGGCGCCAACGAGGCAGACCCCAGGAAAGCAGACCCCAGCAAAGCAGACCTCGGCGACGCGGCGCCAGGCGAAGTGACACCGGGCGAGGCGACACCAGGCGCACTCGACGCGATTGTCGAGACGGGCGCGGGGCGGCTGGTGACGCAGATCGTGCCAACATCGGGCTGGTCTTCGGCGCTGGTGCTTCTCGCTGCGGGCGCGATGGCCTTCCTCGCCGTCATTGGGCTCGCGGCAGGGCTCGGGGCGGGGCGGCTCAGCGCCGAGTGGCAGGCTGATCTGAGCGGCAGCGCCACCGTCCGGCTGGAGGCGACGGATCCCACAAGCCTGCAGCGCGTGCTCACGGTCCTCGACGAGACCGCCGGGATCGCCGCGGCCGAAGCGCTGAGCATCGAGGCGCAGCGTGCCCTGCTGGCCCCCTGGCTTGGCGATGGTGCGCTGATCGACGAGTTGCCGGTGCCGCGGCTGGTCGATCTGACGCTCGAGGGGGCGGGGCCGGATGTCCAGGCGCTCTCGGCCGCGCTCGAGGCAGCCGCGCCGGGCACGGTGTACGACGATCACGGGCGCTGGCGCGCCCCGATGATCGCGGCCGCCAAGGGTATTGAAACGCTCGCCCTCGGCATCGTGCTGCTGGTCGGCGCCACGGCAGCCGGCGTCACGGCGCTTGCGGCCCGGGCGAGCCTTGCCGGAAATGCCGAGACGGTGCGGGTGATCCGCCTGATCGGCGGGTCGAGCGGCTTTATCACCCGCGTCTTCGTGCGCCCGCTCGCCGCGCGCACCGCGGTCGGCGCCATCGGTGGCGGGGCAGTCGGGGCGGCGGCGCTCATGCTGCTTCCCTCGGGCGGCACGGGCACCGGCCTGCCCGCAGGCGTCGTACCGGATGCGGCGCTGGCCGCGGTACTAGCGTTGACGGTCGCGGTCATCTCGGGCGCCATCGGCTGGGTTGCGGCTCGGCTGGCCGTGCGCGCGGCGCTGAAGGATCTGCCATGACCGACACTACCGAGGCACCCATCATCCGTGATCGCCCGCGCGCGGGCAGCCGGGCACGCGACATTGCCTTCGCGCTGATCGCGGCCGTCCTGATGGGTCTCTTCGGCCTTGTCGGCGCACCGCTTGCCCTGCTCTCGGCCGAGGCGGGCCGACAGGTGATGAAAGCCTATGACCGCGCGATCTTCGGCCTGCTGCGCGTGATGATCGGCGTATCGGTGCGGGTCGAGGGCACGGTGCCGGACTACCCTTGCATCGTCGCAGCCAAGCACCAGAGCCAACTTGACGTCTACCAACTTTTCGAGGCCCTGCCGGTCGCGCGCTTTGTCATGAAGGCAGAGCTTGCCCGGGTGCCGGTCTTCGCCTGGTATACCCGCCGGGTCGGCTGCATCACCATCGACCGCGCGCGCCCCGGCGGCACCCGCAGCGCGATCGAGGCGCTTGCGGCAGTCGGGGCCGAGACGGGTCAGATCGTGGTCTACCCCCAGGGCACCCGGATCCGCCCGGGGGTCGAAGCGCCCTGGCGCCGGGGTGCTGCGGCGATCGCGGCTGAGCTCGACCTGCCCATCGTGCCGGTGGCGACCAATGCCGGCCATTTCTGGTCGCGCGACGGGCGCATGGCGGGCCCCGGCACGGCGATTATCCGGTTTCTCGACCCCATGCCCGCCGATGCCGACACCGCCCGCGCAACCGAGGCGCTGGCCAAGCGGATTGACGCTGCCACCGCCGAGATCGCCGCCGAGATCGCCGCCGGGAGCGAGAACTCTGGGTGAGCAAATCCAGACGCCCGTAGACCTGGCGCGATCCGCGGATGCTGGGCCGGGTCAAGGGTGGCGCAGCCACGGGCGCCAGCCCGCTTAGCCCTTGAGGCGGCCCGGCACCCGCAACACGCTCGCACAGAAGCCGCCTGCGGCTTCTCCCCAGCCCAAAACTCAGTATTCGACATCGCCAACGCACCCTCGGCGAGGGGCAGGTGCCGGCAGCCCGTCCCCGTGAAAGACTCATCGCGGCGACCAGCCGCGATTCCGTCTGGCCCGTACCGCCCTAGCGCGTGATCCGCGCCAGATGCGTCGGGTCGTCGAGCTGCTCGAGCAAGCTGCGGTCGGTGATGGCGCGGGGTGCGACGGGCGGCAGGTAGAGCGTCACGCTCGGCACCATCAGGTCGGTCGCCTCGGCCAGCGCCTCCAGTGCCACCGTATCGACCCGGTCCGCGACAAGCGGGTGCGTGCCGGCGTTGAACACGGTGACTGGATGATCGGCGGGATAGGCCAAGCGCAGCATCTCGACCAGTCGGCGAAAGCGTTCGGGGCGCGAGGGGCGCGGGCTGTAGAGCGCCGTCTCGACCATGCCCGCCTGCCAGACGATCAGCGGCATGTCCGGGATCAGCGGCCGGCGGCGGAGCAGCAGGTCGGTGGCCTCGACCATCATCAACCCCTCGACCAGTGGGTCGATGCCAAGTGCCGCGATCAGCGCATCCAGCGCCGAGATCCCCGGCTGGATCGTGAGGCTGAGGCCGAGCGCGGCCGCCCCCCGCTGGATCAGCGCGACCGAAGTGAGCCCGACTGTCGGGTGCCCCTCGACCGCGTAGACGACCGGCGCATGGTCAAGCGCCGCCTCCAGCACCCGGCGCACCACGTCGCGATAGCCGTCGAGGCGATGCGCGTCCTCGGCATAGGTCGTCTCGAACAGCGGTGTTGCCCTGTCGCAGCGCGCGGCCAGCCATTCGGCGGTGCCGAGACCGGGGTCGAGGTAGAGCACCTCTCGGGCCGCCCGGATCGCCGCCTCGGTCTCGGCGGTGACATGGTCGAGGCCCCTCAGACCGAGGCCCGCGATGGTGATGTCGGGCCGCGCCGCGGCCGGTGGCGGGTGGGGCGGCGGCTCACCCGGGGCAATGGGACCGGTGTCGAGTGCCGCGACGAGCGTCGCGAGCGCGTCGGCACGCCTCTCCCGATCGGCCCCCGCCGCATGGACGCCACCGGCGAAGGGCGCGATCTTATGATCGGCCGTTGCCGGTGTCGACGCGACGCGGCGGTGGATCGGGGTCGCGGCGATCTGCCAGTCGACCGCATAGGCCCCCGGCTCCCCGCTCAGATGCGGCTGCAGCGAGACGACAACGCGCGCATCGCTCAACCGCTGGCCAGGCAGCAGCGCCTTGTCCATCGCCGGGGGCGCAAGCTCCTCGGGCCGCATATCATCGCTCAGCATATCGAGCATCGCCACCGGCGAGAGCGCCGCCTGTCCCGAGGCATCGGTCTCCGCCGACAGCATGACGCGCATCAGGTAGCGGAGCGTGACTGCCTGCCCGTGCCCGCTAAGCGCCGCCTCGGTCGCGGCCAGCGCCACGGCATCGGGATCGAAGGCGAAGGGATTGAGCGGATCGGGCTCCGGCTCGGGTGGCAGCGTCACTTCGGGCGTGGGGGCGGCTGACGGCCCGGACACCGCTGGCGCCGGCTGCTTGGGCTGAGCCGCGCCGACGCCCTGCCCGCCCGCCGCGGCGGGTGCCGCTGCAACCATCGTCTCGGCATGCGCCTCGGCCAGAAGGCCCGCCATGACATCACCGCCCTCGATCAGGCGGCGGCGTTGATCGTCACTGAGATCATAGTCCTCGAGAACCCGTTCCGTTGTCTCGAGAAACCGAGCCCTTAGGGTGGGATCGGCGGCAAGGCCCGCGAACAGGCCCGCCAGGCCCCGGCCGGTCACGCCGACCCGCCGGGGTTCAGGCACGTCTCAGGCGTTTGCCTCAGCTGAACCACCAGCGCTCGACATAACGCCCGCCATCCAGCGTCCAGTTCGAGGCTACGTCCGGCCCGTGCTGCACCTTGTCCGCCATCGCATAGACGTAGTTGGCAAAGCCCCAGACCAGCGCACCGCCCTGGTTGTGCAGGATTTCCTGCATCTCGCCGTAGATCTGCGCGCGCAGGCTGTTGTCGGTCTCGGCCCGGCCCTGCAGCAGCAGGCTGTCAAAGCGCTCATGGTTGAACTTGGTGTCGTTCCAGTTCGCCCCGCTTTTATAGGCCTGGGTGAACATCCAGTCGCAGGTCGGCCGGCCGCCCCAGTAACAGGCGCACCACGGCTCCTTCAGCCAGATGTTCGACCAATAGCCGTCGGCCGGCACGCGGTTGACGCGCATATTGATGCCCGCGGCGGACAGATGCTCGGACATCAGGATGCCCGCATCCACCGCGCCGGTATAGGCGGCGTCGGCGGCGGCCAGCACCAGCTCCTCGCCCGAATAGCCGGCCTTCTTGGCGTGGAACTTGGCCTTGTCGAGATCCTGCGTGCGCTGCGGCAGCTCGGCATTGTGGAAGGGCACCGAAGGCGCGATCGGGTGATCGTTCGCCAGCGTCCCGTGGCCGAGCAGGATCTTGTCCATCAGCTCCTGCCGGTCGAGCGCATGCATGATCGCCAGGCGCAGATCCGGGTTGTCGAAGGGCGCGGCGTTCACATGCATGGGCGCGGTGTAATGCAGGAAGCCCGTGGCCTCCTCGACCCTGACGCCTGGGCGCCGGCCCATCAGGCCCGCGGTCTTGAGATCGACACGGCTCATCAGGTCGACCTCGCCCGAGGATACCGCGTTCTGGCGCGAGACCACATCGGCGACGTACAGGATTTCGAGCTCGTCGAAATGGGCGCGGCCGTCCTTCCAGTAGTCGCCGCGCCGGGTCATCACCGTGCGCACGCCCGGCTCGAAGCTGTCGAGGGTATAGCCGCCCGAACCGACGTAGTCCTGCCAGTTGGCCGTGCCGTCGGCATTGGCCGGCATGATGATCAGGTGATAATCCGCCATCAGATAGGGGAAATCGGCGTTCGGCCCGTCGAGCGTGAAGGCCACCGCATCGCTACCCGCCGTCGCGATGTCCTGGATGCCGCCGACGATGTCCTTGGCCGCCGATTTCGAATCCTCGCCCCTGTGGTGGTTGATCGAGGCGATCACGTCATCGGGCGTGACCTTGGCGCCGGAGGAGAACGTCACGCCCTCGCGGATGCGGAAGGTCCAGACGCTGGCGTCGTCATTCGCCTCCCATTCCGAGGCCGCGTCGCCGACCAGCTCCCCCTCGGGCGAGATCTCGGTCAGTGTCGAGTGCGTCGCGAAGCCGACCGAGATCATGTAGATGTCGGTATAGGTCGCCGGGTCGAGGCTGTCGGAGGTCGATCCCTCGGCCAGTGCGACGCGCAGGCGCCCGCCCTTTTGCGGCTCGGCGGCGCGCAGGCTGCCGGGCATAGTGGCCGCGAGGCCGAGGGCGGTGCCCCCCATCAGCACGCCACGCCGGTCGACGAGGCCAGATCCCAGGATGCGAGGGGTATCGGTGGTCATGCGTCTCTCCTGTCATGGGCGCCTCTCCGGGCGCGGACGTGGAGAGTAAGACCACGGGATGGAAGCGCGGTCTACCGTGGAGATCGCCACGCCTCTGTTCCACGCGGGTGCCGGACACCAAGACGCCGGTTGATTGCTCGGCCCAAGCATTTTCGATGGTCTCGGTCCCCGCGCCTCTAAGCCTGCGCGCCCGCTGCAGTTGATGTGCCTGGGTTTCCGCGCAAAGGGGTTGTCACCGGGACCTTTACGCAATGCCATCGTCGCCAAACATGGCTGTAAAGTCGAATGGCATCAGGCGTTGCATGAAGTCTGTGAAGGAGGGCGCGACCTGCAGGTCACCGCCCTCCTCTATCTCATGGTCCCAGAAAAATACCGATCCCATCCAGAGATAGAATAAGTTTCCATTCGAGTCCTCACCAAAAGGAATAGCATACGCTGGGAATATCGAATCTCTTTCTAGGTCTTTTACTGTTTCGATCATTTTACAAATCTCGATCAAGCAAGACAGTTGTAGATCTAGATCTCCATCAAGACTATTATCCTGAAATATAGCTGCATCATAGCTCTTTATGAATCTCTTGAAGTCCTCAGGAAATTTCACACCAAAAGACTGCTCAGCCTCCAATATGTCAGAGTCTGAAGCCCGGCGATGCTCCAAGATTTTTATCTGCAATTGCACGGTGTTCATCCCATCTCTACTCGCCCGTCAATTCACGGAATACGGCTGCGTAGCGGCGCCGGAGTCCGGGACTTCCCAGGTGGCGGCGCGCCACCTCCAACGCCCGCCCTCGCTGACCTTGGTGCAGATACGCCGCCGCGATCTGGATGTAGAAGTGTCGTTGCATGGCGACCCTTTGATCATCCCTCTGATACTGATCCCGCTGCTCGTACAGCCACAATACGTCATCGAGCGACTTTACCTGATCGAGAAAGGGCACGGCCCAACAACACGAGAAGTCGATTGCTGACTGTATGGCGTGGTGTATCTCTGTTGTTCCGTTCGCCGCCCAGTTGCTTTTCGCGCTCTTGGGTGCCAGAAAACCGACTGGTTGGTTCATCAGAACCTCTGGGGCATCAGCCACCAGAAGGCTTTCCCCACCCACCAAATCGAGCACGGTCTGCGAGAGCATTTTCACATCGATACGCGCCCAAGGCACAGTATACACCTCTGCATAATTCGCACATCTTGCATTGTCCCTTAGGCCTCATCCTTTGCAACGTTGGGGCTGCTGGCTGGTGGGTCAGCGCAGGGTCTGGATCGGGCATATCTTGGGTGCATCCCTAGACGTCTTCCGTCCTGCCGTGCGGCTGATCTCGTGTCAGCGTGCGGTCTGGATCGGGCACATCTTGGGTTGGTCAGGAGCCGTGCGCAAGCTGGATCGGACCGTGCAACGGTGATGCTCTGAACAGGTGAAGGGGAGTGGCGAGATGTCCCGAATGCAAGATGAGATCGACCGCTCCACTACTGTGCCTTATGCCGGGATCGACGTAAGCGGTGCGTAGAGCCCGTATTGGCCTCAGCTTGACATGGGATTGAAGGCCCATGGCAGGAGATCGTCGACCTCGGAGGCTGGGTGGCCG